>JBAZQZ010000008.1:0-38658 GCA_041663205.1 Candidatus Altimarinota bacterium
ACTTTCCCAATTTGTATCAACCACCCCATCAAGTTGTTTTGCATAAAATTGGCTCGCAGAGTCTCTTGGTTTGTCCGTCCCAAGCGACAAGTGAGGCCCGCTACAAGTGCTTTTTCCGGAGAACCACGGCATATTTCCGGAATTTTTTACAAACACGGTAACCCTGAAAATTTCATTTGTATCTATTTTAAGTTTTCTGCGAACGGAAATTGTTTGCGCGCTAAAATCCTGATTTTTCGGAGTTTCATATGCGCAATTCTCAGCCGGCTTTTTTGGCACCGCCGCCGCAATTTTAGTAGCCTCGGTTACACCGAGAACGGATGCACTCATGCTCTTAGTATCGGCATTTGCAAGCCCCGAAAACATAATAGACATAGAGAGCAAAGAAACAATTCCGAACAAAAATTTATTTCTTTTCATATTGTTTTTTGTTTTAATTTTTATTTTTGACTAATAATATTATACAATAAAACAGCGATAAACGCAACACGTTAATTAATAACAAACTCGGGGGGGGAATAAGTCTATTCATCACAGCTTCTCCGCCTTGAATCATTTAGCGCTCGGGGCAAAATTAAAGTTCTGATATTATTGGAAACCGCCGAAGAACAAAGCCTCGAAGTAAACTTGTATTCTGCATTGAAAATAGGCTTGCCTTGTTCCGTGAACACCGATAAATCATCACATTCTTTATAAAAATGACATTCTTCATTTATGGTCAAATCATAGTAATCCACCAACTTATCGGCCAATTCCAGGGCATTCTTAAGGGCCACGGTAAGATTTCTTGCATGCGCTTCATTGGCAATGAATTTATTAAACGCCAGTTGATCCTTTTTTGTCAGCTTGAATCCTGTTTTATTTGAATATCCGTCGACATTATCCGGTTCAACTCCGTCACAGCCTTTTAAAACCGCAAGATCCAACCGCGCCAGCATGACGTCCGAAACATCCTTAGCGCGAATATCCAGCCATCTTTCTCCTTTCCATCCGTCCAGCGGTTTTCCGAGAGAAGAAGAATTAAATTTATCAAAATCGCTACGCCAATTTTCCGCGGAACCGGCGGAAAAATAACAAAATACTTTTTTGCCGGAAGATTTTAATTCGGAAATCGTTTCAGCGGAAGTATCAAATAAATCTATGTCATATACATCAACATCATAGTCTTGGTTGATGGTTCCCGTTAATTGCCATTGCCAAGTGGTGTCTACGGTAGGCCGATACCAGTCGCCTTCTGTTAAAGGAAGCAACATTGCAATACCTATTGTGGCGATAATTTTTAACAAAATTTATTTTTGGATTATTTTAATTTTCATCTTTTTTCCCGGCCTGTGAAGTCCCAACCTGTATTTTTTAACGCCCTTGGGAATTTCCATAACGCCGGCATCTACCAACGTTTGATTGTAATATCGCAATTTTCCGACACTTTCCAAAACCTCCTGCCCGGATTCAAGCACAGGCAGGAGCTTTCCGCCGAGCCTCAAATTCTGCAAATCCCTCAGCGTTAATAGAACCAAAACCAATATCGAAGACATCAAAACCAGCAAAAATTGAAAAAACGGTTGATTCGTATTTATATAAAAAAGACAAAACAAAATCACAATCACAAGACACACAAGCACTGTCCACTGTCCCGTCGTCAACCTCTCCTTGGAAATAACGGAATTTTTATTTCGGACACTTTCTATCGACAAAAGAATGGAAAACATATTTGCATAAAGGCTGTCCGCACTCTTTTCGCTAATTCCGTACAAAGATTTGTAGATATTTCCAATATGCGGAGCAGTACCTTTATAATAATCGGTTATTTCGCTCTCAAAGGCCGCGACATAATAATTATCAATGCTACCGGCTATTTTACCAGCAAACTCCTCCCCGTACACTTTAGCCGTTTTAAATAAAGAGTAAAAATACGCATCCTCATCACTTATAAGTTGTCTGACCTGATCATAACGGGTATTAAGTCTGGAAATAAAAAATCCCGCGAGAATGGCGAACAAAAAAGAAGAAACCGTCAGCACCGTCTCGACAACAGGTGTCGATCCGACTCCCGGAACAAAAAGAGCCAACGGTACAAAAACCACAATCGAAAGCAAACTGCCTGTTATTGCGTCAATATATTTCATAATTTTGAAAGTTTTTGAAGTTCTTTTTTAAAAGTATCGATATCCTTAAATTGCCTGTAAACAGACGCAAACCTTATGTACGCAACCTCATCCAATTCTTTCAACGCGTTCATAATTCCTTCTCCTATAATACCGCTGTCGACCTCTTTCCCGAGATTCGACCAATCTTCCTCAAGTCTGTTCAACATTTGGCTCACCTGCTCTTCGGTGATTTTTCTCTTCTCGCAAGCCTTCCAGATGCCCTTTTCAAGCTTGCTTCGATCGTACGCTTCGCGCGATCCGTCTTTTTTCACAACAATAAACTTATTTACTTCGACTCTTTCAAAAGTGGTAAATCTGTATTTGCATTTCTCGCATTCTCGTCTTCTGCGAACGGCTTTGTGGCCGTCTGTTTCACGAGAATCAAGGACGCACGTATCTCCTTTTTGGCATTTTGGACAATTCATCTGAATCCAAGTTTAATGTATTTTTGAAATCTTTTCAAATACGTCGGCAAGAAAAAAATCAGTCATTCCTGCGATATAATCTTTTATTGCAATAATCAGTGAATTTTTTTCACCGCGCCCCGCGCTTATTTTTCCCGGAAATTCATTCGGGTTTTTCACGTAAAACTCAAAAACTTTTTTTATCATATTCTTTCCTTTTTTGACTTTGTTGAAAATTTTCGGATTCATGTAAAAATTTTCGAGCAAATATTTTCTTAATTGTTTTATGTTTTCGGACATCTCGTCGTTGAATTTCACGATCATGTTTTTCTCAGCTTGTTCACATAAATCCTCGATCATCATGGAAAGAATATTGCTGATAATTCGCGAAATAAAAACATCTTTATTCTTGATTTCTCCGTATTTTTTATAAACATTTTTTTCCGCCATGTTCCACAAAGTTTTTTTCTTAAGTTCAGAAATTTTCAAAAATCCTCCGCGAATACCATCATCCAAATCATGATTCGTATACGCGATTTCGTCCGCGATATTTACAACTTGCGCTTCCAAATGAGGAGCGACCTCGAAAACTTTTCCATTCTGATCAAAAACGGTTTGATGTTTTATCAGTCCGTCCAAAACTTCAAAAGTGAGATTTAGCCCGTCGAAATCGGGATAAGCCTTCTCAAGTTTTTCAACAATTCTTCGACTTTGTTCGTTATGTTCAAAATGCATGCCACCCGCCTGTCCGGCCGGCAGGTATTTTTTCATCATTTCATCAAGCGCATCCTCGCCACCGTGCCCGAAAGGAGGATGTCCGAGATCGTGTGCAAGCGCTATAACTTCACATAAATCCTCATTTAAGCCCAGTCTTCTCGCCAAATCTCTGCTGATTTGTGCGACCTCCAAAGAATGAGTCAAACGCGTCCGAAAATGATCTCCGCTCCCCGCGGTAAATACCTGAGTTTTGGCTTCCAGTCGCCTAAAAGCTTTACTGTGAAGAATTCTGTTTTGATCTTTTTGAAAAGGGGTTCTTTTATCATCGGGATCTTTTTCCTCAAATTTACGCCCGAGACTCTTTTTAACCGCATGTTTTTTAAGATTTTCGTAAGCCATATCCTTGAAATTAAGCCGTAAATATGATATACTAACACGATAAATAAAACAAAAAAATATGGCGGAAACATTGGTGCAAGAAAAAAACAAATCAAATCTTTCTCCGGTGGCGCAAGAAGTTATGCCCTACATGGAGCGTCTTTCCGAAAGATTTAGAATAAGGGGTCTTGTGGAATTGGCCAACAAATTGATAAGACAGGATCTTTCAAAGCAAATACTGAATCCCGAGGATAAAAAAGATTTTAATATGGTCGTCGACGACGTAAGAACGCAAATGATGGAAGACCTGAAGGATGACGAAAAAGGCATGACAATCGTGGCGAATTATTTGGACAAAATTCAGGGGATAACACAATCGGAAGACGTAAGTAATTAGTGACTTTTCTTTTCCTCTCTGATAACCTTTAAGCCGAACTTAAAGGTTTTTTTATGAAATTTTCCGAACACTTACAAAAATTTTTGGAATATCTTGAAATCACAAAAAACAAATCCAAAAAAACTTTGGAAAACTATGCCCACTATCTAAAAAGATTTCTGGAATTTTTGGACAAAGATATCGCACCCGAACGCGTCACACTCGAAGACATAAATAAATACCGACTTTACTTGAATCGCCTAACCGACGCGAAAGGAAACACACTTTCATCAAAGACCCAAAACTACCATATCATAGCCCTCCGCGCATTTTTGAAATATCTCATAAAACAAGATATCGAAACGCTCGCTCCGGAAAAAATCGAGCTTTCAAAAATACCGGAACGCACTGTCGAAGTGATGAGCCGCGAAGAACTGGAAAGTGTTTTTAACGCGGTGGATAAAACAAAAAATCCGGGAATTAGAGACACTGCGATTTTGGAAACGCTTTATTCTACGGGCCTTCGTGTAAGTGAATTAAAAAACTTAAATCGCGACCAAGTGGACTTAAAAAGAAAAGAATTTATGGTCAGAGGCAAGGGCAAAAAACCGAGAATAGTTTTTCTTTCAAAAAACGCGGTCACGGCAATAGAAAATTATTTAAAAACCCGCGCCGACAATTTCAAACCGCTTTTTATAAACAACACAAAAATATCTGACATTTTGGAAGAAGAAAAACACAGATTAACTGCGGTAAGTATTGAAAAATTAGTACGAAAATACGCGCTAAAAGCCGGATTAATAAAAAAAATTACACCTCACACTTTCCGCCACAGCTACGCAACCGAACTCTTGATAAACGGCGCAGACATCCGCTCTGTCCAAGAAATGCTCGGCCACAGCTCCATCACCACCACCCAAGTCTACACCCACGTCACCAACAAAAAACTTCGAGAAATCCACGAAAAGTTTCACAAATAAAAATGATAAAAGAATGTAAAAAATGTAGCGAAAAATTTGAGATTTCCAAAGAAGATATCGTTTTTTATAAAAAAATAGATGTATGTGGTCCAACATTTTGTCCCGATTGCCGTCAACAAAGACGTTTGTCCTTCAGAAATGAAAGAAACCTATACAAAAGAAAATGCGACGCCACAGGCAAAGAAATAATTTCAATTTATTCACCCGACAAACCTTTCAAAGTTTATTCACAAGAAATTTGGTGGTCGGACAAATGGAATGCACTTGATTACGGAAAAGATTTCAATTTTTCTCGTACCTTTTTTGAGCAATTCGCTGAACTAATGAAAGAAGTGCCAAGACTCGCACTGATAAATAGAAACAGCGAAAACAGTCTTTACACAAACATTTGCGAGCAAAATAAAAATTGTTATATGTTGGTTGAAAGCAGTAACAATGAAGACTGTTTATATAGCCACTGGATACAAAAATCCAAAGATTGTGTAGACATGAGTTTTTGTACCGAATGCGAAAATTGTTATGAATGTTTCGAATGTCAAAAAAGTTATAGATTACTATTCTCGGTAAATTGCGATAATTGTTCAGACTCATGTTTTTTAAAAAATTGCACAGGATGCAGAAATTGTTTTGGGTGCATAAACATGGGCCAAAAACAGTATTACATATTCAATAAGCCTTATTCTGAAGATGATTACAAAAATAAAATAAAAACATTAAAACAAGATTTGCTCAAAGACACAGAAACTACAAAAAAACATTTCAAAAATTTCTGCCTGAAATCCCCAAATAAATACGCTGAAATAATTCGTAGTCAAAATTGTGGTGGAAATTACATTTCAAATAGTAAAGATTGCGAAAATTGTTTCCACGCAAATAATGCGGAAAACTGCAAAAATTCTGTGCATGTTTGGAGAAACAGCAAATTTGTTTATGACTGCGACACAGTCGGAATGGATAGTGAATTGGCTTATGAATGCATAAATACAGCCATAAATAGTTATAATAATAAATTTTGTAACAGATGCTGGACGGTTTCGGAAAGTTTTTATAGTGATGATTGTGACAATTCGAGTAATCTATTTGGATGCATCGGACTTAATCACAAAAAATACTGCATATTAAATAAAGAATACAAAAAAGAAGAGTACGAAGAACTTCTAAAAAAGATAATAAATCACATGAAAAAAACAGGGGAATGGGGTGAATTTTTTCCGGCAACACTTTCTCCGTTTGAATATTATGAAACTGTGGCGAATGATTATTTCCCGCTTGAATCAGGCAAAAACAAGAAACAAATTTCATCAATCAAAGGTTTGCCGACATGCAATGAATGCGGAAAAAAATATAAAAGTACAGATTACGAAAAGAAATTCTACAAAAGATTATCTCTTCCAACTCCACAAAATTGCCCGGATTGTCGACATAAAACAAGAATGCAGTGGGAAAATCCTAGAAAATTAATTGAAAGAACCTGCGACAAATGCGGAACAAGCATAAAAACAACTTACCAAAAAGAAAGCAAAGAAATAATTTATTGCGAGAAATGTTATCTGGCCTACTATTTCAAGTAATCCGCCAACTGCTTCTCAACGACGGTACAATCTTGGTATTCGGCATATCCATTTTCATCGCTGGTAGGGATTGCTCCGGCACTACAATAAGCATACCCCCAAAGTATGTTTCCGGAGATTAACTTTAAAGCGGTTTTTGATCCAAGTTCTCCACATGCACTAACTTTCTCGAAATCTTTCTCAGTCAAACCGTAACTTGGAACCGAGTACACTTCCAATCTACTCCATAAATTATTTTCAGCTTCATACAAAACCAATCTTTTAACATCTCCATTCATAACTTTATCCGCATAAGCCTTGGTAAAATCATCACAAACAGAAACTATTACCGATTTCTCGTCTTTATTCGTAACCACAGAATAATTGGCAAGATTTTCAATTTTATCTTTCAAAGAAGTCGTTGTTATTTGAACAACAGGAGTGGTCTCGTTTTCAGCGACAGGAGTTGTTTGTGTCTGCGCACAGCCAACAAGCCCAATAGCCACAACACCAACAAAGAAAATAAATTTCAAATTTTTCATGCGGAGAAATTAATAATAATTTAGCGAAGCATAGCACCTTTTATTGACTGGGCACAACCTGCTGATTAAACAAGTCATAATTTGTGATCACTTAAAATTTTCATTAAAAAATTATAAAAAGATATTTTTCCAAACCTCTTGAACTCAGGATAAACATGAGCTATTTTTATACCGTAGTAAATAAATAAACCAATATGGCAACCAAAGTTGACGAAAACATGGCCATAAATCTAGCAAGGTATTTTTTGTATCGTGCAAATTTTGACGGAGAAACAATTACTCCGTTAAAAATGCAAAAACTTCTTTACTATGCTTATGTATGGGTTTTAATCAAAAAAGGTAATTGTATGTTTGATGAAAAATTCCAAGCATGGCCACGTGGTCCGGTACTCCCAAGTTTATACAAAAAATTGAAAAAATTTGAAGGTAGAGGCATAGATCCATCGTTTATAGAACTGGGAGATGAGGATGATTTGGAAGAATTAAAAAAAAGTTTTCCTGAAGGGACATTGGAGATAATAGACAAAGTATATGATCAATATATCGTAAGAAATGCCTTTGAGTTGGTAACAATGACTCATAATGAAAAACCATGGAAAAGAGCAAGGCAAGAACTCCCTCCAACGGCGCATAGCACAACTGAAATATCAGACGAAGATATAATTGAAGAGTATGGGAAAAGAGAATAAATTCAATATACCGGACACAAAATTGCCAGCCACAAATCTAAAATTTAGTTTTGAGTTTTATGATACGAGTTGCAATAAATATTGCTTGTCCCGGTGGCCGGAAGAAAATATAGCAATGGCACTAAAAAGACTAAAAGAAATATGTGAAAAAACATTTCAAGAATTGCAACGTGACAGAGTAACATATCGTTTGCATGAAATAGACTGGTCTCAGTGCAGGGAAGAAGGCTTCCCGAAAGGTAGAATAAACGAGATTCCAAACTTCCAATTTTCACTACTGGGAATAAATCAACAAAAAGCCAGAGTTTTTGGAGGTTATGCAGATAACACATTTTTCATAGTTTGGTTCGACTTAAATCATGAAATTTGGCCAAGTTTTATGAAACATACGTAAAAACACACCTCCCCTTTTCCATTACAATTTTATTTGCTACAATACAACCATGATTTTCGTAGACCGCGTTACAAAAAAATTCGGGGATAAAAAAGTCCTGGACTCTGTGTCTTTCAAAGTGGAGGGAGGCGAATTTGTTTGCATCACGGGACATTCCGGCGCAGGCAAAACGACGCTTATTCACGCCATAATCGGCGCTGAAAAAACAAACGCCGGAAATATTTTTGTCGATAATTTACAAGTGCATAAATTAAAAGGGGAACGATTGCAGGCGTACAGAAGAAAAATCGGGATCGTTTTTCAGGACTACAAACTCCTTCCGCAAAAAACGGTTTTTGAAAATGTTGCATTTGCACTTGAGGTTTCAGGCTATCCAAAAGATTTTACACAAAAAAGAGTTACTGAAATTTTGAAACTCACAGGCCTTGAAGAATTCAGAAATAGTTTCCCCCGCGAAATCTCGGGAGGGGAAAAACAAAGAGTGGCAATCGCAAGAGCGCTTGTGCATGCGCCACAGCTACTTATCGCCGACGAACCGACGGGAAATCTCGATCCGGAAAATGCCCTTGCACTCGCGGAACTTTTGCTTAAAATAAACAAGTCGGGAACGACAATAATACTTTCAACTCACAATAAAGACGTTGTAACTCGCGTCAAAAAAAGGGTAATAACTATTAAAGACGGGAAAATTATCAGCGACAAATAACTAACTTTACTTATGGCAACTTACAAAGAATCCGGAGTGGATATATCTCTGGGCGACAAATGTTCAGGCTTAGCATACGCGGCGGCAAAAGCGACTTTCCCCGGGAGGAAAGGCATGATCGGTGAACCAATGATTGAAGAAGGGGGATTCACCGGCGCAATGGACATGGGCGATTATCTGCTTGTGCAAAACGACGACGGCATCGGTACAAAAATGGAAGTCGCGGAAATGATGGAAAAATACGACACAATCGGATACGACTTGGTGGCTATGGTCGCGGACGATGCATCTTGTGTAGGCGCTGAAACAATCTCGGTTTCGAACACAATTGATGCAAACAAAGTGAATGAGAAAAAAATCACGGAAATGATGGAAGGGCTGAAGAAAGCCGCGATACAGCATAAGATAATAGTCCCCGGAGGAGAAATCGCAGAACTTGGCGACGTTTTAAACGGATACATTTGGAACGCGACAGCCGTCGGAGTTGTAGAAAAAAACAGGATAATTACGGGCAAAAATATAAAACCGGGAGACAAGGTTATAGGACTTCAGTGTAACGGTTTCAGGGCAAACGGACTTTCACTTGTAAGACACGTTTTGAAACAAAAATTCGGCGCAAACTGGGTGAATGAAAAATATGATGACACGCGCACGTGGGGAGAAGTGGTTCTGATTCCGTCAGTGATTTTCACAAGCCTGATAATGGATTTGCACGGGAGATTTAAAGAACAACCAAAAGCGGAATTAAAAGGGATAGCTCATATCACGGGAGGAGGAATAGCGGGGAATTTCGGCAGAGTGCTGAAGAAAACAGGCCTTGGCGCAAACCTCGATAATCTACCTGTACCACACGAACAAATGCTGAAATTGATTGAAATGGGAAACATTCCGAAAGAGGACGCATACAGAACATGGAACATGGGGGTCGGAATGATACTCGTTTCAAACGACGTCGACGTGATCACTGAGGCTTGTGCAAGACACAATATCAAGATGCAAGTCATTGGTGAAATTGTTGAAGGCGGAAAAATCACAATCAAGGGTTTATAAAAATTTTAGAAAAATTTTAACTTTTTTTAATGATTCCTTAATGTCGAGGGTTTAAGGTTAGATCATTTCTAACTTTTTTTATGCAAATACTCCAACTCGCAGACAAAAATTATCCGACACAGCTCAAAGAAATTTATGATCCTCCGCAAAAATTATTTTACGAAGGGGATCTAAGCGTTTTGAATGCAACCTGCATCGCGGTTGTCGGCACAAGAAGACACACACAGTACGGACAAATGATGACGGAAAAGATTGTGGAAGAATTATCCCGCTACGAAGTGACCATTGTTTCAGGGCTTGCAAAAGGCATCGACACGATTGCACACAAAACAGCATTGAAAAATAATATAAAAACAGTCGCGGTTTTACCGAGCGGACTTATCGACGTTTATCCTCCGGAAAACAAAAATCTCGCGCAGGAAATTTCGCAAAAAGGACTTTTGATTTCCGAATACGAAGAAAATTCCAGGCCGTCAAAATATACATTTCCTCAAAGAAATAGAATCATTTCAGGGCTTTCTGTAGCGACCTTAGTCGTAGAAGCCCCGGAACGCTCCGGTGCGCTTATTACGGCCCGTCTCGCACTGGAACAAAACAGAGAAATATTTGTTGTGCCACAAGATGTCGACAAATTTCAGGGGATCGGAGCATTAAAACTTTTGCAAAAGTGTGGCGCATATCCCGTTTCATCCGGGCAGGAAATAATCGAACAACTCAGTCTCCAACCAAAATTAAAACTGGAAATTGCAAATCCGCAAATGCCGAAAACTCAGGGCGTTAAGCCAAAAATCGCATACAATATTTCACAGGAGGAAAAAGAAATTTTATTTTCAATGACAATGAATCGCGAAACATCTCTCGAAAAAATAAAAAACAAATCAAAACTTGATACCCAAAAAATTCTCACAATTTTATCTTTACTTGAGATAAATAATTTTGTAATAAATAATGCTGGCAAATATATACGTAAGTGTTAATATCCAAATATGTACAAAATCAGAACCCCGCATAAAAACAAAGAAGGAAGAATATTTTCATGGCTGGCTCTTCTAATAGGCCTCGCGCTGAGCCTTGTAATTCCAATTTTTCCAAACTTCGTAAAAACGGTTTTGCGCACGGATTCAAACGTCAGTATTTTCTTTTCGGTAATGGCGTTAATGACTCTGCTTGGCGGACTTTGCAGTACAATAGTTTTCAAAAAACTGCAAAGAACAATGGTCTTAAAAGCAAGTTTCATAAGCCTGGCTGTCATTTATTTCATGCTGATTTTTGTTGTAAGAATCACGGAACTTTCAGTTCTAACTACAATAAAATGTTGGTTTGAATTGTTTGCAGTTATCACACTTTCACTTTTCGTCAGAGACTTTTCAAACAGCAAAAACTTCGGAGAAGAAGAAGGTAAATATTTCAAATTTCAAAATATCGGATACTTGATCGGCCCGCTTTTAGGAGGATTTTTGGCAAGCCAATTCGGTTACGAAATAGTCTTTATTTTGGCTGCGGGAACAATACTTGGAGGCTTTGTTTATTTTTACAACCATCACGTGATTAAAGAATCGATGGCGATAATAAACATGAAAAAAGAATCAACGATAAAACTTATAGATAATGTAAAAAATTATTTCAGCGATCCGAACAGAACAAAAGCATACTTCATCAGTTTTTCTTTGACGACTTGGTTTATGGTTAAAAGACTTTATCTTCCGCTCTACATAATGGCTTCCGGATACCTCAGCAGTGTAACGGGAATTGTATTTTCGTTAGGGATAATCCCATTCATTTTATTGGAAGAAAAAGTGGGAAAATACGCCGATAAAAAAGGAATAAGACTCCCGATTTCCGTAGGATTTTTTATTATAGCGGGAGCGCTCCTTTTGACCTTCATAAGCCCATTCCCGATCTTAAACTTCATAATAATAATTCTCGCAAGCATCGGAGCGGCATTCATCGAACCTGTTCAAGAATATTTCCTTTTGAAAAATACACCAAAAGAGCAAGAAGAAGATTTATTCGGCATTTATTCAACATCGGCGATAACGGCCGCATTTTTTGCACCGATAATAGGAGCACTCATTTTGGCCGTACTCCCTTTTAAATTCATATTCCTTGTTTTCGCGGTATTGATCGGAGCGGTAGGATTTTATTTCAGATCTACGCTAAAAGATTTGTAGTCCTGAACACCTCGTCGAGAGTTGTAAGACCTTGCGCGACTTTATTTAAACCGTCTTTTTTCATGGTTATCATCCCGTTTTTGAAAGCGACAGCCTCTATTTCCGTCAAAGATGCGTTTTTGAGCATCAGATTTTTCACCTCATCGTTGATAGTGATGGCTTCCGCTATCACAAGCCTTCCGAGGTACCCCGTGTTACTGCATTCATCACATCCGTGAGCATGCGGAATTTTTTCCGGGATGGCAATTTTTTCATTATCAAATTCTTTTTTCTCGCTCTCCGCGATTGGATCAAGAGTCGAACATTTCGGACAAACTTTGCGCACCAACCTCTGTGCGACAACGGTATTCAATGCCGGCGCAATCATGAAAGGAGCAAGTCCCATATTTGTGAGACGAGGAATCGCCTCAAGCGCGCTGTTTGTATGTAGTGTCGAAAGAAGTACGTGTCCGGTAAGAGCCGCTTGCGAAGCGGTTTGCGCGGTTTCAAGGTCACGAATTTCCCCGAGCATCACAATATTCGGGTCATTTCTCAAAATAGACCTAAGCCCCGCCGCAAAACTATATCCCGATTTATCACTTATCTGGCTTTGAACAACCCCGCGAATATAATATTCAACAGGATCTTCAAGTGTAATTGTTTTTTTTGAAGGCGAATTCATGACATTCAACATCGAATAAAGCGTCGTGCTTTTACCGCTTCCGGTAGGCCCTGTAACAAGCACCATCCCCTGTGAAATTTGAGTGGCGTCTTGCAAAGTTTTTAGAGCCTGCCCCTGAAAACCAAGTTCTTCAAGCGTCAAAGCTTTCACATCAGAAGGCAAATATCTGCAAACGAATGATTCCCCGTAAGGCGTCGGAATTGACGCGACACGAACGGCGATTTTCCTTTCATTAAAAGAAAAAACGTAACGTCCGTCCTGCGGAATTGCATTTATATTCAACTGCATTCCGCTTTTGAATTTTATCTGACTTGCAATTTTATGATACGTGTCATTTGGTAAAGTAAAAACAATGTGCAAAATTCCGTCAATTCTGAAACGCACGACCGCTTCCTGTTCAGAAGGTTCATAATGAATATCCGAAGCCTTCGTTTTTAACGCGGCGATATCAAGAAAATTCAAAGCCTCTTCCGCAGTTACGCTCGCAAGTTTTGTCGGAAGATCTTTCAATGCGGTAATTTCTTTTTCATAAGTTTGAATGGATTTCTCCTCGACGCTTTGTACAAGTTCGATTTTTTTATATTTTTGAGTGGCGTCATAAAGCTTAAAAGCTTCCTCTATACCGATCTCGGAAGCCAGACTCAATTCAACTTCAAATCCGCCATCCCTAAGCATTTGAATGACTTTCTTTGTTTCCTCATTATCGGGATCCGACACTGCGATTTTCAAAGATTTCGCCGCCTTCAAAAACGGAATCATTTTCGCTTTTTTCGCTGTTTCAAGATCAAGAACTTTTATAAAATCCGGATTAAGAGGTGTACGCTCAATATCGATATACGACATATTTTTCGCACGTGCCGCCTTCAAAACGGATTTCTCAAGAAATTCTCTGTTCACTAAAGAAACTTGGTCCATCGCAGTCTGATCGGTTAGACCTTTTTGGGCTTGTTTAGGATTATTTCCTTCGATTTTTAGATTTTGGTCAGTTGTATCCGCCATAATTCAGGTTCGTTTATATCTGAACATTATAGCAGAAAATAGCTTTGAAAGGAAGGGGATTACGCCACTTTCTTTAGAGCCTCCACAACTTCATTCGCGCCGGCTTCGTCTATACCCTCAACTTCCATCAAATCTTTTGCGCTAAGACCCTTAATTTGCTCTACAAGAGTAAGATTTGCCTTGGACAAAGCCTCGGTGAGAGGATCGCTTATTCCAAGATCGGCCAAATTTTCAATCGCCATCTTGATTTCTCCTTTTTCATGAGGAGAAAGTTCTGAAATATCAAGAATATCTATTTCCCAACCGGTAAGAATTGAAGCCAAACGGACATTTTGTCCCTGTTTTCCTATCGCAAGAGGACGTTGATCAGGTTGTACGTAAACTTTTGCCCTTCTTTCCTTGTCAAAAAGTTTGATGGTTGTGACTTTTGCTGGAGCTAAAGCCGTTTTTATGTAATCCTCCATGGTTGCAGACCACTGAATAATATCGATTCTTTCGCCATTAAGTTCGTCCATTATATTTTGTACGCGAACACCCTTTTGTCCCACGCATGAGCCAATCGGATCGATTTTTGCATCATTGGAAAACACAGCGACTTTACATCTTATTCCGGGTTCTCGAGAAATAGATTTAACCTCCACAATTCCGGATTTTATTTCAGGAATTTCAAGCTCAAGAAGTTTGCGGACAAGGCTCGGATGCGTTCTTGAGATCATAAGTTGCGGACCTTTCGTAGTTTTGATAACTTTGTCCAAATAAAGTTTTATTCTTTGTCCGGAATAATATTTTTCGCCCGGAATTTGTTGATCGTAAGGCAAATTTGTCGTTGTTTTATTATCCAAATTCACATAAACATTTGTGCCGTCAACACGATGAACGACCGAATTCAAAAGCTCATTTTCACGATCTTTAAACGTTTCGTACAAAACATCTCTTTCAGCGTCTTGAATTTTCTGAATTATTACCTGTTTTGCGGCCTGCGCTGCGATTCTCCCGTAATTCGTAGGGGTCACATCGATTCGGATTTTATCTCCGATTTTGGCTTTCTTGCTGTATTTTTTCGCCTCAAGTTCGGACATTTGGAGATCGCTGTCTTCCACTTTTTTAACAACTTCCTTCACAACGAAAACGGTCGCAAGTCCTGAATTTTCATCGAGGTCCACGTCAATTTCCTGATTCTTGTTTCCGTAATCTTTCCTGAACGCGGCGCGTAAAGCGGCTTTTATAGTTTCAATTACTTTATCTCTGGGGATATTTTTTTCGTCACATAGCTGATTTATTGCAGCAAGAAACTGTGATTGCATATGATTTCTTTTTAAAGATATAAAAACAAACAGGATAAATTAATAATCCTGTTCTCTGCCACTAGAATAACAGGATTTTAATGTTGTGTAAATAGCTTCTTTCGAGAACCCTTTGGAGACAAGGAACTGAAAAGCTTTTTCCTTCTGCTTTTGAACCGGATGCTTACTCCAGAGCCTCATTTTCTTTTCAACAAGATCACAGCAGGCTTTGGACTCATCGAAATCGACGTGCTCAAAGCCTTCGTTTATGATGTCTTTATTTATGCCTTTTATACGCAGTTCCTGTTTTATAAGCGAAATCCCTCTCGGCCTAAATTGGATCCTGCTAAGGACATAATCCTTCACAAACTCAGAGTCATCCAGATATTTCAGTTCTATAAGTCGAGCGATAACTTCATTTATCATGTCGACTTCAATCTCAGGATAACTTTTACAAAGAGCGGATAATTTTTTTCTGATTTCAGAAATAGTGTATCTTTTCTTTGAGACAAGCCGTAAAGAATAATCCATCAGCCTGCTTTTATTAATGATCTTATTCATCTTCAGATGTTTCATCAGATATTTCAGCGCCTTCCGGTATGGCTTTTGCAATCTCTTTTACATTTCCGGAAATATAAGTTTTCACATCTTTCTCGATATCCTTCGTCAATTTGGTATTTCCCAAAAGGAAATTTTTCGCGCTTTCACGCCCCTGTCCCAATTTCTCCTCATGATAGCTGTAAAAAGCTCCGGCTTTTCTAACTATATTGTATTTTGTGGCAAGGTCGAGAAGGTCTCCCTCAAAAGAAATTCCCCTATTGTAAAGAATATCAAACTCAGCCGTTTTAAACGGAGGAGCAATCTTATTTTTCACTATTTTTACTTTCACACGATTTCCGACAAGCTCTTTTTCAGCACTACCGGGGTCTTCAATTTTTCCTATACTTCTTATATCCATTCTTACGGAAGCGTAAAATTTTAAAGCCTGTCCGCCGGTCGTGGTTTCAGGATTCCCAAACATAACTCCGATTTTCATGCGCAACTGATTAAGGAAAATCACAGTAGTGTTTGTTTTGGATGTAATTGCGGTAAGTTTTCTTAAAGCCTGGCTCATAAGTCTTGCCTGAAGCCCCATGTGCGAATCGCCCATATCTCCGTCAATTTCAGCGCGCGGGGTCAAAGCGGCAACAGAATCGATCACAATAGCGTCGATACCCCCGCTTCTTACCAAAGTCTCAACTATTTCAAGAGCCTGTTCTCCGCTATCCGGCTGAGCCAAAAGAAGCGCATCAACGTCAACACCTATTCTTCTCGCATATTCAGGATCAAGAGCATGTTCGGCGTCTACGAACGCAACAGTGCCTCCGGCCCTTTGCGCATGAGCCAAAATATGGAGGCTCAACGTGGTTTTTCCGGAGCTTTCAGGCCCGAAAATCTCCACAACCCTTCCGCGCGGGATTCCTCCTCCCAACGCAACATCAAGAGAAAGAGACCCTGTCGAAATTGTTTCAATAGGTACTCTGGTTTCTTCACCCATTTTCATTATGGAGCCTTTTCCAAAACTTTTTTCGATCTGGGCTATTGCCAAATCGATAGCCTTATTTTTTTCATTTTTTACTGTCATAGGATTATTGTTATTTATTAAAGTGCCTACAGTATAGGTGAGCGTACACTCACCGTCAATAGATTTTTTGTATTTCGCGAAAAATGCTTAAGCAAGCCACTTATAGCACACCGACATTAAATTTTCGTTAAAAAAAGATAAAATTTTTATAAAATATTTATCTCACCAAAAAATTATTTTTCAACAACTTTCTTCTCTCCGGGTTTCGGTTCATCGAGTCTGAAAAAAGCGGAGATGCTTTTTTGTGTGCCGAAAGCCACATTTTTAGTCCCGCATTTTTTGCAAGTATAAACATATTTTCTGCCGACTCTGTTGGTTTCGACAATTTCCTCGCAATCTTTGCAGTAAAAAATAATATTACAATCTTTTAAATTTTCTTCAGTCATGAAAATATAAATTATAGATCTATGGTTTTTTGAGAGCTTTCTTCCCTTTCGAAATGCTCCGCTTTTGGAATGTTGTCGGCAAAAATATCATCCGAAACGCCTCCGGAAATTCTATCTTCGATGTCGATTAAAGGCTTGATCTCGCCCTCAATGTCAAAATCCACTTCTTTTTTCTTCAGTCCGGCAAAAGCGCCAAGAATCGTAAGTCCCGTTCCGATAAATGAAAAAATTATTCCGATTCCTACATTTTTCTCCGTCAAATTTATTCCGAATTTCGGATGGAAATAAACACTCAAAGCAAGCACAAGCATAAGGATGGAAAGACCGCTTGCCGCAATGAAAATATGAATATCTGAAAGAGGCAATTTTAATTCCGATTTCTTAAAAAGTTTCATGCCTGCCACCAAAGCGCACGCCACGCCGGAAACAAGAACAAGAAGCCCCGCAAGGTACATCGGCCCTGTAATTCCCAAAAACATGTCTCCGGTCTTGAATTTATCTATGTCTTGATACCACGGCAAAAAAGCCCCCAAAAACATCAAAAACCCTCCGGCCAAAGCCAATTTCTTGTAAAAAGGTAATTGCCTAAATTTGTATTTTAAAGAGTCAGGCATATTGAATAAAGTTTAAGTTTATTACAGAATTGTAATATACTGAAAACATGAAAATTGCAATAGACATTAGGTCGGCTGCGGGGGAGAAAGCGGGAAAAGGCTGGTTCACTTTCAACATCGTAAGGAATTTGCTGAAAATTGACCGCAAAAACGAATACATTTTGTACTGCTCGGATTTTGTCGCCGGATTCGAAGAATTCAAAAATGCCAAACAAAAAAGAATTTCGGGGAAGGGCATCCTTTGGCACATAAACACAGCAATCGACATATACAAAGAAAAAGCGAACATGTTTTTTGCGCCGACAAGTTTCATAATCCCGATTTTACTTCCGAAATCAATAAAAAGCATAATAGTGGTGCACGACTTGGTGGCTTTCTTGTCACCGAAAACCCACAACAAGAAAGCGGTGTTCGTAGAAAAATTATTACTGAAAACCGCACTGAAAAAAGCATACAAAATAGTCGCCGTTTCAAAAAATACAAAAAAAGATGTCATGGAAAAATTCGATACGGACGAACAAAAAATAGAAGTTATTGCCTGCGCGGCGGGGGGAGAATACGGGAAAATAAAAGAAGAAATACTCAAAGAATTTGCAAAAAAAACAAATCTTCCGGAAAAATTTTTCCTTGCGGTCGGGACGATAGAACCGCGAAAAAATTACGTAAATTTGGTAAAAGCATTTGCATTGATAAAAGAGCGTTTTCCGGATTATTACCTGATAATCGTAGGGAAAAACGGCTGGGATTTTACCCCCGTCTACGAAGAAATAAAAAGAAATTATCTGCAAAAATACGTGCATGTTTTGGGATATTTGTCGGAAAAAAGTTTGGTGAATTTATACAATTTGGCGGAGGCCTTGGTGTTCCCGTCGTTTTACGAAGGATTCGGAATCCCGCCTCTGGAAGCCATGAAATCACATTGCGCGGTAATATCTTCCTGCACGTCATCTTTGCCGGAAGTGGTGGGTGACGCGGCGCTTCTTGTAGACCCGAACAGCCCGTCACAAATCGCCGAGGCGATGGTAAAAATAACCACCGACAAAGACTTGAAAAATACATTAATAGAAAAAGGACTGAAACAATCCGAAAAATTTTCATGGGAAGCTTCAGCGGATAAACTTTACGAAGTTATTCACAAAACGCCAAAAAAATGAAATAATACAGGCGCAAATAACATTTATATATGCTTGAACCAAAGCTGAATAAACAGCTTAACAAAATAGGAATCATCACGAAACGCGACAACTCTCATTATAAAAAACTTATCGTGGAGCTCGCCAAACATCTTAAAAATAAACACAAAGATTTATTTTTCGACAAAAATTCTTTCAAATATATAAAAGACGAAAAAAAAGGATATTCAAAAGAGGAATTATTGAATAGGACGGATCTCGTAATCGCCCTCGGAGGCGACGGAACACTTCTTAAAACCGCAAGGAATACGCAGAGAAAAAAAACGCTTATATTAGGGGTAAACCTGGGAAATGTAGGGTTCTTGAGCGAGGCGTCTCCCGAAAATTTATATGAAACTTTGGATAAAATTTTTGCCGGCCAATACACGATCGATAAACGCGCCCTTTTAAGAGTAACTGTTTACAGAAATAATAAAAAGATAGAAACATTCTTGGCGTTAAACGACGTGGTGATAAACCAAGGGGCGTTCGCGCGCTTGATCAGGCTTGAACTCGCAATCAACAGCAGAAAATTGGTGAGTTTCAGCGCCGACGGAGTAATAGTCGCGACGCCAACGGGCTCAACGGCACATTCACTTTCAGCCGGCGGACCGATCGTACATCCGA
Source organism: Candidatus Altimarinota bacterium (assembly GCA_041663205.1). GTDB lineage: Bacteria > Patescibacteriota > Gracilibacteria > UBA1369 > LOWO2-01-FULL-3 > UM-FILTER-38-24. The sequence goes on from JBAZQZ010000008.1 coordinate 19,471, forward strand.
GCATTCAAGGAATCACAATCACCCCGATATGCCCGAGCTCACTTTCAATGCGCCCGATCATCGTGCCGGATTCCCGCCAACTCACACTGATAGTCGAAACGCACAGACGCGAAGAATCAGCCACAATCGGACTCACAATCGACGGACAGGAACTGATAAAACTCGAATATGGCGACAAAATTGCATGCCGAAGAAGCCGCCGATATTTATATCTAACACGCACACGAAACCGCTATTACAAACAGCTTCGTGACAAACTAAGATGGGGAGAGTAACAAGGAAAACTTAAATCTTCCAATTCTCCTTGATAGCCTTTTCGACGCGTGAGATTGCGGCGATAAAAGCAGCTTCTCTGAACGTGCAATTGTATTTTTCGGCATTGGCCTTAACGCCTTGCCAAGCTTTCACCATAATATCTTTAAGTTTCGCGTTTACCTCGTCTGTCTCCCAATATTTGTCATCTGCATTTTGCAACATTTCAAACCAGCTCACCGTGACTCCGCCAGCGTTTGCGAGGATATCAGGTATGACAGGAATTTGTTTTTTTGACAAAATTTCATCGGCCTCCGGAGTTGTAGGTCCGTTCGCAAGCTCAAAAACAAGCTTAGCTTTTACTTGGTCAGCGTTGCCTGCAGTAACCTGATTTTCAAGAGCCGCAAGAATCAAAATATCGCAGTCCTGTACTAGTAATTCTTCATTTGTAATAGCCTTTACATTCGCACCTTCAAACGCATGAACAGTCCCTTTTTCGGCCTTGCATTTTGACAATTCGGCGAAATTAAGCCCGTCAGCGCAGTAGACCCCTCCTTGTGAATCCGAAGTACCGACCAATTTATATCCCTCAGCGGTAAGAAGTTCGATCATCACACTCCCCGCATTTCCAAATCCCTGAACAATGATTTTTGTATCGGAAGGATTCATCCCTTTCTCGGTTGTATATTCTTTCAAAACATAAGTTCCGCCCATCGCAGTAGCCTTATCTCTTCCCTTGCTTCCGCCATTTTCCAAAGGTTTTCCCGTGACAACGCCCTTCGCATCATGTCCGACAAATTTTGAATATTCATCGGCGATCCAAGACATAATTTTCGGAGTCGTGTTTACATCAGGAGCCGGAACGTCTGTCTTTGGCCCGATAACCGGCGCAATCAAACGGATATAAGCCCTCGTCAACCTCTCAAGTTCTCCTTCTGAAAGCTCTTTTGGATTAACAATAATTCCTCCTTTCCCACCTCCAAGCGGAATTCCCACAACTGAACATTTGATAGTCATCCACGCGGAAAGTGCCATCACCTCGCCAAAATCAACTTGTTGGTGATACCTGATTCCTCCTTTGAAAGGTCCGCAAGCATTATTGTGTTGAACCCTGAAACCCGTGAACATTCTAAGATTTCCATCGTCCATTCTTACAGGAATATTAACCTCGACTTTTCGCATAGGGTTCGACAAAAGAGTCGAAATATCTTTATCCAAATTCATAAGTTCAGAAGCCCTCTTGATTTGCGCAAGAGTATTTTCAAAAAGAGACATGTATAAGATTGTTAATATATTTGTGGCGCAATTCTATTCTCACCGACAAAAAACTCAACAAATATCGGTTGCAAACACACCGCATTTTATGTTGTCGAACTTGTAAAATTTATTTCCAAAAATGAAACCAGCTCTTTCTCGGAGCCTGCAACAAATTTAATTGATTTTCGAGGACAACAATTTTTTCTTGAAGAGAAGTGACAAGTCGTAGAAAATTCTGTCTCTCGTCGGAATGTTGGCCCAAAAGTTTTTCCATAGTTTGAGAAAAACTCCTGAAATCATTTGCGGAAATATACATTTTATCTTCACTTTCCTCGGTATCCGAAAACTTTATGAATGATTTAACTTTTTTGTTCGTAGCCCCTGCGATTTCACTCGAAGGAGCGCTTACTTTAGCGCTTTCTGGTGCGACAACATTTATCCCGTAAAATTCACAAAAAGAATTTTTTTCGATAAGATAATTAAACCCTTGTGGAGTTTTTTGCCTTTTAATCCTTAGCTTTTTGGACTTAATTGCACGTCTGATGGTTTGGATGGATTTAAGCGATAAATCCGCAGCTTCTTGTATGCTTATAAATTCTTTTTCCATAGAAATTTGAGTAATCAATTTTTTTGACTACACAAAATATAGTCGATTATCCCCCAAACACAAAACGTATTCTCTTATTTGAAATTGACAGAATTCTCCGCTCTTTTCTTCCCGTACTTAAAGGCGAGAAAAAGGGCAAAAACCATTCCTCCGAATATTCCCGCTCCGGACAAAATCCAAAAGAAAAATTTGTTTTTCGAAAAGGAGAAATTTTCAAAAACACTTACAATGCCGTTTACAAAACCGTCTTTTTGGGACAAATCTATTTCGGAATTTTCAAATTTTATATTCTTCATTTTTTCCGCGCCGTTATCCATAGCTGAAACATTCCCGTTTGAAAAAGAAAATAAAATCTTGGAATTGTCTCCGCTCTCAGCCAAAGAAGTCACTGCATAATCGAAAATTTTAAAATAAAAATCCACGATTTTTCCTCCGTTCGCAGGGAACATATCGCCTTTTTTCAAAGTTTCCCCGAAATAAATTTTATTTTTTTCAGGTGAATCTTTTACCAAGTAAAAAGGTTCTCCGCCATTTTCCAAAAACTCCCCGGCCTCATATTTCACAAAAGAAATTTTTTTCGATTCATACTTTAAGTGGAAAGAAACGCCTATTACAGGCGAAAAAACGTCTTTCGCATACACGGAAATTTTTAACAAATCATCGTCCGCAAAGTTTTTCTCGATAAAAATTCTGCCGTTTCCGGAATCGGAATTTTTTGAAGAATTCTCGTCGGTTCCCGTTTCAAGAATAAAATTTTCCCCCGAAACCTCCAACAAAGTATCATCTATAACATCAGCAAAACATTTATATCCGACAAAAAAAGTTATAAAAACAAATGTTAAGATATAAAGCGTTTTGAAGTATCCGAATTTTTTCATTTTTTAAAAAATAAATTATAAAATTTTTATCGGGGGAGGGGAGTGATGTGAAAATCCCCGCCCCCGAATTTGTCTGACCTCGAATTTATCTAGTATTTAAGCCCGAAATTCGCACCTATGACAATCAAATCAGCCCCGTCGATGATTCCGTCATAATTGAAATCTTTTAGTGCGTCATATTCCTCGTCCGCGTATTCACTGCCGAAAGATCTCGCAAGTTTTTCGATATCTTTTCCGTCTACGCGATCGCTTCTGTCGCTGTCGCCTTTCAGCCCGCGCGTTTCAGTTCCGGAAACTTCAACAGCTTGTCCGGAAATGCCGTTCTTTAGAGCAAAAACCTGATATGAATATTCGACCCCCGCGACTATTTTTAAAGAGTCGATATAAAAATTATCGCTTCCTTCCTTGATAATTTTATACGTGCCGTTCACGTCTTTTCTCTTTACGACATATGTCGCGCCGCTGACAACGTCCCAAGTAAGCCCAAAACTATACCTTTCCTGTCCGGCTGCAATTTTCAAATTTGCAATATTCAAAGAAACACTGCTTCCGATATTTAAGGTCATGCCGGTAAATTTTGTCATCATATCCCCGCTTGTGTCAGCCAAAAAACTGCTCGCTCCAAAAGAAATGGAGGTTGTTGTCAGGGTCGTATTTTTCACCGCGAAAACAAGGTCGAGAAGTTTTCCGCTTCCGTCAACTCCTGTCGGCGGGTTGATAAGTCGCGCATCCCCGACAATAACAGTACCCTCGGTTCCGTTTTGCAAAGCCGCGCTGAAAGAAGTTTCTTTCCCGTCGGCCTTCAAAAAAGATGATTCCGTAGCCGAAATATAGGACAGGACACTCGGATCATAATTTATCTCAAATCCATATCCGTATAAATCGACAGTATCTTTCGCATCGATGGAGACAGTGACATTTTCCCCGACACTCGCGGTCGCGCCGGCCATCATGACCTCCGGTCCATGGCCTGCATAAACGCTATTTGCGCCGGAGGGAGTCCCGATAATACTTCCGCCATTTACGCCAATCGCTCCGTTTCCGGCAACAGCGGTGCCAAAATTCGCTACGCTGTCGACTTTTACCAAAGGATCAATCCTTTCCATGGTTGCCTTATCTGTGGCATTTCCGGCATACCACGCGCCACCGCTTGCATTTACGCTGTCTATTGCCACTCCGGCCGAATCCTTCAAAACAAGCGAGTCTCCCGCATTCGCAAGAGAAAGCCCGATGATCGCTCCCGCCGTCAAATTTTTCACGCTGTCTTCGCTGTCCTCGATCAAAAAATATCCGTGAGGCGCGATTTTCCCGGAAACGATCGAATATTTTGTGGTGGTATCGTCCTCTATAACCCACCCGCTCAAATCGACTTCCTGAGAAGTCGGATTATAAAGTTCAATCCACTCGTCATTCGAATCATCGCTTGTGCCGGCCCACGCGACCTCATTGATTACGACATCTCCAAGTGTCGCCGCAAAACTTGTCACACCTTTCACGATTAAAATTGACGACGCCAAACAAGCCAGCGCAGTCAAAGTAAGGAATTTTTTCAAACTTTCCATAGAATTTTGGTTAAATGTTTTGTACAAGCCTTTTCGCGAAAAGAACAACCGCACATTAACAGGTCGACATTAAATTTTTGTTAAAAAAAGATTAAAAAAAGTTAAAATCACCAAAAAAGATTTGCAAAAAAAACAAAATTGTCGGCAAATATATCACCGCAAAGCTGTCTCAAAGCTGTCTGTTTGTTTTTCCAAAAGTTCTTCCAGTTTATTTTTGAATCCCAAAAATCCGCTACGGTTATCTACCCTTATTCTAGGCAAAACAAGCATGTCGTCATCGCTCAAATTCGCCTCTCCTTCGTTTGTTGTTAGCGCGATTTTGTATCCGTTTTTTCTCAGTATCTCCACGACAAGATTATTGTATTTCCCGGAAGGATAAACGAAACTCAAAGGTTCTACTCCGAAATTATTTTTCAAAAAATCCCGCGCCTCGGCAATTTGCACCGAAAGACGATCTTTCCCCAGACTGCTCATGGCAAAATGACTTTTTGAATGAGAAATCAATTCGATTCCGTTTATCGCGCAAACCCTTAGCTGGTCAATTGTCATATGTCCTTTTTTACCGACCATGTCGGGGATTACCGCATTTGAAGCCGTAAATCCGTACTTCTGCAAAATCGGGAGAGCGGTGGTGTAAAAATCTTCCAGCCCGTCGTCAAAAGTCAAAACCACGGCTTTCTCAGGCACTTTCCCGTCCTCAATATCTTTCAAATTTATCGTCACATAACCGTTTTCCCTCAGATAATTCATCTGCTCGTCAAAATAAAAAGGGCTTACAGAAAGCCTCCACCCCATCGGATCAAAATTTTTATCAATATCACGGACATAGTGATACATCAAAATCGGAATTTTTTCGGACACGTTATTTTTTAGATCGTTTTTCACGTCGTCATAATTCACCACGCTGTTTAGCGCAGACAAAAGCGCGGAACGATTTTTAAAAGAAAAAGCGAAAGGCAAAACAAAAACAACCAGCAAGGAAAAGATAACGCCAAAACTTAAATGTTTTTTCTTCATCGGAGCGATTATACATTAAAAACAACAATGTGACTGTATCTATCTCTAATGGTGGGTCGGCCGGGGATCGAACCCGGGACCATCAGCTTAAAAGGCTGTTGCTCTACCGGCTGAGCTACCGACCCATAACGAAACCATTTTATTTATCCGAAGCCATAAACGCAAGAGATTTTCGCCCGTTTCCCCAAAAAGCAAAAATTTTTCAATCCCCGCATGACAAAAACAACAACTCTGCCATGAAATACCCCTTTCAACATTTTTCACTTCGAACAATGGCATTTGACAGCCGCTACAAGCCAAAATCTTACGTACTCGGATTTCGCATTTTGCCATAAATCCCGGTAAACGCAACGCTGTTTTGTGGCTTTCTTTAGCCAAAAACACGAGTTTTATTACGCGTCACATTTTAAGAATTCGCTACTCGAAAAAGTTGAAATTTTGGCTTACAGATGCTAATATTCGGGCACAAAGCATCTTTAAAAATAATCCTATGAATACAAAAATAACAACAATCAGCGACGAAAATTTATACAATCTCTGCAAAGAATACGGCGAGCGCACGCGAATCTGGCGACAAAGATTTTCGGGACTTTTGCCCGAAGTTTTCAAAAGAAAATTGTACGAGAAAAAAGGTTTTTGTTCTATCTTTGAATTTTCGAAAAAACTGGCAGGGCTAAGCGAAGAACAGGTCAGACTGGTTTTGAATTTGGAAAAAAGATTTGAGGAAACTCCGGTTTTGAAAACACTTTTGACGACCGGAAAAGTCAGTATAAATAAGTTGGCCAGAATCGTCTCGATCGCAAAACCTGAAAATGAAAAATTCCTGGCAAACCAAGTGCAAATTTTATCAAAAAGTGCTGTTGAAACTTTGGTGAGAGATGAAAAACAAAATGGCTTGTTTGAGCCACTTTTTGACTCAAAAAGTCTGCCCGGGCAAGAGCGTTTCGACACAAAAAACACAAAAAGCAACCGCACGGAAACAGACGAAGAAATAACAAAAAATTTCAAATCCTTAGGCTTGAATTTATCCCCCGAAGTCCGACAAAAACTTCTTGAACTTCAACAAAAAGGCATCGATATAAACGACCTGCTTCTCGAATTCCTCAAAACCCGCGAACAAGAAATCGCGCAGAAGAAAGAGGAAATCAGCCAAGAACCCTACGGCAAGCCATCAAGACACATCCCTGTCTCCGTCAAAAAAATCCTCTACCTCGAACACGGCACAAAATGTTCCGTAAAAAATTGCCAAAAACCTTCAACTCAAATCCATCATATCCGCAGATTTTCTGCTGTACCAAGCCATGATCCGCACTACCTCGCGCCGCTCTGCAAGGCGCATCACGAGCTCGCGCACAGCGCAGACGCAGACTACATAGAGATGCGAAGAAAGAAATGCTGAAAACGAAACACCGTGAAATTACACACTCAGTGGATACATTGAGGGCCAAACCAAGGTCCACTCAAAAACAGAATCAGGTGACGACGAAGCGGTTTGCCTCAGACATATTTCAAAATCAAAAACGGGATAACATAAAAAAACATAAACAACGCCCGCACTACAACCGTACCACAAACTCACTTCCTCACAGCAAAAATCCCGCCCGCAACAAATTATTCTCCTTTTTTCGTATACAAACTATGGACCAAAAATGCGAGCGCAGGGAGCGAAAACCAAAGCGCGCTGTTATTCACGATAGATCTGATTAGAGCTGATTCATTGTAAACATCCCAAAGTGCGGTGACCGTCGTTTTTGTCTCCCCGAGGCCGATAAACGAAATACCGCTCACGAAAACAAGTATGGCGCTGATGATAAGTCCCGCGCTCATAATTGCATAAACAATACTCAAAACAAGCCTCGTCGGCGCGGATCTGTCATCCACGGTGGCGACCTCAAAAGCTCCTTTCACGGCAAAAATAATAACAAACGCAATAAAAATTAATACTTTTATAAGAACCAAAGCCTCACTTTCATTTCCAAGCGCTGCGAATTTCAAAAGTTTGGCAAACATCACGGATCCGCCGAAATACTGCGAAAAAACGGTTCCGCCGGCATCCGCCGCAATCATGGAAACATAAGTTCCAAGGATGATTTTCAGCGTACTGTCGCGCCCGACAATAAAACTGTACGCGACAATCACGACAAAGAAAACAAGTACGAAAAGATCCCAAGAAAGAACAATAGTCATAAGAAATGAGTGATTACAAAAGAAATTTTATACTAATCACCAAAAAAGTCCACCGCTTTTTTTAAGATCAATCCCTGCCTCATCGGCAAGAGCTTCGTAAAGTTCACGTTCTTTTTTCGAAAGTTTCTCCGGAATTTTTATTTTGATTTTTACGTAATGATCTCCGGTTTGTCCCGTCGCTTTTCTGACACCTTCATCTGAAATTTTGAAAACTTTTGAGTCGCTCGTGCCTGCGGGAATTTTTATAATTTTTTCTCCGTGAATTGTCTCAACCGTAATCTCTCCGCCCAAAACGGCTTGCAATAGATGTATTTCGGTCTCGCTATGAATATCAAGACCGTCTCTGATAAATTTTTTACTTTGCTCAACAACTAATAATATATACAAATCTCCGCTCGGCCCGTTTTTTATTCCGCCTTCCCCTTTTTCCGGAAGTCGAAGGTTTGATCCATTGTCCACGCCTGCGGGAATTTTTATTTTTACGCGATCTTTTACTCGGACGCGAGTTGTTCCATGGCATACGGAACACAATTTTTCGGGACGCCTTCCTTCGCCGTTACATTCGTCACAGACATTAGAGGTCGCCATCTGGCCCAAAATGGTATTTCTCACTGATCTTATCTCTCCGGTTCCGCCGCAAGCCGTACAGGTTACGATACTGCTTCCGGGCTCTGCGCCTTTGCCGTTACATTGTTTGCACACATCGGATTTTGTGATTTCAAGTTCTTTTTCGCATCCAAAAACGGCATCCTCAAAAGATATTCTGATATTTGCCTCGATGTCACTTCCGCGAATCGGGCCGGATCTTCTTGAGCGCTTAGATCTTCCTCCGGACATTCCTCCGCCAAAAAAACTTTCAAAAATATCCGCAAATCCCGCGCCTCCGTTCCCCCCGAAATCAAAATTCATTCCGTTAAAATCAAAACCTCCGCCCCGCCCTGCACCGCCGCCGCCAAATCCGCCGCGTGGGTTCGTAGAGCCAAAAGCATCGTATTGTTGCCGTTTTTGTTTGTCCGACAAAACTTCGTACGCGACATTTATTTCCTTGAATTTTTGCTCGCTGTCTTTATCGCCCTTATGTTTATCCGGATGATACTTGAGGGCCGATTTTCGGTATGCAGACTTTATCTCCGCGTCCGTCGCGGTTTTTGCAACCCCCAAAATTTCATACAAATTTTTTTCTGCCATAATTTTTTTTACCGCCCCATTATACCTTCCGCAAAACCCCTTGTCTAGCACTCTATCAGCGAAAGTGCCAGGCAAAAATGTATACCCGCAAAACCCCCTATCCAAAGCCCTGAATTATGAAACGACTACCCGATATGTCAGCACAAAGTGTTTGAAAAAACAAAAGCATAGGGACAAAATCAAAATAAATTCGGCTTGCGAAATAATTCTTTCCGTAAGCCAAAACCAAATACAATTTAACCAACGCATATGTCCAAAACAAACTGGATTAAACGTGCCCTTTCGCACGTGTCAATCGTCGCGATAATAGCGACTTCGTTATTCGTTCAAATCGCCAGCGCGACGATTATATCAACGGACTATTTCACTATGACGGCAGACGTTTCAAGTGTTTCCGCCGGAGGAAATGTCACTCTTACTATTTCCTCTAAAGATTCTGTTGGCGCCGCCAATGTATTGGAGGGAAGCGATTTTGCTTACGTGGAAATCCACAACCCATCAAACAATGGAATAAGCGACGCAGACATCACGACGATCGGAGGAAATGCGGCATTAAAAGCCTCTCAAGCCACCCCATGGAACGCAACCACCGCGGCAAACATCGCGGGAACCAATGACACTTTAGTAGCCGTAAATTTCACGGGAGACTCAGTGGGAACAGTCACGGTAAAAGCCGGAAATGCCAATTTTCAAGTTTTCGTATGGGCGCCGATTGCCTCGATGAATGGCGTAGGCGAAACCCCACTCCCCGGACAAGACATGCAATCCATAACAGTCACCGCGGGAACAGGCGCGGCCCATCATCTTATCGCAAGCTCTGCAGTAGATACAGCTGAGGTGAACCAAGAAATTACATATGTAATTACCCAAGTAAATGAGGGCGGAGGAACAGACACTACGGCCTTGGCAGACGTGGGAGTCGCATTGGCTGTCAATGGTACCGGAGTCGGAACAATCACAAAAGTTAACAATATTGCCGTTGGAACTCCCGGAACTTCCGTTGCCAATATGGCTTTAACTGCAGGAGTCGGAACTGTCACTGTAGTTGTGAGTAGTATCGAAGGTAGTACAGGAGCCGTCACAATCACGCCATCTTCAGCAACACTCGCAGGCTTGGCTGTCGTTGACACTTCGGTCTTAGTTTCATCTGCAACCGCTCTCACAATCCAAGGCTACGGCCCGCCAAACGGACAAGTCGGAATGCCGACAAACGCTCCGGTGGACGTTATGTTTAATAAAGATCCGGACCCGACAGACACTATTTTCCCGTTAACAAATACCGCAAGCAGTGTTCTTTCTTTAACAACCGGAGGCACCGCCGTCACCGGACAATGGAATCTGTTTTCGGAAAACTGGGGTGGGAATACTACCTATAGGGTAGCCTTCCAAGCCAGCACTCCGCTTACCGCTTCCACTCTTTACACTGCAACCATCCTCAAAGAAAGTTTTGCTCCGGCCGTTAGCTTGCCGGACGGAACGACAGCCTTGACCGACAATGGAGCAGTTAGTCGTTCATTTCAATTAATTACCGGTACGGGAGGCGGAACTTTCACAGCTCCTCCAGACGGACAGCCGGGCACCGGCGCAGGCGGATTTAGTGGCGGATATACGGGAACGATGGGAGGAGAATTCCCGCCGATGGCATTTTTATCTTATCCGATGCCGGGAGCAGGGGGTATCCCGACAAATCCTGCATGTATCACCGTCGGATTTGACAGAGCGATGTTGGCTTCCACCCTGACTACGACCAACATTTACATCAAAAAATTGGTAAACAATACTGAATCAACGCCGGCCGGCAGTACACCTGTCGTCACAGCACTTGAAGGGAATAAAAGTGTATGTATAAGCGGCTATATACTTGAAGCCAGCACCAAGTACAGAGTTGTCGTCACAAGAGAGGTCAAAGACGCAAAAGGAACGCAATTAGCAGGCATGCCGGAAAGCAACGGAACAACCTCGGGCACCATGGGATTTGGATATTCAAACATGGGACCGTTCAGACAAGAATTTACAACCGGCACCGGAGCCGGAGCCGCTACTGCACCGACCTTAATGGGATTAAATATCAACCAATACAAATCAGGCGCCAACATCACGGGAGTTCCGACGAGCATGAATATAAGGGCCAGCTTTGGCGCTCCGCTCAATCCTTCCACTGTAAATTCCACAAACATTACACTAAAAAGAAACGGCACTGTCCCTGAAGCCGGAAGCGTTTTTTACGACGCAATGAGTAATTCAATAGAATTTGTCCCGACAAGCGCTCTTTCCGGAAACACTTCTTATACATTTGCCGCGTCCACAAGCGTCACAAGTGTAACGGGAACAGCAATCTCCGCCCTCAGCAGTACATTTACAACGGGCACCACTGACAACACCAAGCCACAATTGGTTTATGCCGAAGCCGACAACTATGGGATTAATCTTCAATTTAACGAAGCGCTCAACGAAACCAAAGCGACAGACAGGAGTTATTACACATTAAAAACCTGCCTCGGGGGCACAATGAGCTCGGACGGAGCCACTTGTAGCACAGGAGCCGTCACCACCGTAAGTCTTGTGACAGGAGTCACCGCCCATTATGAAAGAATGGAAAATTCGGTTTGGATGGACGGACTTACTTTAACCTCCGGAGACGGATTCTATATTGGAGTTTCAACCGGGGTGACTGATGTAGCCGGAATTGAGATCCATGCGACAAATAATAAATCTTGGACGGGCGTGATTATGGGTTCCGATAATTTTGCCGGAGGACAGGGAATGTTCAACATGGGTACCATCGGGATGGAGGATTTTGACATGAAAACGATGGGAATGAAACCTATAAACGCCATGCCGATGAACACGATGGCAGGCACTACAACAAAATATTTTATTGATGTTCCGATCGGGACGGCGGTTCCTACAGGTGGATACATGGAACTAACTTTTCCGACGGGATTTGTCGTCACCGGAGCAAAACGCGACGCGCAAAGCCCGATGAACAGCGACTTTAACGGGCCGAGCACCGGAACCGTCACTTTTGCCACGACTATACCTACGATAACCGGACTGACAGATACGGAAACAATAGATGAAGTTGTATACGGAGTTGCGGACGACGGAGTCGGTTACATCACCGCGGCAAGAAAAGTAATAATCAAACTTTCCGGAGCAACCCAAGCAAATGACTTCATGCATTTTGACATCGACGGAATTAAAAATTCAAGCGAGCCAAAGAGCTTTGATACTTCCGGATATAGCATAGATATAAAAACATTCAATAGCACAGGCACACTGCTGGAAGCTATGACAACAATGCCATTCTTTATCGCTTCCGCCGGAACAAACACGATTTCCGGACAAGTAACCGCCGGAGGCTCGGGGGTAAACGGAGTCCGTGTATTTTTGGATTCACGGTCTGGGGGATTTCAGGAAACCACAACATCTCTAAATGGAGCCGGAGACTTAGTCGCAGGCAGCAATGCCGGTGAATACACATTCGGAAATCTTCCAAACGGTAATTATAACATACATATTGCCCCTCAATATGTCGGCGCAACCGATTATTCCGAAGCAAACTACAATATAGACGGCGTAACCGCCGCAAAGACCCAAAACATTGTATTGACAGCTCAAAACAACACAAATTGCGCCACCTTGCCGATCACCGTTAATATCGCGAACATAGGCAATATAACAAGTATCGGCGCAAGTGACAGCATCGACGTTTTCGGATGGGGCCCAGGTGGAGGATTTACAAAAACTTTGACAAGAACGCAGGTCACAAATTCCGTTGCAACTCCTGTAAATGTATATCTGTGCACCACCGGTATGTATAACATAGGGATAGGTCCTTCTATGCCAAAGGGCAATTTCTCGGCATTCCCAAAGATGGAATGGATCCCTCCGCAAAATCAAAATGTAAATGTTTTAACAACAGATATTGACGGAACAAAAACCACATTTGCCACCACCACTTTCGCCGTGAGCGCACCTGACGCAACTATCACAGGTATAGTCAAAGATTCAGCGGGAACGGCTGTCAGCGGAGGAAAAGTATTCGCCGACTTCTCGGCCGGAGGATTCGGAGGAGACACCGACATCGGAGTGGACGGAACATTCTCAATCCCGGCATCAAAAGGGAAGAGTTATAGAGTTGGAGGTTTCATTCCGGGAATGCCTCCGGCCCCAAACCGTTTCGTAACCATCGACAACACCAACGGCGTTGTATATATCGATGGAAGCCCGGCTGCCTCCACAGGTAGTAGCGGAGCAAACCCATTAGTCATTACAATGCAATTTAATTCCGCAAACAGTCTGACCGTTTCCGGTAGAGTCAGTGACGGAACAAATGCCATCGCTGGAGCGGGTGTGTGGGCTCACAGAACCGATGCCCAAAGACCGCCGGCCAACGGATTCACAGACTCATCCGGCAATTATATTTTATACATTCCGGAAGCCGGAACATGGCAGGTGGAAGCGAACGCTCCGGGATTGGGATTTTTGGGATCAAAGACTTTGACGGTTACAACAGAAGACTTTACGGGACAAGATTTTGAACCGTTAGCCACCGCATCTATGGGTATCATTGCCGGAGATATTTCAGTCCCGGGAACAACAGATGATTCCGGAGTCGTTGTCACGGCTCACAATGCCGACGGTTATTTTAATACGGCAATAACGGAAGAGGATGGCACATACACCATGGACGTACCTAAAGACACAGACGCCTACACGGTAACAGCATGGTCTCCGACTCTTGGTAATTTGGCAAAGACGACCCAGGTCGTTGACGGGACGGAAACGGTAAGTCCGGCCACTTTGGGAGATCCTCAAACACTAACTATCACTCTCACTGAAGACGTCAGTGATGACACTCGTGTAGATCTTACAAGTACGACAGGCATGGGTACCAGCATAGTAATCCCTGCGGGTGAAACAGAGGCTACCATTAAGGTACCGGCAGGAGATTATTATATTGATTACGACCTACCTTTCGATGAAACCGGCGTAGTTCCTTCCGGAGGCGAAGTTAATACAACCACTATGGCGGTGAATTTTGACGGAACCGGAGACGACATTACTCTCACAGTTCCTACCTTACACACTGTCAGCGGAACAATAGCGCAGGGAGCGACGGGAATAGAAAACGCAGTGGTCACAATCGTAGACACAGTCACAATGGACACATTTACGGTTTTGACTGACAGCAACGGCGATTACACAGCTGAAGTTCCATCTGGAACTTACAGCATACTACCCGAATTAACAGGGTATGTGGGAACACCTGAAGACTTACCTGTGGCAGGAGACTTACCAAATCAAGACATTGCGTTGGATCCGGCGGACAAGACGATAACAGGTACGATTACAAATTCTGTGGGAAGTCCGGTGGAAGGAGCGCTTGTTTATGCGACAATGGCCGGAGGAGGAATGGCGACGGCCGAAACAAACTCCAGCGGTGTCTATACAATGAATGTCAGCGACGGAATGTGGAATGTCGAAGCTGTGACAGACGGATATGTTGAATCAGTAGCACCTTTGGCCGTAGACGCGCAAGCCGCCAATGTCACAGGAGCCAATATCCAACTGCCGGCAACAACTGTTGCATTGGTAGACCCGGCGACAACAACAATAGATTCCGGCAACGCAAACCAATTTGCAGATCCTGATATGGACATTAATGTCATAGTTCCGGCAAACGCCGTAGATGCCGATGCCGTGATAAATTTTGGACAAACAAATGAATTACCGACTACTCCTTCAGCCGCCCCTTTTTCTACGGGTATAGAGATTACCGCTACCACAACAAACGATTCCAGCCCTGTTAATAGTTTTGATAATTCTGTAAAGATTGAATTCGAATACACGGTTGCAGAGTTGGCAACCGAAGGAATTACTACCACCGCAGGAATGGAAACTGTCGGTATGGGATACATGAATAAAAACACAAACAACTGGACAGATATGCCGTCAACAACAACTTATTATGATTCAACGGGTGCCTTTATCCCTAGATCAACAATAGACGATTATACTACAATCGCGGCCGCTGTTACCGGCGTGGACTTAACAAAAGTTATATTGTCCGCATACACGGATCACTTGACTACATTTGCTCCGATAGTTTCCAGTGGTGCGACTCCACCCGCAACCCCAAGCGGACTTACCGCAACAGCAGGTGACGGACAAGTGACATTGTCATGGACAAAAAACAGCGAAGCCGACATGAGCTACTACAATATCTGGGAAGCAAATGTCACAGAAGGAGTTTCAACGACATTAACTCAGGCGGCTTGTACTGTGACACCATGTACAAAGACAATCACAAGTTTAACAAATGGAACCGCCTACGCATTTCAAGTAGCCGCAGTTGACACTCCGGATGGCGATAGTTCAGCTTATTGTACGGCCGTAAATTCCACCCCTGTAGCGGCGACGGTTACTACGCCGGGAGGCGGCCCTGTCTCAACCGGAGGCAGTAGTAGTAGCAAGAAAGACACGACCAAAAAAGAAACAGTAACCGAAGAGGATAAAACCGCCGAAACTGACGCCACCACCGACGCCACCGCGGAAACCTCATCTGAAACCGCCACCACGTCAATTCCGCTGAAAGACGTCGCGGGCCACTGGGCTCAAAGCTATGTCGAAGACCTTTACACGAAACAAATCGTTTCGGGCGCGGACGCGACCCATTACAATCCTGACAAACCTATCACAAGAGCCGAATTCACAAAGATCGTCATAAATATGTACGACATACCCATGCAAGACGCAGAGTCTGTTACGAGCTCGTTTAAAGATGTAAAAGAGTCGGAATGGTACGCCGCTTATATCCAAGCCGCTTACGACAAAGGCCTCGTCGCGGGATACACGGACAAGACATTCAACCCGAACAAGCCTATCACAAGAGCGGAAGCGATGAAGATAATACTTTCCGCCTCGGGCAAAGAAATACTTGATCCGATCACGGACGACGGCACATTCAAAGACGTGAAACTGAAAGATTGGTACGCAAAATACGTCCTATATGCGGCCGCAAACGGAATAGTGGGCGGTTATGAAGACAAGACATTCCAACCGAACAATCCGATCACCAGAGCCGAAGTCGCAAAAATCGCATCCCTCCTACTAAAAGACAACATCGTCTCAATGATAATGGGGATAGTGAATTAACACTCGACGAAATCGAAAAAAAAGAGCCGTCCTCGAGGATGGCTCTTTTTGGTGTTGACGTTTTACTTGCAAATCAAAACTACAAAGTATATACTTTAGACACATAATAAATACTAACAAAAATATATGGCACCAACGGTCATGAGTGTGAAAATGGACAAGGAGGTTAAAGAAAAAGCTCAAAAAATTGCCAAGGAAATGGGCTTCCCGCTAAGCACACTCGTCAACGCATTTATGCGTCAATTTATAAAAAGTAAAACGGTGTATTTTACTATCGCACCAACTGAAAATATGGGTAAAGCCATGGAAAAAGAACTTGAAAAAATTGAAAAAGACATCAAGAAGGGGCTAAATCTTTCTCCTAAATTCGAAAATATGAAGGATGCACTGAATTATCTAAAAAAGGCATGAAATACCAATTTCACAACCATTTCAAAAAAGCATATTTAAAATTACCGGAAAAAATCAAAAAATCCGTAAATAGTAAACTGATGTTTTTCTCTAAAGATTCATCAGAATCCTCGCTCAACAATCATCCTCTCTCAGGAAAATACAGGGGCTACAGAAGTATAAATATTACAGGGGATTATCGTGCGATTTACAGAGAGATCAAGGAAGACGAAGTGATTTTCGTGAAACTTGGAACTCACTCGGAACTTTACAGATGACAGCGTGCTATGCTCCTTAATCTTTTCAAAAAAAACTGCTTGCCACTTCGCGGCAATCACTTTTTTGGTAGCGCTACGGAGAATCGAACTCCGGTTTCCTCCTTGAGAAGGAGGCGTCCTAACCGCTAGACGATGGCGCCATAATGTTAATCCCCTAAACAAAGCAGGCTTAGTTTAGCGAAGCACGGTCCTCAAATCAAATTATTTTTTCTAAAGTGATCCAATTATATCGTCTATACTCACTCCTTTCCCGGCATTGTCTCTATTTGCATTAAAGGCATTCCCGGGGGCAACTCGGCCATTCAAGCCATTCAACACAATCATTTTCATTGGCTTACAATCGCCATCCATGCAACATTTCGAAGCTTGAATAAAAACATTGTCTTTTTTATTGCCGGTATCCCCATAGTTGATGTATTCATACCCGTTATAAACAGCGATCATATCAAAAAACAAACGAATGGTTCTCCCGTTTAATTCAAAAAATGGATGAAGGGCGATCAATTCACACATGTAATAAGCGATTTTTTCTGCAAATTTTTCTATTGGGTCATTTCGAAAGTCTTTCAGATAATGATCTTTCTTCAAATCTGCGAATATTTTATCCGCCTGCTTTTGCAAATGAATCGCTTGGCAAAAAACAGCATTCCCTTTTGAAATATTTTTATTACGGTATTTTCCCGCCCAGGAATAAAGCTTGGAAAAAGCAACTCCATGTAAATTTTTTAAATATTCCTGATCAAAAATCGTTTTCTCGTTCAAATATTTATGAAAATGTTCGTATGCTTTTAAAAACAATTGAGCCTCAAGCTCCCCAATCTCTGTAGGATTTTTTATGCCAAGACTGTTCACGGGAACATTAGTCCCGGGGTAATAAATATAATTATCATCGGAAGAATATTTCATGAAAAAAGTCTTTCAGCGATTTTATGAATTTTTATTTTTATATTTTTATCTCGTATAACCTTATAACCCTCAATTTTGGAAGAATTAGTAACGGCTTTTTTAGCTTTATTCTGAGAGAATTTCACAACACTAAATTTCATACATGAAGGATTAAAAGCATAATTATTCTAGCAAATTTTTTCAATTTTGTTAACAAAAAACTTTTTATAAATATTTTAGGAAACTTTTAAAACTTCCCCAAAATCTTCTGCCAAACTTTTTTGAAAAACTTTTTAAATCCGTTTTGTTTGAGATATCGAGTCCCGGTTTTTACGGCACGCAAAGGGCGCTTGACTAAGCCAAAAACCGCAAGCGTTACCCCAAGCACTCCGCCACCAAAACCACCACCAAACCTCGCCCCGCCACTTCCTCTATCCGGCGCAGGCCTAGGGTTTTCCAGCCATTTCAAAACGCTCTCGCACGTAAATGCGTATCCGCAAAATTTTTCTGTATATTCTCGCCCGCGCGCGCCATATTCTTTTAAACGCGCGCTATCGCGTCCGCCGTTGTACCACTCGCGATAAATCGTGCAAATCGCACTCGCCAATTCTTCGTAATTTCCACTGCGGACTCCGACGCCCGCGCCAAATTCGGTGCATTCCCGCGCGATTTCACTGCCGAGCGTTGTGACCACAGGCAAGCCGAATTTCATCATTTCATTGAGTCTGTTTCTCGCGCCGAAAAATGTTTCCGCGCATTTCCTGTCCACATTAAGCCCCAAATGCGCGCGCCCGTAAATATAAGGAATATCAGCCGTGTCGACCCATCCCAAAAACACGAATCTATTTCGAAATTCCGACTTCTCGATCAACTCTTTAAACTTCGCAAAAGTCTTATTGTCCAAGCCCGAAATCTCGCCTCCAGTAGACACAAAATACAATTTCTCGCATTTTTTCATCGCCTCCGATACGCCTTTAAATAATGTAATTTCATCGACCCAAGTATTGTATCCGCCCATCCAAAGCATCATGAAAGCATCTTTCGGCACGCGCCCCAAAACTTCCCCCAATCCGGAAGGGAGCTCATCCTTCAGCCCTCTTTCGCCATCAAACCATTCCGTGCCGTTTGGAATATGTTCGACGAATTTGTATCCGAAACTATCTTTGCTCATTCTGCCGAAAGCCGCAAGTTCGCCGTACAAAGCGTTTTCTTGCGGTTTTGAAACCACTGAAATTTTATCCGCCCGCGAAACAATACTCCTCTCCATATTATAGTAATGGTCGAGATAATCGTCGCTATCCATTTTATAGGCTTGCGCCTGCGCCTCCGCCATCACCCAGCCATTCAAGTCCGCCCAAAATGGCGCCGAAAATCGAAGGCGGGAAGCCAAAAACGAGGGATAAGTATTTACTCCGATCACAACATCCGGCGAAAATTCGTCGCACACTTTTTGCAAGGTCTTAAGAATTTGAGGATCATCTTTCGAAATCAAAATTTCGGAATATTTGTCGGAAAGCGCTGTCTCT
>JBAZQZ010000009.1:0-35461 GCA_041663205.1 Candidatus Altimarinota bacterium
GCGTGTGGCCGTTGGGCAGTATGGCAATCTCCCACACGTACAGCCTGGCCTCGGCGGTGTTGGTTTGGGTCGAGAGCAGCTCAAGCTCGAAGCGCCCGCCCGTGCTACTCGTTACCGTGATGCCGCCCGCCGCCGAGGACGTGCGCACCAGCACAGCATCGCTATCGGAGGTCACGTCAACACCGGGCGCCCGCTCGCGCAGCACCCAGCGCAGCGCAGCGCCAGTCAGGTTGACCGGGCTTGTGGAGTCGGTCAACGTGAACTCCCAAACCTTGTACTCGCCGCGGTACATGCTCAGCGCGTTGACAGGTGCCATTACCGTCTCCCGGCGGCGTATTGCTCTGCCGTCACACCATGCACAAACACGAGTGCAGCCGTGATCTGTTCGTCACTGTTGAGCGACAGCGCGTCAACGCGTTCCGCCCTGTGGCCGTGGGCCTTGAGCCAGCTCTTGATCTTCGTCTTGGTCGGCTTCGTACGCTTTGGAGGCTTAGGCATCAACGTCCTCCACGAACAGGTAAGCCGGGTCTGCCGCCATCATGTCGAGCACATCACTGCTGGCATACACGCGCACCAGGCAGGTAGTCGCCTGCGGAACGTGCCCGATGCACGAATAGCCGCCGCGCAACACACCGCCAGCGTCGGTATAGTGCAACTGGTAGCCGTCTCCGCTCTCCATCGGCGGCAACTGCGGCCCACCCGGCGCCCAGGGTACGACGAAGATCGCACTGCTCATTGTTGCCTCACGAGTACGCCGCCAGCGTGAACGTGCCCATCGTATTGCTGGCGTAGGTCGAGAACATGCCTACCCAGCGCCCAGCCGAGATAACCGGATTGCTTATCGTCTGTGTCGTGCCGATCTGTGCGCCGTTGTACCACAGGCTGAAACTCGCACCGCTCTTCTTCGCCAGCAGGACGCGCCCGGCTGCGTATGCCCCCGCCGCGTTGATCAGCGGTGCCCACTGACCGTCGATCAGCCTGTCGAGGTGCGCGTTCGTGCCCTCGTGGTAGGCCAGCACGCCGTAACGCGGCGCATACGGATTGTCTACCGCCAGCCAACAGCCGGCGTGCGTGCCGGCCGTCAGCGTCGGCTCGACTGACACGTTGTAGCTTGTGCGTTGTGCCAGTGTGAACGCCGATAGCGAAACTGGCGCGAGGCGCATCAGGCTCACGCTGTCCCACAACGTCGTGTTGCCCAACACCGCATCGCACAGCAGGCGGCTGTAGAATGTGGTTGCCGTCGCACGTAGCGTCTGCGTGCGCGAAACACCGGCGGCATCAGAGAGAGCGCCCGAACTGTAATAGTTGTTGCCCGTCGGCGTGGTCGCCAGGCGCAGCAGGCCGGTGCCTGTGCCGTTTTTGTGCCAGGAGGAGAACGAATACCACTGGCCGACCGCGGTTGGCGTGCCCGGCACGTCCTGCGCTGCTATACCGTTGGACGCCGCGCCGTTGGTGATTTGCAGCGCGTTGCCGACCAGGCCCCCGGCGACACTCGCCAGCACACCTGACCCGGCCGCCGTCCAGCCGGTTGTGTCCGAGGCAAAGCCGCCGTTGCTAATCAGTTCGCTGCCGGCGACAGGAGTTCCCGCCGCGGCATTGGTCGCAATCGCCCAGTTGGGCGCGATCCAGTTGGCGCCCAATCCGCCGTTATCGCGTACGAACGTGTCGGTCAACGACGCCAGGCCAGGCGCGCGCAGCCACCAGGCCACGTTGTTCGCCAGCAGGACCCGCCGATTTGCTATCAGTGCACCAGGCATTTGAGCCTCAGTCTGCCAGGATACTGAGCTTGACCGTCACGTCGCCGGTTGACGTGTAGACGAACCCGGTGCTTGTCATCATCGCCACGGCGAGCAGGGTAGTGCCGGTCGTGGCCCGCACCGGGATTCCCAGATTGTCCTTGACGGCGATGCTGTTGTCGGACCACACCCGGTAATCGCCAGACGTGAATTGCACGCGCCCGCAGACCTTGAGCAGGTCGGCATCGGCCAGCGCCAGCGCAGAGTCGTTGGTGGGCGCCGTCCCGGTGGTCGCCGTGTCCAGGAAGTAGAAGTCCATCCCGCTGCAACTCGTGGTGCCCTTGTCCACGATGATCATGGTTTGCAGGATGCCGCTCATCAGGTTCGTGCTGCGAAACGCGTCCGCAAACGAGATGACGCCGCCCACGCAATCCCCCGAGCTGTACGCCTGCGAGGTGGTCACGGCCAGCCCGATTGTCGGGAATGTCAAATGCCCGCTCACGAACGTGATGCCCTCTGATTCGGTCAATGTCGTCATGTGGCTGTCACCAAGCCCTTCCAATTCTTGCGCAGGTGCTGCGTGTCCTGGAGTGCGCCCCGGTACTGTGCGCGGGCCTCGGTCGCCTGCGCCATCTGTGCGTCAAGCTCGTTGATCTTCTTGACCAGGTCGGCCTCGCGTGCCACCATGCGCGCGTTCCACCGCTCGAGCTGCTCCTGCTCGAAGCCATACAGGAAGTCAGTCTTGAGCAGCTCACAGTCGGGCGGGATCGTGACCTTGATACCCCGGCCCTGGGCGATGCCTATGAAGTACTCGCAGGAGGGGCGCTGCTGCTGATACTCCGAATCGTGCGCCATGTCGACTCCGAATACACCTATTTCTTGAAATCCTTCTGCAATCGCGAGAGCCAACATGTATGCGATGCTGTTCGTCAAGTACGGCCGCCCGCCCGCGCCGGGGTTGGGAAACGCCTGCGCGATGGCTTGCAGCGGATAGGGTACGCTCATCGGTATGTCGTCGTAGTGCTGGTGCATGTACACCGGCACGGTCATCGCCCGCAGCGCGTAGATGTGATCGCTCGTGCGCTTCTTATCGGCCTCGTACACGTCCCGGCTGTGGATCTCAAACCAGCGCGACCAGCGCGGAATGAGCATGTAGAGCTCATTCAGGCCCCATATTTCCCACGTCGGGTCACCGAACGGCGCCTGTTTGAAGCTGTCCGTGAAGCCCAGGATCGCGACCTTCTTCCCGGCGTGCAGCAGCGGCCCGCGCGGGTCAGCCGCCTTGAACTGCGGCACGCGCTCGATGTGGTTGCCCTGCGTCTGCGCATCTGGCAACACTGACGGCGGCGCGGGTGGTTCCTGCGCCTTCATCGTGTCGATAGCCCCCTTCAACTCAGCCTGCTCCATGTGTGCCAAATCCCCCTTCGCATTCCCCCCTTCGCGTCGTAGTGGGTAAGCGGGCGCCGGCGTCGAAGGAGGGGGAACTCCACCGACGCCCGCTTAGCCCCGTGTTAGGTGGTGCTCGTGAGGATGTCCGTCGACTTCGCCAGTAGCAGCCAGTTGGTGCTGTTCTGGCCCATCAGTTGCACCCACTGGCGGTTGCTCGCGCCAGTGCTGAAGATCAGCCCGGTGATGCTGCCGTCAATCAACGCGGTCGCGCCCGTAGTTGTGATGTAGGCCGGCACAGTAGCCGTTGACGCGATGCAGACGATGAACTTCATCACGCCGGCCGCCGGCGCTGCGAGCGCGTACCTGCGCCCAGCCGTGCTATCGCTGCCCGATGACCACACCTCAGAGACCGCGAAGCCCGCCATCGCTGCGGGGTTGGACGCCCCGGTAGCGAATTGCTCATAGGGTTGCACGAACCCGCTCGACAGCGTCAGCGTGTTGGCCACAGTCAGCGCACTGGACACAGCCACGCCACCGCTAAAGTTGCCGGTGGTGGCGCTGAATCCAGAAGTGAACGTCACCGCTCCGCCGAACTGCGCGCCGCTGGAGAATACGCCCGTGCTGGCGCTCAGCCCGCTGGTAGCGGTGACCTTGCCGGGGAACGTCACGTCTCCGCTGGTCAGGCTGCCAATGCTCAGGTTGCCGCCGGTCGTCACGAACGCCGAGCCGCCGATCTGCAGCGCCCCGCCTGCCTCGATGTTGAGAATGCCGCCGTCCTCGATAGCGATCATGCCGCCTGAGGATACCGTCAACTCCGTGGCGCCCTGCGCCCGGTAGACGTTCGGTTTGTAGGATGCCGCCATGTGTCAGTCTCCTTTGCTGCGGCCGGTTAGTCACCCCCCGGCCTAACCCGTCTCAGGGGTGCGGAGTTAGGAGCTCGATGCCCCGATCACGATATTGACGTCGCTCACACCGTAGGAGGTGCTGAAGCCGCCGTCTTCGATCTGCGAGCGGTACAGTTCCGCGATCACGCAGACAATGCTCTCCGCCGTGGTCGCGCGGTCGAAGTACATGCGAGCCCAGCGCCACAGCGGGCGGTAGATGTCCACTACCTCCACGGCGCTGGCCGTGATGAAGCCGGTGGTGTGGGTCACGGTCGAGCCGTACACGTCGTAAAACGTGCCGGTGCCGGAGCTGGTGGCCGAAAGCTGCGCGTAGCCGCTGAAGCCGGCTGTCGCGTGGGTCGTGTCAGTCACGCACACGAACCGCACGCCCTGATAGCCGCGCGTGTCTACGCAGTCCGTGTAGCGGTCAGTGCTGGTGCCGCTGGCCGGGATCGTGCTGGACAGCAGCACGGTTTCAACGATGTTCGAAAGGTTGTGCAACATGACATCGCTCCTTATGCGCTCACTACCTGGCCGCGCAAGCGCCAGTCTTCGACCAGTTGCCCGCCGAACCGGACGCGGCCCAGCAGCACGATCTGGTTGGTCTCCGCGTACAGCTCGCGGAGCACCTGGATCGACATGCCGATCCGGTTAACCAGGTAGTAGCCGCCGAGGTCACCGAAGATGATCGGATACAGCCCCGCGCTGGTGTTGGGCATGAAGGCGTTGAACAGCACCGGGTAACCGAGCAGGTTCTGATTGATCCGCTGCGCGGTGAAGCCGCTGTTGCCGTCGCTCCAATACGGGCGCCCGTTGCCGTCCACGAGTTGCGACAGCGCAAGCGCCGTGTTCGTCTTGTTCATGACGGCGGTCGCGTTGCGGTCGTACTGCTCGGGCAGCGCGTACAGCAGGGACAGGATGCCCGCCCAGGTGAGCGCGCCAGCCGCCCCGGTGTGAACATCGTTCGTCACGAAGTTCGCGTTTGCCAGGATGCCGGTAGGCTGCGCGACGCCCGTGCCGTTGATGATCATGTTGTCCTTGAGCAGGTCGATGGTCTCGCTGAACTTGCCCGAGGCCCACCCGGTGACGTTGCTTGCCTGGTCCTCAACGAAGTTGACGCTCAGCGGCAGGCTCATCATCGCCGTATAGATCGGGATGCGCACCTGCCCCCACACGGGCTCAGTCACCCGGTGCTGGGTCGCGCTGGTCGGCAGCTCGCCCGTCCACGTGACGCGCATCCCGGTCGTATAGATGTTGTCGGTCGTCCAGATGACTTGCGGCATCACGAGAGAGTCGCTTGACGTGGTGAACGTGCTGACGCGGCCCGCCAGGTTGGTGGGCGCCGGCTCCTTCGAGATGATGCGTGTCAGCATGTCCTCAGGGACCAGATAGCCGCCCTGAGTGTCAATGCCCTCCTGTAGCACCTTCAGCGCCTCGCTCTTGAGCCCGTTCTGCCCGACCCGCAGGTAGCTGCGAAACGCCCGCCCGTACTCAGTGCTCGAAATGGCCTTGTACGTGTTGGCGTCAATCAACATGTCGCCTTCGTCGCTCAGCAGCACGCTCTTGCGGCCGCCCTTGTCAGGCTCGCGCTGCGTGAGGGTGGCCGTGCCGGCCGGCTGGGTGCCCACGAGCGACACGCCGCCAGCGGACTGCCCGGCCCACGCTTTGAACTCGTTCAGCTTGCCGACGGCTGCCATCTGCTGTTCGAGGCTCCCGCGCTCCACGGTAATAGCCTCGACGCGCGTCAGGTCAGCGTCGGTCATGCTGGCCTTGGCTGCAATGGCCTCGCACTCAGTGGCGAGCGCCTGCACCCGGTTCCGAATGTCTTCCAGTGCCATGTCGTTACTCCAGTCTCATTGTCATTGCGCGTAGTTGCATCGCAGTGAGCTGCGCCTGTAGCCGTCGCAGGCCCTGGGCCTTGGCTTCCGCCTTGGCCGGGGTCATGCTGTCCATCAGCGCCGTCATGCCGTCCATCGCCTGTTGCAGCGTAGCCATGCAATCGGCCATACGCTGCATGTTGGCGCCAGACATAACGCGCCCCTCTTTGACACGCCGCTCGCGGAGGTCTTTCGTGCGCTCCGTGAGCGACGCCGCTATCTGCGCTGCATACTCTGCGTGGTCCGCCAGGCTGCCCGCCTGCAGCCCGGCCAGGATGTCAAATGCTTTGCCGCCCATCGCATCACGGGCAGCGTCAAAGGCCGCCTTGATGCCAGCCGCCTCGAAGTGCTTCTCCGCCGTGGCAAAGTCCAGGGTTGCCAGCAGGTTGGCCGGCGTAGGCGTCAGGCTGATTTCCACCCACGGCCAGCGCTTGATGGCGCCCGTCTTATGGTCCGTCTCGACAAGGTGCCGCATAGAGCCGCTTGAAAAGTACAGCTTGCCGGCCTTGACAAGCTCCTTGATGGCCTCGAAGTACTGCGAGCTGGCGTCAAGTTGCGCCTTCACCCACACGCCCATGTCGGCCTTGACTTCGTAATCAATCACCCGGCCAACCGGCGCGCTCTTGGCTGCCGAGTCCAAACCGTGCTGGAACAGGGCCGGGCGCGCGTCCTTTGGGAACCAGTCGAAAGCAAAGTCGGTCCGAGCGTCGAAGTGCTCACCTTGCAGGTCCTGGCCGTTGTGCACTCCGCCCCACGGCATCCCGATGCCCTCGACAATGGTCTCTGCCGCATCGGTGAACTTCAAAGCTTCCATGTCACTTGTCCTTCCAACGCCTGACGTTGGCAATCCCGACGCGCCCGATCTCCGATTTGTACTGTTGCAGAAAGGTGCTGGGCGTCTTCCACCCGATGATCCTCATCATCCTGCTTTGCTGCCCACGCTCTTGCACCAGCCCGGCGTACTCCGTCGCGTTCGTCAGCGTGTAGGTACTCGACTTGGTACTGGCAATGTGCCAGCCCTGCCGTAGTGTGCCCGTGCGCCTGTAGGGCAACTCAAGCTCACCGCTGCGAAGCGCTGCCCAGAACCACCGCCGCTGCTTGTCGGTGAAGAACGTTACCCCATACGCCTGCTTGCGCGTCACGTGCTTGACGGGCGGGTACTCCTGTATCTTGGGCAGCAGGAAGTCGGCCACGGCTTTCGTCGTCTGGTCCACGAGCGCCTTTGATTCAGCCGGCGACAGCTTGTTGCTCAGCCGCTTGAATTGCCCCTGGTTGTAGCTGATGCGAAAGCCAATTGGCATGTCAGGCCGCCTTGCTCACTTCGAGCGGGCTCCACTTTGCCGCATTGTCAACGCAATCAGGGCAGTGCTCCGCCTGGCCCAGCACCCACGTGCAATCCCACCCCGTGTCAGTTTCGGCAATCTGCCAGTGGCAGCGGCAGTTGGCCTTACACACCGTCTGCCCATCGCCGGGGTAGGCGGGGAGCGATAGCACACCGCGCGCATCGGCTTTGCCCTTTTCGAATGCCTGGCTCGCGCTTTCGATGTACATGCCCGCCCGGACTTTGGCTTGCCCAGCCGTCATCTTGCCGGCATTCAGGTCGGCCTGGAACTTGTCCAGGTAGGCGTACTGGTCGCGCAGCATGTGGCCGAGCCGGCCCCAATCCGCTTGCGTCATGCTCTCTACGCCACCATGCGCCGCCAGGTACTCGTTGATGTAAGTCTCTTTGACCAGTTGCCGCATCTCAAGCGCCCATTGGTTGCTGGTAATCTCGCCCCGGTAGAGGCGGTCAATCAGCTCGCCCGTCTGCATCTTCTTGCTGTCAAGGTACGCGTCGCGCATGTTGTTCATGCGCGTCTGCGAGATGTAGCGCCCGGTTGACGTGTCGCGCCAGCGGTGGCTCTTGTCGTTCCAGACGAAGCCGGTAGCGCCTGGCTTAGTTGGCATCGTTGCCGCTTGCCTTGTTCACGACCGGCGAATCGAGTAGCCCGGCGTACTCCGGCATGAGCGTATTCCAGTCGTCAAGCGCGTGGGCGCTGTCATCCTCAGTGATCGTGATTTCCATCGGCACAGGCACGCGCGGCTCATCAGCCCCGTTCGGGATGAAGCGCACCGACTTGACGGGCTGGTCTTGCTGCTGTTCGTCGCCCGGCTGGGCCATGTCCTCAGCGTCGCCCGGTTCCTGCTGTTCGTCGGGTTGCGCCTGCTCCGCCATCTGCTCAGCCACCACAGCCGCCCGCGCGTCGGCCTCCTGCTGTGCCTTTTCAGTCGCCGGCATCGCCGCCTTGCTGGTAGGCATCATCAGCACATCGCCGGCGTTGCCCGGCAGCGGCTCCAGCTTGAGCTTGCCGCGATACTCGTTGATGCTCAGCACCCCGCCCTCGTAGGCGGCTTTCCACGGCTCTAACTGCTGGGCGAACTGTGCCGCCAGCGCCTTGACGGTTGACGTGTCAAACTCGCACGTGATGCCGTCGCCGTACTCCGCTGCCAGGTCGAGCGTCATCTGGTCCGCGTAGCGGCGCCAGTAAAGGCCAGCGTCGTCTCCGTGAAAAACAGGCGTGCGCTCTCGAAGTTGCTGAACGTGCTCGACCGCAGCCCGCTGTTGGCGCCCACCAGGATGCTAGGCACGCCGATCGCTGCGCAGATGCGGCTTTCCGTGTCCGAGCGCAGGCCGGAGAACTCCAACTGTTGCAGGTTGAATCCGAGCATTACAATGTCGGCGCCGGCGTCCAGGATGGCCGGCGTGCCGATCCGGTTGCCGCCGAACTCCTGCCGGAACTTGGCCTTGATCAGGTCCGCCGTCGCCTGGTCCGGTATGCCATCGGGGATCTTGAGCGCAATGCCCGGCTGCGCGTAGTTCGCCAGCAGCGCACCCACGTGCTGGGTCGCCAGGTTGTCCGCGCTCAGGTCTGCGCGTGATGCACTCAGCGGCCCGAGCCCCTCGACAATGCCGCCCGACTCGCCGTCAGGGTCAGGGAAGTTGAACACGATACAGTCGGCGGCAGGGATGAACTGTGGCGTCCCGGTGGTCGGGTCGCCGTAGGCCCAGCCCCGCAGCGGATTACCCGGCGTGTTGGTGTAGACTGGCGCGACGCGGTCCGGCCGCAACGGCCACAGCGCGATAGGTGACCCGCCGTTGGCGCGCTCTTTGAACCACACGGACCGGCCCACTGCTGCCAGTTGGATCGTGGACAGCTCCCAGAACTCGAACTCTGTCATCAGTTCGTTGGGCCGCCGAATCAGCCGCATCAGCTCATGGTCGCTGGGCAGCGGCTCGCGGTCGTCATCCTCGCCAGTGTAGGCGCGCAGCCTGGCCTCGGGCACACTCTGCGACAGCAGGCGTATGGCGCTGTAGGCGATGCTGTTGCCACCGTAGCCCTGTTTGATGAGCGACCGCCATGTCGACTCCATGAGCCACAGGACATTTGCCAGGTAGCCGGCCACGAGCGACAGGCCGCGCACGCGTTTGGATGCGATGTTGCCCAGCTTTGCCCGCAGCCAGTCAAACATTCAGCGCCGCCTTGTCTGGCATGGCCACCCACGCAAACGGCAGGCCGCTGTGTGTCACGCCCTGGACCACATACCGCAGCGCGTCCAGACGGTGAAACGTCGCCTTGTCCTTGATGTCGTCAGTCGTGTGGCCGGCATCGTCAAGCTTGCGGCTGTAGGTGCCCAGCTCATCGCGCAGGCCACGCAGGGTATCGAAAACGTAGAGCCGAAAGCCCTTGAACAGTGCGATCACGCGGTCAATGCCAGGGTCAACGTCTGGGATCGGTGGTTCTTTGACGGACACACCCGCCGCTTTCCAATCCATGCGCTGCTGTGTTTCAGACTTTGCGCCACCGTGCCAGGTTCGCACATTTACACCCTTGGCGTGGTCCTTCGCCCGCCGTGCATGTTGTGGCGTCGTCATGCCCCCGTCAAGAGATTCGTGGTAGGCATAATAGATGTCGGCGTCGGGATCATGCGCCAGCCAGACAAGCGCCGTGTTGACAGCACCAAAGTCAAGCCCGACATGGCGGGGCCAGTGCGCCGGTATGTCAAACGGCTTCACGAGATGCCCGCCATTCTCCCGGTAGTCGTCAAGGTAGTCCTCGTAAATCAGGCCGGCCGGCCTGGTGAACTCGCCATCGTAAAACATGCGATGCTTCCAGCCCGGAAGCGTGGCCTTTGCCCGGTTGTACTCCGCAAGCGGAAAGGCCGGGTTCATCGTGCTCTTGAACTGCACAACCTCGTAATCAGGATCGCCGGCCCGCCAGCGGTCGAATACCTCTGTCTTGAGCCACCCCAGGTTGTAGGGTGTCGTGGTGCCAAGCACCCGCCCCTGGGCCAGTGACAAGCGCCTCAAGACTGCTTCCCACGATTCAAGCCTAAAGTCGTCTTGCCCTACCTCATCCAGCCAGGCCGCCTTAGCTGTGGCTGACTCCAGACCCCCCGGTGCGTTGGCGCTGCGTAGGATGATGCGACTCTGTTTGTCGTGCGAGACGATCACCCGGTCAGACGCCTCGTAGCTGCCCCACTGTAGCAACTCACAGAACACCCGCTTCATCTCTGGCAGCATCTTGAGTTTGAATAGGTCGTATGTCGCCGTTACTGCCAGGTAGTCTCCCGGCCCACATAGATCCATCTCCCGCTTTAGCCACCACGGCCCCCAGGAAGTCTTTCCCGATTGCGTGCCGGCGATGACGAACACAAACCGCCGTTTGCTATCCCAGGCTTGGGTCTGGCCCCGGTGCTGATTCAGCCTCAGCTTCGCCCCGGCCATCTCCACCAGAGCCATAGTCCCTCACCACCTCAACCATTTGTACTGCCACAGGCCCGCCATTAGCTCCGGTGAGCGTCACCTTGTCTACAAACATGCCGCGAACCTTGCCAATCTTCTCCATTGCGGCCTGCGCGTCGTAAAGCTCGATTGTGAGCCCGTCTTTGGGCGAATCCTTGAACTTGCGAATCAGTCTTGCGTATGCCGGGTCAAGCAACTTCTCAGGATCAATAGCCACTCGTCGCACCAAGTGGAAAATGTGCGTTTCCTTTGTGCCGTCGTCCTTTTCCTCAACGACTTCCTTGGCGTCAATGCGGTCATCGGTCACAAAGGGGAACTCAGTCCATTCCTCGACCAGCTTGAAAAAAGGGGCGATGTTACCGCGTGCCTGTGCCGTAAGCCCGGTTAGCACCTCTCCCGAACTCATGGTTAGCTCATCTAGGCGGCGCTGTATCTCGGATGCGATGTCAACATCTGACAACAGACGCCCGCCGATGGTGTTTGACCGTCCGTTGTAGCCCGCTTGCCGCGCGGACTCAGAAGCGTTCCATGTTTGCAGGTACGCCTCTACAAAAGCGCGATGCTTCGGACTCAGGTCAGCCAAGTTAGTCTCCCATCCCCCCCAGCGTAGCACGATGATGCACGGCTGTATATCACGTCAAAGGGGTATCTTCGGAAGCAGATGATGAGGCGAACACAAGGAATACGGCATGTGTGACCGTTGACACGCCCAGCTTCAGGCGGATATTGCGCACATGCGTGTCAACGGTCAGCGGGGATATGGTCAGATGCTGCGCAACGTCGGCAAAGGCACATCCATGCGCAATGAGCGCCAGCACCTCAGCCTCGCGCGGCGTCAAGCAGGTTGACGGCCCGACCACGATTTGCCCCCCAAATCGAGCGGCTCCCCCCGGCGATATGCGCGCGGGGCAGGGTGGCCCAGCACGTAGGGTAGTTGCGCGGGCTCAGCCCCACCGATCGGGCGCAGGCTGGCGACGTTGGACGCGGTGAACGGCTCGCCGGCCGCAATGTCGGCGGTCACCCACAGGGAGCGGCGATAGCGCAGGTTGGGCTCCTCCGATGCCGTTGGCCCATAGCGCACGGTGCCGAGCGCGGCGGTTGTGTCACGGATGGCTGCAACCATCGCGGCGAACTCGTGCGGTTCGTCCGAGAATGCGGCGTCAGGCCCGCCGTCCGAGCGTGACAGCGTCAGGTGTCGCTCTACCAGGCAGGCGCCCAGAGCGACGGCCGCGGTAACCACGGTGTTGCTGCGCGTGTGGTCCGACAGGCCGGCATATCCCAACGGCGATAGGCCATGCACCGTCAGAATGTTGGCGTCGTCAAGCGCTGCTGGGTAGGCTGATGTGCATCTAAGTGCTATCACGGGCTTCAGGTCCGCTGCTAGGCGCGCTTCAAAGATTTCCGCCGCCGTCGCCATGCCCGTTGACAGAATCACGGGTTTCCCCTTGCTGGCCATGTGGCGAATCAGCGGCAGGTCGGTCAGCTCGAAGGACGCGCACTTGTGGCACGGCGCGCCAATGGCGTCCATCATGTCCACGTCAGCCGGCGTAAACTCCGATGCGAAGTACAGCATGCCCAGGTCAGCGCACATCGCCATAAGCCGCGCGTGCCAGGCCAGGGGCATCGCCGCTTGCGAGTAGAGCGCGTGCAGCGTCGTCTGCCGGCCGGCCCAGGTGCATCGGTGCGCGGCATCGTCTATGTCCAACGTCATGCCGTCGGGAGTCATGCACTGGCCTTTGACCGCGTCGGCCCCCGCAGTCCAAGCTGCATTGACCAGGCGCGAAACGCGGTCCCAGGATTGCAGGTGGTTGCCGCTCAGCTCTGCCACGCACAGGACCGGCTGCCCCGGCCCTACGTCACGGTTGCCTATTCGCATGGCCGCCTCCGAATCAAGCTGTTACGAACGCGAAACCACAGCCACCATGCGACGGCGGAGAGGATCAACAGCCCGTCACGTCGCGCGATGACATAGCGCAAGTAGTGCGGTTGCCACCCAACAACCACAAGCGGCCACGGCCACAAGTCATGGTCCATGTGCTTCCAGAACTGATAACTGGCATAGGTATACCACCACGGTCGACCTTGCCACCTGAATGTGAGCCACGGATCAAGCCTTCTGTCATGGCCGAACGGGTAACTCTGCGAGATATGGATGGCCGCCAGCCTCATAGCGTGCGCCTCCACACCCACAGGCGCTGCTGGCCGAGCTGGCCGATTGGCGGCAGGTCAAGCGCAAGCCGGTTGACGGGCGCATTGTAGTCTGGCGCGTGGCCCTCCTGCTCCGCCAGTGCCGCATTCACCACGCGCGACAGCAGCGCATAGGTGCTCAGCGGGTATTCGATGGCCTCCAGCGGCTCGCCATCTGCCCAGTCAAGCTCCTCTATTTCCGCGTCGCGCAGGTAGCGATTGTGCCACGGCGGGGTAATCGGTTGCAGCCCAACCACGGCGCGCATGTCGTTGATGCCTGCCAGGCCCTCAGCCGAGCATTCGCACATGAGATACAGCCCGCCCGGCTTGAGCAGCGACAGCAGGTAGCGGATAGCGCGCTGTTGCATATGCCAGTTTGGCAGGTTGATAATGCACCGCTGGGTGTAGATCACGTCGAAACGCTCTGCCACCGGTGGCTCGTCGCGCACGTCAACCACCGCATATGCTCCGCCCGTAAATACAGACGCCCGGCGCGCCTCGTCAATCATGGCCGGCGCGTAATCCCAACCGGTTACGTCGCAGCCCATGTCAGCCACGACGCGTAACGTCTCTCCTGTGCCGCAGCCCACGTCAAGCACGCGGCTGCCGGGAGCGATGTGCGCCATGATCGCGCGCCGCTCGAGCTCCGCGGCGATGGTGTCACGGCTGCCAGCGGTCGCGCCCGCGTGCGCCTGTGCGTTCCAGAATGCCCGAACGTCAGTAGTTTTCACACGCCCACTCCTCAAACAGCCCCCGGTCGAAACGGGGATTCTCCGCGTGCAACTGTGCCGAGATGGCGCGCAGGCCCTCCGACCATGACCAGCCGGGGGGCAGCGCCTCAACACCGGGCAGTAGCCGCTCCGCGCCGGAGTAGGCCCGCAGGTGCGCGACCAGCGCCGCACAGTCAGCCGTCAGCGGGAGCTGTGCCAGGTGGTTGGCGAGCTTGTGATAGCTGATATAGGGCAGGCTACCGATTGGCAAAAAGCACCTCCGGCAGCCGGCTCGCCATGACGGTCGCAACGTCTACGCTCTGCATCTCTGCCCACACCTCACGCGCCGCAGCCACGGTCCGGTCGACATCCGTCATCCTATGCGCCAGACATGGGATATTGGGCCTGTTAATCAGGATGCCCCGGTCGCGCATCGCCGCCACGAAGTAGGCGTGGTGCGCGGGCGACTCGTGCTTGACCAGCGTCACAACGGGATGGCCGTTGACTGTGTAGCCAATGTTCTGTAAGCCAACCTTGAGCGCCGCGCCAATCTGGTACAGGTGCGCCACGTCCGCGTCTGTCCAGTGGCCCAGCACGTAGTCAGCCGCAGCCAGGCCCATGGTGCAGCCGAAATGGGTGGAGGACACAAACACCGGATCGGAGCGCGCGAACCAACTGGCCCACTCCCGCCTAAACACCATCGCGCTCACGGGCACGCCATTGCCCAACGCCTTGCCCATGCACACGATGTCGGGATGGATGTTGAGCACTTCCGCCGCGCCGCCCAGCCCGAAGCGCAGGCCGGTCACCACTTCGTCAAGGATCAGCAGCGCGCCGTAGTCATGGCGGATGCTGTTGATTACTCGCCAGTAGTTTGGCGGTGCTGCCTGGGGCGGCTGCTCAATGATGACGCACGCCACGTTAGCGCCTTCCATCGCCCCCACAAGCGCCTCGTAAGCGCCAAATGGCACGGCGGTTACAGGATGGCGGGGTACACCCCACGCCGGCGGGGTCGCGGCGATGAACTCCGCGCCCCAGCCGTGATAGCCGACGCTGACGATGCGCTCCCGCCCGGTCACGGCGCGCGCCAGCCGCACGGCCATGCTGCACGCGTCGCTGCCCGACAGCCCGAAGCGCACGCTCAGAGGTTGCGCCTGCCAGCCGGGAACGTTTTCGCCCAGCATGGCGACAAGGCGCTCCGCTACCTGCTGCTCCAGGTAGGACGGCAGGCTGTAGCCGGTACCATCGCATATGTGCGCTGCAACACGGGTAGCAAACCCGGTATGCCCGTAGCCGAGTAGGTTGGCCCCCAATGCGCTCACCCAATCCAGCCATGAGCGCCCATGCTCAGCGATTAGCTGCGCTCCCCGTCCGCCCTGAACTGTGGCCGGCTGGAAGTCTTGCCCCCAGAACTCCGGCCCCTTCGAGAATGTGCTTGCCCTCGGCAGAATGTCGCTCACGATCTCCCCCTTCGCCGCCATCTTGCCGCTTCCAGCACAAGCAGGATTGGCAACCAAATCGCCAGTCCGCACACGATGCCGAGTGCGTACCTGCCAAGAAGTCCGATTGATCCCAAGAACTCAATCAGCGGTCCGTCTATCACGACCCCCCTCCTTGCTCACCACGTAGCCAGCATTGCGCACGATGCCGCCGTTGATGCCCCCGAGCCCGTGCGCCTCGATCAGCGCCAGCGCCTGCTGCCAGGTAATGTCAACGCCGCCCAACTCCATCAGCCGCCGCATTAGCTCCAGGTCCGCCGGCTCGTCAACCGTCAGCCGGTAGCGCGACAGGTCGGTGGGATAGCGCACGGATCCCCACGCGTCGGCGGGCAGGTTGGCGCGCAGCCAGGGCGTGACGTGCTCCCGGTCGCTGCGTATGGTAGCCTCACGGTTTGCGCGTGCCAGTGCGCCCACCGTCATCGCCTCGCAGTCCAGGCCGTCCGGTAGCGTCGGCGGATGCGCATTGCTGGCGTAGGCGTAATCGTGCGCCCGTCGAAACGCAATCACGTCGCCGATGATGGCCGGGTCATGCAACGGACAGTCACCCGTAACGCGCACAATCACGTCAGCGCGCCACAGGGTAGCGACCTCGTGATAGCGCCGCAGCACATCGTACTCGGGCCCCGGCGCGGCGTAGTAATCCCAGTGCTCCGCCACACACAGCCGGGCGATGGCCTCATTGGCAATCACATCTCCCGTCGCCACAACCACGTCAGCCAGGCCGGGCGTCTGGCGCACGCGGTTGACGACGTGCCATAGCAGCGGATGGCCCCCCAGCGGCGCGAGCACCTTAGCCGGTAGACGCGTCGACTGGACGCGCGCCTGGATAATCGCTACCGTGCGGCCCATCGTTTGGCCTCCAGGAGTGTGCTCAGCGTCGCGGCGGCTTCGACAAGCGGGTTGTCCGCCGGGCGGCCCGCCTCGCACGCTGCCAGGAATGCAGCCATCTCCGCGCGGTAGGCGGCGTCGATGTTGGCGGGAACGTCGCAGCGTTCCACGCGCCCCCCGCCGTGGGTCTCAACGAACCAATGCCGCTCTGCGCTAATCCAATCAACGGCCATGCCAGAATAGCGTCCGTTGGCATGTGAGAACTTCGCGACCGCGTAATCGTCGCATGTCAGGTCGATAGTCAGCGACCTTGCATGTTTGCACTCCTGGACACTCGCCGGCCCGAATAGCCACTGTAGCAGGTCAAGCGCGTGGCTCCCGATGTCCAGTAGCACGCCCGTGCTCGCGTGGTAGCTGGTGTGATAGCCCGGCGTCACTGTTGGCAGATGGTAGCCCGCGTCGACCAGTGCCCACTCGATTCTGTCTCTGCGCTTCCACATATCGCGCAGCTCAGCCACGTAGCGCAGCGGACAGGCAACGTGCACCGTGCGCCCGGCTGCCTCCAGGCTCAACTGGCCCAGGTCCGCCATGTCAAGCGCCAGCGGTTTCTCGACGAACAGGTGGCAGCCGTGTTGTGCCGCCTCGACTCCCCACCCAACATGACTATCCGGCCATGTGCAGATGACTGCCGCCTCTGGCCTCCACGCCCACAGTTCGTCAACCGTCTCCACGTCAGACCGCTCGCGCACCACGTCATAGCGCAGCACGTCATGGCCCAACGCCGCGGCGTCGCGTGCGTGCCGTTGGCCGATGCTGCCCGCGCCAATGATGGCTACGCGCATCGTCGGGGTATCCAGGTTCCCACGTCTGACATTTGGTAAGTCACCCTGTATGGTTGCATGCCATCGCCGGTCCATACAGTAGGCAACCACGGAGTAGGCCATGGGGTCCCCCACGGCACACACGGCTGTATGACAACCCCCGGCGTCGTCTTGATCGTCTCTGTCCCGGTGTCTGCTTCACCTTGTGGCTCGCAGTCGCAGCTATCGACGTGCGGCCCGTTCACCTTGCCGCATCGCGGACACAACCAACCTTCACGCATGATAACCTCCTATGCACATGTGTACGCCTCCTCCTTGCGCAGCAACACACCCGCCGCCTGAGCGCCCGCGTCGCAAACGCCCGGCTCCCCCGTGTCGTGGTTGAACAGGATGCGCCGCCGCTGGGTGTAGGTGCCGAGCGATAGCCAACAGGCGGCATAGTCCTGCTTGTACGTCCATGCCTCAACGTCCTGCCGATGGTGGTAGCGGCGCTTGGTCGGCCACAATGGGAGGAAGTCAACGACGATCAGGTGCCCTCCGGGCGCCAGCACGCGATCGGCCTCAGCGATGACGGATGCGAGGCGGGGACGGTCGATCCAGTGCAGCACGAATGAGAAGATCACCACGTCAAAGGCCTTGTCACGATAGAGCATGTAGTGCGCTGCCGCGAGTGACAGAAATACGTCCGGGTAGCGTTCGCGCCCGTCCGCTATTGCCGCCTCTGACACGTCGCACCCACAGCAGGCCGCGCCGTAGCGTTCCTGCAACAGCGCCAAGCGCCAACCGTTCGCGCAGCCGACCTCAAGGACGCTGGCCGGCTCGGGGATAGCCGCCACGAGCGCCAGCGCGGCGTCGTGCATGGCGCGCTGGCCGCTCAGCAGCGTTGGGGCATTCCTAACCCACCAAGAGTCGCCTTCTCCATCCGCCCAAATGTCAGCCATCGGCCATGCTCCTGAGCTGCTTAGGTGTCAGCCATTGGACATTGGTGTCTGACGTGTAGGCCCAGCCCGCCGGCATCCTCTGACGGTCCGGCCACGTCGCACCCGGCCATGTTGGGGCAGCCGGGAGGATCGCGAAACGGTCTCCCAGGTCGATTGTCCACGGCGCTTCGTCAGCGGAGACCAGGCATTCCGCGATCTTCTCTACGCCACGCGTACCGATCACGTCGATGGCCGCGCCGGGGGCGAATGCCTCAGCCATGTCGAGCAGGCGCGCCGATGGGAGCTTAGGCACAAACACCTCACCGCCGCGCATGAGCGCCAGCGACGATAGAACGAACTCTGCCGCCTGCGCGGGTGTCAGCCAAAAGCGCGTCATGGCGGGATCGGTGATGGGGACACGGCCATCGCAGGTGCGGAACGTATCGAGGACGCTGCCCGTACTGCCGAGGACGTTCCCATAGCGCACGGCACTGTAGCGGATATCGCGCGCGCCCCGGTAGTTGTTCATGCCAATGGTCAGCCGCTCTGCGAGATACTTGGTCGCGCCGTAGGTGGTACAGGCCGCCGTGGCTTTGTCCGAGGAAATGAGCATAAACCGGTGAACGCCGCGCTGCCGGGCGGCCTCGCAGGCATTGAGCGTGCCCAGCACGTTTGTCGACAGTGCCTCTTTGGGCTCCCGCTCGCAGACCTCAACCCGTTTGAGCGCCGCCGCATGGATCACTACGTCCGCGCCTTCGTAGGCGTCCAACAGGCGGGCGGCGTCGCGCACGTCGCCAATCAGGTAGCGCAGCGGCCCGCCGTTCTCCGGGTACTGCCGCTTCATGGCCGCCTGGCGCGCCTCTGACCTGGACAGCAGCACCAGCTTGCGCAGGCGACAGCGGTCCAACAGCACGCGCACCAGCGCCGTGCCGAGCGTGCCCGTGCCGCCGTCAATAACGACGGTTGCGCCGTCTAGCAGCGCGCCTAGCTCCATATTGCCCCCCCCCTTACCGATGCCCCCCTACCCTACCGAATCGACATAATAAATGCTAGATTGCACCGATGGCAGCCAGCGCCTCTTGGGCGTCGTGCACAATCGCCACGCTGCCGCGCCAGTCGTCGTGCCATGCGCGCTCATCTGGCGTTAGTGCGGCCTTCGGCAGCTTGACCTCCAGTAGGTACGAGATGCCCCTAAATCCTACCGATAGATCAGGGTATCCATGCCCGAGCTCGTGCGTGCAAGTCACCGTCGCGCCGGCCGCGCGTAGCGCCTGGACAATACTGGGCTGATTCAAATCGACGCGCTTAGGCATTCACGAACACTTCCAGTCGACCGTGCTCAGGTAGCGCAACACGCTGCGCAGCCGTCCGTACCCCCGCGCATGTCGTCTCTCCGCCTTGTGCAGCGCCCGTTTCCACCAGCGACCCACGCCCGGCCCCGGCCACGAACTGGACTGGCGCCGGTAGCGGTACGGGCTGCGAATCTCCGACGTGCAAGCGCGCGCCCGGCTGTGCATGGATCACCTCAGCCCCGCCCCGCTCCAGATGCCCAGCGCCTGGAGCAGCCACAGGACAACGGCGATGCAGATGATGGCGATGACGATTTGCTTGACGCGCGCCTCCATCGGCACAATCGCCAGGATCACGCCGATGATGATTAGCAAGACGATCAGGGTTAGCAGGCTCATCATTCTCCCCCGCCCGCCGTTGCCTCGTGGCTCGGGCCGTTCGTGCGCTCCCTGTGGCCGTGATAGTTGTCAAGCTGCTGCATGAGCCGCACAACATTAGCGTCGGTGCGGTGTATCACCGGCGAAAGGTCACCCACGCGCCGGTCATGGCTGGCGACGCTGTCAACGTTCTGCTTGTTGATTTCAACGAGTGCCGTCATCGCCGCCGTGTTGTTGACGATGATGCTGGTTAGCTTGTCCACGATCCTGGTGTATGAGACAAACACCAGCACCGCAATTGCTCCCATCCCGCCAAAGTCAAGGATCGTCTTGATGATCGACAGGTCATTCACAACGCCCCCTTGGGTGTCACTTGACGAACTGCATGATGATGGCGACGACGACGGCGACAAGGCCCACCGCGCCGACCGCGTAACCCCAGCCGACCGAGGCGCCGGCGCCTTTGCTCTCCATACGCTCAATGCGGGTGCCCAACAGATCCACGCGCTCGGTCATGGTGTGAACCATGGCCTCGTACTCTTTGCGTGGCAGGAATAGCCGCTGTTGGTCATCCATGGCCGACCGAAACTCATTGACGCCCTCGAAACGACGCTCGGTTGCGGTCTCAGCCTTGCCAACGGCCTTCTCGGCCGCAGCCAGGGCCATTGCGACCTGTGTATTCTGCGCCTCGAACCGCTCCCGGTATTGGCGGTCGTGCTGGTCGATCAGAGACAGGATGTACTGCCGCAACGTCTCGACAGACCATCCGTCATGCGCACCAACCGTCATACGGGCTTGTCCGCCGACAGCCACCGGGTATGCAGGCCCGTCGCCGCGGCAAATGCCGTTGCACCGGCAACCAGCGCAGGCCAGAAGGACCCCCACGCCTGGAAGCCCGCCAGCGACGCCACCAGCCAGGCCAGCATGGGTATTGCGAGGGACAGCAGGCCGGTTGCGAGGCGCTTGGATTTGGGCGACAGCGAGAGGAACGCCGGCACGTAGCCGACTGCGAACGACAGCACCAGGCCCACTGCCACGTTGAGCAGCGGTCCCTGGAGGGCCAGAAGAAAATCGGGAAACGTCATGCCGTCACCCCCAACAGTACGCCGACGCGCGCCATTAGCGCGTTGCGATACGCCGCGCCCCGGTTCCACTGGTTTCCGGGACACTGAGTTGACTGGCCAGGCAGGTCGCGATGGCCCACGACCGCCGCCGGCGCCAGACCCAGCGCGTCGAGCAGCCAGGCGATCAGGCGCGCGGCCGCCTCTATCTGTGCACCGGTGGGCGTCGCCGTCGTAAACGTGCCGCCCAGGGCGATGCCGACACAGTGCCCGTTTTCGTTGCCTACGTGGTACGACACCGACTCGAGGCGGTTGGTCTGGTAGATCGTGCCGTCGCCGGGAATGTAAAAGTGATACCCGATGCCTGGCCACTTGTGCGCCGGGTCGTTGACGTGGTAGGCAGCGATGGCCTCCGGCGTCGCGTCGGCGCGCGCTACCGTGTGATGCACGACGATGTTTGTGATGGCGCTCATGGGACGCTTGGAGTACTGGCCATTGTGGGGCAGCGTGTCAACCACATCGCGCAGGGCCGGCATGGGGAACGGCAGAATCGGCGCGGGGGCAGCGGTGAGGGTGTCGCGCAGGCGAATCGCCAGCTTGGGCAGGTCGCGCACGATAGAGGCGGCGCGCGTCGTGTTACCGGCCTCCGTTGCGCGCGCCGCCTCCTCACACCACCAAGCTACCTTTTGCGCCAGCGTAATCGGGTCGGTG
This sequence comes from Candidatus Altimarinota bacterium, assembly GCA_041663205.1. Lineage (GTDB taxonomy): Bacteria > Patescibacteriota > Gracilibacteria > UBA1369 > LOWO2-01-FULL-3 > UM-FILTER-38-24. The sequence continues at coordinate 21,074 of JBAZQZ010000009.1, forward strand.
GCCGTTTCGCCGGATGGTAGCCCGCCGCCCGTGGGAGGAGGCACAGACGGCGGCACTACCACGATAGGGGGGTCCACTGGCCCCGTATCGCCAGCGATGCTCTGCGCGTGTGCCACGATCTTGCCGCGGATGGGGCGAATGTCGAACGTGCCCCACGGCTGGGCAAAATCCCAGGTGAATATCTGGGCGCTGTGAATGCGGCCGTCCTTGCGCAGTTGCTCGTCGTACCACGCGAGGTGCGACATGTAGGCATCGGCGCCCACCTGGTTAGCCCAGCCGCGCGAGTCCATACCCACGCCGCCATTGCCCACGTACTCGTCCATGCCACACTCACCGATGACGATCGGTACGGCCCAGGGGCATTGCAGGTAGCGGCCGGCCCACCAACGCCAGTTGAATTGCGGCCCGCGGTGGTCCCAGTACTCGTGCAGGATCATGTAATGCCCGCCGCGCACGATGGCCGCGCGCACCGGCTCGAAGGGCGTCCAGTCGGGCGGGGTGTCCGTGCCCGTATTGGCAGGCCAGCCAACTGACAGGTTGAGCGCGCCGGCAGTCAGGCCCAGCCGCCGGCACTCATCGCAAAATGCCACGTAGTAGCGAGTCACCAGTGCCGGCCCGTTGGGGGCCCACACCTCCGGCTCGTTGACACCCGTGACGACGATGCGCTCGCGGGGGATCATTGGCGCCCAGGTCGGCACGTGCGCGGCGTAGTCCTGAGCATGGCGTTTGCCGGTTGCCTCTGGACTGGCCAGCATGTCGGCGTGTTGCTCTGAGAGAGGATGGTCGCGCAGCACAAACAGGGCAGCGGGCGCCGCGGCAAAAGCCCGCCCACAGCGACCGGCGTCGGGGTTGATAATCTTGACGCTTGCCGGTTGCCAGGCGGCGATACCGTCAACGTCGCCATGCTCCATCATGATATGCGGTGCAAGTTTTGTAGTCATGCGCCCCCATGCAAAAAGCCGACACTACGCACATGTCGGCTCCACAGTAGCATAGGAGTGTGCGCTGGCAGTTCCCCTTACACGTTGAGTTCTCGAAACTCACACCGCTGCCAGCAACCGGACGCGGCGTCCTGGTAGATCGGCAGTTTGAGCGACAGCGCATACAGCAGGTCGCGCGCGCCGCGAAGCGACAGCCGGCACAGCCGTGCAACGTCCAGCGTTCGCAGTTGCTCACCGTTTGCCAGGTGCCACGCAACCAGGCCGGCGCGCGTCTGCGCCGTCAACTCCCCCTGAGGGTCACGCTCGATTGGTACCGCCGCCATAGCCACGCTCCCCGTTGATGTTGGCAAATTCTCCCCAGCGGTTGCGAGCTGCCCGGTCATAGGCATAGGCCGCCTCTTCTTCAGACAAAAACTGGCCCAGATGCACCTTTTCTTTGCCGTATCGTATCTGGGCTCGCCAGCGCCGGTCTCGACTATGCCAGGAAACACCCTTATAGCGGCTGGTGGTCTCTCTGTTCTGCTTACGGCTATTCCCCTGGTTCTGGCTCACGGTGCAAAGACGAAGGTTGTCCCGCCGATTGTCAAGGCCGTCATGGTTGACATGGTCGACTTGGCAATCGACAGGGGCGTTTATGACCTCACGGTGCATGTAGATGCGCCCCTTACCAACATAGCCGCGAGCATAGTACAACCCGGTGCGCCGATCACACTCCGCAACCCACCTGGTAGACGACAGCCGAGCATAGTCCGCGTCATCCACAATCGCTACTTGTCCCCGAGTCAACGGTATCTCCTTCATGTCCCCCTACCCTCTCATTCTCCCCGCCCGTTGCGCGTTACCTGTGCCGTAGCAGTAGCACGGTACTGACTTACTACAGGTCGGCGACGTGCTCCGCGATAACCTTGAGCGTGCGAAAATGCGAGTGCACCAGCCGCCAGCCGGCGCCCGGTTTGCCCTCCACGCGCCAGTCGGCCAGGCCCAGGCGAAACAGCGTATCGCGCATTGCAAGATATTCTGCACGATCACCAGGCTTGACATTGTGCTTTGCCTCAGCCGTGCTACCCACCTCGTAGCAGCGGTTTACGAACGCCCGCAGCTTGGCGACGCGCGTCAGGCGCTCCACGTCCGCGGCGTCGGCCTCGTTGGCACGGCGGGCCTTCTCGGGGTCAATCAGGATCGTGTGCCCCGGCTCGGGTTTGCCGGTCACGCCGTCGCCGTCGATGTCGCGCCCGCTCCTGCGCTCGAAGCTCCACAGCGTGCGCTTCCAGCCTGGCGATTCGAGAAACCACGCCGCCGCCGCAATGCACAGCAGCGCAGCGCCCCACAGTCGCCACGGCCACGGCTCCGCAGGCCGCGCGATCCAAAACAGCGATGCAATGGCACTGCCGAACAGCAGACCCCACGCAAGCGCACGCAACATAGGCACCCCCACGTCAGATACTGGCCCCGGCGCGCGGGCCGGCGATGTGATTTCCCACTGGCCGGCGTCGGCGGTCGTCTGGTACTCACGCATGCCTCAGCCCCCTCCCGTCAGCGCGAACGCACACCATGCACCGGGCAGGCCGCCGTGGTTTGCGGATGACCACAGGTGCACGTCGGACCGCCCCGCGGCTCAAAGAGAATGTCAACAACACGCGACGCTGCCCGTAATGGCACCAGTGCGCCCCGCAGCCGCTCGCACTCCGCCCGCAGCGCGGCATTGTCCGCCTGCTCCGCCGCAAGTTCGTCGCACAATTCCACGATGTCGTTGCGCAGCACGTCCAGGCTCGTGCCCGCACAGATAGCGTGTTGCCGCATGGCGTTGATTACGTCAGGGCCACAGGGGATTTTAGGCGTCATGGTTGGCCCTCCGGATTTACACGTAATCGCTGTGAATCGTCTGCAAACGTGGCCGGATTGCCAGGACTCAACGGAGCACACAGGCATTCGCGTGCCTCGTCATACGTGATGAACCCCTGGTCATAGACGTTCTGAACCACGGCCAGTCGCAGGTTGCGCGCTATGAGCCTGTCCGCGTCCGCCTCATCCTGTGTTGTCAACAGTCCAGTACTCATGGTTTGCCCCCCTCCCTCATCCACAGCAGGACCACCACCAGCGCGCTGGCCGCCAGCACGGCCAGCACAAACGCGCGCAGGTCAAGCGGCGTCATGGCTGCGACTCGTGCATGACGTGCGCCGGCTGGGCAATCGGCGCGTAGGCGCCGCAGCCAGCCACCGGCACGTCAGCCGCCTCGCCTACGCAGGTGCTACAGCGCCGCACGGACGCCTCGGCCCAGCGGTTCCAGTCCGCCAGTTGCGCCATCGTGTGAGCCAGGGACAGCCGGTAATGTTCGGCGCTGGACTGATAGCCCTCAGCCTGCGCCATCGCCTCGGCGCGCCCCTCCTGCGTATAGGCCAGTTGTGCGCGCAGGGTGGCGTTCTCATCGCGCAGCTCCCGCAGCTCCGCCAGCACGGCGGCACAGTCCGCGATGTCGCACAACTCCGAATGCTCGCAGCGATAGGTGTCAGCCATTGTCGGCCCCCGCCAGCGCATGACCAGCAATCTGCCAGGGCTTGCCGTCGCCAGTCCAGGTGTATCGCTCCTTGATTCTCGGCATGGTGCGTGAGTCGTACTCCTGGCTCCACTCCCAAAACTCGGCGTCTGCAAAGTCGGTCAGTGCTGCCCGCAGCCGGGCATTGTCCGCGGCCAGGCGCTCGATCTCCCGCAGGGCGTCCGGCAGGTCGGCGCGCGCGTTGACAATCCAAACCCCGACGACCGAATCCTCCTCGGCCTCCACGTAATGGCCAGTGTCATAGAGCCTGACCTGTGCATTTAGGGCAACCGCCACTACCCGCGCCTCACCAGCGGTGATCGACTGTTTGCAATCATGTCCTACCGTGCCGCTGTGCCAGTGTGGACTGCTCAGTGTCCACGGCCCCCTGGGTGCATCCTCGCACCGCGCCTTCGCCGCCGCGTGTCTCTCCGCTGTCCAGTCTGCCATGATCACCCCTCCCGCCCATGCAGCCCCGCGCTGCCCGACGCGCGCAGCACCGCCGCGCACCGCTCGCACGCCGACGCACGCGCCGCCGACGCCAGCAGCCCCGCCACGAACACGCCGGCCAGTGTGCCGGCCACGAACGCCACGATCAGCCAGCCAAACGAAACCATCATGCGCCACGTCCCGCGAATTCCCGCCACATCATGGCATTTGTTGCCCGCTTCTGCTTTGCGCCAGCCTTGCGGCATGTCGGGCTGCAATACTTGCGGCCTGTCAGGTTTTTGCTGCGATGCCGGAACTCCCGACCGCAATGTTCACAGAGTGCTATGTGCAGGTACATCATGCGCCCCCTCACCCGTAAAACACCCAGCCGTCATAGATCAGGCAGGTGGGCGTGCCGTCCTCGTCCCACACGGCCCACACGTCGCCGTCCTTGCTGGCTGCCGTGGCTGCCTCTACCGCCTGCCCTTTTTCCTCGAATACAGGATCGGTCGGTTTGGGATTCAACAAGTGCCCGGCTCTGTACATCATGCCCCCCCTCTCTGCGCGTAGGCCTCAACGTCCGCGCGCCGCAGCCAAATCGCCCGCGACGTCCGCACGCCCGGCAGTAGGCCATCGCGCACGAGCTGCCCCACGCGTACCTTGCAGACGTGTAGCGCCTCGGCAGCCTCAGCCGTACCAATCCAGCCGGCGCTCATTGGGCAGCCGCTCGCACACCGCGCTGCACGTCTGCCTCGGCCTTGACTCGCGCCGCCTCCAGCACGTCGAACCCCAGCGCGTCGGCTGCTGCCAGTATCACCACTTGCAGGTCTGCCAACTCCGCGCGGGCGCGCTCTGCGTTATCGAGCTTGACCAGTCGCCACGTAGGCGCGTAGGATGGCCGATCAAACACCTTCCTCGACTTCGCTCCAAGCTCGATAAGTTCCAGGCTGATTGGTCCGCCATGGGAAAAGGAAAAGCACTTTGCATACTCGGCCAGTTCCTCAGTGAACTTCGCCACCTGCCGGGCCGCGAACTGCTCAGCCGTCCAGCCGTTGCGATAGCCGCGCGCCGCCACCGCCGCGGCGACGATCCGCTGCACCTCGTCAGTGTTCATCCCGCCGCCTCCGCAAACGCACCGCAGGCCGGCCACTTCTGCCGCCAGTCAGTGCCGGATCCCATCGTGTTGCCGTACAACTCGCACTTGATGTACACGTAATCATGGTGGCCCTGGTGGATCAGGTGTGAGCACCCCTTGCACGTCCTGCCCTCCGGCCCGTGCCCGTGAATCGCGTGCATCCGATACACACGCGGGGGGAACTCCGGTTTCGGCATCGGCTCACCAAACAAGGGAACGTCTATCATCCGTTTGCCTCCTGAAACGCACCGCACGCCGGCCACCAACGCGGCCACTTGGTCTCATAGGCGTGCGTTTCGCCGCTGTACAGGTCGCACGTCGACCTTACGGGTATCTGGTAGCGGATCAGGTGTACGCATCCGCCGCAGGTCCTGCCGGGCGTCGCGCAGTTCTCCCGGTGCATCCCGCGCAGCCGCACCGGGTAGTCCGCCAGCGGGTAGGCGTCAGCGAACATGGGCGCTGTCATGGCTGCGCCGCTTGCGAAATGGCAATGGCGTCTCTCAACTGGTCGCGCAGCTCGGGGCCACAGCCGACTATTCGCATGTGCGCGAGCGCCGCCCTGCACGCGTCCAGCAGGTCCGGCGCGGCGGCTAACAGGAAGGCATTGGCCCGATCCTCTGGCGTCTCGTGTTTCGTGTCGTGTTGCACCATGATCATCTGCTGCGTCAGTCTCTGCTCAACACAGAGTGTACCGAAAAACCGACCGACTACCCACGGTCCCGGTGTGTATTTCACTCGTTCCCCCCGTCGCCGTCGCTCATCTCGGCAAAGCGCCCCTCGGCCCCCGCGCGCATCGGCGCCGGCGCGGCCGCGTCGGGCAGCGTGATAACTTCAAGGGGGGCTCGTGCTTTGCCACGCACGATATCGCGCACCTGGAAGCTGTTCAGCGCGCTGCTGAAGGTCATCCCCCAAATGCTATCCAGCGCGGCCCGCGCCGCCCGCAACTGCGCCGCCAGCGACGCGCGGCACTTGTACGGGTCGTGCACATCGCCGGCAAGCCCGGCGTACTCACTGCCGCAGACTGTGCATTTCATGGTCAGCCCCTCTCCTGGTACGGGTCGCCCACCCGAAAGAACTCCGGCTGCATCACTTGCTTGAACGTGCCAGTCGGCCCCATCGTGTTTTTGTCAACCAGAACCTCTACCTGGTCGCTGTAGCCGTCCGCTGTGCGGTCCCGGTGCAGCATGACCACCAGGTTCGCAAACTCTGACTTCTCCCCGGCGCCGCGCATGCCCGTGCGATCAACCGTGTCGAAACCGGCCCGTTTCCCGACCTTGTTCATCTGCGCAACCATCATCACGGGTATGCTCGCCTGCTCCGCAAACGTCTTGAGTTGCTCCACGTTGTGCGCCTCGCGCTGGAATTGGTTCGGGCCGAACAGCTTGAGCTGTTGCTTGGATGGTGCGACTTTTTCCAGGTAGTCAAGAATCACGGCGTCACACAGACCGTTGTCGCGCAGCTCCACCAGTTGCGCCGTCGTGCGCTCCATTGTCCAGCCCGGCGTGTGCAGGTAGGTGATTCCGCCCACCCAGCCGGCCAGCCGTTCGTCGCACTCTGCCACTTGCGCCTGCTGTGCTGGCGTCAGGCGCCCACCGCGCAACTGGCGCACACTCAGCCCGGTGTGGCGCGCGGCCCGCCTGTCAAGCATGACCTCGTGATTTAGTTCGTAGTGGACGTAGACGACCTTGATCCCATGCTGCGCCCAGTGCTCACCGATGCACTCAGCATACGTCGTCTTGCCCATGCCGTCCGGCGCCGTGATGACGCCCAACATGCCCGGCCCGAGCGGATCAATCAGGCGCGCCCATGACGACCACGGCCAGGTTAGCGCCTTGCGCTCAGCCTCTGGCCGGCTGGCCATTTCCAGACGGCGCCCCGTCACCTGTCTGTAAAAGTCAAACGTCTCCAGCCACAGCAGGAACGGTATCAGGTCCTCATGCTGTTCAATGCGCTCCAGAACGGCCAGCATCCAAGTGCGCAGGTCGTCAGGGTCTTCCTCGGCTATGCACCGCTGCAAGATTTCTTTGGCGAACGCTTCCCACTTCGCAAGCTCAGGATTCATGCTGTCCCTTTCTGCACCCAGACGACATTACCGTCGGCGTCGAACTCGCGCTGTCGAGTCTGCTTCGGCGGTTTGCTTCCGTTGCCGCCTGCCGTGTCTAGCGTGCCGTCACGCTGCCAACCGGCCAGGATCGCGGACACATAGGCGATTGACAGCCGGGGGCGATCCTTATGCGCGTTACCGTACTCAATTGCGCGCTTCGTGGCATCGGCGCCAGATTGCGCTTCCAACTCCCCCAACTGCTCAGAGTCCATGCCATTGACAGAACCAGCGTGCGCTTGCATCCATGCTTCCCACACTGGCGCCGATGCATGCTCAGCCCGTACAGGTGTAGGCGGCGGCGGGGGCGTGTTCGTCTCCGATTCCGCCTCCGATTGCGATTCCGATTCCGATTCCGATTCCGGAGGAATCTGCAAACGCTTGCTTGCATCTGTAGGCAATTGCATGCAACTGTATGCAGACTCGCGCGGAGCCGGGCATTTGCTCACCTTGGCGCGCGGATGGTTGTGTTTGGAGAACGTGACGATCTCCAGGTATGGCCGGTTATCAACGCTGTACAGCAGCACCAGGCCGGCGCGTTGCAGTTCGGTCAACCACTTGGAAACGTCGCCCTCGGAGATACCGTCAAGCTGGAGAGGGAAGCAGCCGGCCCGGATCACGGCTATCCTGGCGTCAAAGCGGCCAAAGTCGTCAACCTTTACGATCAGGCGATACCACAGGCGCTCGGCATTGGCCGATAGCTGCGCCAGGTTATCGGACGTGCAGATTGACTCTTTCAGGTACCGTGTGGGCATGTTACGCCTCTGGGTCAGTCTGCTTCTTCGAGGATAGCGTTGCTATTTGCTCCGGCGTCATGGGTTGCCATTCGGGCTTCCTGAGTTCGTCCTGGATAGCCCTTTCAAGCATGATGGCGGCCATGTTGCTTGTGCTGCGCTTCTCGTGGAGTGCGATGTCCGATAGCTTATCAGCGTAGCGTTGGTTGATGGTTACTGAAATGCGTGCCATGTCTCTGTCCCTTTCATGCTGCAAGATAGCGCAATTATAAGGCAACTTGCAGCACTTTGTCAAGAGGGGGATTACACCGCGAGGGGCTTTGTCCAGCCGGCGCGCTTGGCAAAGCCGAACACGGTTGCAATGGTCACTGCCCCCGCCGCGTTTCCGTTGGGCTTGAAGGTGCGCCACTTGCGGTCAACTTCCCCCGGCTGCCCATCGGCCCACGTATCCGCAAGCACGCGGCCTCCATCGCCAAAGGCGGCATGTAGCGCCATGAGCACCTGCACCCACTCGCCATAGTCCAGGCGCCACGGATCTATGCTGCGCAGAGCGTCGGCTACTTCGGCCTGGTCCAGCGGCGCCTGCCAGTCGGCCCGCTGCATCCGCTTGCGCTCGGCGTGCCCCGTCTCTTGGTACTGCGCGATCATGTGGCGCACGGTCGCCAGGGGCAACACGTTGTCCAGCCATGTCATGGTGCAATCCTGAGAGCCGTAGAAAAAGCGCACGGCGTCTTTGCACTGGCGATCTGCCGTGCCAAACAGCCACAGCAGCGCCGACGCTGCCAGCGTGTAGTTGGCTGGCTGCATGATCGGCGTGTCGAGCAGGAACACGGCGCGCGCCCTGGGGAATTCGGCTGTGTGCGAGGGGGTGGTGTACAGGAATGCGGCGTACTTGGCGACGAACTTGTTTTGTGCGAGGCTGGTCAGGGTGGAGGTGTTGTCGCCGGCGTCGAAGTCTAGCCCGAGGTGCTGGCCGGCCTCGTAGTTGTCGGTCGCCCGCCAGTGGTTACGGTGCCATGTCGTGAACGCATGGCCGGCTGCGATGTAGCTGCCCAGCTCGCCGGCTGTCACGTCCAGGTTATCGAAAGAGCCATTGAAGTCGTGCCAAAGTGGGCTGCCGGGCGGAATCTTGCCGGCCAATTCGCAACGTGAGACGGCGACGCGGTAGGTGTTCATCGCGGGTCTGCCTGGGGGATGCGCGCTTCAAGCTCGCGCTTCATGCTCAACAGGCGCCGATCGAACTTGGTCAGCCGCCATTGCGCTTCCAGGTCCATCGCCGCGATAGCGTCTATGCCCGCCTGGACAGTCTCAAGGGATACCGATAGCTCGCGCTGTTCGTCGTCCATCGTCGCCCCCTACGCTGCGTCGGCGTCTTGCTCCGTGTCGGCGGGCCTGGCGCCCATGATGCGCTGCAACTCAGTGCCAGATATGCGCAGGTCGCCGCTGGGCAGCATGACCAGGGTTATCTTGCCCTGCTTGCCCCAGCGTTCTAGCGTGCGAGGATGCACCTTCAGCAGGTTGGCCGCAAACGGCAGCTTGTAAAGTGTCTCTGTTGCGTTCATAGCGTCATAGTACTCCAAAATTACACAAATGTCAAGCGCCACATTCACGCGCCGGGCCGCCCAACAGCAGGGCCGGATGGTTGGACGCCACCCGGCCCGCAGTGTTAACGGCTCAGCACCACGTCGCTGCTGGCCGGCTCCTTGGCGTATCTAATCGCGTCGAACAGTTGGATATACAGCGCCTGGTTGCGGCCGCGCGTGTAACCGCCCTCGGCGAGCACATGGTCAAACGCCGCCTCGCACGCGGCGAGCAGCTTGGGCGCGGCTCTCTCGACGATGGCCCCTCTCAGGCACGGCTCGCACAGTTGCAGATTGCCCAGCCCAGCCATGTGGGTGCGCAGGCTCAGCGTGTCGTCAGTGATTTCCTGATTGCAGTTGTCGCACTGTTTTGCGTCCATTGGTTGCCCCCTCCTGTGCTATGGCCGGGCAGTCGCCCACCCGGCCCGCAGTGTTTGTTACGCCGCCTTCAACTCGCTCGCCATGAGCACCGTGTAATCAAATTCGCCCCGCGCCTTGGCCTCCTGGTGGTGCGCCTCGCAGACTGCGCAGGCAAACGTACCCTGTCCCCCGGTATCGTCATTGTCAAAGACGGCCAGCGCCGCCGCCGCGCCCGGCTTGCCATCACCAGACACGCAGTCTTTGATCTGGCAGACCGTGGCGCATCCCCACTCGATCAGTAGCGGCAGCAACAGTATGGCGTTGTGCGCTGGATACTCGGCTGCGTCGTCATTGCGGATGATTTGCACGCGTCCCCCTCCTGTTGTGTTGGCCGGGCAGTTGCCCACCCGGCCGGTTGTTGCCTACGCCTCGCCGTTTTTCATCTTCGTCAGGATGTCGATTGCCTCGCTTGCCTGCCGCATGGTCAATTCCTTGCGGCTCTCCACACGGTACTGCGCTGTCATCCACGAACGAAACTGCGCCATGGACTCGGGCTTGGGGTACAACTCTTTGACGAGGATGCCCATGAGCTGCACCTGTTTGTCGGTGGCCATCGCCTCGTCTTGCGCGCTTTCCATGGCGGCGAATGCGGCATCTGCGGAGGCCTGCTGTTCGGCCTGGTCGTTGGCGAGCATGTCGGCATCCGTGCCCGGCTCGTCGCCGTAGCCCTCAAAGCCCTCGGGGTGGCTGCTCAGGTACTTCGCTCCCGTAGTTGGCTCCCGCTGTCCCTGCGCCCGCGCGGCCTCAGCCACCAGCGCGATAGCCTGCTCGCGGCTCAGGTGCGCGCCGTCCGGCTTGTCAACCTGGATGCCTGCGCCCTGGGCAGCGTCAAGCACTTCCTCGCTGCTCATGGCCAGGCCGGGCACCTGACGAAGCGCGTCCTTGCGTGCCTGTTTTTGCAGCACCCAGTGTGCGGTCTTGGTGGCCGGGATGTTGATGCCATCGCCCTTGCGCACCACCGTAACGCCGACGATCGGCTCGTAGGGGATGCCCATGTTGCGGCACTTTGCCCACGTGTCGAGCAGGTAGACCTCGCACGCCAGCGCCCGGTCGCCCTCTTTGATTTCGTGCATGTCGGCTTCATCGGCGCGCAGCGGGCGGTATTTGACCTGGTAGTCCTCGCGGATGTTGCGCTCGATGGCGCGGTAGCCCTCAAGGATCTGGCCGGTGACCTTGCCCTTAGTGCCCACGTAGCTGTCGCGCCCCATGACCTCGCCCGTGCTGTGGTAGTGGTACGCGGCGCGGACCGCCTGCTCTTTCGTGATGCCGTCCGCCGCCGTGTAGATCGCCGCGGCGATGGCGATGATCTCCGGGTCAATCGCCTGCCGGCTCACGGCGGCTATCGCCGTCTCTGTGGCCTGCGCGGGCGCCAGTGCGCGCGTCTCTGTGGTGGTCAGTCCCATTTTGAATGCTCCTGTAGGGTATACAAAACGCGGTCCTTGCGGGCCGCGCTGTCGTCCGCCTCAGCGGTCGCCGCCGTGATGGTGCCAGCGCCGTGGCACAGCGGGCAGGTCTCCCACCAGCCGGGGCGAATGACCACCAGCCCGTCAGCGTCGGACCAGTCCTGCTGATAGACCATGCGGTGGCCCTCGCAGCGGGGACAGTCGACGGGGGTATTGACAGCGGTCGTGTTCGGTGCTACTGTGGACATGGATCTTCCTCTCCTCTGGCGCCTGGCTGTGCGACACACGGCCGGGCGCCTGTGTTTACTTCATCGCCCACTTGGCGCACAAGATGCCGACGATCAGGATCACGATAAGCTCGATCATTGCCCCACCTCCTGCGTCGGTCGCTCAGGAACGATGTTCGCCATACGCTTGCCTTTACGCAGCGCCTTTGCCTGCTGCCAGGTCAGCCCCGACGCCAGGGTGATGTACTTCGTAACCATCACCTTGCGCAGCGGGTCCGCATCCAACACGATCTGTTTCACGCTGTAAGTCGTCACGCTCCCACCTCCTGCGGGTTCTTGCGCTTGTGGCTGGCGTCGCGCGCCAACTGTTCGTCGCGGTCGCGGCGGCAGATTGCGCGCGTCATGCCGTAGTACACGCGCCCCGTCGCCTCGTCGTACAGCACCTCGCCGCCCTGGTCATCCTCGCCGGGCATGATATGTTCCCAGGTCTCTCCGGTCATGGTTGCAGCTCCCTTCGGTTGATGATTGCCTGCCGGAGTACGCTCACCGGCATGTCGCGCCAGCGCCACGGTTGCGCCTTGCGCCGCACGAACTGCACCGGGTAGCCTTGGCAGTCGGGTAGCGCGTGCACTGCCAACCGGCCCCGACTGAGGCACGTTGGGCAAGGCTCCCGTTTGATCACCGGCCTGGTCTGGCCGGTCAAGAACCGGTCCCAGTTGTCGAGCACGTCCTGGGTCACTCGCAAATCGCCCCGTACCAGCCGCATTGCGTAGGCGGCAGACCGCCCGATTGCTAGGCCAACTTCGCGCCATGAGCCCGTTTCCTGGTGAAATTGAGCTAAGATGCCCGCTAGATCATTCTGCACGCTTGTGCCTCCCCTTGCCCCCAAGTAACGCCTTGTAACGCTATCGTGGTTCGCGTCGTCACTCACTTGCGGGGGTTCCTTGATCCACCGTATACCCATGTTCGCCAGTCGGTATTCTCTGGCTCATCCGGGTCGTCAGTCATGGCCTTCTTGCTGGCCATTGGGGGCGAGTCATCATCGCTGCTGAAGTTCATAATCAGCGCGAGGGTACGAATGCCCGCCAACTCAATGGCGTCGTGATGTTTGCGGCATAGCAGAACTAGATTTTCCTCATTGTCCTCCCCGCCGTGTTCCCTGGGCACGATGTGATGTACACTCAGGTAGCGCTTATCGTTGCAGTCAATCACCTGGCATCGGTAGTGATCGCGCTTGCGTACACGCGCCATTACCACCTTGTCGATAATGACAGGCTCAGCCGGTTTGTAGACTGCCCCTTGCCAATCCATTAGGCCCGCACTTCCTCGCAGGGCTGCGCCGCCATATCGGCCGCAACCGCTTCCGCAATCCACAAGCGCACGAGTTCGCTTGTGCTTACGCGCCGACGCCAGGCCAGCATTTCGAGCTGCTCCTTTTCCTGTGGCGTCAGCACCATCCCGAACCGCTCTGTTTTGTCCATCGCCTTACCTCCTGTGATGCCCCTATTATATACGATAGTTTAGCAACTGTCAATCCCCTCTCGCAAACGTTGTAACGCTAAAACGCAAAAGCCCCGGCGCGGGCCGAGGCTTGCGGTGGGGCGGGGGGTCGCTCAGTTGAAGTGCATCAGCGCCTTGGTCTTGACGCCCGCGCCCGTCCCGCTGGACAACCAGTGCCCCGTCTCTGCGAAGTTAGTCACGCCTCCCGGCATGGTTGCCGACTGCTGCACGCGGCCGGCCGTGAGCGCGGACACGTAGCAGACATAACCTGCCTCAGCCGTGACTGTAGCATCGGGCAGCACGTAGGCCACGCCAGCCACCACCACCCAGGCAGTCGCTCCGCTGCTGGCGTCCTGGTAGACGGCCCCCACCGGCATGTCATCGCTCACTGACGATTTGCGCACCATGTCCGAGGCGGTCGATATGCGCACGATCTCACCTTCTACCAGCGCCTCGTATGCCACGAGCGCGACCGCGTAGCCGCCCAACACCGTGAGCTTGATGGCCGGCCAGCCGATGTCCTGCCGCCACATGCCCTGCAGCGCCTGGTCGTGGCCTTCGAGCGACATTACGTGTCACTCCCGAACGCGAAAAAGTGACAGGTAAAATCGTTTGTGGAGCCCCACGCAATCGCAACGAAACAGGTCGCAGTGACACTTAGCAAGCGCGGCCAGTCCAGTTCTCTGGTTGACAACTGCGTCAGTACAACCATCGGCGTCGCCGCGTATGACCGGCCATAGGCGACGTCCGTACCGGTGGCCGACGCGGTCGCAGTCGTCAGCAGGAACGTGCCGCTCTCGATATGCCAATTTTGCAGCCGTGCTCCGGCAAAGGCTCCGCTGATCGGTTGCGCGCCGTAGCTGCTTGTCGCCGTGCCGAGATAGCCGCAGGTGCCGAGCACCGTCAGGAAATTGTCGCGCACCTGCTGATTCAGGTCCGCCGCGGTAACCGTTTGGCCTACCGTCCACGTTGTGGGATTTGTCCAGGCCATGTGCCCTCCCTAAAACGCCAGTATCGTTGTCGTGCCAAGCACGGCATTTGCTGCCCACTCATCGCCGATCGCGCCCGCAACCATCCAATAGTCCATCGCCGGCGCGGTGCTCAGAGCAAACCGTGTATGCACGAGCTGCCCCCGCTCGAAGCGCTGCTCGATGCCCTCGATGCGGTACAGGATCGTGATAGCCGTGCCGCCCTGTGGGCGCCGAATCACGGTGATGCGCGTGCCGATCTCCTGCCCGAGCATCTGCTGTATCGTGTATTGGTTCGCACCGAATGCCGCTATGCCCAGCCCCCGGCAGCGGTAGTGAGGGTCCTTGTAGCGGCCCAGCAGGTAGTACACCCGGTCATACACACGCGCGTCTGTGTTGTTTAGCAGCCGGTCGTTT
>JBAZQZ010000010.1:0-35212 GCA_041663205.1 Candidatus Altimarinota bacterium
TATTATGCCAAAACTAATTCAAAAGAAAAGTAATCCTGTTCCGAAGAAGATAATTAATCCGAAAGTCTCGCAAAACAAAATGGATCAGATTCTTTCCCGTCATTCTTTTTCCGGAATGGATGTTCCCAAGGCTTTTTTAGCGCTTTTGATGCTTTTTGTAGCTGTTTCCGCTTATGCAATGGGGTCTTTTTTCAGTTCCACAAATGATTATTTGAGCAGGGCTTATTCTTCCGTGGTCGGAAGTGATTCCAATGTTTTGGATGATGAAGGGGTTGTTTCCACCGGAGAAGTTTCGAAGGAGGACGAGAAGAAACAAATATTCAAGGATGTTCCTTTGAATCACAAGAATGCGGTGGCGATTGAGGCTTTGTTTAATTTGGGAATTTTGGCCGGGTATACAGATGGCAGTTTTAAGCCTGAGAATACGATAAATCGCGCTGAGTTTTTGGCTATTTTGTCGAGTGCCGTTGATGCTGATTTTGCAGGGAAGAAGCTTGAAAATTGTTTTACTGATGTGAAAACCGAGTGGTTCGCGGCTTTTGCTTGTTATGCCAAAGAAGCCGGATGGGTGAAAGGATATGCCGATGGAAGCTTTAAGCCCGGACAAGGCGTTTCGAAAGCTGAGGCTGTGAAGATTATTTTTGAGGCCATGGAATATCCGCTTTGCGAAGAGGAGGATTTGAAAGTTCCTTCGTATAACGATGTTGCTTTTGACAGCTGGATGGCGCCTTATGCCTGTGCGGCAAAGGAAGGAAGCATTGTTTCCGGAAAGACTTTGTATACTCCACTTTATGAGGTCACAAGAGGTGACACCGCTCAGTTGATTTACAATACGATGGCTAAGCTTGATCTTCTTTAGCGTTTTTTGAGAAGAGAGGCAAGGATTAATGTGATGATTATGATTGGGGGCGTTATGTAACGCCCCCAATTTTGTGGTGTATCTGTTTTTGAATTTGAGTTGACGGTTTTGGAGGTGGTGTTTTTATTCGAGTTTACTGTTTTTGGTTTTGTTGTGTCGCCGGAGGTCGTGGTTTTCTTGACGGAAGATTTTGTAGTCTTTTTTGTTGTTTTTTTCTTTGTTGCGGTTTTTTTGTTTTGTGATTCTTGAATAATTTTATTACTCGGTATGTTTTGTGGTTGTGTAGGGCTTTGTTGTGTGTCGAAGAGTGGTTGTGGAGTGATTATTGAGTTGGCCGAAACTGTCGAGGTTTGCCAAATAAAAAACAGTAGTATGGCTAATGGAATTATAGCTGTGATTTTTTTGTGTAAATTTTTCATGGGTGTTTGTTAAATTTAAAAATATTTTTTAATTTAATCTATTTAAACAGGTTGAGATTAAATTTTCGTTAAATTTTTATAAAATTTTCTTAAAGTTTATTCAAAAGTTGTTTGACATTTTTGACTAATCAAGTACACTTTCGGTGTAAGTATTTATTAAATATTAAGTCCGAGCTTTAAGTTTTACAGGGTTTAGAATCACGTTTTGACATGTACGCTTTAATGGCTTTACGCAAGGCAGAAATCACAATGACCAACTTGACTTCCGAGATCAAAAATAGATTTATATTGATATCCTAGTTCTCTAGGTCTCGTTTCTGTTCCCGTATTTTAAACTCATTATTACTAAAGTAAGGATTAATAATCTAACTTTTGTTGATATGGGTATAACATTTTTAATTGCCATCATAGGGGCAGCTATCGGTGGGTACGGAGGCTATCTGTACAGGAAAAAGACGGTTGAGGAGAAAAATAAGGATCTTGTTGTTAAGGCTGAGCAGATAATGAATGATGCCAAAAACAAGGCCAAGGAGGTTTTGTATGAAGCGAAAAATGAGGCTTTTAAGCTTCAAGATGAGGTAAAAAGGGATGAAAGGAAAAGACAGGCTCAATTGAATGAAATTGAGGAAAGGCTTCTTAAGAAGGAGTCCAGTCTTGATAAGAAGGAGGATGAGGTTGATAAGCTCAAAGGCGAGATGGACTCGAAGATTACGTCTATTCGTCAGTTGCGGGATCAGGTTGAGGATATTTACAAGATGCAGGCGGCTCAGCTTGAAAAAGTTGCAAATATGAGCAAGGAAGAGGCAAAGGAGCTTCTTATCAGAAAAGTTGAGGAGGATGCGAAGGAGGATATTGTCGTGCAGATTACCAAGTTTGAAAAGGATCTTCATGATAAGGCGAAGGAGAAGGCAAAATGGATTTTGGCCGAGGCTATCGTGAAATGTGCGGCTGAAACCACGGCTGAATCGACTTCTACGATAGTGAGTTTGCCGAGCGATGAGATGAAGGGGCGCATTATCGGGCGTGAGGGCAGGAATATCAATACATTTGAGCAGATTACCGGTGTTGATGTGATTGTGGACGATACGCCGGGATCTATCGTGATTTCCGGTTTTGATTTGGTCAGGAGATATATTGCGAAAGTGGCTTTGGAAAGGCTTATCGAGGATGGACGTATTCATCCGGCGAGAATCGAGGAAACTGTTGAAAAGGTGAAAGAGGATGTAAATATGCTTATCAAAGAGCTTGGGGAAAAAGCGGTGCTTGAGACCGGAGTTACCGGACTTCATGTCAATTTGATCAAGATTTTGGGGCGTTTGAAATTTAGAGTCACTCACGGGCAAAATGCGTTGAAACATTCGATGGAAGTTTCGTTTTTGGCTTCCGCTATCGCTTCAGAGCTTGGGGCGGATGTTTCAATTTGTAAAAAAGCCGGACTTTTACATGATATCGGGAAGGCGGTTGATCATGAAATTTCCGGTCATCATGCGAAAATCGGTGCTGATATTGCGAGAAAATTCGGACTTCCTGAGGAAGTTGTTCATGCAATTGAAGCTCATCATGGCGACGGTGAGCCAAAAAGTCTTGAGGCGCAGATTGTGCAGGCGGCAAATCTCATTTCAAATGCCAGAACCGGCGCAAACAAGGACAATCTCGACACTTATATCAGAAGGCTTTCCGAGCTTGAGACGCTTTGCAATACTTTCGAAGGTGTGAAGAAAGTGTTTGCGGTACAAGCTGGAAACGAGGTCAGAATCTTCGTGAAACCTGATGAGGTCGACGATCTTGGTGCAATCAAGATGTCTCACGACATTGCCCGCAAAATTGAAAAAGATTTCCACAGCCCGAATCCGGTCAAAGTTCATGTGGTGAGGGAGACAAGAGCGGAGGAGTTTGCGGTGTAGGGAACTGCGTGGGTACGTATTACCTGTCGTTCTTGACTCGTGCGTTTTGTGTTTTGTAAGTTAACGCGCGCGTTGACAATATTTTTTGCCTGTTTTTGGCTTATGGATGCCGAGAGTGAGGCGTTGGGGGGGGCGGGGAACTTAGGTCTCGGGGATAGCACTTGACAAGATGTGCACGTGTGGTACTATGCGTTTGGTTTATTTTATAAATTATATTTGTATGAAAACTCCAAATGTATCTGGTGCTAATGCTCTTGAAGGAGGTGTAGGTGAAGGCTTAACAGTAGCTGCTGAGGGAGTTGATTTTGGGGTGGATTCTGTTACAGGTGTTGCCGGGGAGCGAGGGGATGCTGTTGTTATAGATGTTGGTGTAAAGCAAGAGAAGAAAGTAGAGGCTGTTTTAGGTGGAGAGGTTTCTCTACAACTTGGTGAAATGACTGAGGGTGATGTTAGTCGTGTTGCCCACCTTAATCCTAAATTGGATGTTTTATGTCCCGATGGTTTTATTAGGAGATTGTATACGTGGGGTTCTAATGGTGGGGCTGATGGATACTATGTTGAATATATCATTTTTGCTCCCGGTGGGGGTAGGGGCCGTTGGGGTGAGCCGGGTAGCATTCCTTTTGAGCCGGGTAGCATTCCTTTTGAGCCGGGTAGCATTCCTTTAGAATTGGAAGCCAGTCCTTCGTCATCCGCATTCAGTGTTTCTCTAGCGGAATGGAATCGTATAACAGCTGGGGGGACTGTAGCAAAAAGTATTGAGGGTTTTGACGTACATTGTAGGATTGAGGCAAATAGACAACTTAAATTGGCGGCATTGAGTGAAGGACGAACGATTGTTTTAGAGGTTGAGGGGCATTCGTGTCTTTATTCTGGTGTGTTGCTGAGGTCAATTTTTGGAACCGAGGAGATTGATCGTATTTTGGGAAGTTTGGTTGATGTTAAAAGGGTTGGTGATAGGTCTAACTTGGTTTCTGGTAAAAGTACTCATTTAGGACCTAACTATTTTATTCTAGAGCGTGGGCGGACGCAAGATGGTAGATATGAGGTAACATATGCAACCGGTGCTTCGAGTCCTATGGCGAAAAACCCTAAAAGTATTCCTGGTATTGTAAAAATTGTTGACATAAGAACAGGGGAAGAGATCAAGAATCCTTCCCGTTCTAAAACGACTTCCAAGTGAAAATGGACGGGGAGACGGTTTGGTGCAATCAAGATGTCTCACGACATTGCTCTTGACTTGTGCGCTTTGCATTTTATGACTTAACGTTACCGTTAACGAGGATTTTTGCCTGTTTTTGGCTTATGGATGCCGAGAGTGAGGTGTTGGGGGGGGCGGGAAACTTAGGTCTCGGGGATAGCACTTGACAAGACGTGCGTGTGTGGCACTATGTATTCGGTTTATTTTTATGAATTATATTATATGACAAAAGCAAATGTACCCGGAGCTCTTCCTTCTGATGCCTTTGATGGATCAGCGGATTTAGCGAAGATACCTACAAAGAAGGGTTTTGGCGAAGTGGTTAAGGGGAATGAACTGCAGTTTATTAGTAGGGAGAAAGATTTTGATGGAAGGGGTGGTGTGCCTGGAGTAGTTGAAGATGTTGCCGGAGAGCAAGGTGCTGCTGTTGCAGATGTTCTCGGGGAGCAAGGGGATGGGCTTAGTGCTATTGTTGGAACGAGTACTGAAACGATGAGAAAGCGGTATGAAAAAGCTATAGAGCTTTTTGGGACGGATGACGCTAAAGCGATAGAGGGGATGTTGACGGGTGTTAGAGTTGAGATGGAAGGGGAAGATAGGTTTTACGGGCCTAACGGTAGTAGGTCGTGGAGGCAGTGCATTTATGGCGATAGTAAAGATGGTAAATGGCATGTTGTGTTGGCAAGAAGACTTGTAAGAGGTAAGGATGGCGTTGTGCGTGATGAGAGCTATAGTATTAGAAGTATTGAAAAGGAATGGCTGGCTGATTGGGGAGTGAATTGAGATTTATTTTTTATACTTGACTTAAGGGATTAGCACTCTATAATACGGGGTGCTAATTTTATATGTTAACCGATTAGATTTATGGCTAAGATTCAACCTTTGGGAAATAATGTGGTGGTGGAGGCGGTGATGGAGGAGGTTTCTTCTTCGGGGATTATTATTCCGGATAGCGCCAGTAAAGAGAAGCCGATGAAGGGGAAAGTTTTGGCTGTCGGACCGGGGAAAATGGCAAATGACGGGAAGACTTTGATCGCGCCGGATATTGCCGTCGGGGACATCGTGCTTTTTTCGAAATACGGGCCTACGGAGGTGAAACTTGAGGGGAAAACTGTTTTGATTTTGTCGGTTGAGGATATATTTGCGAAATTGAAGTAAAAAGTTTGTGAAGTTCTTTGAAAATTTGTTTCTAAGCAAAGTCTTTGTGTCGCCAATCGAGCCATCATGATGGCGAGATTTGTGACAATTCGTACATGTTAGAATTGTCACATTGCGACACGACTTTGGGAAGAACAAATTGTCAAAGAACTTATAATTATAATTTAATTTTAAAAAAACTATGGCAAAGCAAATTAGATTTGGAGATGATGCAAGGCAAAGACTTTTGGCGGGTGTTGAAAAGTTGGCGAAGGCGGTGAAAATCACGCTCGGGCCAAAAGGGCGAAATGTCGTTTTGGACAAAAAATACGGCTCACCGCTTATCACAAATGACGGGGTGACAATTGCAAAAGAGATTGAACTTCCGGATGCTTATGAAAATATGGGAGTTGCGATGGTGAAGGAGGTTGCGACAAAGACGAATGACGTTGCGGGAGATGGGACGACGACCGCGACAGTGCTTGCGGAAGCCATTATTAAAGAAGGGTTGAGGAATCTTACCGCCGGTGCGAATCCGATGAAACTCAAAAGTGGGATTGAAAAAGCTGTGAAACATCTTACTGCGGCTTTGAGTGAAATGGCGATTGATGTCGGGAACAGCAAAGAAATGATTGAGCAGGTTGCGACGATTTCCGCGCAGGATCCTGCGATCGGAAAGCTTATCGCGGAGATTATGGAAATGGTTGGGAATGACGGAGTTGTGCAGGTTGAGGAATCGCAGACGATGGGGCTTGAGAAAGAGATTGTGGAAGGAATGCAATTTGATAACGGGTATATTTCGGCTTATTTCGTGACGGATCCTTCGAGGATGGAGGCGGTGTATAGCGATGCGAAAATTTTAATTACGGATAAAAAGATTTCTTCGGTTCAGGAGCTTATTCCCGTGCTTGAAAAAGTCGCGCAAACGGGACGAAAGGAAATTGTGATTATTGCGGAAGATGTTGATGGGGAGGCTTTGGCGACGCTTGTTTTGAATAAACTTCGCGGAATTTTTAATATTCTTGCGGTGAAGGCTCCGGGGTTTGGAGAACGCAGAAAAGATATGTTAAAAGATATTGCTGTTTTGACCGGGGGAACTGTCATTAGCGATGAAATCGGACTTAAACTTGAGAATGTAGAGCTTGAACATCTTGGAGAGGCGCGAAAAATTGTGGCTGATAAAGATCATACGACTATTGTTGAAGGGAAGGGAAAAAAGAAAGCGATTGAGGCGAGAGTTGAGGAAATCAAAGTTGTGTTGTCAAAAGCGACTTCGGATTTCGACAAGGATAAATTGAAAGAGAGATTGGCGAAACTTGGCGGTGGAATCGGACTTATCAAGGTTGGTGCGGCGAGCGAGCTTGAGCTTAAAGAAAAGAAACTTCGAATCGAGGATGCTTTGAATGCGACTCGTGCGGCTGTTGCCGAGGGAATTGTTTCCGGAGGTGGAGTTGCGCTTTTGCTTGCGGGAAAATCTTTGGAGCATTTGAAAGGTGATTGTCAGGACGAAAATACCGGAATTAATATTATAAAAAGTGTTTTGTCTGCGCCATTAAGACAAATTGCGGAGAATGCGGGGAAAGAGGGAAGTGTTGTGATTGATAAAGTTTTGAGTGCGAAAGACGGGGTTGGTTATGATGCCGATAAAGATGAATATGTCGATATGGTGAAGGCCGGAATTATTGATCCGAAAATGGTGGTTCGCAGTGCAATCGAAAATGCGGCCAGCGTCGCGGCGATTTTCCTCACAATGGAATGTGCGGTTTGCGATTTGCCTGAGGAGAAAAAATGTTGTGGGGGTGGTGGGCATGGTGAAAATGCATCTGCGGTTTATTGATGTTAGTGAGATTGTTGTAAGGAGAGGGAGGACGGGATGGGGGAGTGATGCAGAATGTTGTGGGGGGAAGGAGTGGAAAGGAGTGGAGTGGGTGGACGAAGGGGTGTGGTTTTGTTGGTCTTGACCCGTGTGCTTTGTGTTTTGTAAGTTAACGCGCGCGTTAACAATATTTTTTGCTTGTTTTTGGCTTGTGTATGCCAGGAGTGAGGCGTTGGGCGCGGAGAGGATTTGAGGAGGTTTGATTTTGAGGATGGGTTTTGGGATATTTGATTCTTTATGGAGGCTGATGTGTGGGTGAATTTTAGATGGAATTGCAATTTTTTCTGAGAAGATTTTCTTTGGAGTATGCTGTTATTTTTCTTGCGGAATAAGGCGGTGTTGTAGTATTGTTTTCACTGTGTAAATTTAAAATAAAAAAATGAGCAATAAAAAATATTTTTTCAAGTTGGTCGCCGCTGTTTTGTTGGTGACTTTTTTGTTTACTTCGTTCGTGGTGTCTACGGCGGTTGGGGCGACGACGAGTTCGGATTGGCTTATTGAGGATGAGTCTTTTTTGGATGTTGAGTATGTAAGGCCGGCAAAGAAAACTCCTGAAGAATTAGCGGCGGAAAGAGAGGCTGCTGCTAGGGCTGCGCAAGAGGCGGCGGAGAGAGAAGCGGCGGCGAAGGCAGCAGCGGAGAAGGCTGCGGCGGAAAAGGCTGCACAAGAAGCTGCAGAAAAGGCAGCGGCTCAAGAAGCGGCAGAAAAAGCAGCGGCAGAGAAAGCGGCGCAAGAAGCTGCGGCAGAGAAAGCTGCGGCGGAGAAAGCGGCACAAGAAGCGGCGGCAGAGAAAGCTGCGGCGGAGAAGGCGGCACAAGAAGCTGCGGCAGAGAAGGCGGCGCAAGAAGCTGCTGCAGAAAAAGCAGCGGCGGAGAAGGCGGCGCAAGAAGCGGCTGCAGAAAAAGCAGCGGCGGAGAAGGCGGCGCAAGAAGCGGCTGAGAAAGCAGCGGCGGAGAAGGCGGCACAAGAAGCGGCAGAGAAAGCAAAACTTGCGGAAGTTTCAACAAAATCTTTGATCACTGCGGTTGAGGAGAATAAAGGTGAGCCGGTGCTTGTTTATGCCGGGTTGGGGCAATCTTTTGAAATGGAAACTTTTTCTGATGCTAAGATAGTTGAGAGTCTTGATGCTGTTGGGATAGTTTTAACTGACAAAAATCAGAATGGACTCCATGACGATGCGGAAGCCGAATTATCTGCAAAGGTGGCCGATGGACAAATACCTTTTGATCAGGCCAAGAAGGAGGAGTTGGCCAAGAAAGCCAGTGTTCCCGAGGTTGTGCCCGGAGAAAAGATCGGAGTCGGTTTCGTTCCTAAAATAATGTCAAATGTTGATGCTCCACAAATTGTTGGAGATA
Source organism: Candidatus Altimarinota bacterium (assembly GCA_041663205.1). Taxonomy (GTDB): domain Bacteria; phylum Patescibacteriota; class Gracilibacteria; order UBA1369; family LOWO2-01-FULL-3; genus UM-FILTER-38-24. The sequence continues at coordinate 8,752 of JBAZQZ010000010.1, forward strand.
AGCCACTTCTTAAGGTGGTGGGGGAGGCTGAAGTAAAATTGACATATGAAGTTGTTGATGTGAATGGAAAAGTTGTGTCCAAGGGATCTGCAAAAACTGACGAAAACGGGCTTGCGACTCCGAAGATTCAGCTCCCGGGTAATGGGGATTTTACTATTAAGATTTCCGATCAAAATGGGAAGGCTGTCAGTTCACAGAAGGTTATTTCAAATGTAGATAAAGTTCCGGCTGCTCCGAGGAAATTGTCGCTTGTGAGCATGAACCCTCCGGACACTAATCCCAAGAAACCGGTGGAGAACAAGGTTGGTGAATCTTCCATGAACCCGCCTGACACTAATCCCAAGAAACCGGTGGAGAACAAGGTCGGCAAATCTTTCATGAATCCTCCTGACACAAAGACGACTGATCTTGCTTATGTTCAGGCTTCGGTGCTTGGTGTGGGGGAGGCGGTGGAGGTTCCCACGACGGATTTTGATGTTGTTCAATATCTCATACAGTCTTATATTTATGAATTTTTCCCTTATCTGGATCCGAACGTCGAAGATGTTTTTGCGGCGGCGGGGCTTAATGTCGTGCAAGGTGAAGTTCCTCAGGTTATTGAGGGATATGCTGAACCCGGAGCGATGATATTTGTTACATGGAAGAGCAAAATCGGTTATTCGATTGTGATGTCCGATGCGGCGCAAGGTAAATTCATAGCTGAAGTGCCTGCGGATCTTCCAAAAGGTGACCACGAAGTGATTGCGTTTGTTTATGACCCGGATAATAATTTCGTTGGAAATATCTCTTCGTTCTTTTTCAGGAAATAAAAATTAACATGTTTTTGTATGTATAATGACGATGATATCATTGATTTAAGGGGAAAACGTGCGAAGGACGAAGGTGTTGAATTTCGCATAGGGCGTGGCACGACGGTCAATGACAAAGAGGAAAATAAAGTCGTCGGTGCGATGGGGGCGTCTTCGATTTCCGTGGCGGAAGAAGAAAATTTGAAGCCGAATGACAAGGTCAAACTCAAATTTGATAAGTTTGTGAATTTGATTGCGACGCATGCATATGAGGATGTTGTGCAAAAACATGCGGATGACGATATTATTATTTCGACCGACCTTTTGGCGGATATTGCGAATGCGCACGACGAAGAAGAAAGCGACAGCGGACACAAAGTCCCTTTGATTTTTATCATAGGGATTGTGCTTGGTGTAGCCCTTACTTTTATTTTGATAAAAATGTAATTTTTAATTTACCAGGATGCCAAAATTAAAATATAAAAGAATTTTGCTGAAACTTTCCGGGGAGGTTTTCAAGGGAGATCTTGCGGCGGGAATTGACGGGAATATTTTGATGAATTTTGCGAAGGATATAAAAAAACTTCAGGACATGGGAGTTCAAGTCGGAATCGTGATCGGTGGCGGAAATATTTGGAGATTTCGTGATTTTCAGCATTTGAAACTTGATCGTGTTACTTCGGATTCTATCGGAATGTTGGCAACGTGTATGAATTCTTTGGCGCTTGAGTCTGCGCTAAAATCTGCTGGTGCGGATGTGCGTGCGGTTACAAATTTCCCTTGTGAAAAGGCGATGGAAACTTATATTCCGAAACGTGCGCAGACGCATTTGAAAAAAGGACGAATCGTGATTTTCGCGGGTGGAACGGGGCATCCGTTTTTTACGACGGACAGTGCGGCGGCCTTAATGGCGCTTGAAATGGGCTGTGACGTTTTGCTTAAAGCAACAAAAGTCGACTATGTTTACGACAAAGATCCGATGAAATTCAAGAATGCGAAAAAATTTACGAAGATGACTTTTATGCAAGTGCTTGAGCAAAAACTCGGGGTAATGGATTTGACTTGTGCAAGTATGTGCATGGACGGAAATATGCCGATGGTTGTTTTTAATCTTGAGAAAGCCGGAAATATTGAGAAAGTCGTGAAAGGTGAGACAATCGGAACTCTTATTACAAATTAAAATTTAACAAAATTTATATGACGACAAATGATGTTATTTCAGATGCGGTCAAGGAGTTTGAAAAAGTTATTGTGCATTTGAAGGAGGAGTTTTCGAGACTCCAAATCGGGCGGGCGAGCGCAGGGCTTGTTGAAGGCGCAAACGTTGAGATGTACGGGGTTACTCAGCCTTTGAAAAATCTTGCGAATATTTCGATTCCCGATCCGAGATTGATTATGATTCAACCGTGGGATAAGAGTGCGATTGTGCATATCGAGAAGGCGATTGTGTCCATGGGAACTGGCTTGAATCCTGTCAGCGACGGGGTTTGCGTGAGAGTGCCGATTCCGCCTTTGACGGAGGAAAGAAGGACGGATTTAACAAAACATGTTAAACGTCTTGCCGAGGAGGCGAGAATTTCCGTCAGAACCGCAAGGCAGGATGCGCTTGGGGTTTTCAAGAGGTTGAAGGCTGATAACGAAATTACGGAAGATGATGTTTTTTCGTCCGAGAAAGCTTTGCAGGTGAAGGTCGAAGATTTTAATAAAAAAATCGATGATCTTACCGTTGCGAAAGAAAAAGATGTTATGACAGTTTAACCTTATTCCTATGACTTATGTTTTTACCGCTGTGGTGTTTATCGTGATTTTCTCGCTACTGATTTTGATTCACGAGTTTGGTCATTTTTGGGCGGCGAAAAGGTCGGGAATAAAAGTCGAGGAGTTCGGGCTCGGGCTTCCTCCGCGGATTTGGGGGAAGAGATTCGGCGAGACGTTATATTCTTTTAATTGGATTCCGTTTGGCGGATTTGTAAGGCTTTTCGGTGAGGACAGTTACGATCCGGATGTCATTAAAAAGAAAAGAAGTTTTGCGGCGGCGAGTGCGCGAAACAGATTTAAAGTTGCGATTGCAGGTGTTTTTATGAATTTCTTTTTGGCGTGGTTGCTTTTGTCGATTGGATTTTCTTTCGGTATGAAGCCACTTATCGGGCCTGATGAGGTTTTTGATTATGTCAGTTCCGGGAATGTTCAATTGGTTGAGGGAATAAAAATCAAGGACATAGTGAAAGACAGTTTGGCGCAATATGTGGGGATGAAGAAGGATGATTTGATTTATCTTTTGGACGGGAAAATTGTCGGGGAGGAGTTTTTGATGAGAATGAATGCGAATCCGGTCGGGGTTTATAAAGTGAGAAGGGGAGAGGAGACTATGTCTTATGAAGTGACCGCCGAGATGGTTGAAAAAACGGGCTTGAAGACGCTTGGAATTGTTTTGGGTGACACCACGGCGTTTCCGAGGATAGAGGTTTTTAAAGTCGATCCGTATGGGCCGCATTACAGATACGGGCTTCGTGACGGTGATACTATTTTGAGCGTGAACGGGAAACAAGTTTATTATGTCGATCAATTCGAGTCTTTTGTGCGTGGAGTAAGTCCGCTTGAATATGAGGTTTACAGAAACGGTGAAAGGCAAAAAGTGATTGTTGAGGCGCCACAGACGAGGAAAATTATTGCTTCCGACGTTTTGGCCGGCAGTCCTGCGGCAAAGGCCGGAATCAAGGTTCGGGATATTATTTTGTCGGTGAACGGGAAAAATGTGACCGACAGTTTGGAGCTTATTAAATATGTCGAAGAGCATGAGGCTGAGGTTATTTCTTATGCCGTGGAACGCGATGGGACCAAATTATTTTTTGAAATAAAACCGGAAAACAAAAAAATCGGAGTGCTTTTGTCCGAGCTCATGACTTACACGAGTTTTCAGGATGTGAGTCTTTATAACGTGAATGTCGTTTCTTCTGTCGCGGAGGTTAAGGACGAGAAATATCCTGTTCACGTAGCGGTTTATAAGTCTTTTGTTGAGATGGTGAAAGTGTCGAAACTTACGGCTGAGGCTTTTGGTTCTTTTGTCGGTGGTTTTGTGACGAGCGGAGAGGTTCCGGACGGAGTTTCCGGGCCTGTCGGGATTGCGAGGATGACTCATGTTTTTGCGCAGGAGGGCGTGATTTCTTTGATAAGGTTCATGGCGATTTTATCCCTAAGCTTAGCCGTTATAAACGTGCTTCCTTTTCCCGGACTTGATGGTGGAAGAATTCTTTTTATTGTCGGGGAAGTTGTTTTAGGCAGAAGAATAAGCCGAAAAATCGAATCAAGGATTCATGTTTTGGGATATTTTCTAATACTACTTTTGATATTTGTCGTTACGTATAGCGACATAGTTCGATTGATCAAAGGGGTGTAGTGGAATTTTTCTACAGATGGTGTTTCGCGAATTCTTTTAAGGGATGCGATGTTTCTTGTTTGTGGTTTTTTTGGAGTTGCGGTGGTTGTCAAATATGTGATGTGGGATGATTGCGGGGAGGCGAGATGTGTTGTTTAATTTTGAGTTTTTTCTAAATATCGTATGGGTGGTGTAGAAAATGTCTACTAGTGGTATATGGCTTATTTAGGGGGAAAGCTCTTGTGTCGGAGGGGAAAAATAAATAGTATTTGGGTTGCAAGAATTTTTTAGGTGTTTCATATTTTTTTAATTTTTCCGACCATGACAAATCGTGAGCTTTGGACCAGTGTTTTAAACAGAGTCAAACCTACAATCCAGAAGGCTCATTTTATCACTTGGTTTCAAAACACGACGGTTTTGAAGAATGAGGGCGGGGTTGTGACGGTCGGAGTGCCGACGATGTTTGCAAAGGGCTGGATTTCAGCGAAATACAACATCAAGCTGGTTCAGGCAATGCAGGAAGTCGATGCGTCTGTTCAGTCGATTGAATATGATGTTTGTGCGAGATTGTCCGAGGTTGAAAATAATGAATCGCTTGAAATGAAATCGTTTTTTGTTGAAGAGGATGACAAAAAGGTCAGGAAAGTGAAAAATGTGAATGAGGTGGTGGTGAAAAGAGGACCTGTCGGCGGACATGTTTCGAGCCAGATGTTGAATAACAGGTATGGGCTTGGGAATTTTGTTGTCGGGCGTGAAAATATGCTTCCACATGCCGTTTGTACGGCTGTGTCGCAGAATCCCGGGGGGATGTACAATCCTCTTTATGTTTATGGCGGGGTCGGGCTTGGGAAGACGCATTTGCTTCAGGCTGTCGGAAATGAGATTTTGAAAAATTTTCCGGATATGGTTGTGAAATATCTTACAGCTGAGAAATTTGTGACGGAGGTTGTTGAGGCGATCGGCAAGAGGCATATGGACAGATTCAAGGAGCAATACAGAAATGTGGATGTGTTTTTGATTGATGATGTGCAATTTTTTGCGCGAAAAGATTCTTCACAACAGGAATTTTTTCATACTTTCAATGAACTTTATGACAGAAACAAACAGATAGTTTTGACTTCGGACAGGCCACCGAGCGAGCTTGATGATTTGGATGAAAGATTAAAAAGCCGTTTTGGAATGGGAATGGTTGTAGAGCTTCTTTTTCCCGATTTTGAGACGAGGCTTGCGATTTTGAATGAGAAATGCAAGGATTTCGAGGTTTTGATTGATCCGGAAGTTTTGCATTTTATTGCGAATAACGTGCATCATTCTGTGCGCGAACTTGAGGGTGTTCTTCGACAGGCCGTGGCTGAGAGTCAATTAAAAAACAGCGTTCCGACGATTAGGTCTGTCGCGGAAATCATTAAAAGATTAAACAAGGCGCAGGAAATCATCGGATATGATGTGAACGAGAAAACTGCGGCCGCTTATGCGAAAACTTCCGAGGATGTGATGAAGATTGTCGCGCAATATTATAACGTGAATTTTGGCGATTTGATGGGGCAGGACAGGCATAAAGAATATATGACGCCAAGGCAGGTTTGCATGTATTTGATTAAAAATGAACTTGGCGAGTCTTACGAAAAAATCGGCGAGGGCTTCGGCGGTAGAAATCACACAACTGTGATGCACGCCTGCAAAAAGACCGAAAAAATGCTGAGAAACGATGTTCGCCTGGTTCGCGACATCAATGCGATCAAGAGGGAGATGGGGATGTAGAAAACCGGAAAATCATACAGTACTGCGTCAACTTCGTCGCTTGCTACTCGCCGTACTTCCTGTACGGCTCCGGCGCAAGCTCCTTGTTTCCTTGTACTGTATGATTTTGCGGTTTTCTATTGTAGAAATTTATTGTCTTTCCACGGCCGTTTGCGTTAATATGGTGGCAGTAAAAAATCAATAAATTCTTCAAATATGTATTATTCTCCTTATCGTGCGCAGAGAAGACCTTCTTCAGGAAAGGGCTATATTATGCCGTTTTTGGTGATTTTGTGTGTGGGGATTATCGGGGTTTTGGTTTTTAATTTGTGGGGTTTTATATTTGGGGGGAGGTCTGTGAATGGAGCTTATTTGCATATTTTGCAGGGGAGCGTGCAGATGAAAACTTGGAATACCGAAGATTTTTTTGGAGTTTCTTCCGATGCTTTGGTGCTTCAGGGAGACGAATTCAAGACTTCCGCGGATAGTAAAATTATTGCGGAATTTTTTGACGGGACGGTTATGAGAATCGCCGGGGGTAGCGATATGGTATTGAGTGTAATTGATGACAACGAAAGTAGCCCTGCAATAAGCCTTCTTTTGGTCAATGGAAAAGTTTGGGTAAATAAAGTCTATTCACCAACCGCCGGGATGACTATGGTTGAATTAAGAGGTAATAGTGTTGTCGCAAAGTCCGACAAGCAGAGTATTTTTGGTTTTGAAAATGAGACTGATGAGGCGATTAGGGTTGTGGCCGGGGACAGCATTTCTGTTGATGTTTTGAGCGAGGCGGGAGATAAAGTCGTTGATAGTGAGGTTGTAGGGGTCGGGCAGGAAATTGTTTTTACTGACGAGGTTGTAAAAAGTTATTGGGAGTTCAGGAGTCCGAGTGTGCTTTCTGCGCTTTCCGATGCGTTTAAAACAAGTGAATTTTATTTATGGAATATAGGGGAGGATAAAAATCCGACGAAATTTATAAGATCCGAGAGCGGTGACGGGCAATTTGTGATGGTTGAGCCGGAGGAAATCAAGGCTGTGGAAATAGTGGTGGATGCTGATGGAGATGGAGTGCCCGATGTGGCTACGGATGGGGGAACTACGGATGGTGCGAAGGTCGATGCGGATGCGACAAAAACCGATTCTACAAAGACGGAAGCTGATAAGGCGGTTGCTCCAAAAATTGTCGGATCAGCTCCGACTGTTGTCTCTGTCGGGGCCGGAAAACCTGATGACAAAGGCGTTTATCAAGTTTCGGCAAATCCGGCTGTGATTTTGGGAAATCCAAACGGCGCTGTCGCGATTGTTGTAAACGGGCTTCAATTAAAGAAGTTTAAGGCGGGGGATAAGACATGGTCGTATTTTGCGAATATTGATTACGGATATATGAAAGAAGGGGACAATGTTTATGAAATTTACGGACTCGACAAAGATGGCAACAAGACGCCAACAACTACGATAAAAGTTTTCTACAAGAAAGCGGTTGTTACGCCTGTGGAGGTGAAGCCTTTATAAGTATTTTGCCTTGTTTGCAGAGTGTTCTTCGTTTGTTTTTGAGTAGATTGTGGTCCCGTCTTTTGCCGAGAGGTAAAACCAGAAGTTGCTTTGTTCCGGGTTTAATGCGGCGGAAATCGAGTCGAGGCTCGGATTGCAAATCGGGGTTGGAGGGAGCCCTTTTATTTTTCTTGTGTTATACGGAGAATCTTTTTGCAGGTCTTCTTGCGTGATTTTGTTGTTGTCTTTTTCGTAAAGTAATGTTGCGTCCGCGCCCAGCATCCAGCCGTTTTCGAGTCTTTTCCAGAGGATTCCGGAAACCAGTTTGCGGTCGGTTGAGATCATGATTTCTTTTTCAATTATGGAGGCCATTGTGATTATCTCCGGGATTGAATATTTCTTGAGTATCGTGCTGTTTGCGTTTACTGCGGTTTCCCATTTTTTTTCAAAATTATCGAGCGCTTTGTAAATCAAATCGCTTGGTTTGAAGTCCGAAGGATCCAGATAATATGTGTCGGGATAGAGGTATCCTTCGAGAGGAATTGCCGATTGAGAAAGCGTGTTTTTGTCCAAGAATGCATAATATTGCCATCCGTTGAAGTTTTTTACGGCCGAGATGAATTCGCCGGCTTTTATCATTTTCATTTCTGTGAGTTTTTTGTCGATGTCGTTTACGGTGAGGCCTTCCTGGATTGTGATGATGAATTCGGATTTTGATGAATCCGTGAGTGTGTTTGCGATTTCTTCCGCGGTCATGGATTTATTTAGAATAAATCTGCCGGCAATCAGTTTTTTGGCTGTGCCATGCAGTTTTCCGTAGACGTAAAATGCGACCGAGCTTTTTATCAATTCTTTACCTTCGAGGGTGTTTGCGATTTCGCGAAGGCTTGAATTCTTTTTTACCGTGAATGAAATTTCTTTGGTGTCGGATATGTCGACTGGGTTTTGTGTGTTATTGAAATATGCCTTTGTGAAGACGAAAATATTGATCAGCAATATTGCTAAAATCGTGAATAAAGCTTTTTTATACATTTTGTTTGAATTAATTTTGTTTATCAGCTCATTCCCGGCAGATTGAAGTCCGGTCCCATGACTTCTTTCATGAGGTCCGCGCCGATTTGCTGGGATTTTTTTACCGCTTTGTTGAAGCATTTCTCGAGTTTTTTCTCGAGGTCTTCTTTTTTTAAGTTTGCGAGTTCCGGAAGTGTGACTTTTACGACGTTTTGTTCGCCGTCTATTATCACTGTTACGCCTTCATCTTCGGCTTCGATGTGCGTGTTCTTGAGCCGGTTCTTGATTTCTCTGGCATTTTTTTGCAGTTGATACAGTTGTTTTGCTTTGTCGAACATATTGTTTTTTTAATCAAATTTGGCTAACTATACCACATATCCGAATTTCCTCAAAAAATCTATTGCATGGGTAACTAAATTCGGCTAGACTGAGCCAGCAATTTATTTTTGAATGGTAAAAATTATGGATGCAATAACATTAGAAGTACAAAGCAGAAATGCTGAAGAAAAGGCCAAAGATTTGTTGGCTCAGGAGTTTATTCCTGCGGAATTTTATGGAAAAGGCGTTGAAAATATATCTTTTAAAATGGATTATCAAACTTTTAGAAGAACTTTCAACAAGGCTGGAATGAATACCGTTATAAGTCTTGTTGTTGATGGTAAAAAAGGTCCGAATGTGCTTGTCGGCGATGTGCAATATCATCCGATTACCGGAAATATGATTCATGTTGATTTTACTGATGTCAAAATGGATCAAGAAATTCACACCAGTATTCCTCTTGTTTTCGTCGGTGTTGCGCCTGCAGTCAAGAATCTTGCCGGAGTTTTCATGCCTAAGATGGATGAAGTTGACGTGAAATGTCTTCCTGCCGCGCTTGTTCATAATATTGAAGTAAATATTGATTCTCTTGTGGATTTCCACACTTATGTCAGGGTCAAAGATTTGAATGTTCCCGCCGGAATCACTATCATGGATCAACCTGAAGATGTGGTTGCGATGGTTGTTGCGCCAAGGGCTGAAGAAGAAGCTCCTGTTGTTGCGGCTGCGCCTGCCGAAGGCGAGGCTGCCGCTGAAGGTGCTACTCCTGCCGAAGGGGAAGCCGCTGCCAAAGGTGACGCCGCCAAGGGTGCTGCTCCTGCAAAAGGTGAACAAAAAGGAAAATAATTTGCATTTTGATTTTGAAGTGAGATAATGTCAGATGAATTGTTCTCTTGTTTTTATGAAAAAAATTATTTATTCGTTGATATTGGTTTCTATTTTTTGTCTTGCCTATGCGGGATGTTCTTTTTTTGGCACCGAGGTTTCAGACATAGTTTCCGCTGAGTTTTATATTGATGACGGGAATATTCCGGATGATTATTTTTCGGTTTCCACTCTTAAACTTACGCCGGGGTTAGACGACAGGACGCTTTCTCTCGATTATATGCGTTCTTATCCGAAGGCTACCGGAAGCGCTAAAATCCAAAATCCCGATGTCAAAAACAACGGAATTGTAGGGGGCGAGTTTTATGATCGTTTTGAGGAAACGGTTGATTTGGTTTTAAAAGGTGATTTGAAAAGTTCCGAGGCTTATGATTCTTCCAGCGGTGTCGGGAAATTTGTCGTTACTCTTAATTCCAAAGACGGGAAAAGCCAAAAATATGATTACAGCCTTATACAAAATGATATTGAGTTTGATTCTGTGAAGTCTTTGTTTACCGATCTTACAAATCTTTTCAATAGCGACGTTTATTAAAATTTAATCAAAACAAAATGGATCTCAAGAATTATGTTATTTCCGAAGCAAAAGACGCTTTGGCGATTTTGAAGTTTGATAAGGTAAAAATGGCTTCCGTGGCGGCAAGACCTGATGCGACAAGGAACGGTATTATCATTCTTGTTGTGCCGGCTGTTTTTAATATTGTTTTCGGGGCGCTCAGTTTTCCTTCCGGATTTTCCGCTATTTTTTCAAGATTTCTTGTTTGGCCGCTTTTAATCCCGGTTATTTCTTTTGCCGGAATGGTTTTCGGGGTCAGTTTTGTGGCGAGAAAATATTTTCACGGGGTCGGGCATGACATCGGTTTTTTCAGGGTTCTTTCGTATGCTTCCATCGCTTCCTGGGTTTCGATTCCCGTTGTGATTCTTTCAATTTTGGGGATTTTCGACGTGTTTAATCTTTTCAGTTTGATCAATTTGGCTGTTATAGTGCTGGTTTTTGCGGTTTGTTATCATTTGCTTTTGGACTACCACAAAGTCAAAAAAGACGATGCCATAAAGGTAATTGCCATCGGCGTGGTCGGGTATTTCATACTTCAATGGATTTTGGGAAGGGTTTTTGTTGGGAGTGTGTATAGGTATTTCTAAAAAAAGGAATTTGTGGTATAATATTATGATATAAATTAATCATAACATTATGCCTGATTCAGAACTTTTTAGAAGTGATAAGCGAAGGGAAAGGAAAGAGAAAGAAAATAAGCCTGAGGGGATTACATTGAGTGATATTTTCGATGAGGTTGTGGGGACTTTGAAAAACCCTTTCGGTTTTGTGATGAAAGATGTTTTTGGTGATAAACAAGCCGAAGCAAGGAAGATTTTGGGAGATGAAAAGTGGAAGGAAGTTGGGGATTATTTCAAAGAATCCTTGAAGAAAGGTTTTACTTTTCAGGGGATTGAGGTTGATGGTTCGGATATTTATGTTAAATGGGCGTATGAAAACGGATCTGTGCAGAAGGTTGGATTGAGTCGATATTTTGGGAACGGGAAATTTCAGGCTGTGTTGCCTCTTGTTTCTAAAAAATATTCCGATAAATATAAAGAATTGTATTTCGGAAACGGTATAAAAAGATATTTCATATCGACGATTTTGCCTTATGTAAAGGCGAATAGCGGACTTAAATTGTCCGATAAGGATATTTTGAAAAGTGATTTGTTCGAGGGGGTAAAAATGTCTCTTTTGGACTGGTTGCAGGCCGGAGTTCCTTTTTCGTTTCAGCCTGTGAAGGGTGGATTTAAATTAATTGCGACCGGATCTCGCAATGAACAACAGGCCTATAAATTTTCCGATTATGACGGGAAATTGATGTATAAGGGGGCGAATCTTTTTGATGGGCGTAACGATGAAGAAGCCGGAGCTTTAAGTGATGAGGAATGGGAAGAAAAGATGAAGGAGGAGAGGCGTCGTGCTGAGGAAAAGAAGAAGGAGGAGCAGGCCGAGAATGAGGGACTTGATGCAGTAAGGAAAGATTTTGCTGTGGTGGGAGATATGTTGGGGGAATTTAAGCGCCGTTATAGTCCTGACGCTATTGCAAATATGTCCGATGAAGAAAGGAAAAGTGTTAAGGCAGATGTTTTTGCTGTTGTGAACAATATTTCATTAACAGCGGGAGTTGGTTTTAGCAAGGAGATTAAGGTTGCTACCGAAATGTTTAATTATGCGTTTGATAAATATTCCAGAGGAGAAGAGTTACATAAAAAAGATTTTAAGAGAATTGCTGATTCTTTCGGTTTTGATAAAGGTCGTGCGCGCAGGGAGAGGAATTATAGGGAGATGGTGGGTTTAGAGGCGATGGGGGAGTTATTTGACGGTGTTATAAAAATTGCCGATGAGGATAGTTCCGGTGAGGAATAAAGTAATATAAATTATAAAAATGGACGATAAGAAAGCGAAAAATCAGGGGATGAATCCGTTTGAGGATGATGCGAATGCGGGAGGTGGAAGCCAATTTTCCGATGATGCGGAGGAGGGGCGTATTACTCATGACGGGGGAGCGTCCAAGAAAAAGGCGAAAAAGAAAGTTATGCCGAAGGTGGTGGATGAAGATTTGGTTGAGGAAAAGGAGGATGTAAAGCACGGGACGAAGAAAAAGATAAAAGGATATGAAAGTAATATCAAACAATACGTGAGCGAGGCGGCTTCGAAAGGGCAGAGGTCCGAGCTTAAAGATTCTCTTGGGCAGGAAGGCGTTTCGGCTGACGGGGACAAAAATGTTAAGAAAAAGCGAAAGAGAAAGAGAAGGAAGAAAGTTGTTGCCGAGAAGATTGCGGGTGATGAGGTTGCAAAGGTTGTTGAGGAAAAGAAGGTTGTTGAGGTACCTGTGGAGGAGGTTAAGGTTGCGGAAGCGCCGGTGGTTATGGAAGCGCCCGTTGAGCCTGTTGAGGCGGAAGAAAAGAAGGTTGTCGATGTGCCGGTGGAGGTGCCTGCGCCTGTGGAGGAAAAGAAGGTTGTGGAGGAACCTAAGGTTGTGGAGGAGGTTAAGCCTATAAATCCTTTTTCCGAATCGGCGGAAAATCAGTTTGAGGACGTGAAGTGGAGGGATTTTTCTGAGGATAAAAATGAGATCGGGGTTGTTGATGAAGAGTCTGTTTTTGAGCCTGAAATAGTGGAAGAGAAAAAATCGCAGGAGGTGAAGGAAACGCCTGTCGTGGAAAAAGAGGTTCCTGTTGCGGAAAAAGAAATTCCAGTGTTTGAGAAAAAAGAACCTTTTGTGCCTGAAGTGGCCGATGATAAAGACGGATTTCTTTATATGCTTGAGCAGGCCGGAATTACAAAAGGGAAAATTTTTGGAATTTTTGCGGCGCTTGGGTTTGTGATTTTGGTTATCGTTGTCGCGTTTTTTATTCCGTTTGGGGAAATTGTTGGAAATCAGAAAGAAGAAGTTTCTGAAGTGGAAGTTTCTGAAGAACAGGCGGTTAATTCTGAAACTAAAAATGCGGCGGATGGATTGGATATGAGCCAAATATTGGGGAATGAATATGATTATCTCGTGCTTGGAAATGACAAAATTTCCGGGGCGTTTTTTGCGCTTAATTTGGGAGGTGAGTTTGTGAGTTCCGAACACAGATTTTCGTATTATATGAGGCACTTGAATGAAATGCAAAATTTGTATTCCACGGATATTTATAAATTGCTCGACCAATCTTATGACAGGAGAGCGACGTTGACGGATTTTTTGGGTGAGATGAAAAATGCGATTGAGAAGGCAAAACAATTGCAAAGTGAAGTTGCGAAAGCGGCGAGTAATTTGAATGCGGCGGATGTTTCCGCAAACGATCAAAAAGATATTTTCGAACAGAAATTTTTTACGGATATAAAAGATTTGAGAGGACAGGATTCTTTCGTCAATCTTGAAAAATTCGTGGGATTTTCTCAGAATGCCGTGCGGCTTCGTTCTTATTATAAAGCCTATAATTATATTTCAGAGATGTACTTGAATTCGTTGAAAAATCTTGAACCAAGGTATCGGGATATTCTTGTGAATTTCGATGCGTTGGTGAAGGGAGTACACGTCTTCGATGTGCCGGGTTCCGAGATAAATGCGATTATTCGTTTATCTCAATAGGGGAAAGTGGTATACTTCGCTTGGGTAATTTTTCTTGAGCGGGGCTTATGCAAAAAATATCAAAAAAAGCGAAATTGTTCGATTCCGAAAGGTTTAATCGTGCGCTTTCTCTTGCCAAAGAGCATGGGGCTTGTTGTGATGTTTTGAAGATTTTAATGCCCATGAATCCCGATGAGGATACGGCGATAGCGTTGCTTTTGAAAGATCTTTTCTCGAATGGAATTTTGACCGAAAAACAGGTCGAGGAACTTTTCGGGAAATCGATACTCGGGCTTATTCGTGCCGTTACGAAGATAGAAAATTTAAGTTACAGAGCAAATGATCGCGCCTCCAGGCTTGAAATTTTGCGAAAAATGTTTTTGACGATGGCCAAGGATATAAGAGTTGTTTTGATGAGTTTGGTCCGCAGAATCGATAAGCTTAAAAATTTTCGCCAGTTGCCTGACAATGTTTTGTTTGCCAAGGAAACGCTTGATTTGTATGTTCCGATTGCGGACAGGCTTGGAATTTACAGCATAAAAACCGAGCTTGAAGATCTTTCTTTCAAGCATGCCGATCCGGTTGAATACGAAAATATTGCAGGAAAATTAAAAAAACTTGAGAAGAGTTGTGAGATTTCAATTGCGTGGATTAAAAAGAGGCTCACGGATTTTTTTGCCGACCATGGAGTTGTTGTTGATATTTCCGGGCGAATAAAAGGCGTTCACAGTATTTATAAAAAATTGAAAAGAAAGGGGCTTGTTTCTCCCGATGATTTGTATGATGTTTTTGCGATAAGGATTGTTTTGCCGTGTAAAAAAGACGTGCTTGGAAATTTGCAGGTCGATCATCTTTATTCTCTTTTGGGGCTTGTTCATAGCGAGTGGAAGCCGATTACGAGAAGATTCAAGGATTATATCGCCGTTCCGAAAGCTAACGGGTATAAGAGTTTACACACTGTTGTTTTGGGGCTTGCGCCAAAGGATATGGAGCAACCTGTCGAGATACAGATAAGAGATGAAAAAATGCATATGGACAGTGAATTCGGTATCGCTTCTCATTGGGTTTACAAGGAGAGCGGTAGCGCGGCGAATTCCGTTGCGCTCAAGTCGTATGCGGATTGGGTCAGAGGAATTGCCGATATTCGCGAAGGATTGAATGATTTGGATGTTTTTAAAGATAAGATTTTTGTGCTTACTCCGCGCGGGGAAGTCCATGATTTGCCTGCGGGTGCCACTCCGATTGATTTTGCTTACAGTGTCCATACGGATTTGGGAAACAGGTGTGTCATGGCAAAAGTTGATTCTCGAATTGTTCCGCTTGATTATGAACTTAAAAACGGAGAGGTCGTGGAAATTGTTACGAAGGCTGATGCGACGCCAAAGTTGCAGTGGCTTTCCATCGTGAAAAGCGGGTTTGCGCGAAGTAAAATAAAGGCTTATTTCGGCTCTTTAAACAAGGATAATAATATAAAACTCGGGCGGGATCTTTTAAACGGTTGTCTTGAAAGAATCGGAAAACCTTTGCTTGATCAGAATTATACGATTTTGAAAAAATATCTCGGGAAAAATTTGAATTTGGCGCAAAGGGAAACGATTCTTGAGGAAATAGGCAAGGGGGGGAAACTTGCCCATGAAGTTGTCAAAAAGATTTATCCTTATGAGGAGGCTGTTGTTCAATCTGTCGTTATGCCTGCGAAAAAGCCAAAAAATAAAAATCTTGCTGAAAGTGTTGTTATAGAAAAACAGGTGTTGATCGGCGGGGAGGAGGGATTGCCTATAAAGTTTGCGGTGTGTTGCGAGCCGAAATTCGGGGATAATATTATCGGATATGTGACACGGGGGAATTCCATCACTGTCCATAAAATGGGATGTAAAATGATTGGAGCGCTTGATTACGACAGATTTGTTTCCGCTCATTTCAAGAGTGTTTCCGATGAAACTCCGAAATATCTTGTCGGAATAAAACTTATTGTTATGCCAAGGATTGGGCTTATGAATGAGATTACCGCTGAGATTTCAAAATTGAAAATGATTATAAGAGATGTTCGAATCACCGAGCTTAAAGAGTCGGGGCTTTGCGAGGATTATTTTTTGCTGGAAATGGATAATCTTGATAAGTTTGATATGGTCATAGACAGGCTTGAAAGTGTGGATGGTGTGGTGAAAGTTTTCGGAATCGAGAAGGGTGGCAAATATGTTCCCGGCACTCAAAAGAGAGGAAAATTAAAAGTCCAATAATTCATTCAGGTATTTTGAAATGTAAGCGTCTTCTTCTTTTGTCGTTTTTATTCTTTCTATTTCAGTGAAAGTTTTTGCTTTTATGAATTCGAAAAATTTTATGTATTTTTCCGCGATGGACATACTGCTGTCTTTGAAATCCGGAACGATACCGAGTTTGTCCATCAATTTTACCGCGAATGCCGTGTAAATGAGGTGCGGTTTTTTTGATGTGATTAAATGCATGATCGCTTTTTTCATCAAGCTGATCAGGTTTGTGTATTTTTGTTCTTCGAAAAGCAAGGAATTTGCGATCTGTGCGATTTTTAACGCGCTTTCAAAAGTTTCGAGTTTTTCCGCTTTTTTCAGGAGTGTTTCGTTGCTGGCAATTTCTGTGATTATCGTTTTTTGGGGGCTGAAATAAAGCGATATGTCCGCGATATTCAGTGTTTCGATGTGCCCCGTGAATTTGCTTAACATTTTTCTGGATCCTTTCGCGTATGCTTTTATTTTTCCCAATTCTTCCGAATACAAATAAACAAGTCTATCGGATTCTCCGATATTCTTGTGTCCGAGAATTATACATTTTGTTGTTACTGATTTAGATATTCGTGTACTGCGATTAAAGAACTTATTACGCTTAAAACAATTGTCGCTAAAATTTCTCCGGCGATTATTTTTACTATTTCCGTGTTTTCAAATGTTGTGGAAATTCCGTATGATGAAATGTCGATTTTTTGTGTGATGACCGCGAACATCGCCATGCTTAAAATAATTGCGAGCAGTCCGTAAATTATGCTTTCCATGATGTATGGAAGTCTTATAAACGAGTGAGATGCTCCGACGAGTTTCATCACTTCGATTTCTTTTTTGCGATTGAAAATCGTGATTTGGATTGCGTTTAAAATGATGAGGGTGCCTCCGACGATGAAAATTGTGATCAGCCAAAATATTATTTGTCCCGCGAAATTCGTGATTTTTACGAGATTTTTTGCGGCGCTTGTTATCAGTGATGTGTTTTCTTCGGAGCTTGATTCAAAGTTTGAAAGATATTGCGCGTAAGATTCTTGCGATAAAAATTTTGTGACATTTTCGTAATATTTCGGATGCAGAGTTTGGATGTTTATGCTTGCAGGAAGCGGATTTCCGAGGTTGTATTTTTCGAATGCGTTTGAAATGTCGGGGTGTAATTTGTTGATTTGGTTTAGCGCGTCTTCTTTTGAAAAATAGATCGCGCTTTCAATTCCCTCCACGCTTTTCAACTCATTTATTATTGAAACGACTTGTTCGTAAGATGTGCTTTCTTTGAGGTAGGCGACGATGTCGATTTTTTTATTCAGGTCCAAGAGCGCGTCTTTTGAAATGAAATTTACGAGTAAAATCGTGTTGAAGATGAGTAAAATCACGGCCATCACAAATACTGTCGCGACGGACAGAAATTTATTTCTCCATATGTTCGAAATCGCGAGGAGAAGTCCGTGTTTAATCAAGTTGAGAGATGAGGGTGCTTGTTTCATGAGGGGTTTGTTTATTCTGCGTAAGATTATATTTAATTATTGAAGATTTGTACATATCAGGACGATAAGGCTTGAGTCTGACGATTTTTGTTTCGAGGTTTAGCTCGATTATCATTTTGTCGAGCAAATACGTGAATGCGAATTGGTCGTATCCGAGCGCCACGATGTCGGGTTTGTAGTTTTTTATGACTTTCGTTTTGTCCTTGCTGTCGCCCAAAACGACTTTGTCCGCCCAGGAGGTTTCCTGAAGTGTTTTCATTCTGTCTTTTTCGTCGTGGTCTGGGGATTCGCCTTTTATTGTTTTTACTGTCTTGTCGCGCGCGATTATTGCGATGATTTCGTCGCCGAGTTCGCGTGCTTGAGAAAACAGATTTTCGTGACCGGCATGCAGATAATCAAATGTTCCAAAGACCATTACCAATTTTTTAGTTTTCTCGTTTTGCATTTTTTTGTTTAAGTTTCGTCTTTATACAATTGTCGGAATCGCGAGATTTATTATCACCAACGCGATCAGGACGATTATTATCAACGATATCAGGAAAATGTCCAGTGCTTTGTGTGGATTTTCGGGGTCAAAGAAGGAAATTCTTAAGGAGGAAAGCCCGTAAATCATTCCCGTGAGAACGAAGGGAATTTCCATGGTTTTGTTTACGATATAACTGATTTGCGGAAATACGTTATTTGCGATCAGCATGCTGGATCCGAGATGCAAAATGCCTATTGCAATGAAGAATATCAGAGAGACTTTTTTTATGTTTAGAAGTGTGTTCATTTTTGTTTGTTGCCGTCAATAAGGGAATTTTAGCTTAATTCTTGCTTTTTGGCTACTTTTTTTGTAGAGTTTCGGCATGTTAACAGAAGAGCAGGTAAGACATGTAGCGAAGCTTGCAAGGCTTAGCCTTACGGACGAGGAGGTTAAAAAGTTTTCCGGACAATTATCCGGAGTTCTTGAATATGTGGATATTTTGAAGGAAGTTGATACGGAGGGAGTTGAAATTACGAGCCAGGTGACGGGGCTTAAGAATGTGATGAGGAAGGACGAGGTTGTTCGCGGGGATGCTGAGAGGGAGGAGCTTTTGGCTTGTAGTGAGCTTGAAATTGATAGCAATCAGGTGAAAGTTATGAATGCGATAAAATAAATTTATGGCCGGATTAAATAAACTTACAATCAGTGAGGCGGCGAAAGGGCTTAGGGAAGGGAAATTTTTGTGTGAGGATTTGATGAAAGATTGTCTGGCCGGGGTGAAGGCGCGGAATATGGAAATTAATGCGTTTGTTTTTGTTGATGAGAAAATGGCTTTATCTGAGGCAAAAGCGATGGACAAGAGGCGCAAGAAAGGCGAGGATTTAGGGCCGCTTATGGGAGTTCCTTGCGCGATGAAAGATATTTTCAATACTCGCGGAGTGAAGACGACTTGTTGTTCTCCGATGTTGAAAGATTTTGTTCCGCCTTATGATGCTACGGTCGTGAAAAGGCTTAGGGATGCGGGAATGGTAATGGTTGGAAAAACGAATATGGACGAGTTTGCGTGTGGTGCGAGCACCGAGCATTCGTGTTTCGGGGTGACGAAAAATCCGCATGATGTTTCGCGTGTTGCCGGCGGGTCGTCCGGCGGAAGCGCGGCGGCGGTTGCTTGTGATATGTGTGTTTATGCTTTGGGAACAGATACGGGTGGATCTGTTCGTCAGCCTGCTTCGCTATGTGGTGTCGTGGGGATGAAGGTGACTTATGGGCGTGTTTCGCGTAGCGGAGTGACGGCGATGGCTTCTAGCTGGGACACTGTCGGACATTTTGCAAAAAGTGTTGAGGACAGTGCGATTATTTTGAATGCAATTGCGGGACATGATGATAAAGATGCAACGACTCCTGACAGAGAAGTCCCGGACTATACTTCGTTTTTGGGAAAGGGCGTAAAAGGGCTTAAGATAGGGCTTCCGAAAGAGTATTTCGGAGAGGGGGTGGAGAAGGAAGTTTCTGATGTCGTGAAAAATGTTGTGAAAAAATTGGAGGGTGCCGGTGCGAAAGTGGTGGAAGTTTCTTTGCCGATGACAAAGTACGCGGTGGCGGTTTATTATGTCACGATGCCGGCGGAACTTTCTGCAAATTTGGAAAGATTTGACGGGATTAGATATGGAAAAAAGCCTTCAAAAAGCGCTCCACAGGATTTGGTTGAATATTATTTCGCGGCGCGTGGAGAAGGATTTGGAAGTGAAATAAAGCGCAGAATCATGATCGGGACTTATGTTTTGTCGGCGGGATATTACGACGCTTATTACAAAAAAGCGCAGAGGGTTCGCACTTTGATTATAAAAGATTTTGAAAAAGCTTTTGAAAAAGTCGATGTTTTGATAGCCCCTGTAAGCCCATTTCCGGCTTTTAAAGTGGGTGAGTTTGTCGACGATCCTTTGAAAATGTACATGGCTGACGCCCTCACAATTCCCGTAAGTGCGGCCGGACTTCCTGCGATTGCGGTTCCTGCGGGTATGTCTGTCGGTGGATTGCCGATAGGATTACAAGTTATTGCGCCGCAGTTTGAGGAGGGAAGGTGTTTTAGGGTCGGGGAAGCGGTGGAGAAGGTTCAGAGATAGTTCTAAAATACATTTCTTTCTTTTTAGAACAACGACAAATTCTTTCTGTAGATTTCTTCAGCGGTTTCTTCTCTGTCCGCAATTAAGTTCTTTGGGTTTTTGATCGGTTCCAGGAGTTTGGTTTTTATTTCTTTCGTTTTTTCCATGTCGCCGAGGATCTTTGCGAATTTCCAGCACATGTCGAAGATCGCGCGTTGGCTGTTTGCGATTTGTTGGCTTTCTATAATCATTCCGATGAGTTCATCTTTGAAAGAAATAATTGCGATTTTGTCGTCGTAGATGTTTATTTCGTTTGTGAAATCGAATTGAGACGGGTCTATGACACGCATTTCGCGGAAGTATTTTTGGTCTAGTTCATGCACTTTTTTGCCGTGTTCGTCATTTTGGCAAATGCCTCTCAAGAAGATTTTTTTCTTGGCTCTTTTTTCGATGTATTCCGTGTCGTATTTCGGCCATGCGTTCCTGATTTCTTCGGAATTCGAGTAGTTTAAAATTTCGGTTTTGCTTGTAAGCGTGTCTGCGTAAATGGCTTTTATGCCCTCGATTCCTTCGAAATATCGTACTCGCGGATGCGCTGTTTCGCCGGTCAGTCTTTTTAGTTTCGGGAGCGCGAGGCGAAGAGAATTTGTGTGTTTTTCGAATTCTTCAAGAAGCGTTTCAGGCTTTGTGGAGGTGAAGTATTTGGTTTGTTTTTTTGTGAAATGGCTGATTAATCCGCGCTGTTTCAGTTTTTCCAAAATGTCGTAAGTCGTGACTCTGTTTATGCCGGCTTTTTGCGCGATTTGTGAAACAGGGGATGTGCCGACTTCTGTTGCGGCGAGGTAAACTTTTGATTCTTTATCGGTGAGGCCGAGGCTGATAAGGATTTGGATAAGCTCTTTTTCCATGAGGGTTTTGTTTATAGAATGACAATGTTTAGAATAGTGTAAATGTGTTTGATTGTTGTGGTTTTTATCGCTAAGAGAACAGTCTTGTTGTAAAAACCTCCGACGAATTTACGGAGTAGATTTTAACAATTAGTTTTTCTTACAGCAATCGATTATGAATTTTTCTATTGCGAGTTTGTGATGACTGTTGTCTTGAGACGAAGTTTTGATTTGTCCCGTTTTGAAGTCTGTGTCTATTTTAAGCAGTTTTTTGTAAATTTCGATAAGACTTTTTTCCGTGAAATTTTTTGATTGTGATGTCATTTTTGTGACTACGAAGGGACGCAGGTCCAATTTTTTTATTATGCTTTGGTATGGTTCTTTTTTTTGAAGCATGTCGAAAACCTGGATTAATAATCTGAAATGTCTGACAATCATGAAGAATATTTTTGTCATGTCTCCGTCCGATTCTTCCAGAATTTGCAGAGTGGTTATTGCTTCTTTTTGTCTTTTCTCCGCGATAAAATCCGTGAGGTGAAAAATCGATGCGGATAGAGTGGGGGACACGAGGTTTTCGATCATTTCTTTCGTGATTTCCTCGCCGTTTGCGAAGGTTTTGAGTTTTTCGTATTCGCTTGAAAGAGCCCAAAGATTGCCGGAAACTTGATCCGCCAATGTTCTTGCTGAAACGACGGATATTTTGACTGGGATGTGGGAGGGGGAGGTGGGAGTGGCGGAGGCGGTGGGTGGGTTTTTGGGGGGAGCATTGTCTTTTTTTGCCTTTGCAAGAATCCATTGTGCGCTTTCTTGAGGGGAGAGCGGAGCGAACTCTTCCGCTGTTCCCATTTGTATAATTTTTTTGTACAGAGAGGAGGTTTTTGTGATTCCTGTGTTTTCGTAGAAAAATAATACGCAAAAATCGGGTGTTTTAGCTATGATTTTTGCCATTTGCTTTTGATCTTCGGCGTTTGTTTCTTCAAAGAAATCTTTGATGATGATGAGTTTTTTTTCCGATAAGAAGGGGAGTGACTGAAGGTCCGTTTCGAAGTTTTTGATTTCGATTTTTCCGCCGTCCAAAATTTCGACACTGCTGTCTTCCCCGTATTTTTTTATGAATCCGTTTTGCAGTGCTTTTAGTCTTTGGTTTGAGGAAAAATTGTCTTCTCCGAAGAAAAGGAAAATGTTGGTTTGGGCCGGTTGTTCGACTGTTGTTTCGTTCATGCTTGCTTTGTTTTGGATTACTTGGTCCGGGAGGGCATTATAATCCAGATTGTTGTTTTTTGGGAAACAGTTTTTTGGGAAGCGCAAAAAAATCTTCTCCGGGAAAAATGCGATTCGTGCTAGGGGGGCTAAGTGACTGGTTGACATATCCGAGGATAGATTTGTCGCTTAACGTCACCGTTAACGGGGATTTTTGCTTGTTTTTGGCGTGCATATGCCAGGAGTGCTAGTTGTTGAGCTAGAAATGTGTTCGCGGGTGTCGATGAATTATGATCGTGTTCGCATGTATGTCAAAAATGAGATATTAAAAAAAGCCTCTTTTTGCGGAGGCCGTTTTTGTTGTTGTGTTTTGAAAAGAGTTCCCTGGGGTGTTATTTGCGCTTGGCGACTCTGTAAGATCTGTAATTATGGATACCTACTTGTTTGCCGGTCCGTATGGGTCTTCTTTGTCCAGTGTAGGGTTTGCGGGTCTTGGCGGGAGTTCTGTTATTTTGTTTGCCGGTCCGTATGGGTTTGTTGGGTCTATTTTAGGTTTTGCCGGTCCGTATGGGTTTGTTGGGTCTATTTTAGGTTTTGCCGATCCGTATGGGTCTTTTGTGTCTATTTTAGGTTTTGCGGGTTCGCTTGGTTTTCTTGTTAATAAGCTGATCGCCATCTCGTCAGCGAAGGCTTTGAAGGCGTCGCTTCTTACTCTTTCTTTTGAGTTCATGTGGTCTACAGGAGGGGTTGTTTTATTCTTAGTGGCCTCAAGTCTTGGTTCTTTTTCTGACATTTTTGTTTTTGTTAGGGTTTGGGAGAGAGGCTATTTAGTAAGTTTTCCGGTTTCTTTGTCGAATTGACCTTTTTCTATTGTTCCGTCAGTTAAGGTGCGGGTGCCTCTCATAAGTTTTCCGTTAAAGTAGAAAATCCCTTTTTCTTTTGTTCCGTCGGCGTAGATGCGTAGGCCCTGTTCAAGTTCTCCGAATTTGTCGAAGTGTCCGCCCTCTTTTGTTCCGTCAGTTAAGTCGCGTCGGCCTTCTCTGAGTTTTCCGGTTTTTGAATCGAATTTACCCTCTTCTATTGTTCCGTCCGCTAAGGTGCGTTGGTCTTCTATAAGTGTTCCTGCCTCCGGCACAACTATCTCTGTTCCCGCCCATTTGGATATGCCGTCTGTTGTTATTTCTTCTGCTGAGGGATATGTGTCTTGTACGAGTTTTTTCACGGTGGGGGTCTTTTCTCCCGGACGTAAGTCTGCGGAGTTATAGGTTAGGATTTCCGGTGCTTCGGCGTGTGTCTTTTTTATCGGACGTAAGTCTGCAGAGTTATAGGTTAGGATTTCCGGTGCTTCGTTCGGTTTGGGTTTTCTTTTTAAGGTGACCGCTATCCCGTCAGTGAAGTTGAGTCGTTTTTCTACGAGGTCGCCTTTTTTGTCGTAGAGGCCTTCCACTGAGTTCATTGGTGGTATCTTGGGTGTGGTTTTTTCCTTAGGGGCCGCGATTTTTGGTTCTTTTTCCGACATTTTTGTTTTTGTTAGGGTTCATTTATTTAATAGTAGGTGATGTTGGTTTCTCATCCAGGAATCAACGATTGGGTGACGTTTAGAAGGTCGCTTAGGCCCGGTGGGGTGTTGAGCAGGATTCGCTCGTCGTAACGGATTGTGACGGCACCTTCGTCTTTTGCGGGATCGCCGGCGCCGGTACGTGTTGCGAAAAGTTCGGATACGTTTCCGATAAGGCTTCCGTTGATGACGAGCATTTTGTCGGTTGTGATGGGATTGTTTCTGTCGAAGTTTTTCGCGACGTTTGTGATTTTGCCGTCGTTGCCTTTGTTGTCCGTGTCGATTGCCATTATGATTGCGTCGATTCTTGAAACCCTATTGTCGATGACGATGTTTCCATCGATGACGATGAATGCGGCGGACGGGATTTTTTTCGGATTTATGTAGTCTGTTGCTCCGTATTCTACATTAGATGAAATTGTAAGTGTTCCGCCTTTGATAATGTATGTTTGACCGGCGGGGACTGTGTCTTTGCCTTCTACCGTGAAGATTCCGTCGATTGTGCCGATTGTCAAATCGCCGTTTTTGACGAAGACTCCGCTTTTTGCGTTGTCCATTTTCGATAATTGTGTGATGTCGTTAATTTCGGGGAGTGTCAGGTTTTCACCGAATCTTGAAATTCTTTCGACGTTGGCTTTGATTGATTCATTTATGTATGTTTCTTTCCAAGTTTCCGCGACGTCTGCGCGCATTTCACAAATCGTACTTGAGAAATTGTTTAGAATGTCGTTGTATCCTTCGATTGATTGTGCGCCTTTTGTGTTGCTGTAGCGGCAAATGTCGTGGGAAGGAACATCGAGGAATTCTGTTTCGTCGGTTGGGAGGTCTCCCGTACCTGTTCTTGTAATTTTATTTATTGTGACTTTTTCAGGCTGGATTACTACTCCCGGGGTGCTTTTCACTTCGGAACAACGTGATACGTCGATTCCCGTGTCGAGTACGTCGTGGAAGAATACGTCGCCGGCTTGTCTCGTAAGAACGTAAGGACAAATTACAATGACTTTTGCCGAGGCTGAGCCTTTTTCGATTTCTTTGTCAGGCATGGTGGCGTCGAATTTTGCGGTGTTTTTGAATTGTTCTCCGCAACCGTCGGCGGCGGTTAATTTTTTACAATATTCAGAAGTGATTTTTGTGTTGTTTTTCATCTGAACTTTGATTTCGATGACTGTGTTTTCATCCAGATTTTTGAATTGTATATTTTCGCCGGCTTTGAAGTTTGCCACTGTTTGCGCGAAATCTCTGTTGGCGATACAGACTTTGTTTGCGGATGTTCCCGCTCTTTGTGTGCCTTTTTCACAGTTGTGTTTGTCTTGTAGGGCGGTTCGGGCGAAATCGCTGTCCTTGAATTTTGAGTCTTCGGCTTCAAGGACATACCTGCCGTCTCTCAGGATTGTGTATTTGTCTCCTCCTTCCGTGACATTGATTATCATTCCGAGGTAAGACAAATTTCCGTCTTTGTCTCCGAGGATTTGACCGTTGTGCATCGCGCTTTCCCGGATGTCGACTTCTTGCGCGGAATTTGCCGCGAATTGGATGCGATATGTGACATCTTTCTTGGTTGAGGAGCCGATGTTTAGTAAATCTTTTGTTGTCGGAGTTGTGCCTGTGACGTAAACCGATTTTGTCATTTCAGGGGCTTTCTCTGTTTTTGCTTTGATTGTGTCGGAACATCTTTCGACTTCTTTTCCGGTTTTATTATCCAGTGCGTAGACTTTGACAGTTGTGTTGTTTTCGGCGTCTGAAAGCGTGTTTTTTAGCGAGCCTTTTTCTGTTTCTTTTGCTTCTTCATTGCTCCATTCTCCGTCGCCTTTTACAACTTCCCAAACGTATGTAAGATTTTTTTCTTCATTTCTCGGGGTTGTCGTGACGTCGATTTCGAATAATTCTTTTTTTCCGGTTGGGTCCCACGGGCGATTTGGTGTCTCGATGTTTAGGGATTCGCAGACCGGTTCTGTCGGTGTCGGAGGTGCTGTGTATGTCAGCGGGAATGTCTTGGTACAGGACGCGGTTGACGAGAAGTTTTCTGCGTTTACCGTCAATGCGTTTGTGATTGATTTTATCGTGTCGCTGTATGTGACGAAGTAGAGGATTTCTGTCGAATTGTTTGGTAATGTTTTTGAAGAGACTATTTCGAATTTCAGTTCTCTAAGCTTTGCTTTTGTGAGATTGTTTGCGGATTTGAGGTTGTTTAGTAATGTTTGTTGCATAATTTTATAGAACCCAGTATTTAATTCTACGATTGTTCCGGCTTCTTCGTTTACCGAGAAAACGTTGTTGTTTGTAGAAGTTTTCGAGTACTGTGTTTTTGCGTTGACCGTGTAGATTTCGTTTGGAACAAGCGATGTTTCTTGTTTTGTTCCGGAATATTTTTTTAAGTCAACGTTTGTTTCGGTACAAGTTAACGGGCCTTGAATTGATAACTCGGCTTTACATTTTTCCGGGGTGTAGAGAATGTCTGTTTTGTCTAGAGTTACCGTGATTTTCCCGTCTTTGTCCGCTCCGAAGAAGATTAGAGGCAATTTTTCGATTGTGGTTCTGAGTGATCCGGATGTGTTTTCTTTTTTTCCATTGTCTGTCATTGTTCCGCCGGTGTTCCAGTTTACGTCTAATTTTGTGCTTGGAGGAAGCGGGGCGTTTTGATTGTCTTTTGTTTCAAGTGAAAGGGAGAGTTTTTTGTTTTTTTCGGTGATTAGTGCGGGTGAATTCGGAGAGAATTTCTCCTTTGTGTCTTTATTTACAAGTGCAATAGATTCACAAAGTTTTTCACAAGGGGCGATGACGGCCAAACATTCTTTTTCGTTGTATGTTT
>JBAZQZ010000011.1:0-30793 GCA_041663205.1 Candidatus Altimarinota bacterium
CTGATAGCGACAAACTGCTACGGAGTGCCCGCGCCTGCGACGGGAGATGCGGGGGATAAAACACTTTGCCAGGGATACAAAGAGACGATAGAAAAACAGACAACTGCGGTAAATTCGGAAACAACACAACCTATGAAGGACATCGACAATCCGTGCAACTGGAACAAATTGACTTTTGGAAGCAGTATGACGGATAGAGTGACGATCCCGTTATATTACGATAGTTCGGGATTTACAACGACAAAACTCGAATATTTATCCGACTTGGACAAGGGAGTTAATCCGGAAAATATAGTTAGGCCATTTAAGAACGGTGACAAAAACTTCATATTGCGCGTTCGCACGCCATGTTTGCCCTGTTACGACAAAGACACAAAAGGAAACGAAATACCGGAAGACGGCAAAAGAACCTGCGAAGGCGTGGACACAAACAACAAACCACGTAGCCGATTCTACTGCGAAGACAAGGACCGATATGTTTTGGATACAAAAGACGTCACCGAAAAAGACGCCTCAAAAAAAGACGACATGGTCGTCTCCTGGCAAATCACTGGCAAATGCGGAAACGACGACTGCGGAATGATACAGTATAAGGAGGGAGATTCTGACACAAAAGGATTTTCAGCGATAATAGAAAGTTTTATAAATAGTGACTCAATTCTTTTCGATCCAATCCATAATAAACATATAATAATAGACACAACGACAACAAAAAACGAAGACAAACCGAAAGCAAAAGACACCTCCAACTACGCAGGCCCCAAACCACTCATTCTCGACAAACTAAAAGAAATGAAACAACCTGTCTTCAGCATGTTCTTGAGTGGGAAACTACTCACCGCGGATGAAGAGCAATTTGTTCCATATTTGGAATATCAATTTTTGACAGACACGCCGATAGGGCAGGCGCAAATAGAAAGTGAAATAATTGTAATAATAAATAACACGTTTTACGTACAAAAGCTGGAAAAAGCGGAAAAGAGGCCGTTAATCGACTTTGCGATACAGAGCTAAGCACAAAATCATTTGACAATCAGGCAAAAGGTAGTACTATAATAAGCTTATAAAATAACCAGCAAAAACATGAGCGGACTAAGGAATCACGATGCCGCAACGGCTGAAGGTATACCGGGAAAACAACTTGACGGAGGTCAAGGATTTTTACGTGAAATCACTACCGGATTGATGAGGATTCCCGGGCTGAGACAAGTCATAAAATCAGGTGTGCTTTTGACCGCCGGAACGCTTGGAGTTGCAGTAGCCGGATGTGAACCAAATGAAAGGCAACAAGAAGTCAGTGCAACCGGATATTCGATACTCGAAGGAGCGCTTGCCGAAGCGGATGAGCTTAAAAATCTCAGTACTCCACAAAAAGTTGCTGGGACTGAAGTGGGAGATGCGTCTCCGGAATTTGGAGAAATTGATGGGAAGAAAGTGATGTTTATTATCAGAACTAACCCACAAGGAATCAAATCTGCCTATTTCAAAACAGGAAGCAACTTAAAGGAATTGATGACCCAAGGGGTATTCGCAGAGATAAAAGGTTTTAGTCAGAAAGTTCTAGGTATAACTGTATACAAAAACAAAGCATACATCCGTAGCGCCGGAGGGAATCTTTTCGAAGCAAACATTAATTTTAATTTAAAAAATGAAATTGAATTATCTGAGGCTAAGGAGGCGCAAGGAGGAGGAGATGACATAAAAGTAGTAGAAATTGATGGAGTCCCATATCTGTACGCTAGCGATGTATCATGGACTAATCGGCGAAAAAAATTGACAACAGGAGAAATAGAAGACTTAGGCCTAGTAAACTATGATGGGAAAGTTCCTGCCTACTACAATGAAACGTGGATAGGAAACAGACCTATAAAAACAGGAGGTCAAGAAGTTTCAAGGGCATATTACGCCAACGATGATCTCAACCCCGACGGAACCGTAAATGTTGGTAGTGGATTTTCTAAAGTCGCAAAAAGTACTACCCCAGTTTCAAAATTGAATCTAGGTCTCCAGGCAAACACTGGAGACATAGCAATTGCGGAAGACGATGATGTATTTGTTGCAGTAATGGCAAAATGGAACACCGACTATCCCACGAGTATAATGTTTTCCCAGCGCCTCAAGCTTCCGGTAAACCCCGAACTTCCCCTCGACACCGGAACCACGGAAGTTGACGCGGGAACACAGCCAGAGTTGAAACCTGAACTACCGCCGGAAGTAGAGGATGACACAGGCCCACAGCCTGATTTACCACTTCCGCCCGAGGTAGCGGATGATGCAGGCATAGTGCCTCCGGATTCAGGAGAAGTATGCGAAGTGGACGTTCCGCTCGACAAGGGAGAAGTATGTGTAGACGTGCCGATTGAACCGGATTTACCGCTGGAAGTAGCGGACGACGCAGGGGCACAACCGGATTTACCGCCCGAAGCTTCACAACCTGAACCGACTCCAGAAGTTTCACAGCCAGAACCAGCGCCCGAAGTTTCGCAGCCTGAACCAGCGCCTGAAGTTTCACAGCCAGAAACTACCCCACCGATAGATCTACCACAGCCTGATATCATCGAACTGGAAACAAAACCAGATGTTCCACCAAAACAAGACATCCCGGAAACAGTACCCGAAACATCAACCCCCGACGCCAAACCTGATCTTCCAATTCCCGAAACAGCACAACCCGACACAACCACCGACACCAAACCTGATCTCCCCCCGTTCGAAACAGCTCAGCCCGCCGAGACAGCCAACCATGACTCCGGCAACCCAAACACCGAAACAGCACAACCCGACACTAATCAACAAACAGAAACCGGATCGCAAACACCGCCCCCGGCAACGCCAAAGAAACCGGGATGTTCTGCAAGCCCGAACAGCCTTGCGGAAGGACCAAAAGGAGTCGGTGCACTCGCCGCGCTTTTCGCAACAATGATCGCGGCGGTCTACTCGCGAAGAAGGAGAGAAGCGTAAATTTTCCTAAAACTGCTCCAAGGCTTTGTCCAGTTGTTTTGTTGCGTCGGTGACTGAGATGTTTGGGGCGATTCCCATTTTGTTTATGTTGATTCCTTTAGGGGTGAGCCATTCCGAAATTGTGTATTTGAAGAGAGAGCCGTCCGTGTATGTGTTTAATTGTTGGACGGTGCCTTTTCCAAAGGATTTGTCTCCGACAAGTTTTGCGAGATTGTAGTCTTTGAGCGCGCCTGCCAGGATTTCGGAGGCCGAGGCGGAGCCGTTGTTGATAAGTACGACAGTTTTGTATCCGGCAAGAAGTCCGTTTCCGTCGGTCTTGTATTTTTCTATGCTTCCGTCGCTGAATTTGAGCTCAACTGCGGTCTTTTTTTCTTTTGTAAACAGGCTTATCAATTGAATTGCCGTGTCCATGTAGCCGCCGGGATTGTTTCTTAGATCGATTATAAAGCCGGAAACTTTTTGGTCTATTAAATCGCTTGCTTGAGCCACGAAATCGTTGTATGTCTCCGCTCCGAATATGTTTATTTGAATGTATCCGATTGTTTTTTTGTCTTTTGTCAGCGTTTTTGACATGACGCTTTTGTATGAAATTTTTTCTCTTTTTACGGAAAATGTCTTTTCTTTTTTATCGCGGAGGACTTTGATTTTTACTGTTGTGCCGGCTTTTCCTTTTATTTTTGCCGTTACTTCTTCAAGTGTTTTTCCGATCATGCTTGCTCCGTCGACTTCTATTATTATATCGTTTGCTTTTATGCCCGCTTTGTCGGCGGGGGAGCCGTTAAACGGGGAGATTATCGTGGCATTGTTGTCGATGAGTTCGAGGGTCATTCCGACGCCTTCGTATTCTTGTGTCGACAGGCTTTCGAGGAGCTCGCCGGCTTCCACAGGCTCTTGGTAGACCGTGTAGATGTCGTTTGCTCTTTCGACCATTCCGGTGATTGCGCCGTTTATCAGTTCGGTGTCGTCGATTTGATCCTTATAATAGTAGTCGGTTTTCAGTTCTTTCCAGATGTCCAGAAGTTTTGCGAATGAGGCGTTGTTCAAGAGTTCTTTTTCGGTTTTTGTGTAATTTGATTGGTTTGTTTGTACCGGAGTCACTTGAATTGTGAATGTTGAAGTGGGGGAGTATTTGTATATTTTGTATAAATACTCTATCGCTTCCGCTTTTGTGATTCTTTTGGTTTTTTTGAATTTGTCGGGTGTGTCTGTTTCTTTGATGCCGAGCTCGAGGGCTTTCATCGCAATTGCGGCTGTGTCGGAAGTTTTGTTTAAGTCCGTGAATGTGAATTTCGATTGATCAAAAAAATAGTTCACGCCGATTCCGAGGGTCTTGAACATTGTGGACAATGCTTGATATTTTGTGATTGTCTGGTTTAAGTCGAATGTCTTTGAATCGGCTTGTACGAGCCCGAAATCGATTGCCGTTTGCAGGTATTTTGCGTAGGAGGCTTTGTTGTCGGTGTTTGTGAACGGCAGGTTTATGTTCGTGGAGAGCGGCGCGGAGGCGTAAGTGAAAAGCAGTTCGTAGAAGTCCACGGTTTTTAATTTTTCATTGGGGTTTAGTTTATTTTCTTTGTATTCGGGCAGGCGTTTTGCGTCGTATAATTCCTGAATCTCTTTATAATAGGTGTTTGTTTCGGATACGTCGGAATAAAATGCGAATGCGGTTGTGAAGGTGTTTAGCGAAAAAATAGATGAGGCAATAAGTATTGCGACAAGCTTTTTTAATATATTTTTTTGCATGGTTTTTTTGTTAAATGAGGTAAGAAGAAAAATGCCGCTACATGATAGAGCGACATTTTTGTTATGTCCAATTTTTTATTGTTCTTGGTTTTTATTATTCCTGGTCCAGCATCATGGATAGGCCTCTTCGTTTTGTTTCCACTTCGTTCAGAAGCCCGTTGTCTGTGAATGTTGCGCTTAATTCGTATGCTTTTCTCAGGATGTCTTGTCTTAGGAATGGATATTTTTCTTCGTCTGAAAATTCGGATATGTCCATTCCCATATTTTGTGCAATTGCGAAGATATATCCCATGTAGCTTGATGCGTAGTAAACGTATTCTTCGCCTCCTTCCATCGTTGCGAAGCCTCTGAATGTCGGGTTTTGATTTATTGTTCTGAAATCGTTTAATGCCTGTTCAATGTATCCTTTTAGGTGTTGCATCTCCTCTTTTGAGAGGGATGCTTTGTTTTTGTCCGGGCGTACTTCCAAAAGAAGTCTTGCGATGGATCTTCTTATTTGGATTCTTACTCCGAATTGCCACCAGTCATTTTTGTCTGTTGTTGAGAGGGAAATCATACATTCTTTGAGGTATGTTTGAATTGCGTGTTCGATGTCTTCCAGGTCCACTTCTCCTTCTTTTTTTGTATATGCTCGCATCAGGTACAGGTCTCCTTTCCTTTGTCCCGCGCGCACCGCGTCCGCTACGTCCATTTGATTTGCCCGTCTCCATGTTTCTCCGAACATTTCGATGGCTTCATCGTATTTTCCCAAGTATCCAAGCATTCCCGCCACCGCCAGGTCAGCCATTGTGTCGGCTGTCGGATTGAAAATCGATGGGTTGGTTTTTCGATATTCCGTTATTCTTTGAGATTCTTCGAGAAGGGCTTGTGCTTCCGTTTTTTGGTCTTGTGTCAGATGGGTCGGTGAAAATTCCACGTCGTCATCCACGTGCATTGTTTTTCCGTCTGCCGTTGTCGGATTTTTGAATTTTGTTCTGAAATTTTCTATGTCGACTCTGGCGGCAAGTCTTTCCGTTTCCGCAAATTCCGGAGAGATTGCCGAATCGTGAGTTCGTGCAAATTCCGTATTTAGAGATTCGATGGCTTGTCTTTTTACCGGGGTTCTTCCGGCGGCGGCGGCTTGGGCGGATTTTCCTGTTTTGTACAGCAGTTTCATTTCAAGAATAAAGGCGAGAGCGGGGTTTGTTCCGATCAAGTCCGGCAGTAATTGAGTGTATAAAGTTCTGAGTTTTTCTTTGCTTTCGGCCGGAGTTGAGTAATAACATTTCAAATATTCCATCTGGAATGCTGTCGCTCTGAGTTCCACTATGTCTATTTCTTCGGGGAAGTGTTGATGCATTTCTTCCAGATCCGCAAGCGCTTTTTCCGCGATTTCTCTTTTGTTCAGGTGTTGGCCGGTTTTTGCAAGGGTGAATAATGTTTTGATTACCAATTTTCTTAAGTGTTCCGGGACTTTTTTGTCGCCTTTTTTTAGCGTATCTATTGATTCGAAGATTGTTGCCGATTGAGAGACCGAGTCTGCTACCATAAATCCTCTTCTCAGCAGTGATTTTTGTTCCGCTGAGTCGATTGATACTGTTGCGGCGGAGGCATATTCCTGCCAAAATCGCTCTTCGCGGTCCGGTTGGAGGGGATTTGTTGCGACGTGCTGAAGGAGGGCAAATCTGGCGTCCGGATGATATTCTGCGGGATTTGTTTGAAATATTGTGTTTAAGTACATCGCCAGATTGAACTTTGTTTGTTCGTCCATTGAGGCAAGTACGGTTTCTCTTATTGTGTGGTGTGCGAATGAAATTGTTTGAGCGTCCGCTCTAAGGTATTCCCCTTGAATCAAATGAGCTAATGCTTGTGCCGGATCGCCGGCATATCCTACTTGAGTGTATCCAAAAATTATTTCTTGTATTGCCGCTTTGGACAACTGTCCTCCGATTAGGGCTAACGCTTGCAGAAATTTCTGGTCTCTTGGTGGAAGTTTTGCGATTCTTCCTCGCGAGTATGTTTCGAAATCCTGATCCGATTCAATTGCGTTTATTTCTTCGAGGGCGCTGTTGTCTACGTTTATTATTCCCGTATCTTCGTCAATGCGAAGATTTTCTCTTGCCTTCGCCATTAACGCTTTCATTCTTAACGGGTTTCGTCCGGCTTTTTTGCCGAGTGCCTCGTGCCATGTCCCGAGTTTTTTCCCTTTTCTTGTTTCTTCCGGGATCAGGGAAAATGCGAATTCTTCCGATATTTTCGGGTCGGAAAAATCCAAACCGTCGATTTCCAGTTCCGCTACGGCTTGTCTTCCCGTATGGAATGCTTGAACCGTTTGTGTAAGTTTTTTTAGCGCTACGGATTTAAGCATTTCTTCAGGGCGCATTGAGAAGAGAACTTTTCCTCCGTTGTCCATATATGCTTGTGCGATACTCATTACGTACGGGTCGGAGGCGCTGTCTATGTGATGTAAATCTTCCAAAACCAATAATGCTTCCAGGTGTGGAGTTTTACGTCTGATTATTGCGATTGCGTTTGAGCAAAGGGTCGCGACACGGTCCGGGTCTTTTTGTGCCGCCGCCATTTTTTCCGATCTTGGCTTTTTGCTCAATTCAATAAGCTCTCTTAAGGGGGCGTTTGTTTCCATTTCTTCCGCAATTTGCGGATGTTCTTTTGCGACAGCGGCGACTTGTTCCAACATTGTTACCAAACTTCCGTGAGGTGTGCATTCTTTTCCCGAGAATGACGGGTCGAAGGAACATCTTATTGTGGATCCCGGAGTTTTTTCGAGAACAGCGTTTATTATTGTGGTTTTTCCTATACCGGCGTGTCCTTTTACAATTGTTAATCTTGTTGTCGGGGACAAAAGTGCGGACAAGAGTTTTTCAATTTTTTCATCCGCTCCGATGACTTTTTCCGCTCCTGTGTCGTAAGAAACTTTTGCGTTGTGTTCAGTGAGGCTTACGAGTCCTTTTACTTTTGATTCTTCCGTCTTTATTTCGCAGAGTGAGCCTTCGCGGCTTCCTCTTGTGTTAATTCTGTCTGCCAGTTCTTGCGTCAGGAATATTGCGCCAGGGCTGCGCATTGCGTCTTGTTTTTGTTTGTCCGAGATTCTTGAGTGCAGGACTCGCGCTTCTTTTCTTTCTTGCCGTCCCGTTTCTTTATCCGGAGATTCGATTATCATTTCGTGTACGACTTTGCCCATTCCCACGAATGCTTTTGCTCGCGGAATTTTTGAGGTTATCGATGTTGCAAGGGCCAATGCCGAATTTGAAGCTCTTTCCGAGAGTGCGATTATAATCAAATCTCCGCTTTCTTCGTCAACGTGTACCGCGTATTCGCTGGTGATTTTTCCTTCCTTGGTTTTTATTGCGTCAAGTTCTTCGAGAAGATTTATCAGTGCGTCGGCTTGTTGTCCTTCTATCAGGGTGTTGAGGTCGAGTTGTACGTATATACAGCTTCCTTGTCTCGGTGTTTCTTGTCTTGCGACGGAGCCTTTTAATAGGGTTAAAAATTGTCTTCTGCGTTGGCGTTTTTGTGCTTCCTGCTGAGCGTCTATTTTCTGTATTTCGTCGACGACCGGGACTTCTCTCGGTTGCATTATCGGAGTCAGTTCTTCCGCCGACGGGTCATCCATGCTTATTTCTGGTACAGCTTCTAATTGAGGTTCCGTGTCTATTACAAATCCTTCAGGTTTGGCGACGTGTGGCGCGTAGCTGCTTGTTAATCGAAATGGAGCTTGTTTACCGGTGGAGGATGGTTTTACCGCGTCTATGGCCAGCATTGTCGGGGCGCGTGTTGTCGGGCCCTCCCAGTCGTGAAATTCTCCTCTTCCGGAGAACAGGGGATTTTTTCGTTGTCTTGTCGCAGGAGTTGGATTTTCCGGGTTACCCATTTTCGTCAGTTAAAAATAAGGGGTGATTTTATCACACAAGGGTAGAGTTATGCAATATTTTTTATTTTTGTCATTTCTATTTTTTATGATTGTGCTTGTTTTTGGCTTTGCCCCGCGGTGCAGGATTGTTTCTCGTGCTTATTTATGGTATAATTTATGGATTTAAAAGTAAATAAAAGAAGGCGAAAAAATGATGGAATCAAACGAAAAACAGAATCATGGAGTCGGAAAGCTGGTGAAAACCGGTATTTTGGCGGTTGTTTCTTTGTTTTTGGTTGTAGGAAATTATTTTGTAGAGGCTTCTTTTGAGGGGAAAGAGTTGGAGGCAAAAAATGAAATTTTGTCCGTAAATTACGCTGAGGATGTCGTGTTTCCCGAGAACGGAGGGATTTTGCGTTTTGCGAAAGAACAGGACAGCGGGGTTAAAAATGACGTTAGTTTGATAGGCTCAAATGCCGGCAAAAATCCATATATTTTTAAGGTTAATTCCGGAAGATTTTGGGGGAATTTTGCGCTGAGTGATGCGAAAGTAAATTTTATTGCCGACAGAATTGTGATTATGCCCGATGCGGGGGTTCTCGATGTTTCTTTTGACGGAAAAAAACTTGATATTGCGAATTATGACGGGGACACGTATGTCGGAATACTTCCGAAAGATTTTGAGTTTAAAAAATATCTCGATTGGTATAGTCCTGTTTTTGTGAATAGATTGCTTGTTCCGAGAGATTCTCAAATAAGCGTTTCTGTCGACAAAATCGACGACAGGACTGCGAAGTTGCTTTATTCGAAGCTTATAAAAGAGTTTAAATATTCGATAATTCCGCAGGCTGACAAGGAGGCCACTTGGGCTTTTTTGAACCTGAATAAGGATAAAAAATTTGTTGAAAAAGTTAAACAGGAAGTTGTTTCGGGAATCAGGAAATCCGGAAGTTTCGGTGTTTCTTCGGGAGCGGGATTTATCTCTTGGGTTGAAGCGAATCTTACGTTTATGCCCGCGAAGAAAAAGGAACTTTTGCTCGATAGATTTTCCGAATATTTGGATGATGCGCTTTATTATTCTTCCGAAAACGATGTACAGAAGGCGAAAGATTCTCTCGAGGCTTTTATCGTGTATTTAAAAACTTTATCCGTTGATGCTTCTTCGGATCCCGCTTTTGCTGAGATTATTGCCGATTCTCTCCGTAAGACTCGTGTTTTTACGCTTGATGACAGGCAGTACGATGTTTACAGCGCTCTTTCGGATGAAAGATTTTTGAAAGGCGAGGACAAATATAAAGTGACAGGGGACAGCTGGAAAGGGGTTTACAAGGGGTTGAATGTCGGCGATGTTTATGCGAAAGAGGCCTTCGATTCTTATTACGACAAGTTGGATAAAGTGCTTGGGAATAAGGCAAATCCGGATTTTTATCAAATATTTATCGTGTATCAAAATCAGCTTTTCGATAATCTTTTTATGAAGTATCCGGTGTTTTATAAAGACGAATATTTTACCGTAAAGCTTGTTCTTGAAAGGGAACTTCTTTCTCTTTATGGCGACGGGCAGACAAAAAATGAGATTAATCAGGATTTGATCAGCGATAAAATTGATTTTTTGAAAAGGTTGATGAAATTTTTCTTTGAAGGGAAAGTTGTTGTCGCCGATGCAAGGAAAATCGTTTCTTCTCTTTTTTCTCAGGTAAACGAGCTTATGCCTGTCGGAAGTAGCGATGTTGCCGTTATCTCAATTTTTGAAACTCAATTGGATGATCTTGGAAATTTTTGGGGATATTTGAACACTCCGGAATATTCGAATTCCACGGCTTACGGGCCTACGCATAAGGAAAGATATAGCGCTTACATAGATGATAAAAATAAAATTTGGGATATCATGAGCCTTAAAGCCGATGTTTTGGGAGAGGAAAATGTGAAAACAAAAACCGCGGAGGAAGTGAAAAATGAGGTTTTGGCGGCGTTTGCCGAAGTTGAAGATGTTTCGGATTTGAAAATAGGAGAGGTGAAAGATCCGAGCGAAAGATATGTTTCGGTTGACGGGATGGCCGGCGGATATTCTTTTACGGCATCTTACGATAGGGAGAAAGTTGCATTGAAGGATGTTATGGCTTACGGGGAGAAATTGTCCGACAAGCCTTTAAAAATAGAAAACTTGCTTCCTTTGTTAAAGAGTAAATTTGCGGAATTTACGCCTTCGCAGGAGGCTGAAGACAAAGAGGGAAATGAGGAAAGTTATGCTCAGAGGTTTGCGAGAAATTATGTTGCGAAACAGGTCGCCAAGGCCGGATTTGTTGTTGAGCTTGCCAATATTTCAATTGCCGATGAAGTTTCGTCCGTTTACAGAGTTTCCGAAATTGTTCTTAAAGGGTATGAAGACGTGGAAGTGACTTTTGATTTTGTGGCGAACGGGGAAAAGGCGAAAAATGTTTACCTTTTGATAAACGGAAATCCTTTGGTTATGGAGGGTGAATATACGCTTGTGGAACTTGCGCAGGTCGTTGTTGCCGAAAAAGACTTTACGGGCAAGATTGAGAGGTAAAAACTCTGACATTTACATTCTGAATTTCGCGTGCTAGAATCTTTCTGCTTTAAGATTTATTAAAGTTTAAATTTTTTATGGCAGACTTAAAAGAAAACAAAAATGCGGCGGCGAGTTACGGTGCCGATCAGATTCAGGTTTTGGAGGGACTTGCGGCTGTTCGAAAACGTCCGGGAATGTATATCGGCTCGACTGACGTTACTGGTCTTCATCATTTGGTTTGGGAAATTGTCGACAATGCGATTGATGAATCGATGGCCGGTTTCTGTAATAATATTTCGATTATTATTCATGAGGATGGGGCGCTTAGTGTTGAGGATGACGGGCGTGGAATTCCGGTTGATAAGCAAAAGCAAACTGGAAAAAGCGCGCTTGAGACGGTTCTTACTATTCTTCATGCGGGAGGAAAATTTGGGGATGGCGGGTACAAGGTGTCAGGAGGACTTCATGGAGTGGGAGTTTCTGTTGTTAATGCACTTTCTAAGAAATTGGTCGCCGAGGTTTACAGAGATGGAAATGTTTACATGCAGGAATATAAAAAAGGAGATGCTGTGGCTGAAGTGAAGGTTGTCGGGAAGACTGAAAAGCGAGGTACAAAAATTCTTTTTTATCCTGATGAAGGTATTTTCGACACTGTCGTTTTTGATTTTAGTACGATTTTGGCAAGGCTTAGACAGCAGGCATATCTTACGAAAGGGGTGCAGATTTCGCTTTTGGATGAGCGCGAAGACGGCAAGAAATATTCTTTTTATTTTGAAGGTGGAATCAAGTCTTATGTTGAGCATTTGAATAAAAGCAAGGAAAATATCGGTGGAATTTTTTATGTTGAGAAGACCGTTGATGAAGGAGTTGTGGAAATTTCGCTTCAGTACAACAATTCTTTTCAGGAAACGATTTATACTTTTGCGAACAATATTCATACGGTTGACGGAGGAAGTCATCTTACCGGTTTCAAGGCGGCACTTACGAGAACTATCAATGCTTATGCCAGAAAATTCGAGGCTTTGAAGGAGAAAGATGATAATTTGCTTGCTGATGATGTTCGCGAAGGGCTTACGGCCGTGGTTTCTGTGAAGCTTGGAGATCCTCAATTTGAGGGACAAACCAAGGCGAAACTTGGAAATGCGGAAATCAGAACGGCTGTCGAAGCTGTTTTCAATGAGGCTTTTAATCAATATTTGGAAGAGAATCCGAATGATGCCAGAGGTGTTATTGGGAAGTGTTTGCTTGCGTCCAGGGCCCGTTTGGCGGCTCGTGCGGCCAGGGATACCGTGATTCGAAAAGGTGCGCTTGAGGGGATGACTCTTCCCGGAAAGCTTGCGGATTGTTCGAATAAAGATCCTGCAAATTGTGAATTATTTGTGGTTGAGGGAGATTCCGCCGGAGGTTCTGCAAAACAGGGAAGAAATCGCGATATTCAGGCGATTTTGCCGCTTAAAGGTAAGATTTTGAATGTTGAACAGTCCCGACTTGATAAAATTCTTGCAAATAATGAGGTGAAGAGTTTGATTATTGCTCTTGGCGTTGGGATCGGAGAAAGTTTTGATATCGAAAAACTTCGTTATCATAAAATTGTGATAATGACTGATGCCGACGTCGATGGAGCGCATATCAGGACGCTTATTTTGACTTTGTTTTACAGGTATTTCAAAAAATTGATTGAAGACGGATATATTTATATCGCGCAGTCGCCACTTTACAAAATTACCAGCGGGAAGAGTTTGAAATATGCTTATAACGATAAGGAAAAGGAGGAAGTTTTGAAGGGGTTTTCGAAAGACGCGAAATATTCCATTCAGCGTTATAAAGGTCTTGGAGAAATGAATCCGGAGCAGCTTTGGGAGACGACGATGGATCCCGAAAAAAGGCTTATGCTTCGTGTTACTATCGACGACGCGGAGAAGGCTGATCAGGTTTTCGATACTTTGATGGGCGCCGAGGTTTTGCCCAGAAAAAAGTTTATTCAAGCATACGC
Source organism: Candidatus Altimarinota bacterium (assembly GCA_041663205.1). Lineage (GTDB taxonomy): Bacteria > Patescibacteriota > Gracilibacteria > UBA1369 > LOWO2-01-FULL-3 > UM-FILTER-38-24. Next base: position 13,081 of record JBAZQZ010000011.1, read on the forward strand.
AAAGAAGGTTAAAAATCTGGATATATAAAACTTCTCTTGCGTTTTGCAAAAGTATCAATATAATTCTTTTGCTTAATATTAATAATTTATGCGAGTTACAGTTTGGAAAAATGAGAAAGAGTCTAACGAGAGGCTCGTCACAAGATTCAATAAAAAGGTTCAATCGAGCCGAAAACTTTTGAAGATTCGTGCCGAGAGGTATCACAAAAAGCCTATGACCAAGAGACTTAAGAGAATTATTGCGGTCATGCGTGAGACTTATAGATCTCAAAAGGAGAAGAGCAAGTTTTATTAAGATGAAAATTTGCGAATTACTTAAAAGCGGATACTCCAAAATTTCTTTGGTAAAGGATGCCGCTTTTCTTGATGTTGAAGTGCTTTTGGCTCATGTGCTCGGAGTTTGCAAGGAATATCTTTTGGCGCATGGGGAAGAGGAGGTTTCTGTTGAAGATGAGGCTCTTTTTGATTCTTATACGGGAAGGGTGGTTTTGGGCGAGAGTGTCGCTTACATAACTTGTCATAAGGAATTTTTCGGAAATGATTTTTTTGTGGATTCACGGGTGCTTGTGCCGAGGCCGGAAACGGAAATGATTGTTGGGAAAGTTGTGGAGTTCGTGGAGTGGTGTGTGAAAAAGGGCAGTGGCCTGAACAATGCTGTTGGCTCTGTGAAATTTAAGATGGTGGATGTTGGGACAGGTAGCGGAAATATCGCAATTTCCGTGGCGAAACATTTTCGTGAATTTTTGGATGACCCTTTGGACGAGGTTTTTGCGGTGGATGTTAGTGAGGAGGCACTTGAGGTGTGTAGAATCAATGTTGAGCAGTACGGGCTTGAGGATAAAATTCAGGTTTTACAGAGCGATCTTCTTGAATTTTTGGAAGATGATGAGGTTTGTGATATTATTGTTGCGAACTTGCCGTATGTAGGGGAGGTTACAAATAGGTTTGTTGAAAAAAATGTTGAAAAGTTTGAGCCAAGAGTTGCGCTTTTTGGCGGAAATGATGGACTTGAGTTGTATAAAAAAATGTTTCAACAGATCAAGGAAAAAGGTGTGAAATTTAAGTTTTTGGTTGGAGAATTTGGCTTTACGCAGGGCGAGGCGATTGGGGAATTATTGAGTAAATATTTTGAACAAGATGAGTGGAAAATTGAAAAGGATTTGGCGGGAATTGAAAGAATATTCATTGTAAATAAAAAATAATAAGTTTGAAGTATGCTTTTCGATAAATTGGAAAAATTGGAGAAAGAATACTTGGAAATCCAGGGAAAATTGTCCGATTCTGCTGTTATTTCCGATATGGCTCAATACAAAGCGTTGTCCAGAAAGTATAAAATGCTTGAGAAGGCTTATAATTTGGCGCTTGAATACAGGAAGGTTTTAAATGCGCTGAAGGATGCCGAGGATATGCTTAACGGTGAGAATGATGCCGAGCTTCGAGAAATGGCGAATTTGCAGAAAAGTGAAGCTGAAGCCAAAATTGTTAAACTCGATGAGCTTGCGAAGGTCGAGATTTTGCCCAAGGATCCGAATGACGCCAGAGATTGTATTGTTGAAATTCGTGCGGGGACAGGAGGGGACGAGGCGGCGCTTTTTGCCGGAGAACTTTGTAGAATGTATTTTCGTTTTGCTGAAAATCACAGGTTTAAAGTTGAAGTGATGGATAAAAGTGAGGGTGAGCCCGGATGTATCAAGGAAATTGTTTTTTCCGTGCACGGAGAAAACGTGTACGGAGTTTTGAAGTATGAAAGCGGTGTTCACCGTGTTCAGAGGGTGCCTGTGACGGAGAGTCAGGGGCGGATTCATACTTCCGCCGCCAGTGTTGCTGTGCTTCCTGAAGCCGAAGAAGTGGATGTTGATATAAAGGAAGCCGATTTGAGAGTTGATGTTTATCGTGCCGGGGGACATGGGGGGCAGGGCGTAAACAAGACCGAATCGGCTGTTCGTATTACCCATATTCCGACGGGAGTTGTTGTGACGTGTCAGGACGAAAGGTCTCAACTTAAAAACAGGGCGAAGGCGATGAAAGTGCTTATGACTAGATTATATGATTTGGAAGAGGAAAAACTTAGGAAAGAACGCGGTGATAATCGAGCCAGTCAAATCGGAACCGGCGATAGAAGTGAAAAAATTCGAACTTATAATTTTCCGCAAGATCGTGTAACCGATCACAGAATTCATCAAAACTGGAGTAATTTGCCTGCGATAATGGAGGGTGGTATTGACGATATAATTGAAAGTTTAAGGCTTGCTGATCAGGAAAAAATGCTGGAAAAGGTGGGGGAGCGGTAGGAGGTTTACAGGGGAGGGTCTATTTGTTTTGTTATCCCACGAAGTGGCAGCCGAGGGATTTTCGTCTTTTACGTGCGGCTTTTAGGATGAGGAGGGAGGTTACGGCCATGTTTAAAGTTTCTGTGATTTGTTGATTTGTGCCGGAGATTTTTTTGAGGGTTTTTATTATTTTTTCTATTTGTGGTATTGCTTCCTTTTTTATTTTTTTGCGATTTCTTACGATGCCGGCGAAGTCCCACATTATGTTTTTTATTTCCTGTTTGAGTTTTTCTGTTTGTAGAGTTTCTTTGGAATTTTTTTTCAGGAGTTTTGGAGTTTCGATTTTTATTTTTTTTATTTTTTGGTTCGTGTTCAGATTTTTCGCTACCTGATTGCTAAAAACCAATGCTTCCAAAAGCGAATTTGAGGCCAGTCTGTTTGCGCCGTGGACTCCCGTATATGCCACTTCACCGAATGCGAAAAGATTTTTTACGTTTGTTTGTCCGTTTAAATTCGTTTCAATTCCGCCACATAAGTAATGTGCTGCCGGAGTTACCGGGATCAAATCTTTTGCCATATCTATTTTTAATTTCTTTAATTTTTCGTAAATTTGAGGGAAGCGTTTTTTTAGGTACTCTCTTGATTTGTGGCTTATATCAAGGAAAACTTGACTTGTGAATTGTTGTTTGTAAATTTCTCTGGCGACTATGTCGCGAGGTGCAAGATCTTTTAGCGGATGAATATTTTGCATAAATCTTTCACCTTTTTCGTTTACGAGTTTTGCGCCTTCGCCGCGGACGGTTTCTGAAATTAAAAATTTTGGAAATGTATTTTTATTTAATGCTGTCGGGTGAAATTGTATGAATTCCATGTCTTTGATTGTGCACCCTATTTGGCTTGCCATTGAGATTCCGTCGCCTGTTGCGATTAAGGGATTTGTTGTATGTAAAAATATTTGTCCCATTCCTCCTGTTGATAAAATTGTTTGGTCTGCAAAAATATTTTCAATTTTATTTTTGCGAATTATTTGTGCGCCGATGCATATTTTTTTTTGTAGGAATTTTTTTTGTGTAATTAATCTCATTGCGAATGCATTTTCCAAAATTGTGATATTTGGATGTTCTTTTACGCGTTTTACCAAAATTCTTTCGATCTCTTTTCCCGTGTAATCTCCTACAAATGCGATTCTTCTGTGGCAGTGTCCGCCTTCTTTTGTTAAACGTAATTTTCCGTTTTCTTTTTCGAACTCAACTCCCAAATCTATGAGTCTGTAAATTGCATCAGCCGAATTTTCCACCATAAACTGTACGGCTTTTTTGTTGTTGTGAAATGCGCCCGCTTTTAATGTGTCTTCAATGTGTTTTTCAAAATTGTCAGTCTGGTCGAGCACTGCGGCGATTCCTCCCTGTGCAAAGTTTGTGTTTGAATCAACGAGTTTTTTCTTTGTGACAATAATCACTCTGCCTTTTTTGGCCGCTTGCAGGGCAAAATTTAGTCCCGAAATTCCCGAGCCGATTACTAAGAAATTTGTTTGCATGGGGATATTGTAGCATATATTGATTTTGAAAATATGTTTATTTAGGGTAATATTCCTTGGCTTTTTTAAAACTTATGAAAAAGAAAGAAAAAATCGGGAAACTTGAACTTCTTGCGCCTGCGGGAAATTTGGAGAAAGTGAGGATCGGGCTTATGTATGGCGCTGATGCGTTTTATATGGGAATGCCGAGTTTTAGTATGAGGAGCAGAACAAATAATTTTACCGAGGAATCTTTGATGGAGGCGGTTAAGCTTATTCGCGATGCAGGGAAGGTTTTGTATATGACTATGAATATTTATCCGCGCGGGAATAAAATTGATGCATTTAAAAAACATTTGAAGTTTGTGCGGGAAAAAGTGAAACCTGATGCGATTATCGTTGCTGATCCTGGAGTTTTTGAGCTCGTGAAAGAATTTTATCCGGGAGCGGTTTTGCATATGTCGGTGCAGGCTAATGTTTTAAATTACAGGGCTGTGAAGTTTTGGGCTGATCAAGGCGCAAAAAGGATTATTCTTCCTCGTGAACTTATGCTTTCGGAAATTAAAGAAATTCATGAAAATGTTCCGGATATTGAGTTGGAGTTTTTTGTGCATGGTGCGATTTGCATGGCATACAGCGGAAGATGCTTGCTTTCAAATTATATGACCGGGCGTGATAGCAATCAGGGAATTTGTGCGCATAGTTGCAGGTGGAAATATAAAGTTTATTTGGAGGAGGAAAAACGTCCCGGGGAAATGATCCCTGTTGATGAGGATGAACATGGAACGTATTTTATGAATTCGAAGGATATGTGTTTGTTGCCTTATTTGAAAGATTTGCGTGATTCTGGAATTTGCAGTTTCAAGATTGAAGGTAGAAATAAAAGCGAATATTATCTCGCGACAGTGGTAAAGGCTTACAGAAAGGCTATTGACGACATGATGGCGGGTAAAAAATTTGATAAAACTTTGATAGACGAGGTTGAGTCGACTGCGAATCGGGGGTTTATTCCCGGGTATCTTTTTGGTTTTCCGGCGAAAAATGATATTCATTATGGTGCCGGAACTCCGTTACAAAAAAAGAAATTTATGGGAATGGTTTTGGAGGCGAGAAATAAAACGGATTATTTGGTTGATATAAAAAATAAACTTGTTGTCGGGGACATTTTGGAAGTTATGACTCCCGGTGAAAATTTTAAAGTTGAGGTTTTTGAGATTTTTGACGAAGAGGGGATTGCTCTAACGGAAGCCCACGGTGGAGCCGGGAATAGAGTTCTAAGGTTTAAAGGAAATAAAAAATCGATCCCGGTATATGCGATGTTAAGGATGAAGGTTTAATATTTTTTTTATAATTTTTTCTGCGTCTTTTTCTTCGTCGTCGGATCTTTTTAGTATTATATCTGAATTTTTTTTGTAAATTTCATGACGGGTTTCGTACAATTCTTTCATTTCAGAGAGCAGTGTTTTTTGGCTTGTTAAGGCCGGTCTATTATCGATTGCATGTTTTTTGTTTGAGTCCGAGATTTTTTTTGCGCAATTTTCAGGAGTATCTCTCAGGTAAACTATCAAACAATTTTTTCTGATTAGTTTTGTGTTTTCTTTTTGAATTATTGCTCCTCCGCCGAGAGATAAAATTGTGAGTTTTTTCTTTTTATTAATTTTTTCTATTATTTTTTTTAAGATTTTATTCTCAGATTCTCGAAAAGTTTCCCATCCTTTCTTTTCGACTAAATCTTTGATGTTTGTTTTTGATGTTTTTTCTATTTCTTTGTCTAAATCGTAAAATTTCACGTTGAGTTTCTTGGCCAGCAGTAGCCCTAATTTTGTTTTTCCACTGCCACGAAGGCCTGTTAACGCTATTATCATTTGTGGTCGAAATATTTAACAAAAGAAAATACTATGATTACCGCCAGGAGTGATGTTACTCCGGTTACTGCGATGGGAATATCATATCCAAATTTTTCTCCGATAGGTCCGAAGAATGCTGATGAAACAGCTCCTCCGATTGCTGAAACAAAATTTATCATTCCTGTGTTTCCTCCTATTCTATCCATGCTGAATATTTTTGAAACACCGTAATACAGAAAGAAAAAGAATGCCGAGTCTCCTATTTCGTGTATTGTCCTGAACAATAGAGATATTTCTACAATTTTTATTGTCATTAAAATGTGACCGAATCCGCTTAAAAGCAGTCCGAAAATAAGGATGTTTTTGGCTTTCCAGTTTTTTAATTTTTTTGAAATTATCAATGTTCTTATTGCCATCGGAAGGATTGCCAGGCCCATGTATAAGCCGGTTTGGAGAGATGAGAGTTTTAAAGTTTCTTTCAAAAATAATCCGTAAGATGTTCCTTCAACCCCAAAGTGTGTCGCGAATAGTATTATTACAAGAAGAAAAATCAGTACGTCTTTTTTGAAAATATCTTTTTTGTAATGAATAATTTCAAATTTTGTTGTGCTGTTCTTGGGGAGGATGAATATTGCTATGATTGCTAATAGTAAAAATATTATTGCTACGCCGATAAATATATTTTTGTAGTCTATGTTTGATCCGATTATGTAGCCCGTCAGCATTGTTCCGAGAGATATTGTCAGATAGTTCAAGCTTTGAAATATCCCCAGGTGTTTGTTGAAATTTTCTGTTTCCGCCGTTCTGTAAAATAAACTGTCTGAAGACGAATCGTATATTTTGTAGGCTACTCCTGTTAATACTGCCAGGATTAGAAGTAGCGGAAAGGATGTTGTGGATGCCATTCCGAAGTAAAAAACGGCTGTCATTACCAGCGCTATTGATATTAAAGTTTTTGATTTGAATCTATCGTTTGAAAGTCCCGACGGCAAGATTGTTACGATGCTTGCGAAAGAATTTACCGAAAAGAATGTGCCGATTTCAATCCCCGATAATCCTATTGATGCGAAATAAATTCCCCAGAAAAAGAACAGGGAAGTTTTTAACATCCTTACGATGCCGTTGAGAACTGAGATTGTTATGATTTGTTTGTTCATTTTTGTAACGTATTTAAATCTTTCCAAAATGTCGGATAACTTTTTGAAACACATTTAGGATTTTCGATTTTTAGCTTTGGCATTTTACTCTTTAATACTCCAAATGCCATGGCAATTCGGTGATCGTTGTAAGTGTTTACAAAGATGGGGGAATATTTTTTTATTAAAAATAAATCCGGATTCCCGTGGATTTCTATAAAATTTTCCCCTGTTTTTATTTTTATTCCGAATTTTTTTATTTCGTTTTTTAATGCGGAGATTCTGTTTGTTTCTTTTATTCTTAAATTGCCGATATTTGTGATTTTTGTAATTCCGTTTGCGAACATTGCGAGGACTGAAAATGTCATAACCAGGTCTGGAGTTTCGTTCATATCTACTATGTTTAAGGCTTTTAGATTGCGTGTTCCTGTGATTTCTGTGCAATTTTTGTGTTCAATAATTTTGCATCCCATTTTTGACAAATATTCTAGAAATTTTATATCTCCTTGAATGGAATTTTTTGTGATATTTTCAAGTATTATTTTTTTGTCGGGATTGAGTGCGGCATATTCTCCAATGTATGAAGCCGATGATGCGTCGCTTTCTATCGTGAATTCTTTTAGTTTTTTATTTTCGAATTCTTTTATTATTTTTTCTGTGATTTTTATGTAAGGTTTTGAGCAAAGATTTTTTTGAATTTCGATAATTGTTTTTTTCTCCGTGAATTTTTTAATCATCATTAATGCGGAAATATATTGACTGCTGATGTCACCTCGAATTTTCACTTTTCCTCCGGTTAGTTTTGCCGGATATATCTTTATCGGGGGGCAATCTTTTTTGTTTCCGCCAAGAGTCTCTATTTTTGCGCCGATTTGATTTAAGGCTTGTGTGAGCTCTTTTATCGGGCGTCTTTTCATTTCGGGGGAGACGTCTATCAGGATCTCTTCAAAGCCCAAGTCTTTTATTTTGAGGGCGCAATATGCTGTCAAAAATCTTGTTGTTGTTCCGGCGTTTCCCGTGTAAATTTTTATTTTTTTGTTTTTAGAGTTTAGTTTTTTAATTGCATCCGTTAAATATTTCGTGTCGTCACACTTTGGAATATTTTTTAATTTTATTTTTTTGTCATAAATCGCTGAAAGGATTATTGCTCTTGCCGCAATGCTTTTTGAGCCCGGTACTAAAATTTTTATAGACATTTTGTGATTTTTTCTTTTTGCACGAATGCTTTCCCTATCTTTTTTGCGAAGACAAAATTCATGTAGTCTCCCGATCTTTTTTTGTCGCTCAAAATATCTTTTGCCTCCGGTTTTTTCATGCTTGTTGTCGGTAGTCCCGCATTTTTAAGTAATGTTTTTATTCTTTCGGCGTCGTATTCTTTCATTATTTTTTTCTCGACCGCGATGCGGTTTATCATCACCATCCCGATACTTATTGCGAATCCGTGGAGTAACGTGTAGTTCGACATTTTCTCTAACGCATGGCCAAAAGTGTGTCCGTAGTTTAATAAAATTCTTTCGTCATTCAATTCTTTTTCATCTTTTTCAATTATTTTTACTTTGATTTTTATGGATCTTTCTATTATGTACTTAAGGGCTTTTGTTTCTTTGTTTAATATTTTTTCGAGATTTTTTTCTATGTATTTGAAAAGTTTTTTATCTTTTATCACTCCGTATTTTATTATTTCCGATAATCCGTTTACGATTTGATTTTGTGGAAGTGTTTTTAAATAATTTATATCTACAAAAACCGCTTTTGGTTGAGTGGTTGTTCCTATCAAATTTTTCCCGCAGTCCAAATCAACGCCTGTTTTTCCTCCTATGCTTGAGTCTACCATTGCCAAAAGGGTTGTCGGGATTTGGATGTAGGGGACTGCTCTCATGAATACAGCCGCCAAAAAACCTCCCAAGTCTCCTGCAACTCCGCCTCCCAAAATTATCAGTGCGGATTTTCTGTCGAAATTTTTTGCGATCATCTCCTGTGCTAATTTTTCAATTGTTCCCAGCGTTTTTGATTTTTCTCCTTGCTCGAAAGATATTATTTCGGCGTTTATTTTATTTTTTTTCAAAAATTTCAATAACGAATCTCCGTAAATTTTTTTGGTTTTTGAGTCTGTCAAAACCGCGTATTTTTCAGCGATACAATTTTCTTTTAGAAATTTCGGAAGAGAATTTATGCAATTTTCTTCTATGAAAACAGGATATTTGTCTCGCGGATGACGAGCTATCTTGACTTTTATTTTTGGCATGGGAATGAGGTTAATTTATTGTATCGTTTTCCCTACGGCTTTTATTATCGGTTCCGAATTTTTTAATAATGTCTTAAATTCTTCCGGGGTCAGTTGTTGTTGTGCATCTGACAATGCTTCTTTTGGATTGGCATGTACTTCCACTATAACTCCATCCGCTCCACATGCAATAGCCGCTTTTGTCATTGGTTCGATGAGTGATTTTTTCCCCGTGCCATGGCTTGGGTCTACGATGATAGGTAAGTGAGAAAGTTCTTTTACCAGGGGAACTGTTGCGAGTGCGAGAGTATTTCTTGTTTCTTTTTCAAATGTTCGAATTCCTCTTTCGCACAAAATCACATTCGGATTTCCATGTGAAAGAATATATTCCGCGGCCAAGAGTAATTCTTCGATTGTGGCTGAAAGTCCACGTTTTAACAGTACCGGTTTTTTTATTTTTCCAAGTTCTTTCAGCAATTGGAAATTTTGCATGTTGCGTGCGCCGACTTGGATTACGTCGCTGTATTTGCAAATTTCATCCAGAAATCTTATGTCTGTTACTTCCGTCACGACTCCCATTTTGTATTTATCCGCTATGCGTTTCATTATTTTAAGTCCTTCCATTTCAAGACCTTGAAAAGCGTATGGGCCTGTTCTTGGCTTGAATGCGCCGCCTCTGAGGAGTTTTATTCCCATTTCGGCAAGCGGTTTTGCGACTGCTTCCATTTGTTCTTCGGATTCAACCGAGCAAGGCCCCGCTATCATTGCGAATGTTTTTTGGTCGCCTATTTTTACTCCGTTTACTTCTACTATTGTTGGAGTAGGTTTTAATTCTTTGCTTACGAGTTTGTAAGGGCTGACGACTCTCATTACTCTTTCCACGCCTTCGAGGGATTCAAGATGTTCGACGCTCAAGAATCTTTCTTCCCCGATTACGGCGATTACTGTGCGTTCGACTCCGAACAGAGGAACCGGGGTAAGTCCTTTTGATTTTAATTCTTCAATTATTATTTCGGCGACGTGTTTTGGTGCGCCGGATTTCATTACGATGATCATGTGTATTGTTGTTTAGGTATATTGATTGTATTTGTGTTACCTGATTTGTAAAGGCTTTGTTATAATGTAGTCATGATTATAGATACACATGCGCATGTGACGTTTGATGAAATTGTCTCACAGGGGGTCGAAAATGTCGTAGGTAGGGCGAAAAATGCCGGTATCGAAAAAATTATAAATATCGGATGTGACTTGAAATCTTCGCAGGATACTGTGGAATTTGCTGATAAATACGAAATTTTTTATGCAACTGTCGGGGTTCATCCTTATGATGCGGCTCAGGTGACCGATGATTTGATGGATGATTGGAAAAAACTTATTTCTGAAAATAAAAAAATTGTCGGAGTGGGGGAGTGCGGGTTGGATTATTTTAAAGCGAAAGTGCCGAAGGATTTGCAGGCACAGGCTTTTAGGCTTCAGATAGACCTTGCGAGGAGTGCCAAAGTTTCTTTGATTGTGCATTGTCGGGATGCGTATGATGATTGTTTGGAAATTTTGGATGAAAAATTTGATTGGGAAGAAAAAAATATCGGGATTGTTTTTCATTGTTATAGCGGGAATTTGGATTTTGCCGAGAAATTGTGGAAGAGGGGAATTTTTACTTCGTTTACAGGAATTGTGACTTATCCGAATGCGAAAGATGTGCAAGAAGTCGCTAAAAATGTTCCTTTGGATAAGTTTATGGTCGAGACTGATTGTCCTTATTTGGCACCGCAAAAGTTTAGAGGGCAGACCAACGAGCCTTCTTTTGTGGTTGAGGTTGCGAAAAAAATTGCTGAGATTAAAGGGATTTCTTTTGAAGAGGTTTGTAAAAAATCCACCGAGAATGCCTTGAGGTTTTTTGATAGAATGGTGATTTAGAGCTATTGTCGGTCTTGTTGCAGTGTTCTTATCGCTTGAGTGATTTCTTTGTATGTCGGGGTTATTTGATTTGTGAAGCCAAGTTTTTCTGATTCCTTTGCTCTTTTTTCTGCATGACTGATTTTGCGAAGTTCGCCTGAAAGACCCACTTCTCCGTAGATCGCTGTTTTTTCCGGAATCGGTTTTTTTGTGTGTGAGGATACTATTGCCATCAAAATTGCGAGGTCTGCGGCCGGCTCGTTTAAGCGGATTCCTCCGACTACATTTATGAAGACATCTTGCGTTTGAAGATTTATTTTTGCGTGTTTTTCGAGGACTGCGATGAGGATTTGCAGACGATTTAAGTCAAATCCATTTGCGGTGCGTTTCGGATATCCGAATGGGCTGGTTGAAACAAGGGCTTGTACTTCCACTAAAAACGGTCTTGTCCCTTCCATCGCGACTGTGATTGCGCTTCCTATCGCGTTTGATTTTCTGCCTTCGAGAAATTGTTCGGATGGATTTTTTACCTCTGTCATGCCTTTTTCCGTCATTTCAAAAATTCCGACTTCATTGCATGAACCGAATCTGTTTTTTGACGCGCGTAACATTCTAAATTGTTGAAATCTGTCGCCTTCGATTTGCATCACGGTGTCGACTAAGTGTTCCAAAACCCTTGGGCCTGCGAGATTTCCGTCTTTTGTGACGTGGCCGATCAGCATCACTGCGATGGATGATGTTTTTGCCACTTCCATGATTTGTTCTGTGCAATAGCGAACTTGAGTTATTGAGCCGGCGGATCCGGGAATATCGATGCTGGAGATTACTTGAATCGAGTCGATTATGACAAAATCCGGCTTTTCTTTTCGAATGGTTTCCAGCATTGTTTCTAAATTGTATTCGTTTATGGCTGTTAAATTTTCTTCATTTAGATTAAGTCTTTGTGCGCGCTCTGCGATTTGATCTACCGATTCTTCTCCGGAAATCAGTAAAACTTTTTTAGTTTTTGAAATATTATTTGCGATTTGTAAGGTAAGTGTTGATTTCCCGATTCCCGGCTCTCCGCTGAGCAAAATCAAACTTCCGGCGACGATTCCTCCGCCAATTACGCGGTCAAATTCTTCGATTCCCGTGAGGAATCTTGAAATTGAGGTTTTGTTCGTGTTGAGTGAAGAAGGGGATAGTGCTGAGATTTTTAGAGATCTTGGTGTCGATGAAATCCCTTGTTTTATAGGTTTCCCGACATTTATCACGTCTTCCATAAAAGTATTCCACGCGTCGCAGTTTGGACATTTTCCGACCCATCGTTGGCTTTCATGGCTACAGTTTGAACAAATATAGACAGTTTTTAATTTCATGATTCAGGATTAAACTGTCCATAGTATAGGTGAGCATACACTCACCGTCAAGGATGATTGTGTTGACGACGATGAGAGAAAAATGTTTTAGCGTAATTCCGTATAGAGTTTTTCGTATTTCTCGGCCATTTTTTTTGCGGAGAAATTTTCTTTGAGGCGTAAAAATCCGTTTTTTGCCATTTTTTCGCGGAGAGCTTCGTTTGTAATTAATTTTTCCAGGGCTTGTGCTAGCTCTTTTTCGTTTTCCGGTTCGACCAAAATTCCTGTTTCTCCATCTTTTATTATTTCAGGAATTCCGCCTGTTCGACTTGCGATTACTGGCAGGGGAGTGATCATTGCTTCGAGATTTACCAGTCCGAAAGCCTCTCTGCGCGATGGCAAAACGAAAATATTTGAGCTTTTCAGGAGTTTTGGAATTTCTTTGCGGCGGCCGAGCAAAATTACGTGATTTTCAAGTTTCAGGTCTTTTATAAGGCGTTCCAGATTTTTTCTGTCCGGTCCTTCGCCGACTATTACCGTTTTTATGTTCGGATATTTTTCGGAAAGGCTTTTTGTGGCTTCAATTAGATATTTCAGGCCTTTTCTTTCATGAAGTTCGGCGACGGAAATTATTATGAGTGTGTCATCTTGTGCGCCGAAAATTTCGGTTTTGATTTCGTGTTTATCGCTCTCTGTGAAGCGCAAAACTTGTGATTGCCACCAATCTATGTCGATGCCGTTTTGAATTACTTCGATTTTGTTTTTGTGTGGCGGAAAAAGTTTTTGTAGGAGTTTTTTGTTTTCTTCGGACACCGAGACTATTTTTGAAATATTTTTGAGTCCGTATTTCTTGAAAGTGTTTTTGATTCCAGTGATTTCGAATGGGTCGTGTTCTGTCACGATCATCGGGGTTTTTGCCGATTTGCCTGCCAAAAATCCGTAACGACAGCTTGCGGGATTCCAGAGATTTAAATGCAAAATATCGATTTTTTCTTCAGCGATTATTCTTTTTAATGAAAAATAATGGACGGGATTATGCTTGTTTTTCGCGTTGATTCTTATGACTTTGATTCCTTCTTTGTCGAAATTTTCGACAAGTTTGTCGAGCGGCTTGTTGTTGCTCATCGCGATTATCGGCGTGAATTTTTCTTTGTCTAAAAATTTTGCCAGCAAAAACATCTGGATTTCCGCGCCTCCCGCGAGCGGTGTGTCTGTGTAGAGTAAGATTCTTTTCATGTGGCTTAAGTATAGCGAAAAGCGCGAATGTTTCAATGTTTGGAGTTTTTTTGTTGATAAAGTTCAGCAGAGATGGTAATTTTTCTCGTGCTTGTTTTTTGTGGGTCGGTAGCTCAGTCGGTAGAGCAGTTGCCTCTTAAGCAATTGGTCCCGGGTTCGAGCCCCGGCCGACCCACCATTTGAAATGACTTTGCCAAGGCAAAGGCGATTTCAAATTTGAGGCAAGGGGCGAGAAGTTTATACCCCGGAGGGGTAAGCCCCGGCCGACCCACCAGAGTTTTTAAGCTAGTGGTCTCTTTAGTATATACAGGGTTGCCGGAATGGCTTCTTCATTTTCTTCGGCAAAAAGTGTTTTTGCTTCTGCGGGAGAAGCTGCTTCTGTAATTTTTATTTGTTTTTGGGGGATTGCTTCTATTGCTATTAATTTTCCTTCTGTCGGGCCCGGAGTGTTGGTGAAAAAGATGGCAGGGTTTCCCGGAGGGCTTGTATATGCTTTTTGGATTGCCAGTTGTAGCGCTGTGGCCAAATCCAAGCGGTGCGCGGATAGCTTGTATTGATGTCCTTCTCTAGCGTATCTTAATAACTCTTCCAGAGGAGGAAGATTTTCCCCTTCCACTTCCGGCATTTCCAATGTCAAAGCAAATGACGTGTTTAGGCTTTGGTCTGTGAATATGATATGTGTTGTTAATCTTTGGGTTTCTTCATCATCTGCAAAAAAACAAGAGTGTTCCGAAACCAGGTTTGTTGGAGTTGTTTGCATTTCTCGGCCCATTTCCGGACTGAAAAGATTAGGGGCGGTGAGTGAGACTGCAAACGGTTTTGAGTCTGCTCTACGTTGAGGACTCTTGATTCTTTGACTTCCGGTAACGTCACCTATTTCATATAGGGCTCGTGGTACTTGGCTTAAAAATCCCAATATTTCATTTGGCGTCAGTCCCGCTCGGAGCACTTCTAAATTTGCTTCCATTTCTGCGTCTTTTTGCGCCAGACGTAGGAGTTTAAGGCCTCCGTTAAATATTATTTGAGTCCCTAGAGCTATTACTGCTTCTGCATCCATCCTGAATGGATTTATCGGTCGGGGTTGTTCCGGATCTCTTGAGTCTGGTGAGTCCATTTTTTTTGTGATTTAATTTTGTAGTGAGTGAGTTTCTACCCTTTTTTCATGTTTGTCAAATCTTTTGTTTTTGTGTCGACTGAGAAGTTTTGACACCTTGTGTGGTCGGATGTAGAGTTGAATTTGGTATCTTTAACCAACTCTCTATGAAAAAAATAAAGTTCTTTGCGGTATTTTCCGCTTTTTCGTTGTTTCTTATGATGATGCAGCCTGTTTTTGCGGTTGAGGCGGGTAATTTTAATGATGTTTCGGCGTCTCATGCGAATTACAAAGCGATTACGGAATTGAAAACAAAGGGGATTGTCGGCGGATATTCCGATAATACTTTTAAGCCCGATAATAAAATAAACAGGGCTGAATTGACGAAAATAGTTGTTGAAGCTGTTTATCCGGGGCAGGCTACCGGCGCGAATTGTTTTCCGGACGTGAAAGACGAATGGTTCGCGAAATATGTTTGTTTTGCGCAAAGCAAAGGTCTTATAAATGGCTATCCTGACGGGAAATTTTATCCGAATGAAAATATAAATTATGTCGAGGCGTTGAAGATTACGCTGGGGACTTTTTCTTATGATCCCATGGAAACGACCGATGTTTGGTATCAGGCTTATCTCAATGTTGCGGGGACTTTAGGCGTCGGGGTGAGCACCGACAATACCGAAAAACTTTCTCGCGGGAAAATGGCTCAACTTATCAGCAATATCCTTGGATGCTTAAAACCTGATACTTTTACTTCCAAGGCGGGTAATTTTGGAATCACTTTCCCGGGAAAACATCTTTCCGGTACTTATCCTATGGAGTCCGGAGGACTTGTGATTACATTGCATATGTACGGGTTTAAAACTTCTGAAAAAGTCTTTTTGCTGGATTATTCCGATATGCCTGATGCGACGATTCAAGCCAAAACCGCGCAGGCTTTGTTGCAGGATGAAAAAAACGGGGCTTTGTCATCGCTCGGAGTTTTGGCTGTTGACGAGGAGAAAGAGGTCAAGTACAAGGGGTATCCCGGGTTGTTCTACAAGGGAAAAAATACCGAAGAAAACGGCTATGTTGTCGCGCAAACTTATCTTGTCGGGAACAGACTTTATCAAATGGAAATTCTGGCAACAGGAAGTTATCCGACGGACGCGGAGGTGGACGCTTTTATAGGGACATTTAAACTTCTCAAGTAATTATGCTTTATTTAAGCCATGTCTTAGACACAAAAATTTTGGATAGCGCCGATCATGTCGTCGGGGTTTTGAAGGATCTTGTTATTTCTCCGAAGACCGGAGAATATGCGGCTATCAAGTTTTTGGTTGTGAAGCCCGTGAAAAGCAAGAAAGAGGTTTTTGTTCCTTATAAATATGTTGATGATTTTAGCAAGGACGAGGTTTCTTTGAATACCTTGACGAGAAAAGTGGAATTCGAGAAACATGTCTCCGGTAGGTCTGTTTTTTTGGATAGAGATGTCCTTGATCAGCAAATTGTCGATGTTTCCGGTATTCGCGTTGTACGGGTGAATGATTTGAGAATGGGGAAAATAAATGGGGAAATGTGTGTTTTGGGGATTGATATAAGTACGAGAGGACTTCTTCGAAGGCTTGGCGCGGAATGGATTGATTTTTTTGATTGGTTCAAAGTGAATTTGATTGACTGGAGAAAGGCCCAGCCGCTACGTAGAGAGCTGAAGCTTAGTATGGGATCCAACGAACTTGATAAGCTTCATCCTGCGGATCTTGCGAATATTGTCGAGGATTTGAATGTTCAACATGGGGGAACTTTGGTTCAATCTCTTGATGCGAAGGAGGCTGCGAAGGTTTTGGAGGAAATGGAACCCGGACTTCAAAAGATTTTGGTGAAATATTTGGGGCCGGATAAGGCTTCGGATATTCTTTCTCAAATGTCGATTGATGAAGTTGTTGATTTGATGAAGAGTTTGCCGAGAGAGGAGGCTAGGATGTTTTTATCGCACTTGAGGGGCGCGAAAATGAAGAATGTCGAGAAGCTTTTGCTATATCCCGATGATACGGCCGGTGGACTTATGACTCTTGATTTTTTGAAAGTTTCGCCCGAAATGACGGTGAAGGAGGTCATTGAAGAGATAAAAAAGCAGTCTCATAAACACAGATTTATTTTATATGTTTATGTAACCGACGAAGACGATAAGTTCAAGGGGGTTGTTTCTCTGAGGTCTCTTATTGTTTCCGAGCCCGGCAAGAAAATCAGTGATATCACGGAGGAGAGTGATTTTCACAGGGGATCCACGTTGAGCGTTGACGACGATGTTGATGAAATAATGGAGGTGATGACCAAATACAATCTTTTTACTGCGGCTGTTTTGAGTGATGACGGCAAGCTTTCGGGGGTTGTTTCGATTGATGATGTTATGAGGCATTTAGTACCTAATGCGTAAAAAAATGTTGGAAGCTATAAAAAATAGATGGCATAGACTTAAGTATAAATTGGTTTTTTTCTTGGCGGTTTTGGGGCCCGGAATTATTTCCGCGAATGCGGATAACGATGCCGGTGGAATTACGACTTATTCCGTTGTGGGAGCGCATTTCGGGACGAAGATGCTTTGGGTTTTGCTTCTTGTCACTTTTGCGTTGGCGGTGACACAGGAAATGGGGGTGAGAATCGGACTTGTAACGCGCCAGGGGCTTGGAGGGATTATTCGCGAGAGGTTCGGGGTGAAGCTTACCGCTCTTGTGATGGTGCTTATGCTTATTGCGAATATGGGTACGATTACCGCGGAATTTGCCGGAGTGGCTTCCTCTTTCGGAATAATCGGTGTCGGCAAATATGTTGCGGTACCTATCGCGGCGCTTTTTGTGTTTTTTATTCTTTTCAAAGGATCTTTTAAAACCACGCAGAAAATATTTTTGGTTCTTTCGTTTTTTTACATCGTTTACATAATAAACGGGTTTGTGGTCGGGCCGGATTTTGGGGCGGCTGTTAAGGATATGGTGACTCCGACTCTCGAATTTAATCCCGTGTTTTTTCTTACGATGATTGCTCTTATCGGTACGACTATTACGCCGTGGGGGCAATTTTTCATTCAATCTTATGTCGTGGATAAAGGTATGGATGTCCAGCACTACAAAGCGGAAAAAGTGGAGGTGTATCTGGGCGCTGTTATTACGAATATTGTCAGTTTT
>JBAZQZ010000012.1:0-29604 GCA_041663205.1 Candidatus Altimarinota bacterium
ATCTGGGCGCTGTCATTACGAATATTGTCAGTTTTTTCATTATTATAAGTACGGCGGCGACTCTTTATAAATACGGGATTCGGATCAATGATGCCGGGGATGCGGCGGTCGCATTACAGCCTTTGGCGGGGCAATTGGCGCAGTTTTTGTTTGCGTTCGGGTTGTTTGTCGCTTCGATGCTTGGGGCCTTTATTTTGCCTGTTGCAACGGCCTACGCGATATGCGAGGCGTTTGGATGGGAGGATGGATTTGATAGCGACTGGAGTCGCGGGAAGGCATTTTATTCAATAATTTTTGTGACGATTTTTCTGCCGGTTTTGGTGGTTTTGATTCCGAATATTTCGTTGGTCGATATTATGATTTTGTCGCAGGATATAAATGGAATTTTGCTTCCGTTTATTTTGATATTTGTGCTAAAAATCATCAACGACAAGAGCATAATGGGGGAGTACACCAATAAGTTTTGGAGCAATCTTGTCGCGTGGATCACCGTGATCGGGATTATTATTGCGACAGTTATTCTCGTCGCGTCCTCGTTTTTTGGGTTGGGGTGAAATTTAGGATTGATTTTATTGTAGAAAAAAGGAGAATGTGATTTGTCCAATTCTTAAGTTTTTTGTTTGTCCGGGTGGCGGAATTGGTAGACGCGCAGGACTTAAAATCCTGTTCCAGCAATGGAGTGCGGGTTCAATTCCCGCCCCGGGCACCATTAGATAGCTTAAGAAAACCTTTTTAAAAAGGTTTTCTTCCTTTCCAAAAGATTAAGGAGTTTTCATCTTTGGGGCCTACGAGACCCAAAGATGAAAACGGAAGATTTATTTTAACTCGAAGCTGTTTATTGCTTCGTCGATTTTGGCTATGACTTCAAGGTCTTCGTCTTGGCTGTATGAAGTCGTGATTATGTAGGAAGCGCCTGAGTATTTTACGTATAATTGTTTGAAGTTTTTTGGGTTTTCGGCGGCGTCTGATTTGCCGGAAAATTTGGTGAGCAAGCCTTCAATCGGCTGTCCTTTTGCGTTTATGTTGACTTTGATTTCTTCCAAAATTTGAAAATCTATAAGAGTGTTTTTGTAGTTGTCTCCCATGCTTTTTATTGTTTCTTCGTTGGTTGTTTTTTCATCTTTTGTGTCGAATTTTGCGACATTTATGTTTGCTATGAATTTTTTGTTTTTGATGTTGTTTTTGAATGCCGCAACTACGCTTTGCGGGCTTCCGGCAGGTAATTTTTCGCCGTCTAAAACTTCCCAGTCTCTCGGGACGATTATGTTGAAATCCGCGGCTTGATAAGTGAGCTTGTTCGGGTTTATGCTTGATGTTTGTGTTTCGCTTGTGCTCGTGAATAAAGAGCATCCGACAAGTGTTGATGCAATTAAAACGATTGCTGAAATTTTTGATATTTTTGTCATTTTTATTTCGGTCATTTTATAATGTTTTCGGAATGTTATCATACCTTCTTGACTTTGTAAAAAACATGTATATGATTTGCGTTTGTTATCTTAAAAGTTATCTTAAAAGAAAATTTGATGAAGATAGGAATTCTTTCTTTTTCCGCTGTCGGGAAAAAGGCTTCCGCGGAGGAAATAAGGCTGAAGAAAGCGGCTTTGGCGCTGGGGCATGGTGCGAAAATTTACAGGGTTTCGAATTTTCACATGGTGTATGATAAGTCTTCGCCGTGTCTTATTTATGACGGAAAACCTTTTTCGAAATGCGATGTTATGATTACGAGACCTTCTATTTTGAAAAACGTGGAACTTCATATTGCCATTATCGATCAGATGGAAATGATGGGGATTCCATTGTTTAACAGTTATAATTCTATTCTTTTTGCGAAAAATAAAATGAAGACGATGCAGATTTTGGACGGCAAAAATATTCCGATTCCGAAAACCGTTGTGCTTCAAAGGCAGGATGATTTGAAGAATGCCGTGAAACTTCTCGGAGGATTTCCGGTGATTGTAAAACAGCCTTACGGATCTTTTGGGAACGGGGTCGTGATTGTTGAAAGCATGCGCGCGCTGAATTCTTTTTTGGTCTGGGATAAGCCGATGTATCTACTTCAGCAGTTTGTGAAATATGCGAAAGGCAGAGATTTTAGAATTTTCGTTGTTAACGGTAAAATTGTCGGTTCGATGATGAGGTCTGCGAAAAGGGGTGAATTCAGGTCAAATATTGAACTTGGCGGGAAAGGGATGAATGTGGAAATTACCGAGCAGGAAGCTGATATCGCGATTCGTTCGGTTGAGGCGTTGGGGCTTGAATATGGCGGCGTTGACGTGATTCGTGCGAATGGATCTCCTGTTGTTCTTGAGGTAAATTCAAATCCCGGATTCAAGGCTTTGGAAGAGGCCACGGGAAAAGATATTGCGAAAGAAATAGTGACTTATGCGGTAGAATATGCTTCGAAGAGAAAATAGGACTTATTTTCTCTTTATAAGTATTTCATCGATCAAGCCGTATTTTTTGGCGGTTTCGGCGTCCATGAAGTTGTCGCGATCTGTGTCGCGTTCAATGTTTTTTAGAGGTTGACCGGTGTGTTTTGCCAAGATTTTGTTCAGTAAATCTTTAGTTTTCATTATATGGTCTGCGTGGATTCTGATGTCTGACGCTTGACCTTCCGTGCCTCCAAGCGGCTGATGAATCATTACTTCCGAATTCGGGAGCGCGAATCTTTTTCCTTTTGCTCCTCCTGCAAGTAAAACTGCGCCCATAGATGCCGCCATTCCGACGCAAACGACCGAAACATCAGGTTTGATGTATTGCATTGTGTCGTAAATCGCAAGACCGGCTGTTACATGTCCGCCCGGGCTGTTTATATACATTATAATGTCGTCATTCGGATTTTCGTTTTCCAAAAACAGTAATTGCGCGATGATTAAGTTTGCGACGGTGCTGTCGATGGCCGTTCCGAGAAATATGACTCTATCCTTTAACAGTCTCGAATATATGTCGTAAGCCCTTTCTCCGGCATGTGATTTTTCAATTACAGTAGGGACCAAAATCGAATTTGTAATATCTTTTGTTTGTGAGTTTGTCATGTTTTTTTGTTATTTTTATATTTTTTACTCTTACCATTATACCAAATATTGGCTTTATAATCAGCCGAATGCCCTTGACGGAGTGGAGCGCATGTTTTTTAATTAATTTTAGTAAAATGATGTTGACTTCGGTAACTAATTTGAATAAACTGCCTCGTGCTAATGAAAGTTCTTTAACATTTTGAGCGTAGTAGAGAAGTCGAAAAGTTTTAATCAAATTTTTTTTCCCGATGTAAAATCGGGATAGGATCACTTTTTTAAAGAAGAGTTTGATCCTGGCTCAGGGTTAACGCTGGCGGTATGTCTAATACATGCAAGTCGAGCGCCCCCACCGTGTTTTCAAAATTTTGAAGATAGGGTGGGGGAGCGGCGAACGGGTGAGTAATACGTTGGAACCTGCCCAGAACTCGGGGATACTCCGTAGAAATACGGGTTAATACCGGATGGTCCCGCAAGGGTAAAGCTTTTGCGGTTCTGGAGGGGCCTGCGGCCTATCAGCTAGTTGGCGGGGTAACTGCCCACCAAGGCTATGACGGGTAGCTGATCTGAGAGGATGATCAGTCACAATGGAACTGAGACACGGTCCATACTCCTACGGGAGGCAGCAGTAAAGAATATTCCACAATGGGCGAAAGCCTGATGGAGCGATACCGCGTGAGCGATGAAGGTCGTAAGATTGTAAAACTCTTTTTTGGGGGAAGAATTCTGACGGTACCCCAAGAATAAGCACCGGCTAACTCCGTGCCAGCAGCCGCGGTAATACGGAGGGTGCAAGCGTTACCCGGAATCATTGGGCGTAAAGCGTCCGCAGGTGGTTCGTTAAGTTGAATGTTAAATCTCGGAGCTCAACTCCGAGCTTGTATTCAAAACTGGCGAACTAGAGAATTTTAGAGGTGCGTGGAATTCTGTGTGTAGGGGTAAAATCCGTAGATACACAGAGGAACACCAAAAGCGAAAGCAGCGCACTGGAAAATTTCTGACACTCATGGACGAAAGCGTGGGGATCAAACAGGATTAGATACCCTGGTAGTCCACGCTGTAAACTATGGATACTAGGTGTAAATCGGGCTCGACCCCGATTTGTGCCGAAGCTAACGCATTAAGTATCCCGCCTGGGAAGTACGGTCGCAAGATTAAAACTCAAAGGAATAGACGGGGACCCACACAAGCGGTGGAGCATCTGGCTCAATTCGATATTAAGCGAGGAACCTTACCTAGGCTTGACATCTAGAGAATCTCCTGGAAACAGGGGAGTGCCTCACGGAACTCTAAGACAGGTGCTGCATGGTTGTCGTCAGCTCGTGCCTTGAGGTGTTCGGTTAAGTCCGTAAACGAGCGCAACCCATGTGCTGTGTTGCATTTTTCACAGCAGACTGCCGATTCAAAGTCGGAGGAAGGTATGGATGACGTCAAATCAGCATGGCCTTTATGCCTAGGGCCGCACAGATGCTACAATGGTCAGTACAGCAGGTTGCAAAGCAGCAATGCAGAGCCAATCCTATAAAGCTGATCTTAGTTCGAATTGAGGGCTGCAACTCGCCCTCATGAAGCTGGAATCGCTAGTAACCGCGCATCAGCCATGGCGCGGTGAATATGTTCCTGGGTCTTGTACTCACCGCCCGTCACACTATGAAAGATGGGAGCACCCGAAGTACCCTTAGCCTTTGGCGGGGTCCTAAGGTGAAACCATTGATTGGAGTGAAGTCGTAACAAGGTATCCGTAGGAGAACCTGCGGATGGAATATCTCTTTTATAGAGCAATATGAGAAACAAAAAGTTTCTCTAGGTCGAACATTTTACAGATTTATCTGAAAAATGTGTCAGTAGCAATTTATTGCTATTGAGTCGTCCGGGTTGATATCCGGAATGACCGACTTCTCTACCACGCTTAGAATGTTAAAGGATTTATAGCAAATATCCGATATTGAAAAATTAGAAGTGCAGGTTGTTTGATATATGGGGCCATAGCTCATTTGGTAGAGCGGTCCCGATGCTTACGATCGGGACAGGTGAAGAGTTCGTTAAAAATTTGGATATGGATGGATATTTGTATATTTTGGAAAGTAAGAGAAACGGGAGGTACTATGTTGGGAGTACGAATGATTTGGAGAGAAGAATTGGAGAACATAATAATGGAGAAGAGAAGGCTACAAAGGGACTTGTTCCGTTGAGTTTGGTTTATAGTGAGAAGTATGATACTTTGCTTGGTGCGAGAAGGAGAGAGCATCAGATAAAAAAGTATAAAAGTAGAAAGATTATAGAAAAAATTATAATGGGGCCATAGCTCATTTGGTAGAGCGCCGCGTTTGCACCGCGGAGGTGAAGAGTTCGAGCCTCTTTGGCTCCACCATTATAGAGAAGAAGCAGAATATGCTTCTTTTTTTTGTGGAGCGTCCCGATGCTTGCGATCGGGAAGGTGAAGAGTTCGAGCCTCTTTGGCTCCACCATTTTTAAATCTTTTGGGTGATGGGTGGATATTTGTATATTTTGAAGAGTGGAAAGAATGGGATATATTATGTTGGGAGTACAAATGACTTGGATCGAAGGTTTAAGGAGCATAATAATTGTGAGGAAAAAGCTACAAAGGGTCTTGTCCCTTTGTTTTTGGTTTATAGTGAAAAATATGATACTTTGCTTGGTGCGAGAAGGAGAGAGCATCAGATAAAAAAGTATAAAAGTAGAAAGATTATAGAGAAAATTATACATGGTTGTTTGTAGAGCGTCCCGATGCTTGCGATCGGGAAGGTGAAGAGGCCAAAGCCTCTTTGGCTCCACCATTATAGAGAAGAAGCAGGACATGCTTCTTTTTTTGTTTTGCTTGTTCGCTGAGTTTGTAGGAAAATGGTTTTTGTATGTAAAGTAAAATAAAATGTTAAAAAATCCTATGAAAATTGTAAAACAAGATAAAAACTTAATGATACTTGAAGAAAAAGGGGTTATGCTTTTAGTTATTGGAATAATATTTTTGTTATTAGGATTTTTGTTGATTTTTGAGCCGAAATTTTTTGAAAATCAAATACCCGTGTGGATAAGTTTTATAATAATTTTGTCCGGTGTTCTTGCTGTTTTTTTTGCAGAATTCACTACGATAAGTTTTGACAAAAAATCCAATAAATTATTGTTATCAAGAAAAGGATTAAAAAATAGAAGTGTTAAAGAATACAAGCTTGATTGGATTAAGAAAGTGGAGGTGTTTGCTGAGTATATTCCGTCAGGAGGAGAGAGTACTGGAGGTTATTCTTATCATTTGTCTGTAGTTCTAAGTAATGGTGAAATTGTCCAACTTAACCTTGGTGGTTCGTCTATCACAAGAATACGTGGAAAGCAGATAATTCCGGAAGAAACTTTGGGGGCAAAAATAGCTGATTTTTTACGTGTTCCTTTTGAGGAAATACAATCTCTTCAAGTTAAATTGTTAAAGGGAATGGAAAAACAAGCAAAACAAAAATCTTAAGTTTTTTTCTTTTGCTTGTGGGAGTGTTTTGTAGGAAAATGGTTTTTGTATGAACCATATTCCTTTTTTCTCAATTACGGCGAAAGATAATTTTGATTTTGGCTTTAAACTCGGACAAAAGCTTAGTTTGCAAATAAAGAAAAGGATTCGGGACAATAAAAAACTATACAAGAAAGAGCGGATGAAAAATTTTTCTGAGCTTGTGAAAACCGCGCAGAAATTTTTGCCGGATATTTCGAAAGATTATCCGCATCTTTTGGCTGAGTTGCGCGGAATGAGTGAGGGAGCTCGTGTTGATTTCGACGAGCTTTTGGTTTTGATGTGCGAGGAGGAACTTTTGGATTTCAGAATTCCACATTGTACAAATGTTGCGATTCAAACAAAAAACGGAGCTGTTTTGGGGCATAACGAAGATTGGTCGAAGGCATATAAAAACAACGGGCTTTATTTGGTAAAGGGGGAAATCGGCGGAGGAAAGGGGGAAATCGGGCGACGAAAATTTCTTGCGCTGAGTTATGTCGGCAGTTTGGCGGGGACAAGTTGCGGAATGAACGAGAGTTTTTGTTATACGGCGAATTCGATTGATTGTCGCCGTTTTCGCTATGGTGTGCCGGTGAAATTTCAGCTTCGTGCGTTTTTGGATGTGGAAAATGAAAAGGATGTCGAGAGGGTTGATTTGAAAGACAGCAGTATTGCGAGCAATAATATTTACGTTTGGAGGAATTCAAAAATTTTGGATATCGAAGACTATTTCGGGCACGAAGAAAAATTTTACGGCGATAAATTTTTGATTCATACGAATCATCCGATATTGAAAAAAGACCGTACAAAAGCGAATACCAAGGCTGAATCAGTGCGACGATATGAGAGGGCGAAAGAAATTTTGACGGGGAAAAATAAATATGACGTGAAAACTTTGAAAGAAATTTTGTCCGAACATAAGACCGGGATTTGCGCTCATTTAAACAAACTTCACTGTGATTACGGGATTACTATTGCGTCTGTGATCATGAATCCGAAAGAAAAAAGCATGGAGGTTGCGTGGGCGAATCCTTGCAAAAATAGCTATAAAAAATATAAACTTTGATTCATGTTTGAAATTTTGTTTACAGTTTTTTTGGTTTTGGCCGTGTTTTTTGTCTCGAATATTTGGCTTAAATTGGCGTTTTTTTTGATTTGGGCGGTTTTGGTTTCGCCCGGGATGTATGCGATGATTTTTGGTGCGCCCTATGTGCGAACATTAAAAAGAAAAGATAATGCGGTTTTTGAACTTGGAAAATTTGAGAAAGGGGATAGGGTAGTGGATATCGGGTGCGGGGATGGTGTTTTTATCAATCGTATCGCGGAAAAAGGTGTTTCTTCCGCGGTCGGGTATGAGCTTTCCATTCCGACGTTTTTGTTTGCAAAGTTATTGACGTTTTTTCGCGGAGGGAAGGCAAAAATCGTTTATGGAAATTTTTGGCGACAGGATCTTTCAAAATTTAATAAAATTTTTTGTTTTCTTTTTGACGCTCCGATGGCGAAGTTTGAGCGCGAGGTTTGGCCGAAGCTGAAAAAAGGCACTATCGTTATTTCAAATGAATTCAAAATGCCGAACATACGCCCAAAGAAAGTTTTGGATAGAGTTTATTTGTACGAGAAGTGAAATTTAATTGACTAAAATTTGAGTTTAAAGTAAGTTTTATTCTGCGATTTTTGGGCGATTAGCTCAGCTGGTTAGAGCGCTACACTGATAATGTAGAGGTCAGAAGTTCAAGTCTTCTATCGCCCACCATTGTATTTTAACTCATTTCCTATGGATCGTATTCTTGTAGTTTTGATCGGGTGTCCCGCAGCGTTTTTAATCCTTTATTTCAGAAGGGCGATTCGTGAATTTATAGGCAATGTGGATTTCGCGGAAAAGTATCTTGGGGCCGGTGGAACAAATACTTTTGTTGTTTTATTGGGCATTTTGACATTTATCTTATCGTTGATGTATGGCTTCGGGACGCTACAATCGCTCATGATTGGTTCGTTTGGAAGATTTTTCTAAAAAAGTGTTGACTTTGAGTTACGACATCCATATAATTGCTGGGCGTTTTGAGTTAGTTGAGTTAGATCTTTACCCTATTTCATGCGAAAAAACTACTGCTTGCCCTTAAGGTTAACAACATAAGTTTCTTCCAAAATTGTTAGCTTTAAGGGTGTGCAGAAGGCACACCTTTTTTTGTCCCTTAACAATCAGGTTTCAAATATATATCGAATATATTTCGAAAAACAATCAATAAGAATAATATCAAAGTAAGTTAGTAAGTTAGTAAGTTAGTAAGTAAGTTTGATCGTCAAAAATGTAATTTCTGATACCAATTACTAGTTAAAGTAATTGGATCTCTTGAATAAAAATAATCTACTTATGAGCATAAAGTGAATGCCTTGACTCCAAACTCCGATGAAGGACGCAGCTAGTTGCGATAAGCTTCGGTGAGCCGCTAAGCAGGCAGTGACCCGAAGGTTTCCGAATGGGGAAACCCAGTCCCGGTTATGCGGGCTAAATTATACTGAATTCATAGGTATAATTAGGACACTTGGTGAACTGAAACATCTAAGTAACCAAGGAAAAGAAATCAAATAGAGATTCCCCTAGTAGTGGCGAGCGAACGGGGAATAGCCCAAACTTTGTTCCACGGAACAGAGGGTTGTAGGGCCTCAATATGAATTTTATTTCTATTAGACAAACGTCTCTGGAAAGAGCGACCAAAGAGGGTAATAGTCCCGTAGTCGAAAATAGGATAACGTTCTAGAGTGTCCCTGAGTAGGGTCGGACACGAGAAATCCGGCTTGAATCTGGGAGGACCACCTTCCAAGGCTAAATAGGTTTGGAGATCGATAGTGAACAAGTACCGTGAGGGAAAGGTGAAAAGTACCCCTGTTAGGGGGATGAAATAGTATCTGAAACTTTATGCTTACAACGAATCGGAGCCTGCGCAAGCAGGTGACGGTGTACTTTTTGTAGAACGGACCAACGAGTTAGCTGTACGGCGCTTGGTTAAGGGAGTAACACCCGGAGCCATAGTGAAAGCGAGGGCGAATAGCCCGTTTATAGTGTCGTGCACTAGACCCGAAACTGAGTGAGCTACTCATGGCCAGGCTGAAGGTCACCTAGCGGTGGCTGAAGGGCCGAACCAACCGTCGTTGTAAAGGCGGTGGATGAGCTGTGAGTAGGAGTGAAAAGCTAAACGAACTCAGAGATAGCTGGTTCTCCTCGATATAGCTTTAGGGTTAGCCTTGTAAATTAAGCGAGGGGGGTAGAGCTCTGTTTAGGCTAGGGGACGAAATAAGTCTACCAAACCTAGATAAACTTCGAATACCCTTGTGAATTTTACAGGAGTGAGACGGTGACAGCTAAGTGCCATCGTCGTAAGGGGAACAGCCCAGATCGTCGTCTAAGGTCCCCAATAGAGCTTAAGTGGTGAAGGATGTGAAGTCGCTTATACACCTAGGAGGTTGGCTTAGAAGCAGCCATTCCTTTAAAGAGTGCGTAATAGCTCACTAGTCTATGCGATTTCGCGCCGAAAATATAACGGGGCTCAAAGCTTTAACCGAAGACGCGGGTGTCTACCTATTTCGATAGGTAGGCGCGGTAGAGGAGCGTTCCTGCCAGCATCGAAGCTCAAGTGTGAACTTGGGTGGAGCGGCAGGAAGTGAAAATGTTGGTATAAGTAGCGTGATTCAAGTGAAAAACTTGAACGTCGAAAACCCAAGGTTTCCCAAGCCACGTTAATCGACTTGGGGTTAGTCGGTCCTAAGGTGAGGCCGAAAGGCGTAGCTGATGGACAACAGGTTAATATTCCTGTACAACTTAATTTTCGTCAAAGCAAAACATGCGGGTCTTATTGTTTGATCTTCATAGGATTTCGGTCCTAAGTTGAAAGAACGATTTGAACCAATTGTGGCGCTAGCTCAGGGGAGACGTGGATGGATATTCGGAGCGTGTTAATGAATTCACGTGCAAGTTACAAGTTTACACTCTTTGAGGTAAATCCCTTAGAGTTTATGAGTAACGATGCAAAATTCTTTGTCTTTGACAGAGAGATTCCGGGGTATTCGTCTGCCAAGAAAATCCTCGGTAGCGAGAAAATTAAGTTACCGTACCGCAAACCAACGCTGGTGGGTAGGTCGAGTAGACCAAGACGATCGAGATAACTATTGTTAAGGAACTTTGCAATACAACAGGTGTAACTTCGGGATAAACCTTGCCAGTTGTTTTATTATGACTGGCCGCAGTAAAAGATTTCAGGCAACTGTTTAACAAAAACACAGGTCTCTGCAAAGCCGCAAGGCTATGTATAGGGGCTGACTCCTGCCCAGTGCCAGAAGGTCACGAGGAGAAATTCACGTTTCGAATCTAAGCCCTGGTGAACGGCGGCCGTAACTATAACGGTCCTAAGGTAGCGAAATTCCTTGTCAGGTAAGTTCTGACCCGCACGAATGGAGTAATGATCTGAAAACTGTCTCAACAATAGACTCGGCGAAATTACAGAGCTGGTAAAAATGCCAGCTTATCATGGAAAGACGAAAAGACCCCGTGAAGCTTTACTATAGCTTGGCATTGATTCTGGGTATAGCTCGCGCAGGATAGGTGGGAGACTATGAAGCCTTGACTTCGGTTGAGGTGGAGTCGTCCTTGAGATACCACCCCTGCTATACTTAGGATCTAACTTTTCCCATTAATCTGGGATTAAAGGACAGTGCTTGGTGGGTAGTTTGACTGGGGCGGTCGCCTCCTAAAGAGTAACGGAGGCGCGCAATGGTTCCCTAAGCCTGGACGGAAATCAGGCTGATAGTGCAAACGCATAAGGGAGCTTAACTGCAAGACCTACAAGTCGAGCAGATGCGAAAGCAGGTGTTAGTGATCCGATAGTTGCACGTGGGTGTGCTATCGCTCAACGGATAAAAGCTACTCCGGGGATAACAGGCTTATTGATTCCAAGAGTTCACATCGACGAATCAGTTTGGCACCTCGATGTCGGCTCGTCGCATCCTGGGGCTGGAGAAGGTCCCAAGGGTTTGGCTGTTCGCCAATTAAAGCGGTACGCGAGCTGGGTTCAGAACGTCGTGAGACAGTTCGGTCTCTATCTTCCATGATCGCAGGATATTTGAAGGATGTTGTCCCTAGTACGAGAGGACCGGGATGAACGAACCTCTGGTATATCTGTTGTCGCGTCAGCGGCATTGCAGAGTAGCTACGTTCGGTTAGATAACCGCTGAAAGCATCTAAGCGGGAAACTATTCCTAAGATTAAATATCCCCATAGCCCCCCTGTAGACTACAGGGTTGATAGGTCGCAGATGTACGCACAGTGATGTGTTAAGTCGAGCGATACTAATGGGCAATTGTGATTATTTTATACATTCAGAGATCCTTTACTTTGACTAGTGATTGGTGTAAGAAATACTACGGTATAATTTGAGCCTGATTGGGGCATTTAAGCCCCGAAGGAGCATAAAGATATTTGAAATAAAAGGTACTATCTTGGTAGTTTAAGATGTGGGGGTACACCTGTTCCCATCCCGAACACAGCAGTTAAGCCCACCTTCGCCGATGATACTATAGCTTGACTATGGGAAAGTAGGGCGCTGCCAAGATAGTGCTTTTTAATTTAAGAAAACCTTTTTTAAAAAGGTTTTCTTTGCTTTCCAAAACCACAAGGAGTTTTTATCTTTGGGGCCCACGAGACCCAAAGATAAAAACGAGGACTTATTTTCCTTCTGTAACTGCGTTTGGAGTTCCGACTAGGTCTGGAGTCGCGGGTTTTTCGCGTTGGCGGTCGTATTGGACGGCTGTGTTTGCCAAGTCTTTCAGTTTTGCGCTTCGGGAAAGGACCGGATTGTAGATGTTGTAGAAAAGTTCGATGATTTCCTGTGTTGAGAGTTGTTCCGCTTTCAGTCCGCATCCTTCAAGACCTGATTTGACCGTGTTTACGCGTTGCATCAGGTTTTTTTTCAAATTTTGAAATTCGCTGTGGCGTTGTTTGATGTCGGAATATGACTCTTTTTGTCCGAATAATCTGTTGAAAAAGGTTTGAAATCCTGAGACTCCGCCTTCCTCCATCGGCGTTCTTGCCGGATTGTAGGGGATTACGACATAAAATTCTTTTTCCATAATGTCCGCGTAATCCACCAATTTCTTGATGTACTGCGCGTATTCGTATGTTTGTTCCTGAAGAAGTTTGTTTTCCTGTTTTTCGCCGAGTTCTTTTACTTGGTCGATGTAATTGTCGATATCGAGTTTTTTTGAGCGCACAACTATTTGAATAGGGAATTCAAGTGAGTTCAAAAATGATTGATATCCGCTTATGATAGCGTTTTGTTCTTGTTCGGATTTTAGATTGAAATTGATGCTTGTTGTTTTCAAAATCGCTCTGACTCCTCCGTTTTTCAGGACAAGCACATTGTCGCGGATTTCTCCGATGCGGAGATTTGCTTGAGTGCTTGAGGCGGCGGCGTCTCTATTTTTTTGTCCCGGGGCTACTGTTTTTAGTGGATTGTTCATATTTAAAAAATTATTTTTGAGTTATTAACGAATTTAATCCTTCTTTTTTTTCTTCGGCGGAAAGTTCTTTGGTCTCTTCTTCCATTCCTCCGTGCGTATCAAGTACTTGCGAAAGTTCTTTCAATGATTCGATTTTTGCTCCCATTTTTTTTGCGATTTCTTTTTTCTTTTTTGCTTGATACGGAGTTTCAAAAGGTGAGATAAACGGGTATCCGCCGCCTTGAATCCAGATTCTTTTTCTCGGCAGAAAATTGAATTCGATGTATGCCATCAAAAATTTTGAAAATTCCAAATTGTGTATTTTTATAAACGCAAAAGCGATGGTGATTGTTGCGACCAAAACCATTGGTGGAAGCCAAATTGCCATGGAATAACTTTTCGCCAGGCCCATGTAAATTCCGTAGGTGATTCCTCCGCCGATTCCGAGAATGGCTAACTGGCGCAGTGTAAGCGGCCCGATGATTGTGTCTTCTCTTTGTACGTCCTGTGGGACTTTGAATTGCATTTTTGTTTTTTATTTTCATATAATTTTAGCATAAAAGTGGGGAAATTGCAAACCCTGGAAGCTGGGAAAGGGTGAAATATCCTTATGCGCTCTCAAGAATATTTCACCCTTTCCCAGTCAATTAAAGTTTGCAATTTCCTTTTTGGGATTTTTAGCTTTTCGAGAATAAATTTCATCAAAAATTTGATGTGATAAAAAAGTTATTTCTTTCCCTTCCTCTTGCAGGTATACTCTTTCCACTTATGAATATACGAAATTTTTGTATTATTGCGCATATAGATCATGGAAAGTCCACGCTTGCGGACAGGTTTTTGGAGGTGACGAAAACTATCGAGATGCGGGATATGAAGCATGCGCAGATGCTGGATACGATGGAACTTGAGCAGGAGAGGGGGATTACCATCAAACTTCAGCCGGTTCGAATGGAATGGGAATACAAGGGCGAGAAATATATTTTGAATTTGATTGATACTCCGGGGCACGTGGATTTTTCGTATGAGGTTTCGCGGAGTTTGGCGGCTTGCGAAGGCGCGATTTTGGTTGTGGATGCGACGCAGGGGATTGAGGCACAGACGCTCGCGAATTGCTATATGGCGCTTGATCACGGGCTGGAGATTATTCCTGTTTTGAATAAAATTGATTTGCCGTCCGCGGACGTAGCGCTGAGGGCGCAGGAAATTGAGGATGTTTTGGGAATTTCAAAAGATGAAATTATTGCGGTTTCCGCGAAAGAGGGGACAAATGTGGGGTTGGTTTTGGATCGGGTTGTTGAGAAAGTCCCCGGGCCTAAGCCATTTAATGCAGGTGATGAATTCAAGGCTCTGATTTTTGATTCGGTTTATGATACTTACAAGGGGGTCGTGACGTATGTGCGGGTGAGGAGCGGTGAGGTGAAAAAAGGGGACAAAGTTTATTTTTTGAATACCAAGACGCAAATTGAAGTGCTTGAGATTGGCCATTTTAAGCCAAAATACAAGGCTTGTCAGATTTTGCGCGCGGGAGAGGTCGGGTATATTGTGACCGGTGTGCGAGGGGTGCGCGATGCGAGAGTCGGGGATA
Organism: Candidatus Altimarinota bacterium; assembly: GCA_041663205.1. Classification (GTDB taxonomy): domain Bacteria; phylum Patescibacteriota; class Gracilibacteria; order UBA1369; family LOWO2-01-FULL-3; genus UM-FILTER-38-24. The sequence continues at coordinate 14,585 of JBAZQZ010000012.1, forward strand.
GTGTGTGGGGTCCGGGGACTACGGGAATGTCGCTTGAGCAGGCTGTGCCGCTTCCCGGGTATAACGTGGTTCGTCCGTTTGTTTTTGCTGGTGTTTTTTGTACTGAGACTGATGATTATCCTATGCTTCGCGAGGCGCTTGATAGGCTTCAATTAAATGATAGTTCGCTTTCTTATGTGCCGGAACAGTCCGGAGCTCTTGGATACGGCTTCAGATGTGGATTTTTGGGGTTGTTGCATATGGATATTGTGCAGGAAAGGCTTGAGCGGGAATACGATCTTGATTTGATCGTCACGGCGCCAAGTGTTTCGTATATTGCGGTGACCGGAAAGGAAGAGAATTTTGTTTCTTCTCCGAGTGAATTGCCGGATCCGTCGCAGATAGATGGCATAAAAGAGCCGTGGGTGAAGGTTGAGATTTTGACGCCAAAAGATTATGTCGGTGGCATTATGACGCTTTGTACAGAGAAAAGAGGTGAGTTTAAAAACATGCAGTATTTGAGTTTGGCGAGGGTTTTGGTGATTTTTGAATTGCCGTTGGCGTCTATTGTTGTAGATTTTTACGACAGCTTGAAGAGTATAACGAGCGGGTATGCTTCGATGAATTATGAACACTTGGATTATCGGCTTGGGAACTTGGTAAAACTTGATTTTCTTATTGCCGGGGAAAAGGTGGATGCGCTTTCTTTGATTGTGCATAGAAATGATGCTGAGAGGGTGGGGAGGGAGATGACAAAAAAATTGAAAGATTTGATTCCGCGCGAGCAATTCGTGATTCCGATTCAGGCGGCGATTGGCGGAAAAATCATTGCGCGTGAAAGTATCTCCGGATTCAGGAAAGATGTTACAGGGGGGCTTTACGGAGGCGATTACAGTCGAAAAAGAAAACTTCTTGAGAAGCAGAAAAAAGGTAAAAAACGCATGAAGATGATGGGAAAGGTGAATCTTACGCAAGAAGCATTTTTGGCGGTTTTGAAGAAAAATTAGAGTAGAGATGATAGTTTCTGAAAAATATTACTTTGCCCTCGCTTTCTTTTTCTAATGTCATTGTTTTTCTATGTTGAACAGAATCGTTCAAAGTAATATTTTTCAGAAATCCTCATTGTTCCTCCTAATTAATTTTTTTTCAAAACCTTGAATTCAAGCTTCTGGCGCAACTTGTGTGTTTGGTGAAAATATGTTATAATTCACAGATTAACAAAAATAAACATGGGTGAAGGTTTGTCATCTGAGAGGGAAATGGCTTCGAAAAAGCCACCTAAGATGCCTGAAAAAGCCGATGAAGTGTCTAAAGGTGCTGTGAAGGCCAGAAGTGATATTTCTGCGATGCCCGCTATTTTGGTTTGTAAAAAACAGGATGGAAATTCTGTGTTGCTTAGATCCGGCTGTCGTTTGGATATTAAAAATCTTAGAGATAAAGTGAAATTTTTGCAGGCGTTACGAAGCGCTGCGGCTTTCGAAGAAATGGCTGATAAATTGCCGAAATATGTGGATTTATCGAAGCGTGAACTTTCCGCTATTTATCCCGGGAGTGGTGCTCATATTGCACCTCTTGCGATGGCGGCCAGGCTGATTGATAAAAAGCTGATAGATAGAGCTGTCTTCACTCAAACTGATATAAAAGATGAACGTGTCGATGATTTGTGGAAAAATCTGAATTTCTTGGCTAAAGCAAATCCTGATTTTAAGATTGAAAAGATGGTAAAAAGGCAAAATGCTACCGGGGGATATGCTGTTGATTTTAGAATTTTATACAAAGGTAAAGAGATTTTGATTACTTTGCTTATTCGGGCCAGCGGTAACGATTATTTTCATAAAAATGATTTTAAAAATACGGATCTGTTTATTTCGCATGATTCTGCGGAGTGCGATCCTCATTTGGCGGTAATGTTTATGTTTACCAAATATGTCGATGCTGTCAGGAAGACTAAGAAAAGCATTCCGATTATTATGGAAAATGTCGGGCAATATGTGAATCCTGATGACTGGTTTATGGGTAGGCCTTTAAAATTTGGACTTAGGGGGGATTTGGCATTGTTCGGGAAATTTGAGCGGGGAAGTAGGCCATATGGGCATAGGGTAATGCAGGATTATAAGGGGGCGAACGGTGAAGAGATTCGTGCTGAGACGGGGGCGCCATTTGCCGAGAATGCTGTCATTTTGAGGCCACATCCTGAACTTCTAAAAATGGATCCGAAGGCTTTGGATGTGATGGTTGACATTACCGGTTTTGCTTTGAATGGTGAGGAGGATGGAACTGTTAGTCGTGATAATTTGTCCAGCGATAAAACTGAAAGGAGGTATCCTTTTGGTCATGTTGTCGGATACGGAGAGTATCTTCTTGATCATATGAGAAGTGTTGGCCCAAATCTTGAGAGAGGACTTGCTTTGAGGATTTTGTATGGGACATATGCTTTTAATTCTTATGGCATTGATGCTTATCTTACGAGATATTACAGTAAAAATCCCGATGTCGGGACAAATAAGGTTTTTCAATTGATAGATCGTTGTGTTGCGGCGTTGAGTAAAGAAGATTTGAAATATCTTGGAGGGAATATTGATTCTTTGAAAAAAATTGTTGAGTCTTATGGAAAAGTTTGGTCTGAATATAGGTATGTTCGGGAGTTGGATGCCGGTGGTGGACTGAAGATGGAGGCTGACAGGCTTAGAAAGGAGGCTCGAGAAATTGATCGTCGTGTGATCCCTTTGAGTGAGAAAGAAAAGAATTTGAGAAAAAGGTGGAGAGAGCTTAAAAAGACTGAGGGATGGAGTAAAAGAGTTAATGGCATGATTGATGAGGATGAGAGGCTTCTACTGAGGTCCAACCAAATGATTGCCGAATCTCGTGCAAAGCATGACGAGTCTGATGCGAAAGAGAAGGAAAGTAAGGTAAAAGAGCAGGAAGTTAGGATGGAAAATGAAAGAGTGGCTAAACGTTGCGAAGGTCTTTATTATAAATTTAAGAAAAATGAATTTTTGGAAGCGAAGGCTAAGTTTATGAAGAGAGGAAATATGGCTTTTGAATCAAAAAAATAAAATGTTAGCATGAAAACTTTTGGAAAAATTTTGGGATGGATTGTGTTGCTGTTTACGCCGTATGTGAGTTTTTTTGAGTGGAAGGTGGACAGGTTTTTTACGCATGTTCGCTCGACCGACAGGTTGTCTGACATAAAGGAGGAATTGCTCTTTTTGATGCGGAAAAATTTGATTGTTGTAAATATTTGGATGGAGAAAAAATTCAAAGGGTATCAGTATTTGTCGAAAGGGAAAAGGAGGGCGATGTATGAAAATGCGCAGAAAATTTCCGAGAAATTTTTGAAGTTTTGCGAGGCTAGTAAAATCGATGAAATATTTGTTCGGGCGGAAATTAAGGAAAATGATTTGACGTATCCGGAGGGCGGGACCGAAAAAATTGTTTTTTTGCGAAAGATTGCTGATTTTTTACAGCCTGAAAATCTTTATCATTACATCGAAACTTCGAGTTTCGGCAAACTTTTGAATGATCCTGAAAAAGAAAAACTTGAGGGTGATTGTAATCAAATTGTGACGCTCTATGTTTATCTTTTTTCGCTTAAATACGACATAAATGAGCTGAATATAAAACTTTTGCCGGAGCATGTTTGTTTGCATTTCAGGAATATCGATGTTGAGGCGACGAACGGGACTTTTACGCGATATCGCGAATCTGTGGATGTGCTTCCGGTGACTGAAATTATTGCGACAAATATGCTGGATATTCCGGATTATCGCGAGGAGGCTGTTGTGATTTCGCCGCGAACGATGGTGAAAAGCGCGCAACTTGCTTATGCGACGAGCAGTCTTAGAAGTCTTGTTGAAAAAAATCTTAACATTGCTTATGAAAATCTTGGAAATAGCGCTTATAGCGCTGGAGATTTCACTGCGGCGATATTTTATTTCGAGAAGGCGGGGAATAATGAAATGTTGAAGGCTTGTTACGGCAAAGAATATAATTCGCTTGTCGACAAGGTTTCTTCGGTGAAAACGGTTGAGCAGGCGAAGGTGTTCAAATCCACTTACCAGCGTATGCTCTTTTTGGCCCAGAAGATGGGGGACAGCAAATTGGAGGAATGGGCGAGAAAGATGTTGGGGGGAATGTAGGGGGCTGGTGTGTTGGTGGGCTAGGCTGGTTCAGGGAGGCCGGTTTGATTTCTTTTGCGGACGTTGCTGGACAATTAATTTGTTCACGAGTTGGCACTCGTGGCATGTGTTGGCTGAAAAGCGGGATAAATTTTTCTAACGTTACCGTCGAATCAGAAAATAAAATTGGTTCGTGTCGAGGGAGGGGGTGATCGCCTCTAACGCGCGCGTTAAGCCAGAAAGCAAATTTTACGTATGTCCAGTTCGTTTTTGGCTTGTGTTTGGTTTTTTGTAAGAATTTATCGAATTGGTTGATGTGTAGGTTGTTTTTTCCGGCTTTTTGTGCTAGAATATCCTGATATAAATGAATCTAAAAGTGGAAGAAAACAAAATGCAAAATCAGGCTGGAAATCAAAGTAAGGGCGCCGGGGCAGAGGCGGTTATGAAGCAGGAAGGTGCTCATGGGGGTTCGGTTGGCGATAAGCCAAAAACCGCTGAGGTAAAGGCCGCGCCTCAAGAAAATGTTTTTGAATACGCGGAATCGAAAGGGTCGAAATTTGTTAAATATTCATTCTACACCGTGTTTGTCGGAGCGTTTGTCTGGATTGGATTTAATCTGTTTTTTCAACAGCCGGCAAGTTTCTTTTTGGGCTTAACGAAGCTGTTTGCGGGGCCTGTTGCGGAGATGGCGAAGATGAATGAGCTTCGTGTCATGTTGCCTTACGAAGAGGTTTCTTTTGAGCCTACGAAGACCGATCCGCTTGTCGGGACGCGTCTTGAAAACACTTATGATCCGCTTGTCAGGCCGGACAGGGATTTCAGAATGAAGCCCGCGCTTGCGCTTTCGTGGGGCGTAATCGGAGAGACTATGTGGGAGTTTAATTTGCGCCCGAATGTTATTTTTCATGATGGTTCCGCGTTTAGCGCGACGGATGTCGTGGCGAGCTTGAATCGGGCGAAAAATCATGATGATTCCGAGCTTAAAGATGTTTTGAAAAATATTGAAAAGGTTGAAATCGTGGACGATTTGGCTGTCAGAGTTTTTACGAAAGTTCCGGATCCGATGCTTTTAAGCGAGCTTGCGAGCGTGCTTATCATCCCTTCGGAATATGAGAAAAAAATTATCGAAACTCCTGTCGGGACGGGGCCTTATATGTTTGAAAAAATTTATCCGCAGGACAGAATTGTTTATAAAAGATTTGATAAATACTGGGGCGATAAGCCGAAATTCGAGACTGTTGTTTTGTACGGACGAAGCGATATTTCCGAGCGCGGGAACATGCTTTTAAATGGAAAAGTTGATTTGCTTACTTTCGTGCCTTTTTCTGCGATTGAGACTTTTAAAGAACGCAATTTTAAAATCGTGAGCGTGCCGACGCTTTCCATGGAATTTTTGCTTTTCAATGTGAATTCAAAAGTTTTGCAGAATGCGGAAAATAGAAATGCGATTCGGCTGGCTGTTGACACCGGGGTGTTAGCGAATTCGTTGAAGGGCTCAGCCAAGGCAATAAATCAATATGCGAGCAATGGGGTTTTCGGGTTTAATCCGAATATTTTGACTCCGAAATACGATATGAAGGTTTCAAAAGAAACCGTTTCAAAACTCGGACTTAAGGATATGACGCTCACCATGAGTTTGCCAGACGGACTGCAGTATATCGGCGATTACGTGAAAAAAGATTTGGGCGCGGTCGGGATAAATCTTTTGATTTCTTACTTCGATGATTTTGAAAAATTTATGGAAAGTGTGGATAGTGGCGCGGCCGATTTGTATTTTTTCGGGTATCAATCAAACTTCGGGGACGCGAATGATTTTATGAAAGATATGGCTCACAGTAAAGCGCAATTCAATTACGGAAAATATTCAAATCTCAATGCGGATCAGTTGATTGCTTCAGCGTCCACTGAAATGGATCCGCAAAAAAGACGAATGTTTTTGCAGGATGCGATGAAAGTTTTGGTGGAGGAAGATCCCATCGGTGTGCCGCTTCTTGAGTATGAGGCGTTTTATTCTTTTTCCGACAAAATCGATTATGCGCCCAGGATAGACGAAAGTTTGTATTTCGATGACGTAAATATTAAATGAAAATATCCATTCGAAACAAATTGATTCTCGCGATTTCACTGCTCGTTATAGTGTTGTTTTCGATTGCGGGAATGCTTTTTATCAGCGAGAAAAAGATTGAACTCGCGGACGATATTTATACGAATGCGCTCGCGTTTTCGCGACTTACCGCGCCGACTGTTGTGTATAATTATGATCTTTATTTGGCGCAAAACGGATTTGTTTATTTCAACAGAGAAATAAATTCTGTTTTTGATCAAAATGCGGATGTGTCGGTGATCAAAGTTTTGAATTTTTCGGGAGAGGTTTTGTACGATTCTTCCGTCGACACTGATAAGAAATATGATGGAGAGAAGCGCGTAATCAAAGATGATGATTTGATGGCGCAAGTAAAGGCGGAATCAATTTCTTTGAAAACTTTGGACGGGAAAATTGTTTATTTGAAACAAAATGCCACCGGTGATTTTGAGTTTGTCGATAAATTTGAAAAGCCTGTGGAGGCCTTGGAGAAGGGAACTATGATTGATTATTTTGTTGTTCCTTCGACCGAGAAATATTCCGTTTTTTACAAAATCGATTATAAAAATTTGGATGAGAGGGTTGCGCTTATGGTCAAGAGAATCGTGTATTTGGTGCTTTTCGGTATCATGATGGGAATGATTATGTCGTTTGTGATGTCGCTGCAGGTGACGAAGTCCGTGAAAAAACTTGTGACCGGCGCGGAAGGAATCGCGAGCGGAGATTTTTCCACGCAAGTAAGTATCGACAGTGGCGATGAACTTGGATTTTTGGGCAAGGCATTCAATAAAATGGCGGTTGACTTGGGGGCGAGTGTTGAGGCGAAAGTTTACAAAGAACGTGTGGCGCGTGAGCTTGAACTTGCGACGCAGATTCAGCAAAGGCTTGTTCCTCACGACGACAAACTTCCGAAATTTGAAGGTCTTGATATTTCCGGAGGGCTTATTCCCGCCGGCGAAATCGGAGGAGATATTTATGATTTTATAAAAATAAATGATGACAAACTTTTGATGTATCTTGGTGATGTGACGGGACATGGAGTGCCTGCGGGAATCGTGAGTTCTATTGCGAATGCTTTGTTTTACGGGTATTCGGATCGCGAGGACATCAAACAGGTCGTGGTGGACGTAAACCGCGTGCTTAAGGCAAAAACAATGCCTACGATGTTTTTGACTTTGTGTTTCGGACAATGGAAACCTTCAACAAAGAAATTTTCTTATGTAAATGCCGGCCACGAACAAATTATTCATTACAAGGCGAGTGCGCAAGATGTTGAGGTAAGACCGTCGGGGGGAATGGCGCTGGGAATGATCCCCGATGTTTCAAAGATTTTGAAAGTTGATGAAATTGATTTGGCGACTGGGGACTTTATTGTTCTTTACAGCGATGGGATTCCTGAGTCTTGGAGAAATGAAAAAGAAATTTACGGAATGGAAAGACTTACCGAAGCCGTGAAAAAGTTTGGCAAACTTCCGACTGCGAAGGAAGTGAAGGAGGCGATTTTGGCCGACGTAAAAGCCTTTGTAAATGGATATACGCAAATGGATGATATTACGATAGTGGTGATAAAAAGGACAAAATGAACCAAGAATTAAATCAAAATGAGGATGGGGCTTTATCCAAGGAGATTGCTACTTCTGTTTATTTGAACAGGGATGCGATGTTTGCGATGAAGTCGGTTTTGTCCAGATTTGAGGATATTGCTGGAGATACCGGTGTTGATCTGGAGGATTTAAGTTCCGAGTTGGAGATTTTGGGAGCTGTATTTGAAGGCATGAGGGAGATTGGTTTTGGCAAGGGTGAAGTCAGATTTTTTAACGGTGGTTTTAAAACTAAATTCCTGCAATTGTTAAAGGCTTTGGGGACGAAAATTTCTACTGTCGGTGGAGAAAAAGTTCCTGAAATTTTGCAAAAATTAAATGCGATTGAGTCTGCTTTTTCTCGTATTGACCCTCAATCTGCCATTGTTGATTCTCGCGGAAGAAATGAAATTTTGAGGATAGCCGCCGGTGTACTTGCCGGTGTTGCGCTTGTTGTTTCATTGGACAGAAGTGGCGTGATTGGCAAAGTTGCGGATAAAGGTACTAGAACCACTCCTGTTGAGGTTGTGTTGGATGAAAATTATAAAAGTAATCTTGAAGAGAGAGAGGCGGTCAAGCTTGTTGAAAAAAAACCGGAAATAAAAAAGGTGGAAGATGAAGTAAAGGATTCCGATGAAGTTGTCGGGAAGGGTGTACGTGGTTCTTACGAAGGCAGACTTCCCCCTCCTGATCTTGTTAAGCTGGAGAGTTTTAAGCGGTGGGCAAAAGATTTGTATGGCGTTGGGAAGATTCCTTATCTTGAGTATTTTTTAAGGGGAGAAGAAGTTTATTGGAATTTTGATGAAGCACAAATGAAAAAAGTTTCGGATAAAATGGCTGAGTTTGGTAAACATCCTGACAAGTTGAGGGATATGGATGTTATTTCTTTTCTTGATTCTGTTTCTAATTTTGTGACGTCTCCGGCTACTAATGCGGATTCCAGAAATAGAGATCCTCGTCTTGTTTCTCTTTTAAACGATGATCAGAATGTCGGGAATTGTGTTGCGAGGACGAAAGCTACGATAGCTCTTGTTCAGAAACATAGACCTGAATTGATGAAGGATATTCGGGTTCAGATGTTTGAGAATCATTATAGGGCGGTTGCTATTGTTGATGGGGTTTTGTATTCACTTGATACTTCTTTGGAGGCTGTTCGTGATTATGACATTTATGGGACATATTTTATTAAGGCTGAAGATGCTTTCGTGAAGCCACTTTTGAAAGTTCCATTTGTCGAGAGGGATGCCAGAAAGGAGACTGCAAGAGTTTTGAGGGTATTAAAAAAAGATACATTTTTGATGGATATTCCCACTGAAGCAAAACCTTTTGTTCATTCCGAAAAAGGTTTCGCGGATTTTACCAAATTGCCTTTTTCTCCGGTTTCTAGTTATGGTGTCAATGGATCTTCCTCTTTGGTTGCGTTTAGGGGGAAAGGTGTGGGTTATGGTTATAGGGGGGAGGACGTTTTTTATGATTCAGTTGAAACGAGTTTGTCTTTGGGGCAACTTGGGGGTGTTGATTTTTCTGACAGGGGTGGTGATGATACTTTTTATACTCCAGGACTTGTTTCTTCAAGGGAGGGGATTTCTAACGGGAAAGTTGTTGACAAGGCGGAAATGGTGAGAATTTTGGCGGGTCTTGATAGCGATGGGATTGTATTACATCTTAATGGTATAAAGGAGTTTGGTCCCGGGGCTACTGAAGAGCTCGCGAAGTGGATAGAAGGGAGGGGGAAAGGGTTGCATTCTGTTTTTTTGAATGGTTTAGAGCGTTCAGTCCCTAGTGATGTGGAAGGGCTTGCTAGTCTGCTGAAAAGCAAAAGAATCAATCACCTTTATCTAAATGGATTGCACGATTTTCCCCTTAAGGAAGTGATGGTCGCAAATGAGGCGATGCCAGCCGAACAGAAGGGGTGGAATACGGTTGCTTTACATCTTGATGGGGTGAAACATTTTAGTGACAAAACGTTGGTTGGTTTGAGGGGAAGTGGTCTTAAACTTTCTTTTCTTTCTCTTGGAGGGATGAAAAATCCAGGAATTGAGGATGGAAAAGCAATTGTTTCATTGATCTCCGGTCGTTTATTGCTGAATGGGCTTGAGGAAATCAATGATGATTTTGCTCGTGCTTTTGGAGTTTCTCGTTATGGGATGCGGGCAGAGATGAACGGTTTGAAGAGTTTGTCTGTATCTGCCGCTTCGATTTTGGGGAAGTCTGTTTCTAATTTTGAGATGAATGGGATTAGAGTTTTTCCTCCTGAGGTCGCCAAAGGTTTTGTCGGGTATAAAGGTTGTCTCTTTTTAGAAGGGGTTGATTATTTGCCTGTTGAGTTAGCTAAAGTTATGTCTGAATATACTTTGGATATTTTCCGTTTCGGAGTTAATTCTTTTGAGGATGGAGCTTTGGATGCTTTGTCTGGGATTAAGGTGCAGCAAGAAGTCGAGTTTGCAAGAGTTTCGAGTATTTCGGCCGAGAATGTTAGGGCTTTTGCGAAATTTTCTAATGTTGGTTCTCTGTCTTTCCCTGGCGTAGGAGAGATTGATCCTGGTGTTGCTGATATTTTTGCTTCTTCTTCTGTTGAAGTTTACTTTGGATTGACTGCTGGATTGTCTTCAGATGTTGTTGGTGCGATTGTTAGGGCTGGTGGAAGAATTAGGATGCCTTCAAATCATCCACAGTATCAGACTATTCAGCATGAGATTAGGAAGAGAAATACTAAGAGGCGTTGATTATCCCAGAAATGGTGGATTTACAGCTCTAAGTTTTCTTCTTTGTGTTTCTCTTTCAGCGTCTATACTGCTCATGGGGGTTTGATTTTTTATGGGGGTGCATTGCCATTTTATGGAAGAAGGATTCTTCTTTGGCTTCTGTTTGGCGACTATTTTTTTTGGTGGTGTTTCTTTGGCATAACACTTGGATGGTGGAGGAGTAAAGTCTTTTGGCCACTGAGTGTTTGCGTTATAAGTTATGTTTGTGAGATCTGCACCTGTAAGGTTTGCGGTGCTGAGATCTGCGTAGTCAAGTTTTGCGCCGGTAAGATTTGCGCCGCGGAGGTCTGCGCCACGGAGGTGTGAATAACTAAGGTCTGCACTATCAAGTTTTGCACCGGTAAGTTTTGTGTCTGTGAGATTTGCGCTACCGAGCTTTGCGCTGGTAAGTTTTGCTTCGGTTAGGTCTGCTCCGGTGAGAGTTGCGTAAGTAAGTTTTGCTTCGGTTAGGTCTGCTCCGGTTAATCTTGTTCCGGCAAGGTCTGAGCCATCAAGATCCGAGCCGATAAGATTCGAGCCGATAAGATTCGTGTTGGCAAGTTTTGCGTTACGAATGTCTGCGCGGGCAAGCTTTGCTCGGATAAGATTTGCTTCTGTAAGGTCTGCATCGCAAATATGTGCTACGCGAAGATCTGCGTCGGCAAGATATGCATTACGAAGATCTGCGCCACGAAGGTTTGCACCACCAAGATCTGCGCTACCAAGGTCTGTTTCACGAAGGTCTGCACCACCAAGATTTGCGCTACTGAGGTCTGTGTTGTGAAGATTTGTGCCACGAAGGTTCGCGTTGCTAAGTTTTGCTCCACTAAGGTTTGTGTCATGGAGGTCTGCTTTTGCAAGGTGAGCGTCTCTTAGTGTTGAGTTCTCGAGATTGGCTGTTGAAAGATCTGCTTCAGAGAGATCAATGCCTATTTTTCTTTCTTTTGTTGCTTTAAAATTTGCTAGTTTTAACTCTACTGTTGTGGTTTCTTTTTTTGATCCAAGGTCTATTGCGCTGAGATCTTCTCCCTTAAATACTAATGCTAGGCCTGGATTTTGTTTTCTAAATTCGTTAAATGCTTTGGGATTTTCCTGTCTTAGGATCTCCAGAGCTTTCTTGAGTTGGTCGGCTTGTTTGTCTTTTCCTGAGATTTGAGTGGCGTTTTCTTTTTTACTTTTGTCAGGTTCATCTTCTCCGCACAGTTGTGTTGCTAAGACTAGTAGTACAGCGGTACCAACTGCTGCTATTAGGTACTTTGTGCGTTCTTGCCCTCTTTGGTGTTTTTCTGTGGGTGTTAGTTCCGGTGTTTCATTGCCTGGTCTTTGTGTATCCATGTTCTTTTGATTATTTTATAGGGTATAGAATTGTAATCCTTTATGCAGAGTTTGTCAAATCAATTTTGCTAACCCAATCGTTTTCTGCCTTCTCCCTCTTCCAAGTAGTTTTTATCTGAGATTATACTTCGGCCGAGTTCTTTTTCGGTTTCTTTTCGGGCGTTTCCGGCGACGGTGCCGCCTCTTTTTGCGACTTGCTTGTTTTTATCGAAAGTTTCCGGTTTTTCTTGCTGGGAAATTTCCGTGGTGACTTTTTCGCCAAGCATGTTGAAAATCAATTCCAGGTCTGTCATGTGATCTCTTAGGTTTTCTCGTTTTAGGCTTTTATGTTTTTTGTATTCGTTTGGCGTCATTCCAAAAGTCGCTTTGGAGATTTCCGCGGTCAAAATGCCATATTCCAAGCCTTCTTTTACGCCTCTTTTTCCCCATTCTTCGGTTAATTCTTCGCGTATTTCAATTCCTCTCATTCTTTTTTCAATCCAGCCTTCTGAATATCCCTTGGCTTGGTAAAGGGCTCTGGTTCTTTTTGTCGCAAGTTCCGGATTTTCTATTTCCTGTATTCGTTCATAGCCGACTTTTGCAAGCCATCTTTTGAGGGATTCAACCTTCGGAGAGGGGATTGCTTGAACTATACGTAAAATTGTTTCGGTGTTGGCGCAATCTGTTTCTCTCATTTTTCCATCTGTGGCTTCCATTTTCAACTGTCCGATTTTTTCGGACACTTCAGTGTAACCTTCATTGGTAAGTTTTGTTTTAAGGTCATTCCAGTATTTCCGAGATCGTTCGCTATCGGTAAGTGTTTCAATAATATCAATTATTGAAAACCACCATTCATTTTTATAAATAATTTTGCGAATTTCTTTATTTTGAAATAACGCGATTTTTGTTTCGTTTTCTTGATTCATATTATTAAGGTTAAAAAGTAGTGTACCCTGAATATAGGTGAGCGTATGCTCACCGTCAAGAGAATTTTTGTAAAAAAATTTTAAGATTTTTTAATCTATAGTTTTATCCCCGGAACAGGAAATTTCAGACACATTGTTTTGACCTCTTCTTTGATTTTGGTGTGAAGGGCGGTGTCGTCTATGTTGGAGATAACGCGGTCTAGCCAGTCCGCTATGCGTTCCATTTCGGGTTCTTTCATGCCGCGGGTTGTGATGGCGGGTGTGCCGAGGCGGATGCCGGATGGGTCCATTGGTGGGCGGGAATCAAAAGGTACGGTGTTTTTGTTTAATGTGATTCCGACTGTGTCCAAAACCGTTTGCGCTTGTTTGCCGGAGACGCCTTTGTTTGTGAGGTCTGCCAAAATCAAATGTGTGTCCGTGCCGTCTGAAACTAAAGTAAAGCCACGTTTCTTCATTTCTTCTGCCAAATGTCGCGCGTTTTTTTGGATTTGTTTCGCGTATTCTTTGAATGCGGGTTGAAGCGCTTCGTGAAACGCAATCGCTTTGCCGGCGATTATGTGTTCGTGCGGGCCTCCTTGAAGGCCGGGGAAAACGGCTCTATCAATATCTTTCGCGAATTTTTCTTTGCACATGATTATCGCGCCTCTCGGTCCGCGCAAAGTTTTGTGTGTTGTTGTCATTACAACGTCAAAGTAGGGGACCGGCGACTCTAAAACTCCGCCGGCGATTAAGCCTGCAGTATGCGAAATATCTGCCATTGTGATCGCGCCGACTTCGTCCGCGATTTCTTTAAATTTCTTCCATTCGATATCTCTGGGATATGCCGTGAATCCTGCGACGATCAGTTTTGGTTTGTGTTCAAGCGCGAGTTTTCGTACTTGCTCCATATCAATTTTTCCTGTGTTTTTGTCCACTTCGTATTGTACGAAATTGTATGCTTTTCCTGAAAATGAAATAGGAAGTCCGTGTGTGATATGTCCGCCGTGGTCCAGTTTAAGCCCCATTACCGTATCTCCGAAATTCAAAAGTGCGAAATAAATGGCCATGTTTGCAGGAGAGCCCGAATACGGTTGGACGTTTACATGTTCCGCGCCGAAGAGCTCTTTTGCGCGGGCGATAGCCAAATTTTCGATTGTGTCCGTATTTTCTTGTCCGCCGTAGTATCTTTTTCCAGGGTAGCCTTCGGAATATTTGTTTGTCATTATAGAGCCGCACGCTTCAAGAACCGCGGCGGATGTGTAATTTTCAGAAGGAATAAGCTCGATTCCTTCCGCCTGTCTTCGTTTTTCGTGTTCAATCGCGTCAAAAACTTGCGGATCTATGTCCTTTATTGCGCTCATAAAGAGTAGTGGTTAATAAATTTAAAGCACCATCTGCATTTTTCCTGATTTGTAGACGAACTGCAAGGTGATTCGTCAAGAATTTCTTGCTAATATTGGATTTTTTTATTATTTAGTGTAAATTCATATGGCAAGTTTTCTCTCAAGATTTTTAAAATGCTCAGATGGCGGAAATGGTAGACGCGCTGGCTTGAGGGGTCAGTGGCCGCAAGGCCGTGGAGGTTCAAGTCCTCTTCTGAGCACCATGCGACAGAGTCGCAATTTATTTATTCGGCGTTGTATGCTTTCAAAAAATTAACTCCAAGATTTTTATCGGGAGGGACATAATTGGAGAAGTTTTCGTTGGCTCCAAGTTTTTTTTCAGCCTTATTCCAAAACATGGACCATGCGATATTTTTCCCTGACAAAATATCTTCGTTTAGCATTTTTAAGAGTGGATCGTTCACAAGCATTGTGCCTGTTCCTTTGGTGGAAATGATATGAGCTTTTGGTGATTTTTCCAGTACGCCGGCAACTTCTCTATATCCTCCGCATGATCCCATCCAAACAATGCGAGCAATGTTTGTGATATGTCCAATGGTCTTTTCTGCGTGATAGCTGTGTCCGCGATGAACAACCACTATTGTTTTAATATTCTTTGATGCAAATACTGCTTGTATGTCGTCCGGGCCTTGATCTTCCGCTTCCGGCTTGTTTGCGTACATTTCCAATGTTTTCCCGTTTTCTTTTTTGGAGATTACGATATAGGTTGGATAATCCTTGATTTTCCAATCAGGTTGAGCTTTATAATAGCTAAGGAAATTGGCAAAAGAATCTTTTCCGTCTTGATCATTATAGAAAAAATATTGCTGGATGTTTTTGTTGTCGGGATTAAAAAGCTCTTTTGATTCCAATTCGGAAACATTTTCCATCGGGTATTTTGTCGCCATTTGCTTA
>JBAZQZ010000013.1:0-29330 GCA_041663205.1 Candidatus Altimarinota bacterium
TTTTCCGAATTCAATCAAAAAGAATCGTTCCCGGGAATATATGTCGTACCCGGTGAATGTAACAGTTGTCCTTGCAAATCGACCGTTTCGAACAGCAGTATGATTATGCCAACCGATAAATTTTTCACTATTATTTCGACTAAAGATGACAGTTATATTTTCTCTAAGAGTAATGTAATTGATGTTGTAAAATAAAATTATGAAAAAAATCTCATCCCTCATTTTTGTTCTGATAATAAGCATTTTGATGTCCGGTGTTTCTTTTGCAGTGGATGCCACGAATTTTCCTCCGGAGCTTACCGCCATGAAAAAAAACCTTGAGCTTTCTTTAAAATCCGCACCAATGAGCCAATGCAGGCAAAGACTCACTCCCCTTTTCGACATCGAGACTTTGGAATTTTTTAAATTTCTTGAGGTGAATTTTCAAAATAAAAGCGCCGACACAACTCTTTTGAATATAGCTATTGCGAAATACATGATGTTTAAAAATAAAATGAATCTTACGTTCGGGATGGTCGCTTTGAATTCAAATGTCCTTGGAAATTTACAAGGGGTTGAATATACAAATTACGTGAGATGCCGTGAAATCACAGATACTTATATTTCGTTGGTGAAGCAAAAATTCATGGATTATGTGAGAAGCAACAGTGTCCAGAAAAAAACCACGATGTTGTCGGAAAAATATAAAGCGATCGACAACAGGCTGAAAGATCTCAATGTTGAGCTGTCTCAAATGTATGGATTTTTCGCTACATTCAAAAATAAATCGCCCGGATTTTTAAACAAATGCGTACAAAATTAAAATGAAATTTAAAAATATAATAATCAGTTTTGTTTCGGCACTAATCACCACTTTTTTAGTGGGCGGAGGGTATTTAATCCACGCCGAAACGACGAAAAAAGATTATTACGGATTCCAAAATCCGAGTGCGAGTTTTTATCTCGTACAAGCGCAATATCACAAGTCGATGAATGAGTATTTCAACGATAAACTTTCGATGCTTGTTGAAATAACGGATAAGGGTGAGAATTTTTATAGCAGTCCCGATTTCAATCCGCCCGCCGGAGCTGATTCCTCAAATTATTCCATAAAATGCGGAGAAAAAAATGTGAGCACTTATTGTGTTTCCATGGGCGCGATGGATATTTATCTCGCTTACGTGAATACGTTAAATAAAATGAAAGGATTTTTACCAATGGAAAATCTCCCGACCAGTCCGACCGCCGAAAATCTTTTAAATAAGAAATCTTCCAGAGATGTGATGATCGACAAAGAATATGAGCAAGCTGCAACTGCCATGGAATCGACGATCGCGGCTTATGATGAGTTTAGAATCGCTTATCCGGCCCATAAAAAATATGTAAGTGTTTTGAACGGATTGATTAAATATAAAATCGCTTTGGCGAAAATCAAGACTCAAGTGCTTAGATTTCCCGGAAAATTTATTGACGCCACTTCGGCAGAATGTAAATAAATATGAAAAAAGTATTACCAATCATCGTAGGAATCGCAGGCGGAATAATAATTTCCCTGACTGGCATCGGATTTTACCAGATGAATGTAGCTTATGGCGAACTGAACTGGTGGAATGAAGTCACAGCTTTTGGGAATTTCTTTGATTGGAAGGATGTTTTCGGGCCTTCATCGAAAGGTAAAGATTTGTACACTTTGATTTATTCGAAGCATTTTGTTGTCCCGGAGAAAAGTGCTTTGACTGATGTCGCCAAGAATTACGGACTTACAACCACAGAGGCAAAAAGTGTTGTCGGCGGAAGTATCGTCCCTCTTCTAAATACTTCTTACAAGAGATCTCCAAGTATGACACAAGAACAAGCCATGCAAATAATGCAAAACGTACAGGATTCTTATCTGTTTTTGAGTGAGTCTTACGCTCTTCAGCAGGAAGCCGACACTTCGATTCGCCCGAATGAAATTTTTGCGAACAATGATCTTTCCGATTCCGGGTTTGATTTGATTTATGATCTTTCGAAAATAGAAGAAGTTTTGTTTGTTAATGTCGTGCCGAACAGCATAGGCAAGCCTTATGTCGACGCTTTGAAATCTCCTTATGTCCCCACTCAAGATGATTATAAAATTGAAAATTACGTGGCCGGAGAAGCGGATTTGTTTTCGGGGTATAAGGTGGATTTGCCTGCAAACACGTCCGGGACTTCGAATATAAGCGCTTCGGCCGGTACAAATTTTGGTGAGCAGGCTGAACAGGCCGCAGGAAAGGCCATAATGGCTTTGGGGGATAAAAATGTTATTGCTGATGTTTTGCAAAAAGATACTTGTGCCGCAACCGATACAGTGGCTTTTGCTCTTGAGAATTATGAAAAAGAGGCTGTCGAGAAATCTTCAGGGAAAACTTCTTCCGGCGATGAAAAAACCGGTGGTGTCATCGGCGGTGATTCATTGTCCGGAGGTGGTACCGATGAGGATAAGCCAAAAGAAGCAGAGACTAAAAATACCACGCAGGAAAATTTGACTCCCGCTCCAAAAGATAATTGGATGGAGACTTGGTGTCCTGAAGACCCTAATGTCCCAAGTGGCGGGGATTCTTACGGGGGTCTCGGCGCTACATTCGGTGATAGCGGATTTACAAGTCTCGGAGACGTTGGCAATTCTCTTTTGGATAATTCTTCCGGAACTTTAGCCGGGGCAGGGGTAGGTTTTTCCTCAAAAGGATTTTCGGCTCAAGCATCCGTTTGTTTGACCGTAAAGCTCGTGAAGAAAACACTTACAAGTTATTATCCCGGGAAAAGTTGTGTGCTTTGCGAAGTTAAAAAGATAAATGAAACACTCAAAAAAACTTTGGATCATTCTCTAATCCCAAATAAAGTTACGGGAAATTTGATGGAAAGCGCGAAATGTAAAAGCGCGATTGAAGTCCCTCTTATTGACATGAAATTTGTTCTAATAGAAGCCTCTATCCCGACTCCTTCCGGCAATGACGCCATTTTCGGAAAAAATATTTTTGAAAGTTGGAGAAAATTTGTAGACAGGTATCGACCGCTTTTGTTTAGTTATTCAATATTTGACACTATTTCGAAGGCTCAGCTTGAGAATGCGCCTTCCGCCATCACGCAGGATAAAATTTTCAGTGAGATACAGAAAGAATTTGCGACAGCCACGGCTGAAGCGAATAAAAACATAAGTGATATAGAAATGTCGGAGTCTGCTACAAATACCGCTCTCTACGCCCAGACTCTTATAAAGGAACTGGATTTTATGACTCAAACATTTGAAAAATATAAAAATTTATTAGAAAAAACCAATAACGTATGCCAAGAATGGGGCAAAAAGCCCGATATACAATAAGAAATTTCGCAATATTATGCGTTTTGGCGCTGAATTTGGCCGGTGGTGGCACTGTGTCATATGCTGAAGATAAAAGCGGTCTTGAGCCCTCTCAGGACGGCAATCTTGGCCCCGCAAAATGTTTGGCGAAAGGAAATTTGGAGTTTACAACTTTTCTCAGGGCTTCGATTTTCGCCGATGGTATTTCCGGAGGCATAGTTGAAATGTGGAATGATGTTTTATACAGAAATAAATGCCAAACTTCCGATATCGCCGGGCTTGTAAACCAAAGAGACAAGCTGAGGACTTATATACGTGACGCATTCATCACTTGTAACACATCCGGTCTCCCGGCTTTGAAGAAAGCTTATAACAAGCTTGGAGCAGATCTTTATTATGTAAGGAATGTTACAAATAAAAAAGTGGCTGTGAGTTTGCCTTACGACATTTTGAGCACTAAAATGCTGGAAAATCCCGATGAATTGTTTTATCCGAGGGAAAAATTGTACAGCGAAATGAAATCAAAATATTCAGATAGCGGTCTTATTTCCGCCCAAGAATTTGATGTCATGTTTGCAAGTTTCGAAACTAAATATCAAACACGTAAGAATTCCTATGTGATATGCGAAAATTCCGCGTGGGAAGGTGTTTCAAAAAAATGGGATGAATTTCTTGAAACTCTTGGAGGTACCGCTCCCGCCGCGAAGGATGTCAAAAAAAGTATGGCTCAAAGAGCTGAAAAGATAGTCGAATCGGCTACCAATAAGAGTTTGACCGAATATCTTTCCGGAGTAGTTGCTATCAATTTGAATAATCTGTCCCCCAGGGAAGGAACCAAAAGAATTATAGATAGGTTGTCGCAGTCCATGCCTCAAGGCGGAGGAGGAATAACCGCCGAGCAGGCTACAAATGCGATCGAACAAACCGATAAGGCTTATGACACCGCTTTGCTCAGGGAAGAGATGTCTTCACGGTTTTACGTGAGATACAAGGAGGTCAGCGATAACAGTGTTGAATTATTTGTACAAATTCTTACCGACCTTAATAAGGTTTTGGCTGACAGTTTAAAGCCTCTCGAAAATCTTCTCGGATGCACAAAATTGGTCAATAGCAGACAGTGTCCGGCAAGTGAATAAAAATCGTTTTTTAAAGACAAAAACCCTTTAAATTTTAAAGGGCTTTTGGGGCTTTTCTAGGTTTTGTTTAGTTCGCGGGCAACGAACTAAAGGGCATTGAAGATTTTTAGATAATTATATTTATTTGTTATTTACGAATCCGAACATCAATTCCATCACTTTGTCTTTCATCC
The DNA here is from genome assembly GCA_041663205.1 of Candidatus Altimarinota bacterium. Taxonomy (GTDB): domain Bacteria; phylum Patescibacteriota; class Gracilibacteria; order UBA1369; family LOWO2-01-FULL-3; genus UM-FILTER-38-24. Next base: position 4,611 of record JBAZQZ010000013.1, read on the forward strand.
CTTCTTTTTCTCTTATTCCGTTCATTTCCAGTGTCATATCTGTAATCTCGCAGAAGCAGTATGGGCAGGCTGATGTGTGACTTGACATTGATTTCCCGCAAGATAGACAGTTTATGATCATTTGTTGAGGCTTTAGATTATAAAGTAGTGCCCATCCGCGTGTTCCTCAGTCTTCGTGTCTTCTCGCATAATTTCTTTTTTCTCTTTTTTTGGCTTGTTCATCATCCTTTCTTCAATAAATTTTTCCACATCGCTATTTTTTATCCTGTATACTCTTCCCAGCTTTATTCCATTGAGCTTTCCTTCTTTCAGGAATTTTAATATTGTGAAAGGATGTACTTGGAGGATTTGTGCTACCTGTTCTGTCGTGAGAAATTTTTCTTCCATTGTTTTAATTTAATAAACTTTATTAAACTTAATTAAAGTTTATTAAATTTTACCATTTCTAGAGAAACTTTACAATATCCTCCTTGTTTTTAAGCAACTTATCTAGGGCGACACAAATTTAGCATAGTACTTTAAACTTTTCAATAGTTTTTTTAATTTTCTTTAATTTAGTTAAACTTTAGGCAATTTTATTTACATAATCATGTTTTATGATAAATAAAAACATACACGAATTTAATTAAACTTTATTAAATTTAATTAAATTCTATTAAAGTTTATTAAACTATTTTAAATTTATTGCATAATCTTTTTCAACCACATTCCCGTATAGGAGTTTTTTGATTTTATTATTTCTTCCGGTGTTCCTTCAGCTATAATTTCCCCACCATTTTCCCCACCTTCCGGCCCCATGTCGATTACGTGATCCACCGATTTGATAACATCCAGGTTGTGTTCTATCACTATAACCGTATTTTCTTTGTCTACGAGCTTCTGTAATACGTTTAAGAGTTTTTTTACGTCATCAAAATGCAATCCCGTTGTAGGTTCGTCGAGTATATATATTGTTTTCCCTGTTGAACGTTTCGATAATTCTGTGGCTAATTTTATACGTTGCGCTTCACCTCCCGACAGTGTTGTGGCCGATTGGCCAAGGTGAATGTAACTTAGTCCAACTTCGCATAGAGTTTTTAGCTTCGCTTTTATGGCCGGAATCGCGTTGAAAAACTCCAGTGCCTCTTCTGCCGTCATTTCGAGTACTTCGTGTATATTTTTGCCTCTGTATCTTATTTCAAGTGCTTCTTCGTTGTACCTTTTCCCTTTGCATGTTTCACATGACACGTAAACATCGGGCAAAAAGTGCATTTCTATTTTCTTTATCCCATCTCCGCTACACGCCTCGCATCTTCCCCCTTTGACGTTGAAGCTGAAACGGCCCGCTTTGTATCCTCTTAGTTTTGCTTCGGGCGTTTGGGCGAATAAATCCCTTATTTCCGTGAAAACTCCGGTATATGTAGCCGGATTTGATCTTGGAGTGCGTCCTATCGGGGACTGGTCTATGTTTATTATTTTGTCCAAGTGTTCCATGCCTGTTATTTCTTTGTGTGCTCCCGGCATCGCTTTTGACCCGTATAGACTTTTTGCCACCGCGCGTACAAGAATATCATTTATGAGCGTTGATTTTCCCGAACCTGAAACTCCCGTGACTCCAATAAATATTCCCAGCGGGAATTTTGCCGTTACATTTTTAAGATTGTGTTCCGTAGCACCGACCAAAGTCAGCGACTTGCCGTTTCCTTTTCTCCTTTCTTTTGGAATTTCTATTTTTGCCTTTCCCGAAAGATATTTGCCCGTCAAAGAATTTGGATTTTTCATTATTTCTTCAGGAGTTCCTTGCGCAACCACATTCCCTCCATGTTTTCCCGCACCCGGGCCTATATCAAGAATATAATCTGCGGCAAGCATTGTATCGATGTCGTGTTCCACCACGATAACCGTGTTTCCCAGTTCTTTTAACGAAATAAGCGTTTTAATGAGCTTGTCGTTGTCGTTCTGATGTAAACCGATACTTGGTTCATCCAAGACATAAATAACGCCCGAGAGCTTCGATCCTATTTGTGTCGCAAGCCTGATCCTTTGCGCCTCACCTCCCGAAAGTGTATTCGCGGCTCTTTCCAATGTCAGATACGTCAATCCGACATTTTCCAAAAAATTCAGTCTGTTTTTTATTTCCTGAACAATTTGTCGCGCTATTTCCTGTTTCATCGGACTTAACGACAAAGTATCAAAGAAATTTATGGTTTTTTTAACCGAAAATTCCGTAATGTCTATGATTGAAAATTTGTCTATTTTTACCGCCAAAATCTCCGGTTTCAGCCTTTTGCCATTACATGAAGGGCACTTTAGCACTCGCATGTACTCCTCTATTTTTTTCCTTACGTATTCCGAATCGGTTTCCATAAATCTTCTTTCGAGATTCGGGATCACGCCTTCAAACGATGTTTCATATTCTCCTTTGAATTTGCCGGTCGTTTCGACTTCGTCCTCGTCTTCATCGTCTATATGCCCTATCGTAACCGTGTATTTCCTATTTTTATCTCCGTATAAAACAATTTTCATTGATTCCTCGGATAAATTCTTCACCGGTGTGTTCATCGAAAATCCGTTTGCCTTTGCCACTTTTTCAAGAATTTTGTTGTACCATGTCAAATGCGAAGTTGTTGCAGACCATGGCATTATCGCGCCCTCTGCCAATGTCAGATTTTTGTTTGGAATAAGCAAGTCGGGGTCTATTTCGAGCTTTGTACCAAGTCCGTGACATTCTTCACAAGCTCCGTGCGGGCTATTGAATGAAAAACTCCGCGGGGATATTTCGGGGACACTTACGTGACATGTCGGGCATGCGAAGTGTTCCGAATATACTTTTGATTTTCCTGTGTCGTGATTCAGTATGATAACAAGCCCTTCCCCGTTTTTGAGTGCCGTTTCGATGGAATCCGCCAAGCGCGTTCTGTTCGGGTTCGGTAAATCTATTTCCTGCCCCGATGAAAGTTTTTGCACTTTTTTATTCATGTCTTTTACGACAAGCCTGTCCACAACTATCTCGATGTTGTGTTTTTTGTTTTCGTCCATTTCCGGCACTTCCAGAATCGAATATATTTCCCCATCGACTCTCACTCTCACAAATCCTTCTTTTCTGGCTTTATCAAGCGCTTTTAGGTGTTGACCTTTCCTGTCTCTCACGATAGGCGCAAGGACAAGTATTTTTGTTTCCTGCGGCATGGAAATAATTTCTTCCATTATTTGTTGCGGAGTTTGTTTTTCTATCGATTTCCCGCAAACCGGGCAGTGAGGAGTCCCCACTTTCGCAAAGAGAAGCCTCAAAAAGTCATAAATTTCCGTCACTGTTCCGACTGTCGATCTCGGGTTTCTCGGGGCATTTTTTTGATCTATTGAAATCGCGGGAGAAAGTCCTTCTATCGATTCCACATCGGGTTTTTCCATCAATTGCAGAAAATTTCTCGCATATGTCGAAAGACTTTCCACGTATCTTCTTTGCCCTTCCGCGTATATCGTGTCAAACGCCAAAGATGACTTCCCTGAGCCTGAAAGTCCTGTAATTACTGTGAATTTATCACGTGGGATTTCCACGTTTATATTCTTTAAATTGTGCAACTTTGCACCCTTAACTATAATCTTGTCTCTGATCATGAAATTTTTTGATTTACGCAAGCGGAGATTTTAGCACGCTTTTTGTAATTTTTCAAGCTTTTGGTGTATTAAACTAATCCACCTCTTTCAAATAACATTCTTCGCAATAAACTTTCTGTACTTTAATCTAAGCGTGACGGCAACTCCCGCCTCTTTAACTCAAAAACATAAAATATTCGGGGATCTCCACCTGCCATAGTCTTTTTCCCAATAAGTTTGAAAATCCGAATCCCAAAATGAGGCTTCCACAATATCCTTGGCCATCTTATTACGATAAGGCAAATTAACGGTAATAACATCAAATGTTTCATCATCATGCAACTCGCTGAATAAATCGGAACATCTGGCATCAATGATCTTTGAAAAACCATGGGTCGAAGCATTCTTTTTTGTGGCCCGTACAGCCGCTGAATTGATATCCACGGCAACCACCTTCCTAGCCCCTTTGCACGCAGAAGACACCGCAATCACACCACAACCGGTTCCGACATCAAGAACACGTTCTCCGGGATTAACAATATACTTTTGCACAAGCAACATGGAATCTTCGTATGGCCAAAAAACGTCACGATACACAACAAACTTCTTTCCAAGATAATCAATCGTAATCCCCTTCGTCGGCACGGAACGAAATTGCTCCTGCTTGTTTTTTTGCATCTGCGTAATCTTGGCGAGTTGTTGTTTAGTGAGCATATAGGACATCCTCTTTCAAATTTTATTTGGTTGATAAATCTTGATCATTAGTCTTGTAGATTGATATTTTGTCTTGAAATAAATCTACTTAATAACGGTACTGCTAAAGAGTATTTTCCGTGTCTGTTCTTGTGAATCAGTCCATTCTTAATCAAGCTGGCCAACATTTGATTCGTATGGCTTGCGCTTAATGGTTTTCGTAAAATGTTTTTCATTTTGTCGAGTAGATCATGAACAGTAAATTCATCTTCGCAATTATCAAGTGAGGCAATAACTGCCAACAACTGTTTTTGCCTATCGGTTGCTCTCATCCACCTCCCCGAAAAAAAATCGGAATCAAGTTTTGCAATAATTTCACTGATAGGAACGTTTGGCTTTACTCTTCGTGCCATTTGAAGTAGAAATAGGTCGTAAACTTCTCGACAAATAAATTGAATAAAATATGGGTATCCACCAGACTCTCTTACAATAATTTCTATTGAAGAATTATCAAATTTTACCGGGCAACGAGAACCTTCGATTGGTTTCACGATAGCATCTTTGCTTTCTTCATTGGATAATTTACATAGTTCAAGAATTCTGAACATTCTTTCTGAATACGTCCTGACTTCCACCAGTTTTGAAAACAATGTTGGCAATCCAACAAGAAGTAACATAAAGGGGATTCCTTTTCTTTGAATCGACTGAAAAACGTCTAGAAGTAGTGAAAGTGGATATTGTCCTTTTTCGGTATGATCTGATAAATTCTGAGCTTCATCGTAGGTGAAAATAATACCATTTGTTGCAAGTTGACTGCCAAAAGTATTCCAAACAAGTTCAAGGGTAGCTTTTAGTTTGTCTGCAATTAAACCTGGCTGTGATGTAAAAAAATTTATTAGATTGCCATAATCAAGTCTGATTTCTTCTCCTTTATTTTCAAAGTTAAAGCCGATCGATTGTTTATGATCAATTACTATGCCTGATGTTACGACTGAAAGATCTGTTAATAGACGTATGGCAATCGTTTCTTCTGACATACTTGCTGATTCTGATAAATCAGTTCCGACCCAAAGCCAATTTCCCTGCATGGCTAATGGCTTTAGAGTTTCCAGTAGAACTGTTTTCCCTGTTCCCCTTAACCCCGTTATAATTAGATTTCCTAAAATGAGGTCTTGATTTAAAAGTTTTAAAAATTCATCTTTTTCTTTTTCTCGGCCTGCTAAATATGGAGGCATGTGGCCAGCCCCAGGCTTAAAGGGGTTTCTGAAGGTATTTTCAAGAATTGTTGTCATAGTAATTTAGATTATTTTAGTGCACGGGCTAATATTAGCCCGACGGCTAAATTTAGTCAATGGGCTAAAGTACTGTTATTTTCAAGCTTTTGGGGTATTTCTTTCGTTTTGGAGAAGTTTTCCGTATTTTTTGTGATTTTCTTTTTTCCTGAAGAGGTAATTTAGCGTCATGTAGCCGCCGAGCAAGAACGGGACTATCAAGAAAGTTAAATTCATTTCAAGAAATATGTTGAAAATCGCGTGAAGGCCGATGGAAATCAAAAGTCCTTCGAAGATGTGTTGTTCGTAAAATAATCTTTCTTTTCTGATGCTCAAAAGTTTGTGTAGCCACTTCGTCCAATGGGATCTGTTTTCCCTTATTTCTTCCTGAAGGATCGGTGTCGCGAAATGCGCCACGCCGTAGTAATATCCCAAAATTCCCGAAAATATCAGATGCGCCAGTGTGGAAAACGAGGATCTGAATAAAAACGGCATAAGCAAGTGATCCAAGCCCTGATTAAGCCATATGCTGTAAAAATAAAGTATGTTTTCAACAAAAGAAAATCCGAGCGCGGCGATTATGAAAAATTCCACGCTGTCATCGATGTCTTTAAACTCGTTATTGTCGTTTTCGTCCACGATTTTTACTGATACAAATTTCATAAGTTCTTCTATAACTCCGACAATCATGAACGTAATAATCGCGCTTAACGGCAGGATAATAAGATTTGAGAAGCCTATGAAATCCTGCTTGTAGGCATCGGCAAATTTGAAAGCGTTTAACCACGGAAAAAATTGCCATAAAAATTTATAAATCAATATTGGCAAAACAGCTAAAGCCCCCGCCAAGAATGTGATCGCCGTCAGCGATTTCCTTTGTGGCGACTTTATGAAAAATATAAACCCCCATATCAAGGCCGGCACAAGCGCCAGAAGAATTGATCCTATAATTTGCAGAGAAGTGGAAGACAATTTTTTGTTTTTATTTAATCTGTATATTATAGCACACTTAAGCCATTTCGACAAACTCAATGTCCGCTTTATTTTTGGCTATTTTGGCCAGTTTTTCCGCGTCCGTTGTCGTGATTATCGCCTGACAGCCGGATATCGCGTTCAGTAAGTGCGTTTGTCTGCCAAAATCAAGTTCCGAGAACACGTCATCCAGCAGTAAAACCGGATGTTTTTTCGTTTTTTGTCTCAAATATTCGATTTCCGAGATTTTTACAGCCAAAAGAAGTGTGCGGAATTCCCCTCTTGAAGCGAATTCCACCAAGTCTATGCCGTTTATCAGAAATTTCATGTCGTCTATGTGGGGACCTATCGATGTTTTTTCGTCTCGTATATCCTGATATCGCCTTTCAATCAACATGTTTTCGTATTCGGATATTTCCTTTATGCGCGTCACGTATTTCACTTCCACGGTCTCGTCCCCTTTTGAAATTTCCCTGTAAATTTCCGTCGCTTTTCCGTTTAAAAATTCTATAAATTTCAGTCTTTTTAAAATTATTTCAGTTCCATACTCGGAAAGTTGTTTGTCCCATGCGTCGAGGGCTGACATTAGCGATCCTTCGTCACCCTGAGATCTGCCTTTTTGGACTGCGTGAATTTCTTTGAGAAGTGAACCTCTTTGTTTTATGAGTTTTCTGTATTGCATAAGCGCGTGCAAATATCTTTTGTCGCTTTGGGAAAGAATAATATCCATGTATTTTCGTCTCAAAGAAGGGCTTAGATAAAGCATATTCAAGTCTTCCGGATGAAAAAGCACCGTCGTAAAAGTTCCTATGTATTCGCTGTTTTTCAGATTAACGTCGTTTTTTTTGAGATTTTTTTTCTTCGTGGAAGACGAATAAAAGACTTCCAGACTGTGTTTTTCTTTTTCATCGTCTTCTATTTCCCCTGTGCATCTCATATGAGGAGTTGTCCATTTTATGATACTTTCGAGTTTTGAATTTCTGAAAGAACGGCCCAGGGAAAGCATATAAACGCCTTCCAGAAAATTTGTTTTTCCTTTCCCGTTTTCTCCGGTTAGCACTATCAAATTTTTGTCGGCTGGAAAACTGTACGAATGATTTTCGTAGTTTCTGAAATTTTCAAATTGAAGTTTTGTGATTTTCATTCTATATTTCCACCAGCGTTAATTTGTAAACATTTTGTATTATGGCTAAAGTTGAGAAAAAAGTCGATGTCGACACTATGAGACACTCATGTTCGCATGTTTTGGCTCAGGCTGTCCTTCGCATGTTCCCGGAAGCTAAACTCGCAATCGGACCTACCATCGAAAACGGATTTTATTATGATTTCGATTTGCCAAGAACTCTGATTCCTGAAGATCTTGTTCTTCTTGAAAAAGAGATGAAAAACATCGTTAAGCAGAATCAAAAATTTGTTAAAAAAGAAGAACCTGCCGATAAGGCAATCGAGTTTCTTCAGGCTACAGGCCAAAAATACAAGGTTGAGCTTGTTGAGGGGCTTAAAGACAGCGGCGAAGCAATTTCTTTTTATGAAAATGTGATGCCAAATGACGGGAAGGCGATGTTTGTGGATCTTTGCCGCGGGCCTCATGTAGATCAGACGGGGCAAATCGGCCCATTTAAACTCATGAAAATTGCGGGAGCATACTGGAAAGGTGATGAAAAAAATCCGATGCTTCAGAGAATTTACGGGACTTGTTTCGAGACGAGAGAAGAATTGGATGAGCACTTGAAACAGCTTGAGGAAGCAAAAAAACGTGACCACAGAAGGCTTGGTACAGCGCTTGGACTTTTCCAGTTTCATGATATTTCTCCGGGGTCCGTTTTCTTTATGCCGAAAGGGACAATCGTTTTCAATGAGCTTTTGGCGTTTTTGAGAAGTGAGTATAGAAAACGCGGATATAAGGAAGTTGTTACTCCGTTGATTTACGATAAAGCTCTTTGGGAGAAGAGCGGGCACTGGGAACATTACAAGGAAAATATGTTTTTGCTAGAAGTAGACGAAAGGGAATGCTCTCTTAAACCGATGAATTGTCCTTCGCACATGTTGATTTACAAGATGGAAATGAGGAGCTATCGTGATTTACCGCTTAGGATAGCGGATTTTGCGATGCTGCACAGGAACGAGCTTCGCGGGGCTTTGGGCGGGATGACCAGAGTGCGAAAATTCTGCATGGATGATTCACATATTTTCGTTGCCGAGGAACAGCTTGAGGAAGAAATTTTAGCTTGTATAGATTTTGCGAAATATATTTACGAGGAAATTTTTGATTTTACTTATGAAGTTTGTCTTTCCACGAGGCCCGAAAAATCCATGGGGACAGCCGAGCAATGGACAAGCGCCGAGAAGGCTTTGGAAAAGGCCTTGAATAAGGCAAAAATCCCTTTCACAATAAATGAGGGTGACGGAGCTTTTTATGGACCGAAAATCGATTTCAGAATCAAAGATTCTTTGAAACGTGAATGGCAATGTGCGACAGTGCAAGTTGATTTTCAAATGCCGCTAAGATTTGAGTTGGAGTTTGAAGGAAGTGATGGAAAATCTCATACGCCGGTGGTTGTGCATCGCGCGCTTCTTGGCTCACTTGAGCGATTTATGGCAATACTTATCGAACACTATGCCGGAGCGTTTCCTGCGTGGCTTGCGCCTGTACAAGTTGTTCTTTTGCCGGTTTCAGAGAAATTCAATGAGTATGCAAATGAGGTAAATAAGACACTTTTTGACGCCGGACTTAGATGTGAAGTTGACGATTCAAATGAAACTTTGGGCAAAAAAATCAGAAATGCGGAAATGAGCAAAGTTCCTTACATGATTGTTGTCGGGGAAAAAGAGGTCGCGGACAAAAATCTGACCGTCAGAGATTATGCTACGAAGAAGCAGGAGGTGATGTCTGTGGCTGAGTTTCTGAAGAAGAAGGAGCTGAAGAAACCGTACTAAGCGCTTTTGTTCTCAATTTGATTTTTCTTCTTTTGAATGTGTCGTCCGGATGTACGCATACGTTGTACATTTCCGGGAAAATTTCGTATGGGAATATTTTCTTCGCGCATTTTACGCCTCTTCTTCTCACATATATTTCGTGTCTCGCGTCACTTGTGCTCATCGGGCTTCTTTCCCCTATTGCGTCCTCAATTGTGATAACCCTTGATTCCAGCGTGACATGATATGTTTCTCCCATATCCGATGCCACCGGTAATTTTCCGGATGATTTGTCGGTTTTATATTCTCCCGAGCTGGCATCATTTACCCATTTATCTTTCGGGGCTACGGTTTCCCCGTATTTCTTTCTTTTTATTGTTCTTCCAAATGTCGCCTGATTTGCCGCGATGTATCGGTCCAGAGATTCTATATCTTTTTTATTTTCAACGACAAAGGTCATCCTTAAAATATCTGTGACGTTTTCCTCTCTTTCTTCCCCCGATCTTCGTATTGATTTTGCGACAAGGCTGTATAGTGATTTTGTTCCTAAATATTCTTCGTCTTTGGTTGGAAGCACATAACAGTCCACTCCTCCGACTGTCACAGGAATTAATTCCACCCCTCTTATATTTGTTTTTTCTCCTCTTATGGTAATCCCGCCCTCCATATTTTCAAGTCTGTATGCCGTTTGTTTTGCATCTCTTTCTCTATATACGAATCTCGGATCAAATTTATGAAGATATGTGAGCCATGCGGTTTCTATCTTGTATCTCGCTGCGACACGGACTCTTTCCGATTCCGCCGTGTATGCCATTTTTATCAATTCCGCGTAATCATTTATCTCAAATACTTCTTCGAATTCTTCCGGACAATCCACTCCGGCTTCTTCAGCTATTCTTTGAATTGTCGTATTTGCTTCTTTAAATAATCTTCTTACTCTGGCCTTGGTTGTGCCTAATCTTTCGTGTTGGTAGGCCGGGGGTGTTTCCGTTTCTTCTTCGTTTATCGGGTCTTGTTCCGGTTTTTCCTGTGTCGCTTCAAATAAATTTCTCAGCATTCTTTTGTATTCTTCGCTTTTCAGTTCCCCTCCCTCATCAAAAAGGGTTTTGTAATCTCTTTCTATCGCTTCTGAAGGCGCTTTCGGTTCCACGAAAAGGTTTTGCAAATCAATATGCATTTCCGGAAGTGTTGTTACTCCTTTTACGGCTCTCTCCACGGCTTTTCTCGCCTCTTTCGGGGTTTTGCAGAAAGTTGTCACCGCCTGCGCCCCCATGTCCGCGTGAATGGATATTTTCCCGTTTGTTTCCATAAGTTTAAAACATTCGTTTATTATCTGTTCTCTGAGTTTTACCGTTCCCGTTTTTGATGTTCTCATGTAAATCAATGTTTCTCTAAAGAAATTTCCAAGTTCTTCTCCATCCAAGTAATACTGTTTGTAAGGGCTTGTGGCTATCGGATAGAAAAATTTTCCGATTGTCATTCTTATGTATTCTTCTTGTTTGTTTGATTCTCTGGCTTTTGTTTCGTACGCTTCGTTTACCATATTCGGGATATGGCCTTTCAATATCTCTTTCAGTCCTTCTTTTTTGCCTTTCAACCACGGATCTATGTCGTACATCGTTCCGAAATCATTTCTTGTTTCTCTAAGGTATCCCGACATGTTGCCTTCAGGATCTTTAGGATTGTACGTTTCTCTAAAATATCGGAAACGTCTTTCAAGTTGTTCTCTTGTTTCTTCCGGGACCTCCTCTTTTTGTGATCTTGCTCGACGATGTTGCAGTTTTACCACGATGGATTCCATCACTGAATTTATCATCGCGGGAATATCCAACCCCGTATACCTTGAGAATTCGGCCTCCAATGTCTCTTCTATCAGCAAATCCAACATTTCATCCGACTCCAAAAAGGCTATGAATACTTCCGGCGGTACTCCTTTGGCGAATGCTTGTTTTGAAATCGCTGCGATTTCTTCGTAAAACGGTGCTTCCGCGTTTATTTTCATATCAGATGCTTCTATTACTTCGATTTTCAGTCTTTTGTCTTCTTCCGGATTAGCCAGAAGTGGCGGAAGTTTTCTGAAATTTATTCTTCCGGTAAGGCGGGATCTTCCTGTTTTTTTATATGCCGCTTTTGCCGCTTCCCTGACCACGGCGGGCGTTGAGGGACTTTCCACCAGGTCGTCCACTTTTTGTCCCACTGTTTGGTATGCTGAAGTAAGTTTTCGTCTTGTCGCTTCAAGTGTGTCTCCCAAAAAACCGGCTATCGCGCCTTCCAACGGGGAGACTTTGTCTTCTATTTCGCCTTGTTGTGGCTTTTGGGTATCCATGTATTGCTATTCCATAGTAAATATAGTGTTCTATTAGAACATTGTACGCGAAAAAAGTCAACACGAAATGCGGGTGTGTTTTTTTGTTCGCTTAGGCGTGCTGTTTTGAATCTTGGATTTCGCCTCTGCGCTCCGCTCTGAGCCGGGTCTTTTCCGCGGCCGGAGTGTATCCCATCCCGGTAAGCTTTGAGCTTTGCATTATCCGGAGCATTTTTTCCTGATCGTCCCCTGCCGTCACTTGGCTAAAAATTCTGCCAAATCTTTGGTAAGCGTAATTTTTCTTGTCTTGTTTTCTTTTTTCGTCAGGGTCGGACATATCCCCCACCTGAAGGTTTTGTATTTCGTCCAGGATTTCTATAAGGTCCGAGTTTTCATACGCATTGACTATTTCTCTCACCACTCCATTCATTTCACCTATAAAGGTGAGTGGTGGCTCTTTTGAGCATATTGTTGCGCTTTTTAATGTTTTGTCCCCCATTCTTTGGTATACGTCGTGTCCCGAATCCACTTGTCTTTCAAATTTATTTGTCATGATTCCTTCGAATCTCACGTAGGATTTTATCGCTTCCGCAAGCTTGTCTTTGTATCCGTGTTGGCTTAATGATTTCATGTATTGGCTAAATCCCGGGAATACGTTTGCGTATCCCTCGATCGTGGCTCCTTTTCTGGCACCGGTGTTTGTTTTACATATATCGGTAAGTACGTCTTCCGTGGCAGGCGGAATATATGCGAACAGGTCATCGTGGTCTACGGCTTCGATAGATCTTGCGACTTTGTTGATACGATTTAGTGTATCGTCGCTTGGGATCGCGTACTCCCACATAAAGTCGTTTACGGCTTGTGTAGGTTGGTAGTTGTGTTTATCATTCCCGTCAAACCATCCCACCCATCTTTCGAAATCTTCAAGTGTGAATCTTGAGGTTTCTTTCCCGTCAGGCGGACGTGGCGCTTTTGCGGTCATATATTCCAAAAGCGGGAATTTTGCGAGGTGTTCTCCATTTACGTGGGCCATTCGATCCAGTGTCAAAATTGTTTCCCCTTTGTCGTTTTTTGCGGCAACTCCTTCGACAAGGAAATAAATTTTGTCTTCCATGTCCACTTTTCCGGCGTCGATCATGTGCAATATCAACCCTTCGTATTCCATAGGATCCACGAAGTGTCCTTCTTTGTGGTGGTGCAGAAGTTGGGCAAGTTTTCTCGCATGAGCTCCGTCAACTCCTTCCAACTCTTTACCTTCCGCGTAGAAATTTTTTGCGTGTGAGTCATAATGACTTTTGTTCCCTGAATACCATTCTCCGTAGTATCCTTCTCCCCAACACGAGTCTATCGCCCCTTCCAAAAAGTCGTAACCGGTTCTAGTGTCTGTGACACTTATGTGGGTATACGGATTGCCGTTTTCAGGGATCGGGACTTCCTTGCCGGGTTTCACGAATTTGTTTAGATTTCTCCAAAATGCCACATCCTGCCAATTCATCATTCCTTTTTCGGTAAGTACTATGATACAAGCCTTGAACTCTTCTTTATTGGATGACACTCTAAGCCTTTCGCGAATTGCGAGCACACCTTTTTTCTCGAGTGCTTCCTTGAAATGGCTTGTCTGTTCGTTGTTCGCCGCCTGCGCGTTCTGTTGCATTTCCGAACCGAAGAATGGAAATTCTCTACCCACAACTCCGTATCTGTTTTTTTGTCCTTGTTCGAACCTCCTTTCGTAATATTCGTAACATGTTTTTCCCATTTTCCATAAATCACTCAAACTCAAAAATCTTGTATTGTTCCATACCGTTCTTACGTAGGATTGCGCTTGCCCGTGCGCCGGCAATCCCGTCTTGTATGCTTCTTCGAACGAGACGGCTTCTTCGTAGTATTTTTGTTTTTTTGTTTCGTGTTCGTCTTTTTCTTCCGCGTCTTTTGTTTTTTGTGCTGGAGGATGTCCCTGCAGGGCTTGCAGTCCTTCGTCTTGTTCCCCCGCGGCAAGGGCTCCGTTTGCGACGGCTCCTTTGTTTGCAAGTTCCATGAAGGAAGGCTGTGAAAATTTGCGTTGCACAATTCGCGGTTCTTGTGGAGGCGGTGTACCTCCCGCGCGTTGCATTTCCTCGGGAATTCCCGATAAGCCTGTGAGATTTGCTACGTTTCCGACTGTTTCCGGATATGAAATTCCGAATGTGTCTTCCCCCGTTTCCGGGTCTTTTCCTAAAGTGAGTTTTGCGTCGAGGACTCTCCTTCCTCCGGATTCATCGTCATAGAAGTCCACCGGAGTTTCTTCCCCCTGCGTTTTTGGAATTATCGGGGCACCGTTTGCCGCAAGTGGCGAAAGAAAAGTGCTTTCAAATCTTTTTTTGCTTGTCTCCGTCGGAGGTCTTCCGGTCAATTTTTGTGCGACCGTTTCATTCATTTCGATTTCTTCTTGTCTTCTCGCTTTTGCCATCCTATCAAGTACTGTTTGCAATTCACCACGTGCTATTTTTCGTGAATATCCGTGTCGTTTTACGAATTGTGCAAATTCTCCGAATGAAAATTCTTTTTTAACCGAGTCTTGATAAAGGGACGGATCTGCGGAATTCGAGATCCATTGTCCGGGTCTTGTTGTGACGTTGCGGTCCAACTCTATGACAGGTTCTTGGCGATCCGACACACCTATCCTTACAATTTTAAATTCCCTTTGTTCGTAGACTTTTTCCCCGTCGTCTTTTAACGCCACCAGCACTTTTGCGCTGTATACCTGCCCTTCTTTCACTCCTTCATATCCGGTGTTTTCCTCCAATTCTTTGTTCAGTTTGTCCTGTGTTTTTATGTCTTTGTGTATTCCCAGCGTGTCCACCATTTCCAAAAATTGTGTGAACCCCGCTTTTTCCGTTTTTCCTCCCTGCGTTACATATTCGACCACCAATTCTCCCGCAAAGTCGGGACCTTCTTCGTCTTTTTGTTCAGTGAAATAGATCTTTTTCAGTTCTATTGTTTTTTTCACTCTTAAGCTTTTTTGCCCGCTTTTTGTCGACCCGCTTTTTTCATCAGTCAAAAACAAAAGTCCCGAAACATCTTTCATGTCCAGGCCTGTTTGTCTTGCCAATTTTTGGATTGCCAAATATCTTTCTCCGGCTTTTCTCAAATAATCCAACCATTGTTTTTTGAGCGGTACTCTTTCGAATTCCAATCGTTCTATTTCCGCATTAGTTTTTTTGGTGGAGCCGCCTTTTGCGTAGGTTGCGTTTGACTGTTCTTGCAAGGCATCCATTTTTAAGTCAATGGCTTCGAGGTTTGCTATAAGTCCTTCAGGCGGGCGATCAACTTCCCATAATTCTTCTTTTACCGCTGAGGTGCTTGCCACTTCCGTGCGGGTTTTTGATGTCCTATTGCTCGTTTCTTTTTCACGTTCCATCGTTTCCTTTCGTTCTTCTTTTCTCAATCTGTCCAGCATTTCGAGTGAGGATTGTTCGGCTCTTTCGGAAAGTTGCGGATTCCCTCCTCTTGAAAGATGCTCCAAAAGGTCTCTCGCGTATTTTCTTTCTTTTTTGCCCGGGAATATTTTCTTTTCCTCTCCTGCAAGACTTTTTTCTTTTTCGTCGGGTTCCTCGATAGCCTCCAAAAATCTCATCGCACGTCTTCCATGATTTGGAAATTTGCCATCTGCAAGCGCTGTCATGAAGTGTTCGTATGACAATCTTCCGTCCACCTCTTTTTTCATTTTATTTTGGTCTTTCAATGTGTCGCGAAGTTTCATTCTTTGTTCCCGATCCAAATCGATTTCACCTCTTTCAAGTTTTTGTGCGATTTTTGCGGAATATGAAAATTCCTCCGATTTACCGTCGGCTTTTTTTATATCGTCCAAGATACGCTTTTCTTCCGCTCTTTCGATGGCTTCGTTTCTCTGTCCTGTTTTTGTCGGATCTTGTGTTGGGTTCATTGTTTATATTTTATACTATTCCTGTTTGCGGGCCAGGGGGATTTTCGTTTTTAGGTTGTTCGTTTGGGCCTTGTGGAGGCTGTGGGGATAACTGTGCGGTTCTTTGGGCTTCCGTGGGTTGAGTTACCGGCTGGGTAGCTTGTGATGTAGAGGTTGCCGGCTGAGCAGGTGCCGGTGTTTTATTGCTGAGGATTTCTGCGAGTTTTTTACCTCCGAATATTTCTTCAAGTTTCTTTCTGGCATCCGGATCCGTAATAAATTTCTTAAGTTGGTCGTCGGTTACGCTTTGTCCATCCACTTTAAATTTTTCAAGTAAAGGTTTTAAGGCTGTCAGGTCTTTTCCTTCCTTTAGTGCTGCAGTAAGTTCTTTTGTTGCTGTGTTCATGGCGTCAATATGCTCTTTTCCTATCTCTTTGTTTCCGACTTTTGTATCTTCTGTGAATGCGTATGGTGCCGGGGTGGCTTTTGGCTCCGTTCCGGCGGTTTTTCTCTTTTCCCATTCTCCTTCCATTTCTTCGCCATATTTCCTTACATAGTCAGCAATTTCCACTCTGCTTTTTTTTCTTTTCTCTGGGTCTGTTTCCGTTTTAAAGCTGTCTATCAATTTCTTGAAGTCTTCACTTTTTGGGCCCATCTTTTTCTCCGTAAGATCTCTTTGGAAATTGTTATCATTTTCCCTACCAAGGAAGTCGGTCAGATTCCCGTCCGCTTCTTTCCCTCCGTCTCTTAATGTTTGCTCGTTGCGTCTCATTATGCCGAGTGCTTCTTTGCTGTTCTTTGCTTCTTTAAGATCACTGAATCTCTTTTCGTTCGGGTTTCTGAGACCTAACGCTTCAGATACCTCTTTCGCTTTATTGGATTGAGTATCTTCATATTTATTTTTTGCGTCTCTCAGTACTTGTCCGATAATTTCAGGAGTCATCTGCATCTTGTTGTCAGGCTGGCCGGGGATTGTGACAGGGAAAAGAGGCATATTTCTCCATGCAACGTCTCCGATGAATGATCCCGCTTTGCCCAAGCCTCCATATAGGGCTTTTGTGACAGGTTCGGCGATGGATTTGTTTGAGGCGGCGCTTACGGCCATCCAAATCACTCCGAGCGTGCCGACGGCGACAATCAAATCTTGGATTGTGTTCAGGCCGGCGACAGGGATTCCGCCGCTTCCGATTGTTATTGAGTCACTGCTTAATATATTTACGCTTTGTATCGCTCTAAGCATTATCCAGCCGACAGCCATCGAGAAAGCGATCATTATCGGAGCTATCGCGTTTTGCACGAATTTGTCGACAAGATCTCCGAATCCGAGTTTTTCTTTGAAGACCGGCAAGACCATCGACACTATGATAATCGGCGATGCCACTATTCCGACCCACATCACCACAAGGCGCGCCAAAAGCACTATGAAAAGTGCCAGGAATGACACGACATATATCAAGTACATTGCCACCGAAAAGACTGTATTTGTAAGCAATTTTGAAACGTTCGCTTCCGTCAGAGTGGTAATATCCAGCTCCTTGTAGAAAACCATTTGTGACATATTCAATGCCATCGCGAGCGCGGCGTTTTGACTGTTGTATTTTGTGAGGAAGGCTTTTCCTCGTAAGGTTAGTTTGAAGTCGTTGGTGCAGATGAGCCCGCTTGTGGCTTGCGAGACTAGGTTTCCAAGTTGATTTCTTTGTATTTGAGAGAAGTCAGAAGATGGAAGCTTGTATAGGTAGTCATAGACTGCTGTTTCTGTGGTTAGCTGATTTAACTTATCTTGTGTTATGGCCGTTATTTTGTTTTTGGTTGCGAAGTCCAGAATCACTTTTTTGTATGTAGCCAAGTCAAGTCCTGATTCTGTTGTAGTTGTTGCCTCCATAGTCCCCATATCGGAGACTGTTCTTCCCATGGTTCCGAGACAGAATCGTTGGATCATGTCGGGATTTTGGCTTATGTCGCCGAGGCCTTCTTTTGCTTGGTCCGGGAGGGCAAAAATCGAGGAGGTGAGGACGTTTATTCCGTCCAGAAATACTTTTATTCCGATGAATGAAAAGTTTACCGCGATAATCGCGATGATCATTTTCGGAAGAATTTGTTTGATTGAATAGGTGTCGTTGTCGTCACCGATTCCAAGAATGTTGTAAATGGCTATCGCCACCATTGCCAATACGAAAAACAGATTCATCAAATTTCTTATCGGGATCCATACTTCGCGTAATCTTTCGTCCATTCCCGCGCCAAAAAGTATGTTGTTGTTCATCAAATCCCCTGTCATCACGAGAATCGGCCAAATTATGGAATTCAACCATTTTTGAACTTCAATGATGAAATAAATTCTTTCTCTAAGTACTTTTTCCTGTTCCGGGTTTGTAGCGGAAACCGATGCCACTTTTTTACAGCTTATTCCTGCTTGATCAGACGAAGCTATTTCTTCGTATGCCGCTCCAAGGGCTGTACAATCTTTTCCGTTCGGGATGAAACATGTATTGTTGACAGGTATGTATTCCGCTTTTGGTGTTAGGTTTAGGGCCTCACAACTCTCTTTTACTGATTGTGTGGGAGTGGTTGCGGTTGGAGTTGTCGCCGCCGGGGTTGTTTCCGCGGGGGCCGCGTATGCGCTTTGAGACAACGTTCCGATTCCTCCGACGGTTAGGAAGGCTATTACAAGCGAGATTATCGATTTTTGCAGTATTTTGTTTTTCATTCTTCCATTGCTTTATTATAATTTTGTTCGGCTGAGCTTCCCCCTATTCCAAATTTATCGAACGGGGTTGCCAATCTGAAAAGTTCTGTGTCCGAGATGTCGGCTCCCTGAAGGGCGGTTATTGTTTTTTCGATTTTGCTTTTTTCCTCCGGAGCCGTTTCTTTTTCGAGTTGTGATTTCAGCCATTTCAAAAATGCTTTTTTTGTCATCTCTTTCTCCGGAAACGGTGTTTCTTCATTTCCTTTTTCTTTTACGACGTATCTCAAATAATCATAGAATTTTTTTGATCCTTCGTATGTTTTTTCCGACTTCAAAAAGGCTTCGAGTTCAATATTCGATGAAACGACCAGCTGAAATTCTTTTTTGGCTGATTTTCTGGCTTCGACTTCTCTTTCTGCGGGTGATTTTAATGCGTCCCCGACACTGCCTGCTGATTCTTTTGCTTTAAATGCCGCCAATGTACCTGCGCCGGCGATAAACCATGGATTTTTCGCAAGTGATTCCATGATGAACACTGGATTATTGATTGTACCTCCGTAAAATGTCGAGGTCGCCAAGTTTAGACCTATTGTGCCCACCGCCCATGCTTTGGCCGCAAATGTCAAAATTCCCGTTGGCGTCAACATGTCCGTGGCTTGATTTGTCGCTCCGTATGAGGATCTGCTCAAAATCTCCGCTTGCGCGGTAAAATCTTTTTTTACTCCCCAGTTTCTTGCGTATTCTTTGGCTTTTTGTTCGAATTCTTTTGTGTCGACTTTTAAATTTTCCAAGATTTTTCTCATTGTTTCCACGCTTATTGTTCCCTGTACGTTCCAAGTTTCCAAAAATTTCCGTGCGTCAGGCTCAGGTTTTACGTTTTTCATGTAATATTCGCCGAATTCAATTTGTGATTTTTCATCCATGAATGAAAGCGCTGTCCATACGTAAGGGGATAAATCGGATTTTTCGGATATGATTTTTGAAAGCGAATCAAACATTTTTGTTTTCTCCACTTTTTTTACTCCAAGCGCAAACTGAAGAGCTTCCACAATCTGCGGCGCGTCTTTGTGTTTCATTGCCAATTGCGCTATTTTCACAGCGCTTTTGTTTACGCTGTTTCTCATCTCCGCCAGCGCCACTTCCGAAAGTTGTCCGCCTGATTTGTTTGCCATTTCAATAACGTATGCGGAAATAATCCCTGCTGTTTCCTGCATTTGTCTTTCTATTTCGGATGTTGATTGCATCAAATCAGCGTATGTGACTTGTTCGCCTTTTTTCGCTCTCTCGTACATGTCTTTTCTTCTTGCTTCCCATTCTCTCGCAAGATTGCTTAACGGAGAAAGTAATATTTCCGAGGTTACTTCCGCCGAGAATTCCGCTCTGTTCCCAAGTGCGGGACTTTGTTTTTCAATAAGCACTTTTTTCATTTCCTGTTCCGCTTTTTTTACTGCGTCTTCTTGTCTTTTTGCGTCTTCTTGCCCTCCTTTTTCGTCAAGCAAAACATGTTCCGGGCTTTTTGCGTTTTGCGGATCGGCTTGTTGTGGTGATAATTCTGACATTTTTAAATTTTAAATAATCTTAAAAGCGCATCAGAAAGCGGTTCTTTGTGCTCCGCTTTTTCTTTTACGTGTTTCAACAAATAGTTTCTCACCTCCGATGGATTTTGCCCCCAAAGTTGAATCACTATTTCATGCGCCAAATCATTCGAAACTCTTATGTGCATTTCCGAAACATATGGCGGTTTATAAATCAGGCAAAAATCTTTTATCATGTCGTACGGGTATTTTCTGTATCCGGCTTTTATTCCGATTTCTGAGATAATGACTTTTATCTCTTTTGGTTCTTTTTTGTTTACAAGTCCATATACGACAGCGAATACAATCACCGCCAATGAAAATGTCCATGCGTTGTAGAAGTATCCGAAGACCACGAGGGCCGTTGCTATGATCGCCACTATGACTTTCCAGCGGATTCCTCTTTGGTATTTTATGAATTCCGGAGCCGTCCAAGAGAGCACGGCTTCGTCAAAAGATGAGTTCGCACTTCTTGCGCTTTCCGCGTCCAAAGCTTTTCTTATTTTTCTATCTTTGAAGTGAGATACAATTCTTGAAATCATTTTTGTTTTTATTTTTCATATAATTCTATCATAAAAAGCCCTCAAATGAAAGGGCTTTTTGGTGTGATTGCTTAGCTTACCCGAGTCTTGAAGCTCCTGCTTTGTGAAAGAGTTATCCCCGGGGATGGGTTTTATCCCATTATTGTGATATTTTTGCCTCCCCTCCGAGCCTTCACCCACCTTTTCCGACACGAACCGCCGCCTTCACCCCACTATTTTTCGTTAATCTTTTGTTTCTTCCAACCCATTTTCTCATACGAACCACCCTCATCACACCACGATTTTCATCAATTTTTTATTTTTTCCTGCCGTATTTCCCGATATAAAATGTCCTCCCCTGAAAAATTCCCTCGCCCAAGTTCCAACATCCACTGTTCGATATTTTGGCTTTCATTCGCGATGATTCCGTTGTGTGCAAATTCGTGATGGGTTTTGCAGAGAGGAACGACGGATTCGTGAACGTCTTTCTTTAGCCGTTTATCTGCATCCCACAGCCGTTTTTTGCTTTCCGCAAATCTTTCCCTATGATGAAATATTTCTGCCGGATGGCCGCAATTCGGATACGCGCATTTGCCATGAGCGCTGAAGATAGCCATTTTTTTGACGTGGACAGGGATATATCTCGAAATTTTCGGAGAGATTTTCGCACCACTTCCCGATATTGATTTTGAAATTTCGGTTTTCTCAGGCCCCTTTTCTTGTTCCGTCTGTTTGTCGATAAACTTTTTCTCAACAACTTCTCCCTCGCAAAAGTTATCCTCGAGGACAACTTTCTCAGAAAATTCCGCATCTGCAAGCCTTTTTAAAATTTCGCTCATAACTTCTTTGTTGCCCAAAGATCCGCTGTTTCCGGAAATTTCTTTGGAAATTTCTTTTGATTCTTTTTCAATTTTTTTCTTCAATTTCAAAAACAAAAAAGCGTTTTCATCGGTGATTTCGACTGTGATTTTTAAAGGTGCGGCTTTGCACGGAGCGCTTATGGAAGCTGTTTGTTCACAGCCAAATAGACTTCCATCCCCAAACAAATTTGCCTCTTCTTTACTCTTCACTTCTTTATTTCTCACTTCCTTGCTCAATTCCTGAATTGCATTTTTGCTCATGTTCTTGAGCTTATCGACCCATGCTTCCTCGGTTTCCTCCGTCGCAACGCTCGCCACAAGTGCCACTTTATGCACGCCCTCCGTTTTTATCGCCTCTCTTAATTTTGGCTTGTCGCTGAGATATTTTTCGAGTCGAAGTCTTTTTGAAACCACGCCTTTCGAAAGTCCGCCGAATTTCCCGGCATATTCAACGATTGTTGACGCATATTTCAGATAAATTTTTCTGTCATAAATTTCGGGCAAAAGCGCCAAAAGTTCGTTTGTTAATTTTCTGCGATTTGCTCCGAGTTTCAAAAATTCCTGATGCAATTCTTTTTCTGTTTTCATAATTTTATTGGTTAAATTTCACAAAAATAATATTCCTTCTTTTTGGCTTACACAAGAGCAGAAGTGCGATTCTAACACATTTGTTTTTTATAAAAATTTTGCAAAAAGACACCACCTGAAAATCTCAAAAATTCAGCGACAAAAAATATCTCCGACAAGAAAAAATCCGAAAAATGTTTCCTCAATCAAAAATTTTCAAATCACCGATAAAACGAAAAATATTTAAGATTTTTTATTCCCAAAAAAGTCGTCAAGTCGAAGTTTTTTATGCGTTGCGTTGAGAAATCACAAATCACCAAATCCACTAATCCACAATTCCGTAAAATGACAAAAATCGCAACTTCGCAAATTCATCACCACAAGCCAAAAAACTCATCCTCGAGGACAACTTTCCCCTTACTCGCCCACACACCGCCCCACGACACGACAGAGACATTTCGCCAAAAAATCCCATCCCCGAGGACAACTTTCCCCTTACTCGCCCACACACCATCCCCACCACAACACAAGAAACGATATAAAAAACCATCCCGAAGGATGGCTTTTATGACTGTTTTGGTACTTTTTCCTACCTGCCCCTAAAAACTTGCAACCCACCCCTCTCAACATATCCTCCTCCTTCACATCCACCTTCCTTGACAGGGAAAACCGCAAAGACTCAATGCGGGCCTTTATCTCGTGAATCTGATAAGACCCATGATTCTTGCGTTTTTTATAGCTTTTGAGACTTCTTTTTGGTGCTTGATGCACGTTCCGGAGTAGTATCTTGGCACAATCTTGAAATATTGTGACAAAAATTTTCTCAAAAGTCTCACGTTTTTGTAGTCAATGTGCTTTATATCTTCGGAATGGAAGTAGCATTTTCTGTTTTTGAATGTTGGCATGTTATTTTAGATTTAAGTAAATATTAAAATACGTTTTCTCCTTCTTCGTCCCCATAGACTGGAAGGTCTGATGAATTTTCCGGTACTGCGTCAAGAATTTCTTTTTCTTCAGCCGAAGATGCTCTCTTGTCCAACATTATCATGTCTTGCATAACAACTTCCGTTCTGAATCTTTTTTCTCCGTTTTCGGCTTCCCAGCTTCGTGTTTTCAAGTATCCTTCGACATATATCAATTTCCCTTTTTTGAGGTATTGAGCGCAAATTTCCGCCAGTTTGGCCCATGCCACTATTTCGTGAAATTCGGTCGATTTTTTTCTGTCATTATCTCTTGTGGCCCATTCGCGATTTGTCGCGATTCCGAATGTCGCGACAGGCTGACCACTTTGCGTTTGTTTCAGTTCAGGGTCTCTCGTAAGATTTCCGACAAGAATAACTTTGTTTATTGATCTCATGTTTCCAGTGTTAGGGTATTATAATTTTATGTCCGGATCA
Organism: Candidatus Altimarinota bacterium; assembly: GCA_041663205.1. GTDB lineage: Bacteria > Patescibacteriota > Gracilibacteria > UBA1369 > LOWO2-01-FULL-3 > UM-FILTER-38-24. The sequence goes on from JBAZQZ010000013.1 coordinate 27,850, forward strand.
TTTATAAGGCTGCGTAGTTTTTCGTCAAATTCATCAAGTTTTGATCTTGAATCCGGTTCTTCTTCTTTTTTCTTCTTTGTCTCTTTTTTAGGTTTTTCTTCCTCTGCAGTTTCCTCTTTTGGAGGTTCAACTTTTTCTTCTTTTACTTTTTTTGGTTCTTTTTTGGGTTTTTCCTCTTCCACTTTTTCCTCTTTCTTAACAGGTTTTTCGACCTTTCTTACAGGTTTTTTCAATTCATCTTTTCTTTCCTGTTCAGCTTCCTCTTTTTTCTTGTTTTCCAAGTCTTCTTTCTCCCATTCAGCAGTGTATTCTTCGAGTTTCTTCAGAGTGTATGCGTCTGAAACTCTTATCACGAGCTGTCTGATTACTTGCGGGTTTAGAATAAGCGTTTTTTCCAACTCGTGTACTTTGTCTGTGTCAAATGTGAAATTGAACACTGCATAGTAGCCGTTTTCTTGCTTTTTGATTGAATAAGCAAGTTTGCGGACACCCCAAAGATCCTCATCGAAGATCTCTCCACCGTTTGAGGTGATTTGTTCACGAACTTCTTGTAATTCTTCCGCCGTTTTGGACTCACCCATATCCGGCATCAGAATCACCATAAGCTCGTATTTCGCGATTCTTTTATCCATATTTTCTTTGGATTATAGCCCTATCTTTAAGCTTTATAGATAGAGCAGAAATATAAAATGGTTGGCAACCCTCTCGGGTCGCGTAACGGAAGTTATCAAAATGGCAATTTTTTTGCAAGAGAAAAACACAACGATAACCATAAAAAGTCAAGTATTTATTTTTTCGAGCAGTTATATTTCAATAAATCGCTTGACTCGTGGGATGGCTTACCGCCGTGTTTTTCATGTCGTAGTAATCCTTAAAATAATCCGTCCACCATGTTTCACATTGAATGTCAACCAGGGGGTATTGTCTTTAGGGGGTAAAATCAGTCATAATTAAGTAGATATTGTTGTAGGTTGACATTTTAGGCATCTCATGATATAGTCGCTGGCTTAAAAAAACTAACAAACGTTATCATAGAAATCATAGAAACAACATTACAGGTAAATAAATTTGCGAGAAGAATGCGCCATCTGCGTATATTCTCGAAGGACTATCTTGTAAGAATGTATGTGGTCGATTTTGTTAAGTTTGCAATCTCCCCAATCACTTACCTTTTGAAGAATCCTGTTTCTGAAAGGATTTTTGAATTTTTGGCTTCAATTAAACGTTTTATTAGCACCGTTATCCCCGCCGCTCCTCAAAAAAGGCTTCTTTTCCAGGCCGGAGTGATTTCGATTACGGCTTTGACTTTGACTTCTTTTACAGCCGGGGGGACTTTCACCGCGGCTTCGATGACATATGAAGAGAACTATATGGAGTCATATATAACTCCCGGAGATGTGCTTGTTTCCGATGAAAACGGATATATTGTAAAAATGAACCCTATCACCGACTCTTCTTCAAGGATCGGACTTACGGATTAT
>JBAZQZ010000014.1:0-23612 GCA_041663205.1 Candidatus Altimarinota bacterium
AACATTAAAATCTTTCTTTCATGAGTGAAACACAACCACAAAAAGAAATCATCTACGTCTTTATAGACAGCCAAAATTTGAATCTCTCGATTCGTGATCAGGGTTGGAAACTCGATTTCGCAAAGTTTAAGAAATACATGACAGACAGGTTTAAACCGAAAAGACTTTTCTTTTTCATAGGTTTCGTGAAAGAAAATAAAGGGCTTTATAAATATCTGAAAGAGCTGGGATATACGCTAATTTTTAAACCAACTTTGCGAACAAAGAACGAAAAAGTTAAGGGGAATGTCGACGCGGAATTGGTTTTGCACTCAATGATTGAATACGGGAATTACAGCAAAGCCATAATAATAAGTGGTGATGGAGATTTCCATTGTCTAATAAAGTACCTTAAGAATAACAATAAGTTACATAAATTAATTATTCCAAATAAATACAAATATTCTTCTCTACTTAGGGGCTTTAATAAATATATCTTATTTCTAAATAAGACTCGTGAAAAATTAGAAAAAGAATAAAACAAAAAAAGAGGCATTACCGCGGTACGAAAACCTTTGGGTAGCCTCTCATCGTGAACAGCAAAATAATACGCCTTCACAAAGTATATTTCAACCAAATCCCCCCAAAATCTTTTTATAAATATTTTAAGAAAATTTAACGATTCCTTAATGTCGTTCATATACACTCGTTGAAATATAACATTAAAATCTTTCTTTCATGAGTGAAACACAACCACAAAAAGAAATCATCTACGTCTTTATAGACAGCCAAAATTTGAATCTCTCGATTCGTGATCAGGGTTGGAAACTCGATTTCGCAAAGTTCAGGAGATACCTTGCCGACAAATTCAAAGTCCAAAAAGCCTTTTTCTTCATAGGCTTCATAAAAGAGTACAAACCACTATATGAACATTTGAGGGGAATAGGATATCACGTGATATTTAAGCCAACATTAAGGTTGCCGGATAAAAAAGCCAAAGGCAATGTAGACGCGGAACTGGTTTTACATTCAATGATTGAATATGACAATTACAGCAAAGCCATAATAATAAGTGGCGACGGAGATTTTTATTGTTTAGTGAAGTACTTGCAACAAAAAAACAAACTTTTAAAACTAATTATTCCAGACAAAAATAAATTCTCTTCACTGCTGAGGGAATTTAGAACTTACATGGTTTACATGAATGATCTAAAGCAAAAATTGGAACTAAAAAAGAGGGAGTAACCTTCGGACTAACCCTTAGGTGTGCCCTCTCATCGTGAACAGCAAAATAATACGCCTTCACAAAGTATATTTCAACCAAATCCCCCCAAAATCTTTTTATAAATATTTTAAGAAAATTTTATATCGCCCCGGCGACATTTGAAAGTTTCATGATCGGAAGCATGATCGCGGCAACGACCGTTCCGACCGTAATACCGATGAAAATCAAGATTACAGGTTCGATGATTTTTGAAATTCCGGCAACTGCGGTATCAAGTTCATTTTCATAAAAATCAGCGACTTTCGCCATGATTTCATCAAGTTGCGCGGTCTTTTCTCCGACATCAATCATACTTATAAGCATTGGCGGAAAAAGATCATTGTCGCTCAAATTCTCGGCGAGCGGGATACCTTGCTTGATATCTTCCATTGCAAGCAAAATTTTCTTTCTGAAGACTTCATTGCCTATGGAATTCGCGGTGATTTCCATGGTTTTTACGATGGAAATATTACTGTCCAAAAGATTACTCAAAGATCTCGCAAATCTCGCAAGATAAGCCTGTCTGAATAATTTTCCGAAAATCGGTATTGAAATTTTTGTCTTATCGATCGCATATTTCCCAAAATCGGTTTTACTCACAAGCATATAAGCCACAATCAAAATCAAAACCGCGGCGATCAAAATAAATTTTTGATTTATAAAAAAATCGCTTAAAGCGACCACAATCTTTGTAATAAGGGGAAGTTCCGCCCCGCTGGAAGTGAAAAGTTCCTGCAATTTTGGGATTACGAAAACCAGCATCGCGATAACAACACCTATAAGCAAAGTAAAAACCACGGCGGGGTACATCATCGCGCCCTTTACTTTACCTGTAATTGCATGGGCTTTTTCAACGTCCTTCGCAAGATTATCCAAAACTCGCGCAAGCTGTCCCGAAGCCTCTCCGGACTCAACCATCCCTATTTCCTGGTCCGCGAAAATATCTGAATAAGTCAGCATCGATTCGGACAAACTTTCTCCGGATTCGATGTCATTCGCGATTCCGTTTATAACCATTTGAAGTTTCGGCTCATTTGCGCTCTGTGTGACAAGCGAGCGCAAAGCCTTTACCATGGGCATTCCGGCATTTATCATCACGGAAAGAAGGTGGTAAAAATTCGCCTTCGCCTCAAGACTTATTGAAGAATGACTGACGAAATAATGATTTATTTTTCGAAAAGTATCGACAACGGGATTTCCCGTAAGAGGAATATCCCCGAAAGTCCTCTTTTCAAGGGCTATAATTCCGGTCTTGTCTTCTTGAATATTCAAAACCACATTCTCGGCTTTGTTCAGGACTTTTTTGCCATCGGAAAGTTTGAAAGACTGTGTTCCTTCGGTAGCGAAATTTGTTTTTGCGGTTTCAGCCATTTTATTCTGATTTACGTGCTACGCGATATACTTCCTCAAGAGTCGTTTTTCCCTGAAGAGCCTTCACAATACCGGCTTGTTCAAGCGTCACCATTCCGTTTTTCTGAGCGGCGGCCTGTATATCAATCATACTGCCGTTTGCTGAAAGCAACTTTCTGATTTCATTATTCATTCTCAAAACTTCATAAAGACCGATACGGCCTTTATATCCGATATGATTACATTCATCGCATCCGACAGCCTCATAAAATTTCATCCCCTTGAGAAGTTCGGGGTCTATTTCCCCCTCGGCCTTCATCTCGGAAAGAGCTTTTTTTATCATTTCAAGCATCTCGGGATTAACGACGGATTCCTTTTTACATTTCGGACAAACCTGTCGCACAAGCCTTTGCGCGATGATAAGCTCAAGAGAAGATGTCAAAAGATAAGGGGCGACGCCCATATTTATAAGACGGGTCAAAGATTCAACCGCGCTGTTTGTATGCAAAGTTGAAAATACGAGATGTCCTGTAAGTGAAGCCTCGATAGCTGTGTCGGCCGTCTCTTTGTCACGGATTTCTCCGACCATTATAATGTTCGGATCCTGACGAAGCGCGGCCCTCATACCCATCGCAAACGAGTAATTTATGTCGTGATGCACCTGACTTTGATTTAGTCCGTCGAGCTGAATTTCCACCGGGTCTTCAATCGTAAGAATATTTACTTCGGTCTTATTTAATTTTGTAAGACAAGAATAAAGAGTTGTCGTTTTTCCTGATCCCGTAGGCCCTGTATTGATGATAATTCCATTCGGAGCGGAAAGAGCGGCATTAAGATTTTTCAGTGATGTCCCCGTAATTCCAAGCTCTGAAAGATCCGGAATTTTTCTGGATTTGTCCTGAATACGCATAACAATCTTTTCTCCGTTTACCGTAGGCAAAGTCGAAATACGAAGATCCATTTGTTTTCCCTCTTTTGTGGTCACATCCGCGCGTCCGTCCTGCGGAATACGTTGTTCGTCGATTTTCAAATTCGACATGATTTTAATTCTTGAAACGACGGCAGGATGCAGATTTGTAGGGTATTCAACCACGTGTCGCAAAACTCCGTCAATTCTATATCTCAAACGAACGCGATTTTGCAGCGGTTCGATGTGAATATCACTGGATCTCAAATCAAGCGCATATGAAATCGCGACCATCACCATCTGCGGAATATTTGCCGCCAAAATGGCATCTTTAAGCTGTTTTAGCTTTTCATTCTCAAGGGGTTGAGGAGTCGCCGCGGGGACTGTCGTTACGGGAGCTGGTTGTTGAACATTTGTATTCTCCACTTTTATTGAAAATATGCGTTAATTTGTACCGAAAAATTTATAATTTCTTCCTTTTTACCGGAAAGATCGCCGGTATTTTCAAAATTCAATCTGATGGAAGAAATATCCATAAGTCTAACTTTGTCAGCCAAAGATCCGGAAGTTTCCACGTAATGTAAAAACTTTTCGAAATTTTCTTTGGAACCTCTTATGCTCATTCTTACGGGCAAAATAGAATAATTTGCCTCTCTCGTAGCGCCTTGAAACTCAACATTTGAAATCTCAAAAACACTGTCTTTGTTGGAAAGTTTTTGCTCAAACGTATCAAATTTTCTCGTAAGTTCCGTGTAAGCGTCGGATTTCGGAAAAACTTCCACAAGATTTGTTTCTATCTCGGTTTTCAATTGATTAATCGAATCTTTTTTCGTTTCAAAAGCGGCTTTTTCATTTGCTCCTTGTTCTTCCAAGGCGGAGATATAAGATTCATTTTTCTCTACAACAGTGCTGACCACCGAATATTCCTGCCATTTCGTATAAGTGAAAACTCCGAATGCTATAAGCAAAATTCCGCATAGCACTGCGTAAGATTTTATTTGGGTATCTTCTCTTTTTGTCGCGATTAAATAAGATAGATTTGGCATAATTATTCTTTATCTTTTAAATTTAATGAAATCCTCAAATTTGCGGTGTATCCTTCATCGAGCGATCCTGTTTTAGAGAAAGAACGCATTTCCGCGCCGTCAAAAAGCTCGGAATTATTCAGGGAATCTATCAAATCGGTAATGAGTGTGAAATTTGTAGTGTCAAATATTTTTGTTTCCCCGTTGATGGAAAGTTTTTTGGATTCGCTGTCAAAATCATAGCTTGTGTATCTGATTCCGCCGAGTTCGTCATAAACATCTTGGTTGTAGCTGCTGTCCACGGCTATCGTGCGTAAATTTATTTCATTGATGATGTCGGACCATCTTATTCTCGCATTTTTGATTTGATGGATGACATTAAAATCATTCACGACCATTGAATTTATTTTTTTGATAAGTCCGTACAAATCCTCGTCTTTTAGCGAATCAAAATCCGCGCCCAAAACAAGATTTTTCAAATCAGCATTCGAAATAAGAGTGACAATTTGCATATAATTTTTATAATCTCTTTTCGCTTCCGGATCGGTCAAATTGTTTAGCTCTGCCGCCTTCGAATTAAATTTATCAATGAGTTTTTGCTTGAAAAGCGCCATCGTATCCTGTTGCGCGGGATCAGCGGTATAAAGCGGAGAATCAAATTCTTTCGAAAAAATATCTTTTGCGGCGACAAAACTCTCTTTAAGATCGGGTTTTATCGCGGAGATTTTCTCCTCTGCCGCGGACTTTTCTTCGTCCGAAGACGTTTTTGTATTTAAAATTTCATAATTTTGAGCGAAAGCGTCTCCGTAATATCCGAATTCATCAAGATACCCCTTGAGAAGAAGATACCTGTTGAAATTAAGCTCGGTTTTTAGCGCGATGATGTCCGTATTGTCATTTGCAATCTGCTTCGTAAGGCTTGTATAACCCAAAGGTGAAGAAACAAGACTGAAAGCGTCGGTCAACGTCACGACAAAAAACACAATAGCGACAAAAAATGCCCCCGCAAGCCCGACAAAGCCATATTTTAGCCCGGTCAAAAGCATGCTTTGCTGAGGAACAACGTCTTTCAAAAGCGAAAAATCTATAGTCGGAGCCTCTTCAAGAAACTTTTCCTGCCCCGTATCACCCGAGGTCAAATTTTTCAAAATGTCAGAACTCGCTTCTTTTTTCTCTCCCGTGGAGTCCAAAGGATTCACCAGCTTTGGAGTTACCGCGTTTTCCATTTATTTTTATATTTATTTTTATATCAACGTATTATACCAATTTTTGAGGCAATCGTAAAGGGTAAATGCACCTCCCAGAACATCCTCTCAAGAAGACAAGTTGACAAAAAACCGCCTTATGGTTATATTACCTCCCAATAATAATAAAAAATGGAAAGACCTGGTTCGATTAATCTTGCAGCTGCGGCCATTGCACTTTTAGGTTCAACTTATCTTGTCTCAGATTCAGAACCTAGGGTGGCTGAAGCCGAAAGAAAACCGAGTATATCTGCGAGTGCAAACTATCCAAAACCTCCGGATCATGTAGGGCAGCCGGAAGCAGAACGGCCAAAAACAGAAAATCCATCACTCGAAAAACCACAAAATTTATCTCTGGAAGAAATCGCCAGAGGGATTAATTGTTCAACAAGTACGACATACACAGCCAAAAGCGGGGACTCCGAACCAATTACAGACAATCAACTATTTGAAATCATCAAGTGCAATAAGGTGAAAAAAGTAGAATTTGGAACTCAGGAAGGAAGCAACGAAATAAAAATTAAAATTTATCTGGAAAATGGAGAAGAAATAACACAAAAAATTATTATCTCATTCGGGAACGATTTGCATAGATATTTACTTAAGGCGGGAATAAATGTTCGAAACGTTAATTCACTGTTTACAAGAAAAGACCTGGAATCTTTGATTCCCATATTCCTAGGAATCCTCATGGTTATTACGATAAGAGATCTGTTACCTCGAAAGAGCAAAAAAAGAGATAAAATCCCGACACACTTGCTCCCTCAAACCAAATTCAGTGATATAGCAGGGCTGGGAAACGTCAAAAGAGAACTGGTAAAACTTGTTGAAGAACTGAAAGATAGAAACGCTATCACGGAAATGGGAGGAAAAATCCCAAGAGGGATACTTTTTGTCGGACCACCGGGATCCGGGAAAACGCTTGCCGCACGAGCAATTGCAACAGAATCAGGAATACCGTTCATAGCAATAGCGGGATCCGAACTGGAATCAAAATGGATGGGAAATACGTCAAAGGCAATCAGAGATCTATTCGAAAACGCCAAAGAATTGGCAAAGAAGGATGGAGCCTGCATAATCTTCATTGATGAATTGGATTCCCTCGGATCAAAACGTCTACATACGGAAGACGGCAGTGCGTCGGAAACCGAACATAATGCAATTGTTAATCAATTGTTGACCGCAATGGACGGGTTTAATGACAGTGATGGTATTACCGTTATCGGAGCCACAAATCACCCGGAAGTTTTAGATAAAGCGCTTACCAGAGCGGGGAGATTTGATCGTGAAATTACATTTACGTATCCCGATCAAGCCGGACGGTTACAATTATTTAGAATTTTGACAAAAAATATAAGCTTGGCTGATGACGTAAGATTGGAAACACTGGCTTCGACGCTTGTAGAACGATCGTGTGCAGACGTAGAAAAAGTTGTAGAAGAAGCAAAACTATTGGCGCTAAAGAGAGGAGCTCCAATAGTTTTAACACAGAAAGATCTGACGACCGCGTTGGATATAGCGCTAATGGGAATGGAAAGCGATATATGTTTGACGCCTGTAGAACAAAGAATAACGGCAATTCATGAAGCGGGACATGCCGCGATAGCAATGCTCAGCGGTGGGGTTGAAGTCGAAAGAGTAACAACAATCCCACGTGGCAGATCTCTTGGGACAACGCTAACACCTCCACTTGAAGAACGTCATGTTTTGACGAGCAAAGAATTGGAATGGCAGATAAAATTACTTTTGGCTGGGACAATAGCTGAGGAGATGGAAACAGGAGAAAGGTCTACCGGAGCCACAGACGACTTACGAAAAGCGACAAGCCTTGCAACAAGAATGGTCATGGATTACGGCATGATGCCGGAAAATGGTGATGGAAGAAGTAGATTTAGAACACATACCGAAGCCGAGGGAATAATGGATTTAGATTGTTATATCGACCAAATCCTCGATAGATGTGGAGAAGAAACAAAAAAAGAACTAACAGCAAATAGGCAATTATTAAAAGCTATTGCGGAAAGACTAATACAAAACCGCAGTATCGAACACGCCGAATTACTCGAAATTCAACAACAATATCCTTCCGGCCAAACCCTTTAGAGATGGATTACAAAAAAGAGGAAGAATATTCTTCCTCTTTTTCTTTGTTTATCTAGTGTCTTATTGAAGCTCAACTGAAGCTCCGACTTCCTCAAGTTTTTTCTTGATTTCTTGAGCCTCCGCCATTTCAACGTTTTCTTTGACAGCTTTTGGAGCTGCATCAACAAGATCTTTAGCCTCTTTAAGACCAAGACCCGTAAGTTCACGAACAACTTTGATAACAGAGATTTTTTGTCCGCCTGCTCCGGTCAACATGACTGTTTTCTTTGCGTCTCCGGCGTCTGCATCAGCTGCTGCGCCACCTGCCGCAGGAGCCATCATCATTGAAGCTGCTGCGCTAACACCGAATTTTTCTTCAAGTGCTTTTACAAGGTTTGCAAGTTCAAGAACTGGAAGTGTTTCAACCAATTCCATAATCTTTTGAGCATCCTTGCTGAGTTCTAAGTCTGACATATGTTTTTAAGTTAAAATATTTAATAAATTGATAAATAATTAAGCCGGCTGTCCTTGTTTGTCTGCAATAGCTTGAAGAACACGAGCAAATCCGGAAATAGGAGCGTTGAACAGATAAACAAGTTTTGTAAGAAGTTCTTGTTTGCTTGGAAGAACAGCAAGCTGTTTAGTTTCCAAGACAGACAATATTTTCCCTTCGAAAAGAGATCCTCTTAGCTTCAAAGCCTTGTTCTTCTTGGCAAAATCATGAATAATTTTTGCCGCTCCAGCAACTTCTTCTTGCGAAGAAAAAGCAGCTCCAACAGGTCCTTCCATCACACTGTCAGGAATTTCATCGTATCCGGAGTCCTTCGCTGCAAGCTTGATGAGAGTCTTTTTCGCTACATTGAAAGAAACTCCGCTTTCTCTTAGCCTTTTGCGAAGCTCTTTCAGATCTTTAACTGAGAGCCCTTGATAGTCAGCGAAAACCACTGCTTTTGCGGACTTGAATTGATTCTGAAGATCAGCCAGAACCTGCTCTTTTTCACCTTTTGTTTGTGACATAGTTTTTAAGATTAAAAAAATCTCGATTGTCTTAGACTATCGAGAACAAAAAAGTTTAACTTCGACTTAAATCTCATTTGTCTCGGCAGGTCTTATTTGTGTGCCCGCTGTCTATGACTGGAGAAATCTACCATAAAAAGTGCAAAAGTCTAACGATTAAAATTGACAAAAACGTAATAATATTTCCAAATAACACACGTTGAGGTGTATATTTTTGCCAAATCGAGAAGTTTCGGCTATATTACGCACACTTAAAACTTACTAAAAAGAGGAATGGACATCCTTAAAGAAGTAAAAAAATTCGTTGCGTCTCATAAAAAACCTCTAGTCGTTCTTCTCGGCCCGACAGCCTCCGGAAAAACGGATTTATCTTTACAAATCGCCCACGCCATAAATGGCGAAATTATCTCGACAGACTCAAGACAGCTTTATAAGGGTCTTGAAATAGGTTCAGACATAATATCGGAGGAAAAACGCGAAGGGATACCTCATCATCTTTTGGGCATCAGGGAGCCAAAAGACACATTGACATTGGCGGAATATCAGGACATGGCGAATGAAAAAATCAAAGAAATTTTTGAAAAGAAAAAAGTCCCGATGTTGGTGGGCGGCACCGGACTTTACATAAGCGCGATAACTCAAGGTTATCAATTACCGCGAATGGAGCCGGATTTGAAACTCAGGGCTCGTCTTTTTAAACAGGCGGAAAAATATGGGAACAATTATGTTTATAAAAAATTGCAAAAACTAGATCCGGTAGCGGCAAAAAGAATACATCCGAATAATATGGTTTACGTAGTTCGTGCGATAGAAATAAACAAAATAAAGAAAGAAAACAAAGAAGACAAAAAAATTGATCCTAAATACGATGTTTTTATGATAGGGATAGATTGGCCGAGAGAAAAATTATACGAAAGAATCGGTTTACGCGTGGAGAATCAGCTAAAAAGAGGTCTCGTAAAAGAAGTGAAAAATTTACTCGAAAAGGGGTATAATACAACCCTGCCTGCAATGTCGTCACTTGGCGCGAAGGAGATTATCCCTTATATAAGGGGGGAATCATCACTCGAAGAATGTGTGGAATTACTCAAAAAAAACACAAGAAATTACGCAAAACGACAAATGACATGGTTTAGGAGATATAAAAATATAAAATGGCTAAAAAAACATTAAAAGATTTGAAATTTTTGACCCAAAAATTGAGGTCGGAAACGGGATGTCCGTGGGACAGAAAACAGACAATCGAAAGCATGCTGAAATGCCTTATTGACGAGACGCAAGAGGTGAAAGAAGCCGTTGAAAAAAAAGATTACAAAAATCTGAAAGAGGAACTTGGTGATGTACTTTTTCAAATTGCGATGATTGCGCAGATAGCAAAAGAAGAAAAACATTTTGAAATGGATGGTGTGGTTGAGGATATATACAAAAAAATAGTATCCAGGCACACTTGGGTTTTTGGCAAAGACAAGGCCCATACTCCGGAGGAAGCGATTGCAAAATGGCTGGAAAACAAGAAAAAAGAAAAAAATAATCCCAAATAAATGTCGGTATTCGGTAAAAAGTGGGTGATAAAAAATACAAATCCAACCCTGAAAACCTTTCAAAAAATACTTGAAAACAGAGGGATTGTTGATGAAAAAGAAAATCTGGAATTTCACGATCCGTTTCTTTTTTCCGACATGGAAAAAGCGGTAAAAAGAATATTTGACGCTGTCGAAAAAAAAGAAAGAATAATCGTTTTCGGGGATTATGATGTGGACGGGATAACAGGAAGTTTGATTTTATACAGTACCTTGAAAAAAATGGACGCAGTAGTCTCTTATCGGCTTCCAAACAGGCTAAAAGACGGATACGGACTTTCTGAAAAATTCATAGATGAGTTTGTGAAAAAAGATATAGGACTGGTGATTACCGTTGATTGTGGGATTTCTTGTCATCCGCAAATAGCAAAAGCAAACGAAAATAAAATAGACGTAATAATCACCGACCATCACACTATTCCAAAAGAAGTTCCTGCCGCTTTCGCAATAATTCACCCGAAATACGATTCGGCCTATCCGTTTAAAGAACTGACGGGAGCCGGAGTTGCGCTAAAAATGGCACATGCCTTAATTTCAAGAACAGAGGAAAAAGATAATGTTTTTTCCAAATTAAAAAACTTGGTTGACCTGGCGGCGCTGGGGACGGTAGCGGATTTAGGGCCTATAAAAGGCGAAAACAAGCTCATAGTAAGAGAAGGACTGAAATCTCTGACTAATACCGCGTGGCCAGGACTTAAAAAAATATTAAAACTTTCCTCGACCAAAGATGAAGACGAAATAGACGGGAGCACGATAGGTTTCAAAATAGCACCGCGCATAAATGCGGCGGGCAGAATAGGGGATCCGTATACGGCAATGTCACTTTTGCTCCAGGAAGAAGACGGCGAAAAAGTGGAAAAATTCGGGAATGAACTCGAAAGCTTGAATTTAAAAAGACAGGAAATGACAAAATCAGTAATGGAAGAAGCTGAACAAATATTCTTGAAAAACGGACTGGAGAATAAAATATTGATTGCACAAAGCCAAAATTGGCATGTGGGGATATTGGGACTTGTGGCGGGTAGATTGGTGGAAAAATACGCAAGACCGGTAATTTTGATGCAAGATTTCGGAGACGCATTGGTTGGATCGGCCAGAAGTCCGGAATATTTCAACATAGTTGAAGCACTCACAAACTTTGCGCATCTTTTGCCGTCTTTTGGCGGCCACGCGCAAGCGGGCGGGTTCAACATAAAGAAAAAAGACCTGGCGGAATTTACGGAAAAGTTAATAGAGTACGCAAATAAAAAACTGGAAAACAATGAGTTAAAGCCATCCTTGGCGATAGACTGCGAACTTGATTCGGACGAAATAAGTTTTGAATTCATAGAAAAAATAAACACATTGAAACCTTTCGGGATCGAAAATTCGAAACCGGTATTCATTATGCAAGGCCTGGAGCCGTATTTCATAGATCAGGTCGGCAAAGAAAAAGACCATTTGAAATTTATGGTGAAAGCAAAAGATAAAGAAGTAAATGTAATAGGTTTCAAAATGGGCGAATTTATTTCAGAAATGAGACAGCACAGAAAGATAGATTTGGTCTTTACTATAGAGAAAAACATTTGGAACGACAAAGAAAAAATTCAATTCAAGGCCCTCGACTTCAGAGAAAATAAATAACTGGAAATTTTTCAGAGAGTCATTTATACTTACACCCTTTTTAATGGTGCCTTAAATAGACGTATTGACAAAGCTCAGAAAATGTTTTAAAATGTAAAGATTATGATTAAATAAAAAAATGACGGTAAGCACACAAAAACAAGTGGTGGAGTTGATAAAAAGAAGCAAAAAAATTCTAATATTGCCTTCAGCTCCTCTCGACGGCGATTCTTTGGGAAGCGCAGTGTCTTTATATATGGCTCTTAAAAAACTGCAAAAAGAAGTGACGGTAATATGCAGCGAAGCGATTCCCGACGTTCTGCAATTTTTGCCGAACACAAAAGTGATAAGCAATAAAATGATTTCTTCGGGAGATTTTATAATCACGATTGATTATAAAAATGTAAAAATAGAAAACATCAAAAGTGAAAATGAAGACGGGAAAATAAATATCGTTGTAACTCCAAAAGAAGGAAGATTATCGGAAGAAAATATATCCTTTTCTTCCGGCGGAATAGATTACGATTTAATAATTACCGTAGACACCGCGGAACTCGTACAGTTAAGAGACATATACGAAAAAAATATAGAAATTTTTCATCAGGTTCCTGTAATAAATATCGATCATCACATTTCAAATTCTCATTTCGGAAAATTGAATTTCGTTGACATCATGGCATCTTCGACAACGGAAATAATTCTTCCGATACTTGAAGAATTGGCGGCCGAAGAAAAAGTGAATCTTATAGATGAAGACATCGCGACACTTCTTTTGGCGGGAATAATAACAGACACGGGAAGTTTTCAAAACGCAAATACGACGCCAAAAGCATTCGCGCGCGCCGCACAATTGATTTCATACGGAGCGCGTCAGCAAGAGATAATCCAGCACGTATACAAAACAAAACAATTAAGTCAGCTCAAACTTTGGGGTAGAGTCCTTTCAAAAATACAAGTTGATGAAAAATACAGAATAGTTTGGTCCGCAGTCAGCAGGCAGGATTTTAAAGATACGGAAAGTGTCGAAGACCAGACGGGAGACATCATTGACGAATTAATGACGAACGCACCCGGAGCGGAAATAATACTTCTTTTAAAAGAAAGAGAAGACGGCACGGTTTCGGCGAGCATAAGGACAACAAATCCATCCGTCGACGCTGCGAAAATCGCAGAAGCTTTCGGCGGGGGAGGCCATAATCAAGCGGCGGGATTTAGAATTTCAAACATGAGCCTCATGGACAGTGAATACAAAATAATAAATTTCTTGAAAAATTTTCAGGAAGAAAGATTGGGAATTATTGCTGAAAAAGAAGAAGAATCAAAAATTATAGACGTTGAAACTCTTATGAAACAGGCTCACGAAGCCGAGAAAGCGCAAGAAATTATAAACAGTGAGGTAATACAAAAACCAAAACAAAAGAAAGCATTCAGTCTAAAAACACCCAAAGAAAAGCCATCTTCCGGCGTTGCATATCGCTTCGAGGATTAAAATTTCAGTTAACGGGAGGTTTAGTCGTAGGCGGTTCAATATCCGGAGCGTGATCCGGGAAACTGCCACCACTTGGATTAACGGAAACAGTATCGTTTTCAGAAACGGTAAATTCCACTCCGGGATATCCGCCGGAATCTTTCACGAGCGAATAAACAAAACTTGCAACAGCGATAGCTATAGCGATTAAAGCGGCGGTAATACCCATCAAATAACTTCTTGAATAAATTTTCTTTGCCATTTTTTTAATTTAAAATTTATAAACTAAAACGTACTTGTCTTTCCGTCCCTCTTGTCCAAGATAGTATCACTGTTTCGCTCGTATTTAAAAGTTTTATTAACCCCGCTACTGTAATAATAATCAACCGGTCCCGTCCCGACACCGATAGTATCGGTCTCTATAATATTTTTATCGGGAAGAGTATCAAGAGCGCTCATGCCTTTTCCCTCAACCAAAATTTTCGAATAAATTCCGTTCAAAATTTCCGTATAATCCTTTTCGCTTTCACCGGCCAATTCTTTATATTCAAAAGTCGCGAGCATCGCTTTTATATATTGCTGCAATTTAAATCCCAAAACCCCTCCGCCAAATTCCGTGTATGCGACCAAAACCTTTCCGCTACTCAAATACACATACCAATCCACGGTCCTCTCCATCGGATACAAAACCTCCATCGCGGAAAGTCCGTGAAGTTTAAATTCGGTATATTGCGCTCCGGGGAAAGCAAGTTTTAAATTCTCGAAATATTGAGGACCTGTCATGTTCGCTTCATTTTTATCCAAAGAAACCCAAACTCTTGCGGAATTTTGGTAAACCTTCGCGGGAGAAAATTGTAAAAATTCTTTATCTTGTCTGTAAAAAATAACTTCGTCTTTGTTCTCTATCGTCTGCCATGTTTTATCGTCATATTTTACCTGGAAGGGGAGATACTTGCCGGTAAATGTTGACCAGTTTGTATAAAGCGGGAACACTTCCCCGTTTTTTTCGGAAACAATCATCATGCGATAAACCACTTCCGCAAAAACCTGACGCGTCACGGGCTGTTCGGCATGAAGATTCCCGTAATCATCGGACAAAACTATATTATGATCCCTTGCATAAAGCGCGTAAACCGCATACCAATCGTCTTTTGGAGCATCAAGAAAAACATTGCCGTCAACTTTTTCGGGGACTTTTGCATTACCGGCAACTTCCACGATTTTAAGAGTTTCCGCAAGATTTATATTATTTTCGGGTTTGAATTTTCCGTCCTTGTATCCCGCAAGAAGCCCCGCCTCTTTCCCCGCCATAACAAAAGGAAAAAACCAATCGCTCTTCTTCACGTCAGGGAAAGATCCCTCAAAAACTTTGTCATAAGGAACATTAAAAGCCTTAACAACCATTTTTGTTGCCTCCGCGCGATTCACAAGTTCCTCCGGCTTGAAAGTCCCGTCTTGATACCCGTTTATAATTCCCTTATCAACCAAATATTTAATAGCGACAAAGTGCTCGTTATCCTGAGATACATCGGGAAATCCCTCGGCAAAAGCGACGCTAGAAGAAATCAAAAACAAGAACAAACAAGTGAAAATTTTTTTCATGGGAATTTTTTTTACAAACCAAATATACACCAAATAAAACGCAATTCAAACGCGACAGTTACAAAAACATCTAAGAATAGAGAAGTTCTCCAGGGGTATATCTGTCAAGATTTTTCTCTCCTATGAGTTTCACCAATTTAGGGACTACGTTAGCCATTTTTACAGTCTCCTGCACTCCTTTTTTCATATCTCTGATAATCGCAACGCCCTCGCGCACCTCCGTAATTCCGATAATAACCGCATAAGGAACATGAAATTTATCGGCTATTCTAAGCTGTATATTTATAGATCCTTTCCCAAGCGCTCCCATAGTTTTTATTCCAGCTTCCCTCATATCGTCTATAAGTCCGAGACATTTTTTCTTTGCTTCATTCCCCAGCTGAGCCACAAAAACATGAAGTTCATCTTTTGAAGGAACACGTATTTTTTCACGTTTCATGTTTGCAATAATCCTTTCGATACCCGCCGCATACCCGACCGCCGGCGTGCTCTGTCCGCCCATAAGCTCGATAAGTCCGTCATATCGTCCACCTCCACCGACCGCATTTTGCGCGCCCTCATCTTTATCCCAAAATTCAAAAACGGTTTTTGTGTAATAATCAAGTCCGCGGACAAGCCTTGGGTTTTCTGTGTAAGCGATTCCGATTTCATCAAGATACCCTTTTAATTCTTCATGAAATTCAAGAGATTCTTTGTCTAGATAATCTCTCATTTGCGGAGCCATTTGCGCCAAAATCTGGCAATCCTCAGCCTTACAATCCAGAAGTCTCAAAGCGTTCGTCCCAAGCCTTGCCTTGCAATCTTCGCAAAGAGATCTTTCTTTTCCGACATAATAATCCTGCAAAACTTCGGCGTATTTACTGCGCGCCTCGGGAGTTCCGATTGTATTTAATTGCAAACTGAAAAAATCCGCAATTCCAAGGTCTTTATGTATTTTTATAGCCAATTGAATAAGCTGAGCATCAAGAGCCGGATCGCTTTCCCCGATAATCTCAAACCCAAACTGCCAAAACTGTCGATATCTTCCTTTTTGAGGGCGATCATATCTGAAATGTGGCTCAATATAGAACAAAAGCACAGGTTGAGGCCACTGATTCATGCCATTCTGAATATAACTTCGCACAACCGGAGCTGTACTTTCGGGCTTAAGAGTGAGGCTTCTGCCCTTCTTGTCCTCGAAAGTGTACATTTCTTTTGAAACGATATCACTTTCAGACCCGATACTTCTTTTGAAAACTTCCGTAAACTCAAAAATCGGTGTGGTTATACGCCTAAAACCGGCCTGTCTCGCTCTATGCCTGACAACTTTTTTGATGTAAGTGTAAAAATCCTGATCCGCAGGCAAAATATCATGAACCCCCTTCGGATTTTGGAATGCTTCGTATTTTTTCTTTGTTTTTTCTTCAGGCATAAAATAAAAAATTAGGCTAATAGCTGCCTTTTATCTTAACACAGTTTACAAATCTTTCAATGCCAAATATCTCAATAAATCTCAAACGACGTGGTTGGCACAATATTCACAGAAGATTTGTATTTTTTTGGATGCAATTTATACAAGAAATATCCCGCGGCCGCAATCATCGCGGCATTGTCTGTACAGTAAGAAATAGCTTTCGGGAATCTGAATTTTACATCTGCGGGAAGCGCCTGCGTAAGGGCATTTCGGATCCTTGTGTTTGCCGAAACCCCTCCGGCGATCATAACTTCTTTTATTTTCGGATATTGATGTAAAGCCTCCAACATTTTATGAACAAAAACATCGGAAACGGCTTCCTGAAAAGCCGCAGACATATCGGCTTTAAATTTTTCATCGAGTTCGGGATATTTTTTTACTTCTCGTATTACGGCGGTTTTTAATCCTGAAAAACTGAAATTCAAACTGCCTTTTTCAAGTATGGATCTCGGAAGTTTAAACCGCTTACTGTCGCCATTTACGGCCATTTTCGAAATAGCCGGACCACCCGGATACCCGAGATCAAGAACTCTCGCAACCTTGTCAAAAGCCTCTCCGGCCGCGTCGTCCAAAGTCTCGCCAAGCACTTTAAATTTGTGATGATCTTTCATCAAAATCATATCATTGTGCCCTCCGGAAACGGTGAGGACAAGCGCCGGCAGAGAAATTTCATCTTTCTCTGTATCGATTGCGCCAGGGGCATAAAGCCAATTCGAATAAATATGCCCGACAATATGTTGAACGGGAATAAGAGGTTTATTTTTCACAAAAGAAATAACATTTGCCGTCTGCGTCCCGATAATCAAAGAACTGATAAGCCCGGGCCCGTGAGTAATTGCGATGGCATCGATATCATCCCAGCCACAATTCGCCTTCTTTAAGGCCTCATCAAGCACAGGCACAATCTTGAGGACATGCTCCCTCGCCGCAACTTCCGGCACAACCCCTCCGGTCAAAGCATGCAAAGGAATCTGTGAATAAATCACATTCGACAAAACTTTTCGCCCGTCCTCAACCACGGCAATCGATGTTTCATCGCACGATGTCTCTATTCCAAGTATTTTCATGTAAGCATTTTATTCGCTTGTGTAAGGAATGACAAATCTTCTTGCCGGAGAAACAAAAGCCTTCACCGCGTCGGGATGAAAATGTTTTCCGCTTCCATTTCGCAAAACTAGCAAAGCCTCCAAACTCTCCTTACTATTTCTTCCGGGTCTTGGCCCAAGCATAGAATCAAAAGCATCAACCACACCCAAAACACCGACTTCTTTTGACATATCTTCACCGTTTTGAGCGGGATATCCAGTCCCGTCAAATCTAAAATGGTGTCTTAAAACCAAATCGGTAATCTCAGAAGTAAATCCAAAATTTTGAAGAACTCTCTCCCCGACGAGGGAATGTAAACGAATATCGGCTTTTTGCTCGGGAGAAAGACGCAAAGGAGATAAAATATTCGGGCGACTCACTCTGTCCAATTTCCCGATATCGTGCAACAACGCCGCTATTCTCGTTCTTCTTCTTTCCTCATAATCAAATCGCATGTCAGTGGCAAGATTATACGCAAAAGAGCCGACTTTCCACAAATGCGCCATCAAACCACTACCAAATCCATCCATTCTGTCTGCTCTATCAATCGCAGACAAAAGGAAAGTGGGTAAATCTTTATCAGGGGATAAAGCAACACTGTCGAAATCTTCCGGCAAAGAAATACGGCGCTCTTCCAAAATTTCAGAAACTCGACCTCTCACTTCACCGGAAACAGCCACCATCAAAACCGGCTCCGCTTGAACAAGATCCGCAACAATATCAGCAACCCTTGTAAAAAGCTCTCCCTCCGTGAGAGTGGCTTGTCCGTTATTCCCACCAAACTCGCTCGAGATAGGCGTATGCATAAAAAAATTATTACAAGGGAGGAATATTACTAAAACTCTCGAAAAACACAAGAGAATAATGTACACTCAAAAAAGATGAAAACCACCTCAATCGAAATCATAGAAATACTGAAAAAAGCCGGCCACGAAGCGTATTGGGCGGGGGGATGTGTTCGCGATATGTTGCTTGGAATAGAGCCGAAAGACTTTGATATAGTCACTTCGGCGAAACCGGAAGAAATAGAAAATTTACTCGAACATACAATCCCCGTTGGCAAAAAATTCGGAGTGATTTTGGCGATACAAAACGGACACAGTTTCGAAATCGCAACATTCAGGTCGGACAGCGGATATAGCGACGGACGGCGTCCTGATGCGGTAATTTTTACTAATGCAAAAGAGGATGCGCTCCGTCGGGACTTCACAATAAATGCACTTTTTTATGACCCGACAGAGGATAGAATAATGGATTATATTAAAGGACAAGAGGATCTGGAAAAAGGACTTATCAAATTTATCGGCGATCCGGAACAAAGAATTTTGGAGGACAATTTGAGAATTTTACGCGCGGTACGTTTTAGAAATGCGTTAAATATGCAGTACAACCCGGACACTTATCAGGCGATAAAAAAACACGTACATCTGATAAAAAATATTTCAACCGAAAGAATTCGCGAAGAACTGAACAAAATGATAATGGGGAAAAACGCAGGTCGCGCCTTCGAAGAACTTTTTGAAATAGGAGCTTTGGAGATTCTGATTCCGGAACTTTGCAAACTGAAAGGATTGGCTCAGCCACTGCAATATCACACGGAAGGGGACGTCTGGGACCATTCGATAAAATCATTGGATTCTTTGACGGAAGAAGAGTCGGACCCGAATCCTCTTCCGGAAAAATCGCCTACATCAGCGCTAAAATGGGCGGTTTTTCTGCACGACATCGGGAAATACGACACATTTGAAATAAAAGATGACAGAATAAAATATGAAGGACATCAGGAAGTCGGAGCGGAAATTGCAAAAAAAATTCTGAAAAGATTAAGATTCCCGATAAAAACGGTAAACAGAGTTGAATGGCTTGTGCGTCATCATATGATGGTCGTTCCACTTTTGGAAATGCCGGATTCAAGACGCAGACACTGGTTTTTGCTTGAAGAATTCGAAGATTTACTCGAGGTTTTTCGCGCGGACTGCATGGGCATAATTCCGCTGGATTTAGACAAATACGAGCAAATAAAAAAATTATATAAACATGAAATCGCGCACTTGAAACTTCTTCCGAAAAAACTTATAAGCGGAGAAGAAATAATGAAAGCGTTAAAAATACCGGCGGGGGAGCGTGTCGGAGAAATCCTCTCGGATATACGCGAAAAACAACTCGGAGGGGAACTCAAAACAAAAAAAGAAGCACTGGATTATATCAACCGCTTGGCCTTAAAAACCTTGAAATAATCGACTTTCATGTAAACAAGCGTACCGATTCCGACAAGTGCGGCTCCCGCATCAGCGAGCCATCCGACAAAAGGTACGAGTCCGACAACATAGTATATTAAAAGTCCGAGAGCGCACCACAAAAACAAAGTGAATTCATTCAATTTTCTGTTTTTTTCAAATCTGCCGAAATATCCGCCAAGCCAAACGGCAGCCAAAATCTTACCGAAATAAAGAAGCGCAAGGCCGACAGCAAAAGCTACCAATCCAAGCGGAACTCCGACTATTGTAAACAAAAGCACCGCCCCGCCGACAAAACAAGAAATAAGAGCGACAATCCCAATTCCCATAGATTTTAAAATATTTTGTTTGGCGAATTCAGAAGCCTTCACAAGATATTTCTTAAAGAAAGCGCAGAACAAAGCCAAAACGATCAATGCTGAAACATAGCTGAGAATTTTATTTACAATAAGATCGCGAGTGACGTCTCCGGCATTTTTACCTTTCTCGGATTTATTGAATTTTGTTTCCCCGGCAACGACATTTTTCGGGATTTTGGATTCAATCAAAGAAGAATAACTGAAATTCCCGGAAACTTTCGCGCTGTATGCAACCGAAATATCATCCTGAACAATGACATCTACATCACGACCGACTTTCCCGTTCAGTATCAAAGTACCCATGACCCCGCGAAGATCTTCCTGTATCGATCCATCCACGGTAACAAGTCCGGCACTGCTCACAAGACTCCCGCCAACGATGGAATTTCTGCCGACATCCACTTGTCCTCCGGCAACAACCAAATCATCCCCGACATTTCCAAAAATACTCACTTGTCCTCCCAAAATGCGCACATCTCCGCCGATATTTCCGACTACATTCACTTTTCCGCCGACAATCACGAGGTCCTCCTGGATATTCCCATTAATCACAACATTGCCACCGACGACATAAGCATCCCCAAAAACATCGCCATTCACATCCGCGCTTCCGGCAACAAAATAAGCATCATCCAAAACATTTTCATTTATGAGTAAACTTTCTTCGGCGCTAAAAACGGCTGCGCTCGCGGAAAAACCCAAAAAAGAAGAAAAAAGAATACCCCCAAGAAAAGAAAAAATAATTTTTTGAAAATTCTTCATATGTAAAAATTAAATACTCCATAAATCATATTTGAAAACGCATCTCATGGCCAAAGAAAAGAATTGACATGATGCTGTTTACCGCTCTAATAAAACCACGCATTCGATGTGATAAGTGTGCGGAAACATATCAACCGGCTGAATTTCTTTGATTTTATATCCATACTCGAGAAGCCATGCGCAATCGCGGGCGAGCGTGGCGGGATTGCACGAAACATAAATCAATTGGTGCGGGGAAAAATCATTTATCAATTTTACGGTTTCCTGCGTTATCCCGATTCTTGGCGGGTCAATCACGATAAGAGACGGTGGTTCTTTCAGGTTTTTCAAAAGTTTATCAACGTCTCCTGTAAAAAAATCTATATTAAAAATTTTATTTTTTTGCGCATTCTCTCTGGCGATTTTTACACTGTCTTCAATAAGCTCGATTCCATAAACTTGCTCGGCGTGTTTTGAAAGAAAAAGTCCGATGGTTCCCGTCCCGCAAAACAAATCGAAGATGGTCTTTTGGGGCTTATAGCCGGCCATTCTTATGACTTGACTATACAAAACTTCAGCCTGAAAAGTGTTCACTTGAAAAAACGCCTGTGGCAAAATTTCAAAAACCATACTGTCCTCATTTTCAAGAATCATTTTTTCCGTAAGAGATTTTTTGCCATAGAGTAAAATTTCTTTGGAAGTTTTTACAACTCCTTTTTTTGCAATAATCATCGTCCAATAAACGGATGTAATTTTTTTATCACCCTCACGCATATCATCGGAAGACAAAATATTCGCGTACTCTTTCATTATTTTTTCAGCATCATTCGGCAAATTATCAGAAGTAACGATATTTATCATAACCTCATTTGTGCGCTTTCCTTCGCGGACATACAAAGATTTCAAAAATCCCGATCCGTCAGTGTACTTAAAAGGTTCAAGTTTTTTTTCGGCAAAAAAATCACGGGTTTTGTTTACTGTTTTCGAAGAAAATTCAGACTCAAGATGACATTCATGCAGATCCAAAATATCAAATCTTCTGTTCGGCAAATGCATCCCGACAGCAAATTTCATATCACGGTCGTACCCGAAAGAAAACTCCATTTTGTTGCGATAATAGTAGAGATTTTTACTGCCGATAATTTTCGAAACCTGCCTGCCGATAGGCACGGTACTTGCATTTTTAATTTTCCCGATACGCTCAAAAGCGTCTTTCACTTGCTGTTCTTTCATCTCAAGTTGTTTTTCATACGGCATAAATTGAAATTGGCACCCGCCACAAATTCCAAAATATTTACACTTCGGAGTACACCTTTCTTTTGACGGTGAAATTATTTCAACAAGTTTAGCCTCGAAAAAATTTGGTTTTATTCTCGTAAAACTCGCACGCACAACGTCGCCCGGCATTGTATTATCAACAAAACAAGTGATGCCTTCGTATTTTCCGATTCCTCTACCTCCAAAAGCGATAGAAGAAATCTCAACCTCGACTATTTGTCCTTTTTTGTACTGCATAGCCAAAAGATTCTAGCACACTATCTCCCTCTTGCAAGCTGCCTCTCTCCAACTTCGTAAACTGACTGAGCTTGAGTTTGGCCCTTATCGTCATATTCAAGCTCCGGAAATATATCCCAGAAGAATTTTATAGCCTGGTCTTGTTTAGCTGGATCAAGGCCGTTAACATATCTTGTTCTATATATTTCCAAAATCTTATGATAATCCCCGCCATTCCCGTCTTTATCCTGATAATAGAGATTATAAATCTCTATGGCCATGGCTTTAGGATCGCCACCGCCGGAAATTCTATTCAAAAATTCAGAGAAATCGGCCAAAGCTCTGTCATATTTTTCTGTGGTTTTAGTTCCGTCTTTTTCACTTCCGGTAACACCGATCCCGATCAAATAAGCTTCCACAAGCCCTTCATTCGGGACAGCGAGCCCTTTGTGAGTCGCTTCATGTGCGATTACATGAGCAAACCTGTTAGCGGGATGAAGGAGCATTATCGGGTCTATTCCGATACCTTCTTCTGTTGATTCTCCGACTTTATTCCCGGGCAAAGATTTGAAATACATGTCTTTTTTGTCAGGTCGCACACAGGCGGGAAGTCTTCCGAAAGCTTCTTCCATGTTTTTTAAAGCCGCTTTTGGATCAGGAATTTCAACACCTGCGATGACAACAGGGCCCGGTTTTAAAGCATCGTCGGTTTTATCTGCGACCTCCAAAGCTTCAGCTCCCGCTTCAAAAGTTTGAACTTCCGCCGGCGCAACCGGTTCAGCAATTTTTCCAAGCCTCCCCTCTATTGAGCCGGAAATATCTTCTGGATTTTTTGGTTCGTCTTGCATGCACGTAAAAAGTTATCTATCACACAATTATACCAAAAAACCGGCTTAAACTCAACCTATTCTCCTCCTTCAAAATGCTGTTGAAAAAACCACTTTATGACATCCCAATTCTCGTCGAGAGGGAGCAAGGTATAAGCATGGTTTTGCCCTTCACAACCTCTATCGCCGCCACTGGCGACAGATGCTTCACAATCCTCCTTTGTGATATACGGCGGCACAAAGAAAATATTCCCGGACGACATCACGTCATTCGAAACAATCTTGTAATTCTGAT
>JBAZQZ010000015.1:0-18706 GCA_041663205.1 Candidatus Altimarinota bacterium
GGGTGTGGGCGGCCGCTTGGCTGTATGCCTGATAAAATTCGTTTTTTATTTGTTTGAGGCATGTTTTTTTTATGATGTTGTATTTGGGTCGATGTCTATTTTTATAGACGTGTCCATTATAATCTCTTTTGCAATATTTTCTAATGTTTTATCGAGAAGAGATCGATCCTGAGATTTTAGAAGGATAATGTAGCGATATTTGCCGTGTAGTTTCATCATGTATGCAGGGTATTTTAGGACTTCTATTCCAGACATCGCGTTTAATTTTGAAAGAATTTTATTTATTTGAGTGTATAGTTTTTCTGTTTTTGTCTGACAATTTTTAAGGGATTTATCTTCGATTGTTAATTTTATTAAATGTGAGAATGGGGGATTATTGAGCAGTTTTCTTTGAGTTATTTCGTATTTGAAAAATTCATCGTATGAATTTTCTTTTGCGTATTTTAGTGCCAGATTTTCCGGATTGTATGTTTGAATTATTACTTTGCCTTTTGTGTCCGTGCGTCCTGCGCGGCCTGAAACTTGTGTCAAAAGTTGGAAGTTTTTTTCGAGAGTTTTGAAATCCGGAATGTTTAGGCCTATATCTGCGAGAATTACTCCGACCAGGTTTACAAGTGGCAGGTGTAAGCCTTTTGCGATCATTTGCGTTCCCACGAGTATGTCGGCTTTATGGTTTCTGAAGTCTTCGTATATTGTTTTGAAACTGTCTTTTTTGCTTGTCGTATCTTTGTCCGCTCTTACCACTTTGGCTTTCGGGAAAAGCAGTTTTATTTCTTTTTCTATTCTTTCGGTGCCGATTCCAAGAAATCTTATGTTTACGCCTTTACATGTTGGGCAGGTGCTTGGAGGTTTTGAAAGTTTTCCGCAATGGTGACAAATCATGGTTGGGGAACCCAATGTTTTTTCGTGGTATGTCATTGGTAGATCGCAATTTTCGCATTTGTATGCGAATCCGCAATCCCTGCATACTACCGAAGAAGATGAGCCTCTGCGGTTTAAAAATAGAATTGCTTGTTTGTTTTCCGCCAAGAATATTGAATGGTTTTGTTTTTTAAATTCTTCTCTTAGATCTACGATTTCTATCTCTGGAAGCGGGATATCGCCGATACGATTAAATAATTTTATTGTTGATTTTTTTAGGCGTTCCGCTGTTTCAATGGATGGGGTTGCGCTTCCGTATACGATTTTTATTTGTCGATCTTTTGATAATTCTTGAATTTTTTCTGCGATGCGTTGTACTGAATATCTTGGGGAATTTTCTTGTTTGTATGATGATTCGTGTTCTTCATCGATTATTATTAAGCCAATATCTTTGAATGGGGTGAAGATTGAAGAGCGTGATCCTATTATCAATTTTGATTTTCCTTCAGATATGTCTTTCCAGTTTTTTATGCGTTCCCCCTCGGAAAGTTTGCTGTGGATAACGGAAGAATTTATGCCAATTGATCTCTCGAAGTACTCTATTGTTTGCGGGGTAAGTGCAATTTCGGGTACAAGTATTAAAACTTGGAGATTTTGATTTATAAAATATTTTGCCAGATGTACATAAATCTCTGTTTTGCCTGATCCGGTCACTCCTTGTATTAAAAAAGTGTTCGAGGAGCTTTTTAGTATTTTGTTTATTGCTGTTTCTTGTTCCTTTGTTAAATTTTTTTGTTCAGAATTAATAATTTGTTCAGGTTCTTTGATTTTTGTTTTACTTGTGCGTGTTTTTGTTTGTTTTGCTATAAGTAGTTTTTTTGGGATAAATAGCTTTATTATCTGGTGGATGGGACAGTAGTAGTAGGTGCTAATCCATTTTAATAGCTCTATTTGACTGTTTGTCAAAATCGGATAGGGTAGCACTATTTCTTGAATTTCCAGTGTTTTGAAGGGCGGAGAAAGTTCTGAAATCTCTAAAACTATACCTATTTTTTGTGAATTTCTGATTGGTGCTTTTACTAGCGATCCTTTTTCAACTTTTAAGTTTTCCGGAATTTTATATGTCAAAGTTGAGTCTTTGAAAATTATTTTTTGCGGAAATAAAACTTGTGCGTATTTCATGCGCGAATTATAGCACTAGTTTCGTTTCTTTTCGAAAGAGTAATAAAGGATTGGAATTACTACGAGCAAAAGTATTGTTGAAAACATTTGTCCAAATGCTATCGTGAAGCCTAGTCCTGCCCAAAATGCATTTGAAAGTGAAAGGGGGATTACACCCAATATTGTTGTGATTGCGGTCATTACTATTGGTTCTATTCTTGATTTTGTCGCTTCAACGATCGCTTCTGAGAATTCCACGTTGTTTTGAATATTTTCATTTATTCTGTCTATCAAAACTATCCCATTACTGACGACGATTCCACAAAGAGAAACTACACCAAGAAATGCCGGGAACGAAAGGTTTAAGCCTATGAGCAAAAGGCCCGGGAATACTCCGATAAGGGCCAGCGGAAGCGTAAATAAAATTATCAATGGTTGTCTGAATGAATTAAACATCATTACCAAACTTCCCGCGATGAGTATTATTCCGATTATCATTACTCTGAATAAATCCATAAATGATTCTCTGATTTCTTCCAGGTCTCCTCCGTAAGAAATTTCATATCCGGATGGTAGTTCTATCTTTCCGATTTCTTCCGAAATTTTTTGGTTTATTTCTACTGCGTTTATGTCTTTGTTTGTTGCGCTTGTTATTTTTATTATGCGATTCTGGTCTTCCCTTTGGATTTCGGAAATGCTGTTTACCAGCTTGTATGAGCCTAATTCAGACAATGGGATTGAATTCCCCTTAGGAGTTAAAATCTGTAAATTTTCTATGTCGTTTATCGAAAGGTTTGTTTTTCCGTCTGTTTTTTCAAAATCATATTCTATGAAAATGCTTTTGTCTTCGTCCTCAAAAGTTATATCTGTGGATTTTATTCCTTGGATTATATCCCGTATTTGTATTGATGCTTGTGCGATTGTAAGATTATTTTTTGCAATTTTCCCCGGATCCAAAATGAATTCAAATTCATCTATGCCTGATTTTAGGCTTGATTTAATTGTGTTTGTTCCCTGTGTTTTTTTTATTATTTCTTCAACTTGTTTCGAAATTTCTTTTAATTTTTCCAAATCTTTTCCTGTGATTCTTACTGTGATTGGATCTTCCGATGGGGGGCCTTCTTTAATTTCGTTTACATTTATTTTTGCTTTTTGATAATTTTTAAAATGTTCGCGTGCTGTTTCCGCTATCATAAAGCTCTCTTTTTCACGTTTGTCTTTTTCCGCTAAATTTACCGTGATGTTTGCGATATTCGATTCCGTAAGGCTTCCTTGTCCCATGAATTTTGTGTCTTCCGTCAGCGCTATTGATTGTGTTGTTCCGATTTGAGTTACGAAATTTTCCACTTCCGGAATTTTATATAAGTATTCTTCTATGTCTTTTACAATTTTTTCCGTCTCAGAGACTATTAGTCCTTTTGGGGCTTCAATTGCGATTGTGAAATATGTTTGATCTGTTGGCGGGAACATTTCCACTTTTAGTATCCCTGAAATTGGAAGCGCGATGCTTAATGCAAATGCGGAGATTATTGTTAGCATGGTGAGAATTCGTTTTGACTTTTTTGCAAATATTTCTTTTAGCCATTTGTAAAATTTTTCTCCAGACCAAGCGAAAAATGGTTCAAGGATGCTGTGGTGTTCTTCGGTTTCTTTCTTGTGTTTTATGAATTTTGCGGCGATTGATGGGGCGATTGTCAGTGCTAAAAATAGTGAGGCTATAAGTGTGGCGGTGATTGTGATAGGCATTGTTTTTAGAAATTCGCCCATAATCCCCGACACTAAAAGCATTGGGAAAAATGCAAAAATGTTTGTAAGTGTTCCTGCGATTAACGGCCATTTATACATATTTATTGAGAGAAGTGCCGAGTCTTTTGGAGTGAATCCTTTTTTTAAATTCTCATACATTCCTTCCATTATTACGACTGTTGTGTCGATGGTGATACCAAGAGACATTACAAGTGCGAAAAGTGACAGAACGTTAAAGGACATGTCGAAATAGTCCAGTACCGGGAATGTCATTAGGAATGTAATCGGTATTGTCATGCCTGCGATTATTCCCTGTGTTAGGCCAAGAGCGAGAAAGAGAGTGATGACTATAAATATGGCTGTTTGAATTCCGTTTGATGTTAGATTTCCGAGTTCTTCAGTAACGAAAAAAGAGTTATCGTTTGTGACAATTATGTTTATGCTTTTTGGAATTGTGTCGTTTTGTTTCATTTCTTCAACTTTTTCTTTTGTTTTTTCTGCGATGTCCACAATGTTACTGCCGGTCTTTTTATAGACTTGCAGTGAAACTGCGGTGAGAGATTTGTTCCCTTTTACCGATACATTAGAGATTGTGTTTTTTTGCGGGAGGCTTTCCGAAATTTCTGCAATATCTTTAAGTAAAATTACGTCTGAATTTTTTGTTGAGAATAGCGGCAAGTTTTGAATGTCTTCTATTGATGTTAATCTGTTATCTATGCGAACTGAATAATTTAGCTTGTCCGAGCTAATTAATCCTATCGGAAGATTTATGTTTGAATATTTTATTATGCTTGAAACTTGGTCTATTGACAGGTTGTATTCGTTTAGGCGATTGGAGTCTATTTTTACTTTGATGTATTTTTCTTCTCCTCCGAGTATTTTGATTTTTGAAACTCCTTTGATTTTCTCCAGTTCCTCTTGTACTGTTTTTGTTATTTTAGTGAGTTCGTAGACAGGTAAATTTCCGGTAACTGAAAATGTAATGATTGGGAATTCATTCATCTCCATTTTTTGGACTTGTGGAGATGATGCGTCTTTTGGCAGGTCTTGTTTTACTTTTTCAACGGCGTCTTTGACTTGTTGTAATGAATCGTCTACATCTACTTTGGCTTCAAATTCAGCAAAAATGAACGATAATCCAAAAGAGGATGAGGATGTTAAATTCTTAATGTCGGACGCTGTTGCGATTTGTTTTTCCAGTGGTTTTGTCAGTAAAAGTTCTGTGTCCGACGGATTTGCTCCCGGTAAGTACGTGGAAACCATGATGTAGGGGACGTTCACTTCCGGTTGAATTTCTCTTGGAAGAGTTATGGCCGAATAAATTCCTAGAATTATTACTGCGAGTAAAAAGAGCCATGCAACCGCTCTTTTTACAACGAAAAAGCCCCAGATTGAGGATGAAATTTTTTCTATTTTTTCTGATTCTTTTTCCTGCATTTTTAGAAAAAAATTATTTTTTTGCGAGGACCTTGTCTCCTTCTTCAACGAAAATTGTTTGGTCGGAAACAATGATTTCTCCGTATTTTAAGCCTTTTATCACTTGTATGTAATTTTCTATAATTTCTCCTGTTACAATTTCTTTTATTTCCACTTTGTCTTTTTTGTCTATTACTTTTACGAATTTTTTGTCTTCATCCAGAAAAATACTGTTTAAGGGAATGAAGATTTTTCCTTTTGTTGACGGAGAAATTTCTATGTTTACGTTGGCCCCCGGGATAAAGTTTTCGGGAGAGTTGATCGAAATTTCAACGTCTATTTTTTTTGATGTGTCATTTAAGGAGGGACTTATTGATGATATTTCTCCTGATGATTCTGCGAGGTTTGAGGTGATTTTGACTTTGTCCCCGATGTTTATAAAAAGCGCTTCTTTTTCATTTATCGATGTTTTTATTGAAATTGATTTTAGGTTTTCCACTTTTATTACTATTTGTCCCGGTGAGACAAAGTTGTTTTCTTCCGCTTTTATTTCCGTCACTGTTCCGTCTATCGGAGAGGAGATGAATCTGCTTTCGTAGTTCAATTTTGATGTTTCGTATAGGCCTTCTGCTTGTAATTCCTGTCCCATGACTCCGTAGTATTGAAGTGCGGCTCCCGCTGTGGCGTTTTCGAATTGGCTTGCTGCCGCCAGATATTGCAAATATGCCATTTCTGAGGCATTTTCCAGCTGGGATGTTTGATTTTCTATCGTTTCTTCGAGTTGCGATTCTCCGATTTTAGTTTGTTCAAATGCGTTTTTCGAAGCTTGTTTTGCGAATTTCAAGCTGTCTACTTGCGTTTCAAGTTTTGAAATTTCCGCCTCAAGAGCTTGAAGGTTTTCGTCTTCTTCCGGGAGATTTTCGGAAAGTTCGTCGTATTTATCTTGAAGGTCTTCAAGTGTATCAAGAGTATTTTCGTATGTTTTTTTGGAATTTTCGTATGATTTTTCTGCTGTATCCAGGCTTATTTCGATGTTTTCCAGTTGATATTCAAATGTTTCTTCCGTGTCTTCTTTTGTTTGGAGCGAATTTTCGTATGCGCTTTTTGCCATTGTGAGGGCTATAAAGGCGCTTTCTGTTGTGTTTTCGCCCATCAGGTAGGTGATTTCCTCTGATTTTTCCGAAAGATAGAGGCTTTTGTTTGCCTGGTTTAACTGAATTTCCGCGATGTCTGTTGAAAGGGAGTTCCCGAGTGAGATTAAAGTTTGTCCTTTTTTGACGTTGTCGCCGATTTTTACGTTTATACTTTCAACTTTTCCGCTTGTTTCCGGGACTATATAGGCGATTGAGTCGGCTTTTACTGTTCCGCTTTTTTTGATGATTAGATTCTGGGTTTCTGTTCCCGCCACGAATGTTCCGACTTCTTTTATAGGTAGTTCTCTCGGGATTTTTACCACTTCTTGTGCAACTTTTTTGTTCAAAAACAAGGTGATCTCGTTTCTGTATGCGTATCCTCCTACAATCAGGCCTATTACGACTATTATTGAGATGATTTTTTTCATGATTTTGTGCTTATGAGTTGCGAATTCTCCGCCATTTTAGCGAAATTGTCAAGTCCTATCGGAACAAAAAGGCAGGGGATTGCTTGGTATGTTCTTATCTACTTGACAGAATTGAGGGTTAGTGTATTATGTCATGCTCTTTGAGTTTAATTAATGTGTTTTAAATGCTTAATGCTAGGGATAAAAATTTGGTTTTTGAGAGAGTTATGAAGGGACATGAAGATGAACTTGTTCGAAAATATATTCTTCTTGGTCCGTTAAAGCTCAAGCAGGAAATTGCGTTGAATGACGAGGAATTCGCGGTGGTTTTTGATTGTCTCGTTTTTGAACATAATCTTCTTTATAAGTGTGTGGTTGCGAATACCGATTTTTTCTTGGATCAATATGTTCGTTACGGGATGGCTCATTTGAGAGATATGCTTGGGGTTCTTGATGAAAAATATGATGGTGTTTGCGAGGTGGTTTTTGATTTTTTGGTGATCTCAAATGACGGACTTTTGCTCCATGTAATAGAGCATCGTGAGAAATATTTGGATTCTTTACATGAATATGGAAGTGATTTTGTAAGAAAAGTTTTGGGAATTTCCGCGCTTAAATATTCCGAGAATTGGGAAAAAGTCTTGGATTTTTTGTTAAAATCCGTTGTGAAAAATATTGTTTCTGAAAAAACTTTTGATCAAGGAATAAGCGCTTTTACTATGATTTATAGTGGGACGAGAGAGCAAAGACCGATTATGAAGGAAGGGATTTTGTAGGAGCGGGATAAGCCGCATGGACAAGAATATCGCTGCGGCGGAGCCGCATGGTGCACCTGGAGGGAATCGAACCCCCATCACTGGTTCCGAAGACCAGGGCTTTATCCGTTAAGCTACAGGTGCATGTTGTCGGAATTATAGCGGTTTTAAAAGAGCCCCGCAATGCGGAGCTCTTTTAAGATTTTCTCTTAGTTCTGTTTTTGCTTGTCCGCCCATTCTTTCCAATAAACCAATATCGGTGGAGCGATGAAAATTGAGGAGTATGTCCCGAAAGCGATACCGATTGTAAGGGCTAAAATGAAGTAGAAAATATTGCCTGCTCCGAAAATCAAAACCGACATAAGTGCTATCAATGTTGACATTGCTGTGCCAATGGATCTTCTTAGTGTTTGATTTAGGGCTACGTCTGTGACTTGTGCGAAGTTGTCGAATTTTCCGTATGTAAGAATATTTTCACGTAATCTGTCGAAAATGACGATCGTGTCATTTACGGAATATCCGAGAACCGTAAGCATTGCGGTTATGAAAAGCGCATCAATTTCGACATTCAAAACTTTTCCCAGGATGATGAATATTCCTGTCACGATCGTGACATCATGAATAAGTGCGACCACCGCCGATATTCCAAATCTCCATGGATTTAATTGTTTTGGAATTTTTCTGAATGCGAATGAGATATAAAGTATGATCATTACCGAGGCCATGACCACTGCGATAAGCGCTTTTTGAAGCATGCTTGATCCCACGATGGCTCCCATTGTTGTGAATCTTTTTTCTTCAAATGTCGGAAGTTTGTCTTTTAATATTGCCAATAATTTTTCGTGAGTTTGAGAGGTGAGATATTTTGTTTTGATGATGTATCCGTTTTCTCCCGATTCCAATATTTTGGCTGAAGCAAGGTCTATAACTTCTTCTTTCTTGGAGCTGTCCGTCACTAATGTTTTGTCGTTTACCGACGTTTCCGTTGTGCTTATTACGGATTTTTCCGAAGATTTTTCTTCCTTCTTTGTTTCCATTATCGAAGTTCCCAAATTCTTTAATTCGTCTTCTGCGTTTACCAAAACTTTTGCAATTTCTTCTTTTGTTATCGGTTTTTCAAATTTAAATTCCAAAAGTGTTCCGCCTGTGAAGTCTGTTCCCAAATTTGCTCCGACGATAAAAATTGAAAGAATTGAAAGAACGAAAAGTGTTCCTGAAACTGTCAGAAATTTCTTTGCATTTTTCATGAATTGAATCGGTTCTTTCGGCTTTTCTTCGGGATTTACGCCGAAGAGTTTCAGGTTTTGAACGATCTGTTTTCCGACCAATGTTTTGAGAAGAGTTTTCGTAATAATGATGGCTGTGAACATTGAGATTACGATACCTGTCGCCAAGTTCATTGCGAATCCTTTAATCATTGAGCTTCCGAAGTAGAAGAGGATTGTGCAGGTGATAAGTGTTGAAAAGTTTGAATCCCTGATTGCGGCCCATGCTCTGTCGAATCCGGCGTCAAGCGCGGCATTGAAAGTTTTTCCTTGTTTTAATTCTTCTTTGAGTCTTTCGAAAATAAGAACGTTTGCGTCAACAGCCACTCCAAGCGACATTATTACTCCCGCGATTCCCGCGAGTGTCATTACAACCCCGCTTTTTAGAAGGACTGTTAAGAAGAAAAACGCGATACAGCTTAATACAAATGAAATGAATTTTTCCCATCCCGAGTCTTTGCTGTTTATGACTTTGGCTAGCAGAAATACAAATACTGCGATTGAAATTATCAATGCCGCCCACATTGGAAGTTGTGATTTTAGTACGAAAAGTAAAATACTAACGTACACAAGTAGCGCGATGCTGGCGAAAATTCCGGGAAGTCTGTACATGAAAATCATGAATGCCATGACCAAAAGAAGTCCGATAAGGCCTGCAAGCAAGCTTTGGTTTAGGGCTTCTTCTCCGAGTGTTGCTCCGATTGTATATTCTCCGGACAGCAAAATCGGTGCCGGGATTGCTCCTGTGTTTAGATTCCTTGCCAATTCTTTTGCTTCTTCATTCGAGAAGCCTCCTTCTATCACGGCTTTTCCTCCGGATATTTTTTCATTCACTTTTGGCGCTGAAATTTTTTCTCCGCCAACGAATATTGCGATTGGTTTGCCTACGTTTTTTTCCGTTAATTGTTCAAATAATTTTGCTCCTTCATCGTTGAATTGGATTGCGACGTATGGTTGATAAAAATTATCCAATTGCACGTCTGCGTGCACGAAATATTTGCCTGTTAGATCCGTGTCTTGCCATGGATTAGGGAGTAGAGAGAAAATGAAGGATTCGTATTTGTATTTTGTTTGGTTTACGGATGTTTTTACTTCGTTTGCTTTGATAATGTGGTATCCGAATTCTGTTTTTGTGACCGGGCTTAATTCGCTGTTTTTGGTTAGTTTTAGCGATGCTTGTTCGAAGTCGTAGGCGTAGGAACCGTCTCCCGTTACAGGGGAGTTCAAAACTCCGCCGGTGTCTTTGTTGCTTTTGTCGTCAGAATATTCTTTTGCAAGTTTCGAGAAATCTTCTCCGGATTGTAATTTTGTTTTTAATTCTTCGGCAAGTTTTAACGCTTCATCTTGAGTTCTTGTGGTCGAATCGTCTGAGCCTTTTGAACCTTTGTATGCGATTAAAATGTGGCTTACTGAAACTTCTTTTTTATCGAGTTTTTCTTCTTGTTTGTCTATAAGTTTTATAATTCCGAGGCCTGTGTCTTCGACTGCGTTTCCTGTTGTCTCATCCATTATGAATGTTCCGCCCGTCTCAACCAATTCTTTTGTGTATTCTCCGACTTTCAGTTTTGCAAGTGCGTCTTTGATTTTGCTTGGGATCTGGTCTTCCGTTTGAAGATCCGGTTTGTTGTATCTTACTTTTTCAGGGTTTGTTAATGATTCTTCTTGCGCTACAACTTCAAATTTTTGACCGTTTTTTATGTCGTTTAATGCGTTTAATGCATTTTCTTTTACTTTATCTTTTTCCTTTGGGTCCACTGTTTCTTTTTTTTCTTTGAATTCCAAT
The DNA here is from genome assembly GCA_041663205.1 of Candidatus Altimarinota bacterium. Taxonomy (GTDB): domain Bacteria; phylum Patescibacteriota; class Gracilibacteria; order UBA1369; family LOWO2-01-FULL-3; genus UM-FILTER-38-24. The sequence continues at coordinate 10,528 of JBAZQZ010000015.1, forward strand.
TGGATTGTTTTTCCGACTGTTTCTTTTGCTTTTTCAAGGCTTACTTTTTTCTTTTCGTCTGAAGTAAGGCTGTCAGCTGTCTTTTTCGCTTCGTCTTTTTTGCCTATATTAAGGTATTTGTCTACGTCCGCTTGTGTGATTTGTGCGTTTTCCGCCAATTCAACAATAATATGTTTTTCTCCCGGCAAATCCGAGACATATATACTTGGTTCGGCGACTCCGAGTCCGTTTACACGTTTTGTGATTACGTCCATTACTCCGTCCACGATGTCTTGCTGATATTTTTCAGGGACATCTCTGAGGTCAATTTTGTAATCGAGTTGAGAGCCTCCTTGAAGGTCAAGTCCAAGTTGTAGGCCTGTGGTTGTTATCGCTTCCGGAGTGAAGGGGACTAACTTTGTTTGTATCGTTGAAGGGAGATCGTAAAATCCCAAAACGAGCGCAATAAGGATTATTCCCACTACTTTCCAAGGTAAAAATCTTTTCATATTAATTGTTGTTATTTGTTTAAGATTTTATTTATTGTGTAATTTTTCGTCGAGGGCTGCGTTGTTTCCTTTTCCCGATCTTCCGTAGTCGTCGTCCAGTTTTACGACATCGTCGAGTTCCGGCGTTGATACCTCGAATATCTTGGTATTATCTTCCATGGCCTCCAAGCGGTGGATAGTATATGGAGGAATGTCAAATTTGTCACCAGCATTTAGAATTTTCTCTTGCAGGTTTTCTATGTCTGTGCCGTGGATAAGTTTCACTTTTCCGCTCAAAACGTACTGCGTTTCCGACTTTTTCTCATGGTACTGCAGGCTGTAGCGATGTCCTTTTGTGATTTCGAGGATTTTTCCAGCGTATTTGTCTGTCTGAGCAAACCATATTTCGCGTCCCCATGGTTTGAGTTTTATTTCAACTTTGTTCATTGTTTAATTCTTTTATTCTTTTGCATTGCGGTTTGTCGCATATAAGGATTCCGTCTTTTGTGTTTACTATAACTACGTTTTTTAGTCCGATTACCGCCATTTTTTTGTCCGAGTCGTTGTAAATCAGAGAATTTTCAACGTCCAAAGATGATACTTTGCCTCTTTTGGTGTTTCCGTTTTTGTCTTTTTCTTGCGCTTCCCAGATTGTTTCAAAATTTCCGATGTCAGACCATCCGAGGTTTGATGGGATTATTCTCACATTTTTTGGGTCAACATTTTCCATGATTGCGTAGTCAATTGATATCTTTTCGAGTGTCGGGTATATGGATTTTAGCGTATTTTCATAATTTTGTGTACCGAAACTGTTTGCGATTTTTTCAAGTTTTTCGTATGTCTCCGGTTTGTATTCCTTATAATAGTGTAACAGGGTAGAGGATTCCCATACGTAAATTCCTGTGTTCCATAGGTAATTTCCCTCTTTTATGAATTTTTCGGCTTGCTCGTGTGTCGGTTTTTCTTTAAAGCTGTCCAATGCGTAGATTTCCGTGTCGTTTACTTTTTTATGAAGGCGGCCGAGCTTAACGTAGCCGTAATTTGTGTTTGGGGAGGATGCCGGAATTTCTATTATATTTAATGTGTGTTCTTCTTTCGCCAAAGCTTCTGCGATAAGGAGTTTTTCTTCGAATTCTTTCTTGTTTTTTATGAGGTGGTCGGCGTAAATTACGGCCATAACGTCTCCCGGGTGTTTTTTCTCAATAATAGCTGCTGCAAGCCCGATACATGAGGCTGTATCTCTTAGTGCGGGCTCTATTATAATGTTTTCTTCGGGCAGGTATGTGCAAATTTTTTGTACAAGAGGTTTATGGGTTTGGTTTGTTGCTATGTATATGTCTTTGGGGTCAAGAAAAGAGAGTCTGTCCAAAGTCTCTTCTATAAGCGTTTTTTCGGATACTAATTTTTGAAACTGCTTTGGGGTTTCCTCTGTGGAAAGCGGCCAAAGTCGTGTTCCTCCTCCTCCTGCCAGTATTACTGCTTTCATGGTGCTGATTTTATCATTTTATCAGGCATTTACCAGTCATTTCTTTTGGTTTTGCAATTCCCATTATTTTTAGAATTGTCGGTGCGATTTCTGCGAGGCCGAAGTTTTTGTTTTTTGATAATGTGATTTTTTTGCCTAATTTTGAAATTAAAATGAAAATTACCGGGTTTAACGAGTGTGCTGGACACGGGTCTCCGTTTGCATATCTTTTGTACTCCGCGTTCCCGTGGTCTGCCGTTAATATGATTGTGTAGCCTTCTTTTTGCGCTAACGGGATTATTTCCGAAAGACATTTGTCTACGGTTTCAATCGCTTTTATTGTTGCTTTGAAATCTCCGCTGTGTCCGACGAGGTCGCAGTTTGCAAAATTTAGAACTATAAATTCGTATGGTTTTCGATTGTCCAGCTCTTTCAGTAGGCGATTTTTGATTTTGAATGCGCTCATTTCCGGTTTTTCCGCGTAGGAAGCCACCTTGGGGGAATGTACCAGAATTTGAGTTTCGTTTTTGTATGGCTCTTTTATTTGTGAGTTGAAGAAAAATGTTACGTGCGCGTATTTTTCTGTTTCCGCGATTCTTAATTGATGAATTTTATTTTTTGACAATGTTTCGCCGAGATTGTTTTTTACTTCGTTTGTTTTGAATAACACCGGGGCCGTTTTTGAGTATGGGCCGAAACAGACAAAATGGGGGAGTGAAGAATGTTCCGTAAAGGCCTGAGTTATTTGTTTTGCGCGATCCGTTCTGTAATTGAAAAATACAACCGAATCGTTTTTTTCGATCAAGCCGCGAGAGTCCAGTAATATAGGATTTATATAATAGTCTGTTTTTACGTCTTTTTTATATTCGTTTTTTATGGCTTGTAACGGGTCTTTTTCGGCAGTGCCTTTTCCCAGGGTGTAGAGGTCGTACGCCTTGGAAGTTCTGTCGAAATTTTGGTCTCTGTCCATCGCATAATATCTTCCGATGATTGTTGCGATTTTTCCGATTTTGAATTTTTTTATGTTGTCGTTTATTTGTTTGATAAATTTATCCGCGGATTTTTCCGGGACATCGCGACCGTCAGTAATGGTGTGTATATACACTTTTTTCAATCCTTCTTTTTTTGCGAATTTAAGGAGTGCGAAAAGATGATCTATGTGTGAATGTACCCCCTGGTCCGAAATCATGCCCATTATGTGAAATTTGGAATTGTTTTTTTTGCAGAGTTTTGCCGCTTTTTTGAGTTCTTTAAGGTTGAAGAATTTTTTTGATTTGATTGATCTGTTTATTTCTTCGAGGGATTGAAAAACAATTCTTCCCGCGCCTATCGTAAAGTGGCCGACTTCGCTTCCGCCCATCGAATGCTTGGGCAATCCGACATGATTTCCTTCTGTTTTCAGTAATGTTGTCGGGTAGTTTTTGCGTAGCATATCCAGAAAAGGAGTGTTGCTTCTTGTCACGGCGTTGTATGGATAATCTTTTCCTTCGCCGTAGCCGTCGAGGATTATTAATAAAACTTTTTTGTCTATTTTTGGTTCGTTTATCATTTTGCTTTTTTATAAACCTAAAAATATTCCGCCAAAATACCAGTCAAGAATTTGTTGTCCGAAGAAAAACGCCACCAGTGTTCCCGTGACAAGAAACGGGCCGAACGGGATTTGTGATTTTCTGTCTAATTTTTTCATTCCCATCAAAACGAGGCTTAAAATTGCGCCGACGATGTATGCGATTATTAATGCGATGAGTCCTTTTTCCCATCCGAGTAAAAGGCCCATAAGCAAGCCAAGTCTAATGTCTCCTCCGCCGATCCATTTTCCGTTTGAAAGTAAAAATTGCAGTGCGAAAAATAAGAAAATTGAGATTCCTCCAATTGCCATATTGAGCGGGGAGACTGTGTTCATCATAAGATTTCCCGCTATTGCCAGGACAATTGCCGTGATGGAAAATCTGTCCGGAATTTCTTTGTATTTTAAATCGTAAAAGAAAATTGCCGTTAAAAATAAAAATTCTATCGTGTAAAAAATAAATAATTTCAGCATTTCATAATCTATGAAAAATTGGCCGAATTTTATTTTCACAAAATTGAATGTTAGAAATGTAACCAAAAATATCAGGCCTGTTATTATCTCTAACGCCAAATAATGTATTCCTATTTTTTTGCCGCAATATCCGCATTTCCCGCGTAGGAAAAGCCAACTTAGAATTGGGATTAAATATCTGAATTTCAATTTTTTCTTGCAAAAAGGACAAATGGATCGTCCGAAAAATATCCCTTTTTTCTCGGATTTTGTTCTGTAAATTATTACGCTTAGAAAACTCCCGAAAATTGTTCCGAGGATGAGCGCCAATAAAAGAAATATTTTTATCATTTTTATTTTGTTAATTGGTTTTTACTATGGCTTGATATTTTTTTGCCGCAAGTTTTGCGATGGCATTTCCTTGCCCCAGCGAATATGCCTTCGTGTAGTAGTCTTTCGCCAATGCGATTTTGTTTTCTTTTTCATATATTTGTCCCAAATTCAAATATGCCGCATCAAGTTTCGGGTTTAATTCAACGGCTTTTTCAAGATATGCTTTTGCGTCTTGCGTGTTTCCTTTGCTTGAAAGCGCCCACCCGACAAGATTGAAGCTTGCGGCGTCGGACGGTTTTTCATGTAGCGCTTTTTTTGCCAGTATTAAGGCCTGATTTGTGTCTTTTAATTTTTCTATATTTACCCAAATAGCTTTCGTGTAAATGTCCAAATTTTTTGTATCTGATGCCAAAACTTTTTCGTAAAACATTGCCGATTTTTTGTATTCCCCTTCGAGGGTGTACAGGTCTCCGAGTCTTGCTTCTATTTCTTCTTTCGGCGTGAATCCGTATGATTTTGCTTTTTCGAGATAGAAGACCGCTTTGTCGGTATCTTTGATAAATGAGTATGAAACTCCCAAGAAAAATAATGTTTCAGGTTTTTCGTCGTCGAGTTTTAGGGCTTGGATAAGGGCGTCGACTGCGTCCTGATATTTTGCTGTGTTTAAATATGAATATCCCAAAACTATCCATGCGTCCCTGTAATTATTTTTTTGATTTATAACGTCGTATAAAAGGGGGATTGCCGCTTCGTATTGTTTTGATTGTGTCATCGCTTTTGCGAGCAATGTTTCTAAAAAGATTTGTTCGCCTTCTTTGTAGTATGAAAATTGCGTGAATGCATCTACGAAATTTTGCGCGTTTGATTTGTTCGGGTCGTTTTCTTTTGCGGATATTTCTGCGAATATTTTTTTTGCGCCTTCATTGTCTTTGAAGAGGGAGAGAATTATCCCGACGTAATATTTTACTTCGGGATCTTCTTTATTTAGTCGCCAAACAAGCGCTTTTGCCGCGTTTATATTTCTTTGATCGAGGTAGCTTTGTGCGATTTTTAATTTTATTTTTGTTGAAGATGGGTCGAGTTTCTCGGCTTTTAGAAAGGCTTCCTGAGCTTCTTTCGGTTTGTGTTCCGCGAGATATTTGTCTCCCAGTTTTGTCAAAGAGGATGGAGAATTTTCATTTGTTTCTTCTTGTGCTGTGGAAGTTGTGGTGGTTTCCTGAACGATTTCCTTGGGTTGTGTTGTTATTTCGCCTGCGTTTTTTGGCTTAAGTAAGCCGACGATGATGATGATCGATCCCGCTATAATTATTACCCAAAGTGTCGCTAAGAATTTGTTCATTAGTTTGTTTTTGTACGTTTTGCAAATGAATGGCTGTTTGCCATGCAAATTGCCGAGGCTATTGCGTCCGCGGCGTCGTCCGGTTTTGGGATGTTTTGGAGTCCTAAAATTGCTTTTACCATTTGTTGGACCATTTTTTTGTCGGCTTTGCCGTATCCGCAAATTGCCGATTTTATTTCAAGGGGGGTGAACTCACCGATTTCCATGTTTGTTTCAGCCAATTTTTTCAAAATTACTCCGCGTGCTTCTGCAACTTTCATTGCTGTTTTTATGTTTTTTTGGAAAAAAAGTTTTTCGATTGAAGCCATGGACGGTTCCCATTTTTTAATCAAAATTTCGAGGTCTTCGGAGATTTGTTTTAATCTGTCCGGTTGGGGGAGTGACGAATGCGTCCTTATGCAGCCATAATCCAGCAGGTTTATTTTTCCTTTTATTGATTCTATGATGCTGAATCCGGTTATTGCTGTCCCCGGATCTATGCCTATGATTCTCATAATTTGTATGTTGATATTGTGCTTGTGCTACTTGCGTTGCAGATGATAACTATTTTTTGGCCTTTTTTTACTATTTTTTCTCTTGCTATGAAATTTACGATACTTTCAAGTTTTTTGTTCGCTTCGTTTGGGAATTTTTTTACAAAAACTTTATTTATTCCCCAGACTAATGTCAGTTCTCGTGCTGTTTTTTCAGACGAGGTGAAAGTGATTATTGGCGTACATATCCGGTATTTTGCGATTTGTCTCGGAGTGAAACCGTCGTCTGTGTATGCTACTATTGCGGCGGCCTTTGCTCTAATTGTAAGGTCACATGCATTTTCACAGGCTATAAGTGAGGATCTTGTTTTTTGTTTGTTTGAAAAATTATATTCTTTGAGCTCTTCGTGTTTTTGCATTTCTCTTTCCACTGAATTTGCCACTTTTGTCAGGACCATTGCGGCGCGGGACGGATATTTGCCGACTGCGGTTTCATTTGAAAGCATAATTGCGTCCGTGTGATCAAAAACTGCGTTTGCCGCGTCTGAAATTTCGGCTCTTGTCGGAATTGGATTTCTTACCATAGATTGAAGAACTTGTGTCGCTGTAATTACAGGTTTTCCGTATTTGTTTGCTAGATGAATTATTCTTTTTTGAACTAATGGAACGTGTTCCGGCGGGATGTCTGTGCCCAAATCTCCGCGTGCGACCATTACTCCGTCTGTTGCTTTTATTATTTCTTTAAGTCTTGAAACCGCTTCGTGCCTTTCTATTTTCGCTATGATTTGAGTTTTTTTGCCTCTTTGTTCGATAAGTTTTCGCAATTCTTCGATGTCTTTTTTTGATTTCACGAATGAGAGAGCTACGAAATCGACATCATTTTTTAATCCGAATTCAAGATCTTCTAAATCTTTTTCCGTGATTGTTTTTGCGGAAATCGATGATGTCGGGAAATTTATTCCGTTTCCGTGTCTTATTGTTCCCGATGTTTTTGCTTTTAAGGTTAGTTCATCTTTTCGCTTGTTTATCACGATTGCTTCGAATAGGCCGTCATTTATCAAGACTGTTGCGCCTTTTTTTACATCGCGGCAAATGTTTTTGTAGGTGAGTGGGATTATTGTTTTATTTTTTGTTTTTTCTCCGATGATATCTTCAGGCGTGATTGTGAAAAGTTCATCTTTCTTGATTTGGATGCCATCTTCCGGCATTTTTCCGATTCTGATTTTCGGGCCCTGTAGGTCTTGCAGAATTCCTATTCTGGTTTTCATCAGGGTTTCCGCTTTGTGAATATTTTTTATTAATTTTAAGTGGTGTTCGTGTGTCCCGTGTGAAAAATTCAGTCTTGCGACATTCATCCCGGCCTTTATTAAAGCTAATAATTCGTTTACGCTGTCGCTTGACGGACCGAGAGTGCAAACCACTTTTGTATTTTTTTGAAACATAAAAATGAGGGGAATTTATTTGTGTGAATTATACCAAAAATGTCGTAGGGATTGAAATAGAAAAGATTAAAAAAAGAGCCCTGAGATTAGGGCTCTTTTGATTGTTTTGTTGTTTATCGCGGACCGGGGCCTGGACCTGGATTTGGTTGTTGATTGTTCTTTGGTTGTTGCTCGTTCTTTGGTTGTTGCTCGTTCTTTGGTTGTTGATCGTTCTTCGGTTGCTGATCGTTCTTTGGTTGTTGATCATTCTTTGGTTGTTGATCGTTCTTTGGTTGTTGCTCGTTCTTCGGTTCTTTCTTTTGTTCTATGTTCTCCTTCTTTTCCTCTTTCTTCTGTTCTATGTTCTCCTTCTTTTCTTCTTTTCTCTCTTCTATGTTCTCTTTCTTTTCCTCTTTCTTTTGTTCTATGTTCTCCTTCTTTTCCTCTTTCTTCTGTTCTATGTTCTCTTTCTTTTCCTCTTTTCTCTCTTCTATGTTCTCCTTCTTTTCCTCTTTCTTTTGTTCTATGTTCTCTTTCTTTTCCTCTTTCTTTTGTTCTATGTTCTCTTTCTTTTCCTCTTTCTTTTGTTCTATGTTCTCTTTCTTTTCCTCTTTCTTTTGTTCTATGTTCTCTTTCTTTTCCTCTTTCTTTTGTTCTATGT
>JBAZQZ010000016.1:0-18217 GCA_041663205.1 Candidatus Altimarinota bacterium
TTCTTTTCCTCTTTCTTTTGTTCTATGTTCTCTTTCTTTTCCTCTTTCTTTTGTTCTATGTTCTCTTTCTTTTCCTCTTTCTTTTGTTCTATGTTCTCTTTCTTTTCCTCTTTTCTCTGTTCGTTCTTTTCAACTTTTTCTTCTCCATGAGTTTGGATTTGTTCTTGTGCGTTTTCTACCGCTGTCTCATCTCCGGACTTTACGGCTTCTTTAAGCTCTTTAAAATCTTCTATCATTTGTTTTTTCATTTCTTTTTTCTCTTCGTGTTTTGCTTTTGCTTCTTCTTGTTGTTCCGGTGGCAAGTTTTCAATCATTTTTCCCATTATTTCGTCTTGTTTCTCGATTTTTTGATTTATCCTCTCTTCTTTGTCCTGTTTCATCTCTTCTTTGATAGATTGAGCGGCGGTTTCATCTCCGGACTCCACGGCCGCCTTAAGCTCTTCTCTCATTGCTTTGCGTTCTTCTTTTTTTGTTTCGTTTTGAGTTTTCACTTCTTCAAATTTTTCCATTGCGGCCGCTTGTTCTTCTTCCGGCAGGCTTTCTATCTTTTCAAGAACTTTTGCTTCGTGTTCTTCCTTGCGCAGTTCCCTGAATTCTTCTTTGTGTCCTTTTATTGTCTCTTTTGCCTCTTTGATTGCAGTCTCATCTCCGGAAGCTTTTGCCGCTTCCAGAGCCGCGGTGTCACTTTTTATTTCCTCTGTGCCTTGTCTTAGTGCCTCCAAATGTTCTTTGTGTTTTTCTAGAATTTTGGCAGCTTCTTCTTCCGGGATGTTGCTGTTTGCCAGGTTCTCTTCCAATTTTTTGAGTTGGTCTTCTTTTCTCTTCAATTTTCTTTCGGCGCGAACACTCGGGTCTTTAAATTCTTTGAGATTTATTTCTCCTTCTCCGTTGTAGACGAAATCATCAACACTTGTTTCGATTTCCAATGTGACGGTTTCTTCTCCGCTTTCAACAGCCAATGCGACTTCTTCGACCGCTGTGTCGACGGCTTCACTGGTGACATTTATTTCTTCAATGGCTTCTTCGACTATACTTGCCACTTCTTCAGAGGCGATTTCTGCGACTGTGATTTCCAGAAGTTCTGTTGTTTCGGCTTGGGTCAGCTGAATGTCGGTGAGAAGGTCGGCGGCGACTTCCGGATCTGTTTCTTCGGATGCGGCTTCAACCGCGAGTTCCGTGTATGTCTGAATTTCGGCAATAATTGTTTCTATTTCTTCGGTTGTGGCGGCAGTTGTGCTTGTGGTTGTGTTTTCAGTGGCTGGTTCGGTTGTTTCTGTCGGCAAATCTTCAGCGAAGGCTACAGGAAATAAAGAAGTGGTTGGTTTCGAGGCTTCTTCTTTTTCTTTTAATAATTGTTCCAGTTTAAGCTGGCTTTCTTTTGCTTTTTGATTGTATGTTTCCACTTTTTCAGCGGGAGTTCCTTTTTCGAGTTCGATTTTTTCTTCCGCTTTCGGTTCAAGGATTTTTGTTGCGTCATTTTGATTCCCTAAAAATGAGCAAGCCGGAAATAGCATGCCTGTAATAACGGCTAAGACAAGGAAACTTTTTATTTGTTTCCTTGTGTGGAAATTTTTGTCCATGTTTTTTTTGTTATGGAATGAGGTCGTATTTTATTTTACGACTACTTTTTGTATACAGCAAGGTTATTTTTATTTTACTGTTACGCTTTTTGCCAAGTTTCTTGGTTTGTCGGGGTCGTTTTGGCGAAGGAGTGCAAGTTTGTATGCGAGAATTTGAATCGGGATTATGTTTACAATGGGGGATGCTTCTCCGACGTCCGGTACGCGGATCCAGTAATCGAAAACCTCGTGATTTTCGGGAGAAACTCCTATGATGAAGCCTCCGCGGGCTTTTACTTCCGTTGCGTTTGAAATAATGTTTTTCTTTTGATCGTCGTTTGCGACGAGAGTTATAACGGGTGTATTTGCCGAGATTAATGCGATCGGGCCGTGTTTCAGCTCGCCTCCGGCGAATCCTTCCGCGTGAATGTAGGAAACTTCTTGTAATTTTATTGCCGATTCAAGTGCCATCGGATAATTTTCCCCGCGACCGATGATGTACATTGATTCCACGTTTTTTATTTTTTCCGCAAGGCGGGAAATGTGTTCTTCGTATCTCGGGTTCAACATGTCGTTTATTTGGCTGGCTGTGTTTACGAGCATTTGCTTTCCGATGTTAACTCGGCCGTCGCAGGCATAGGAAAGTAGCATCAGGATCGCAATTTGTGACGTTGTCGCTTTCGTCGACGCAACTGCTTTTTCAGGGCCGGCTTTGATGGGGATTACAAAATCCGACAATCTTGCGATACTTGAATTTTCCACGTTTACGATTGACACAACTTTTGCACCTTTTTCTTTTGCCAACTCAATTGCTTCAAGTGTGTCTGCGGTTTCTCCGGATTGAGAGACTGCGATAATAAGGCTTTTTTTGTCTATGAAATTTTTGTAATTTTGGAATTCCGAGCCGAATGCGAAAGACACTTGTTTATTCGAAATTTTGGAAAAGAGATATTGGCCTACCATACATACTTTTCCCGCTGTTCCGCATCCAACCAAAAATATATTTTGCGCCGCCTCAATTTTTTTTGCGACTTGTTTTATTATTTCCGGATCCTGATTTATTGCGCGGGTTAAGGTGTCTTTTTGTTCGGTTATTTCTTTTATCATGAAGTGCGGAAATTCTCCTTTTTCCGCGCTTTCTGTGTCCCAATCTATTTCAATTATTCTTTTTTGCACATCGTTTTTTTTGATTGTGTCGAAAAAATGCGCCGATTGATTTTTTAGCGTGCAAATCTGGTTGTCGTCCAAATAAATCACTTTGTTTGTGTATTTCAAAAATGCCGGAATGTCAGATGCAATAAAATATTCTCCGTGTTTTTTTCCGACTCCGAGAATGAGAGGGGAGCCGCGTCTGGCTGCGATCAGCGTGTCTTCGTCTTTTTTCATTACAACAATTGCGTATCTGCCTTCCATTTCCGCCATCGCCATTTTTACACTGTCAAAAAACGAATGTGTTCTTGCGTGTTCTTCTATCAAATGTGCGATTACTTCCGTGTCGGTTTGTGTGCGCAGTGTGTGTCCTTTTTTCTCAAGATCTTTTTTAAGTTCCAAATAATTTTCCAAAATTCCGTTATGGACGAGGACGATTTCTCTGTTTTCCGAAAAATGCGGATGTGCGTTTTTTTGCGTGACTCCGCCGTGTGTCGCCCAACGTGAGTGGCCGATTGCGATAGTGGAGGTGTCTTTTAATTCCTCAATGTCGCGTACGTCGCCGATTTTTCCGATTTCTTTGTGAATGCAAATATCGCCGTCTTTTTTGTATGCAATTCCCCATGAGTCGTAGCCACGATATTCAAGCTTTTTCAGCCCTTCTATGACCAGCTTTGGGGAGTGTGTTTTTTCTCCGAAATAGGCGAATATTCCGCACATATATTTTTGAATTTTAACTTATCAATTTTATACGATGTCGGGGGGGAAAGCAACCACTTGACAAAATTCGGAGTTGGAGTTAAAATCGACTCTTGTTATATTAATTTTTTTTATGTCTGAAGTTGGAAAAAATGCAGGGGAAGGCGAGGAATTTCCTGTCGGAGAGAAGGTTAGGAGAGTGCGGGCGCCTCTGACCAAGGCTGAAATTGAGAAGGCGATAGCGCTTGGGCGTAGCTCTTTGGTTGATTTCAAAGGGGTGAGGCATATCGCTACTTGTAGTGAAGTGGGTGGGGGGCTTGTTTTGAATATTACTGAACAAGAGAGTGGGAAATGGGCTGTATTTAATTATTCTACGATGACCGGTGAGTTTTTTGGTTCGGCGATGTCTGTTGTTACGCCTCAAGCGGTCTCTTGGGTTAAGTCATTTTTGAGCGAGTATCAGGTGGTTTCGTGAGGTGTTTTTAATCTTGACTTGAAACGGGCAGGTGTTGTAATTTGGCGGTGCTTATTTTTTAAATTTATTATTATGGGTGAAGCAATGCGTGGGGTGGAGGAAGTTGTGGAGGAGAAAATGGTGAGGGTGGATGAGCCTTTGACTCCGGAGCAGTTTGCAAAGTTTCAGGAGTGGAGTAGTTGTGTGGATAGTCCTTGTATTAGGGATTCCCGGGGAAGTGAGTATCTCGTTTCTGTCACCGAGGCAGCAGGGAGGTATTTTGTCAGTGTTGATATGGTTCATCCAGGGGATTTGCACGTTTTAAGGGCGCAGTATGTTGTTGGTGGGGAAGGAGAATCCGCTGGTTATTTTAATGTCCCTGAAGGAAGAGAGAGAGGGCCCGGTTTTCTTAGGGTTTTGCTGAATCAAGGAATTCGTTTAACGGGAGAAACCTCTAAATTTGCGGAGAGGGCGGCTCTGGTGATGGCGGAAGGAGCGAGGATAAGAAGGTTAGCAAGAGGAAGAAGAGTTGGAGTGGAGGGGGAAGTTTAATCAATTTATTTTTTGATTTTTGTCAGGTTTTTGGAGCCTGTTTTTGTGACGAGGATCATGTCTTCGATGCGGATGCCGAAGTTGCCTGTCAGATAGATTCCTGGTTCGACGGTGATGATTGAGTTTTCTTTTAATTTGTCTTTGTATTTGTCGGAGAGGGAAGGTTGTTCGTGGATGTCCAAGCCGATTCCGTGGCCGCCGGAGTGGCCGTAGTTTCCGGCGTATCCCTTTTTTGCGATGATGTCGCGGGAAAATGCGTCGGCCTTGCGTCCTGTGATTCCTGCGCTGATTTTTTTTATGGCTGTTTCTTGGGCTTTTAGGACGATTTCGTAAATTTCTTTTTGTAGCTTTGTGGGTTGTTTTGTGAAAATCATGCGTGTCATGTCCGAGCAAAATCCTTTGTATTTCATGCCCATATCTATAAGGACAATGTCACCTTCTTTAAGTCTGGTTTTGTCGGGTTTGTGGTGGGGGATTGAGGTGTGTTTCCCGAAAGCGACTATCGGGTCAAAGGACAAGTCCTCGGCTCCGAATTGGTACCCGAGTTCGCGGATTTTCCAGGCGATTTCTATTTCGGTGGGAAGTTTTGTTTTTTGGCTTTGTGTCGAGGTTGCGTTGCGTATAATTTTTTTGATCAAAAGGAAGACTTTTTCATTTATTCTTTGGCTTTTTGTGATGAGTTTTATTTCCTGGGAAGATTTGATTTCTCTTTGTGATTCTATGTGGCCGGAGATGTTTTGGAATTTTATTTTATGGTTTTTGATTCTGCAAAGTTTTTTGATTTTTTTGAATCTGGCGATTGTGAGATTTTCTTCTTCGATGCCGAGAAGTTTTATGTCGTTTTGTTTAAGTGTTTTTTGCCAATTTTTTTTGGTGAGCTCTATGACTTTTATATTTTTTTTAACGGATTTTTTTGCGCGTTCGATGTATCTGAAATCCGTGAATAAATAAGTTTTCTTATTTACTGCAAGCAGTATTCCGTGCGAGCCGGTGAAGTCGGAAAGGTATTTTATATTGGATTTGTCGGTGACGATGAATGAGTCCGGAAAAGTTTTTTGCATTTTTTATGCGTGTTTCAAAAAGTATTTTATGATTTCTTCCGGCGATGAAATTTCTTTTGGAAGATCTTTCAGCGCTTCTAAAATTTCTGATTTTTGGTATCCAAGTTTTGCAAGTGCGTCGATGACTTCTTTGTTCACTTCGATTTTTCCGTGTTCGCGATTTAAATTTGCAATGTCGGAAATTTCCACTTTGTCTTTTAGCTCCAGAATAAGCCGTTTTGCGGTCTTGCCTCCGATGCCGGGGATTTTAGTTATAAATGCTTCGTCTTCGTTTAATATCGCTGATTTTAGTTTGTCGATTTGGATGTTTAAGGCTTCAACTGCGGTTCTCGGGCCGATTCCGCTGACGCTTATCAGTTGTGTGAAGAAGTCCAATTCGTCTTCTGTTTTGAATCCGTAAAGATCAATCGCGTCTTCTTTTACGTTTGTGTAAACGAAAATTTCGGTTTCCATTTTTTCTTCCATGTCAGCTAGAAGATTTCTAAAAATGGTTACAAAATATCCGACATTTCCGGTGTCGATGATGATTCCTTTTGCGTTTTTCTTGATTATTTTTCCTTTTAAATATGCAATCATGTTTTTTTGAATTTTTTTAAGAATGTTTTTTTGAAAGTTTCAAATTTGTTTTTTTTGATGGATTCTCTTATTTCGCGCATCAATTCTAGCAGGAAGTGCAGGTTGTGAACAGTCATCAGGCGAAGTCCCAAAATTTCATTTTCAAAAATCAAGTGGCGCAAATAACTTCTCGAAAAATTTTTGCATGTGTGGCATAAGCAATTTTTTTGGAGAGGTTTTGCGTCCAGTTTGTATTCATTTTTTTTGATGCTGTGGCGGCCGTTTAAGTCCCAGAATGAGCCATGTCTGGCCATTCGTGTTGGATGGACGCAATCGAACATGTCGATGCCTCTTTCTACGCATTCAAGTAAATCTTCGGGGGTGCCGACGCCCATCAAATATCGCGGGCGATTTTCGTCGAGATGGGGGATTACCGTTTCAATCATTTCGTGCATTTTTTCGCGGCTTTCTCCTATGGAAAGTCCGCCGATTGCATTTCCCGGAAGGTTTTTTGAATTTATAAATTTTGCTGAAGTTTTACGTAGGTCTTTGAAAAGTCCTCCTTGAACGATTCCAAAAAGGGCTTGAGACAGGGATTTTTTTGAGGAAGAGTGTTCTAGAACGCATCTTTCAAGCCATCTGTGAGTTCTTTGCATGGACTCTTCGTAATATTTTTTTGTTTTTTTTGCTGATGCACATTCGTCGAAAGCCATGATTATGTCTGCACCAAGGTCATGCTCGATTTGTATTACTTTTTCAGGAGTCAAAAAATGTGTTTGACCGTCGATGAATGATTTGAATTTTACGCCTTCTTCCGTGATTTTTACTTGTGTCTTGAATTCTTTATTTTTTGTAAAACCTTTTTCTTCCGCCAGTGAAAAGACTTGAAAACCGCCTGAGTCCGTGAGAATCGGACGATCCCAATTCATCCATTTGTGTAGACCTCCCATTTTTTTTATAACCGTTTCGCCCGGACGTAAAAATAAATGATATGTGTTTGAAAGAATTATTTGCGCGTCGATTTCTTTTAAATCATCCGGAGAAAGAGTCTTGACTGTGGCTTTTGTGCCGACCGGCATGAAAATCGGAGTTTCGATATTTCCGTGCGGAGTGGTGAAAATCCCTGTGCGGTATTTTTTATTTTTCTGATTGTGAGTGATTTTGAAATCGAACATGGATGCATTTTACCATGTTGTGTTTGTGAATTGGAGATGAAAAACTTTAAGCTTGTGCTGCCTTCATCCAATCATCTGCGCCGTAAATCGGTTTTGTAAGCCATTCGGTCAAGTTGCGAGGTTGTTCCATCAACCATCCGAGCCCGCTTCGTAATTTTTCGACGCCTTTTCCTATGACAGGAAATTTTTCCAGAATTCTTTGTGACGGACGAGCGATTCCGCGTTCGTATATTTCTTGAACGGTTCTTGGAATTGCATTAAAAATATGGGCGTAATTTTCGATTGAAGTTGTGAAAATTCTTCCGTAGTTTGCTAAATAGGCTGGAAAGTTTTTTAGAGTTTTTATCGGGTGTAGCCAGTCTGTCGCTGTTTTTAATGTTGCGCGAATCATTGCGCCGGTGGTGTCTATCACTTCCCAAACTCTTCGTGCGGCTGTTCCCGCTGTTGCGTCTATTATGTCTCCTGCGGCATAAACGGGTTCAACCAATATATTGTGTTTTGTCGGGGCTCCGACTTTCCCAGGTCTCAAAAGTCCTGTTGTTTTTGCGGCGGCGGCATCGATTTTGTTTTTGAGCTCGGCTCCTTTTGCGTCAATTTCGTTGCGAAAAGAAGTGATTTGTTGCCCCGCTCCTGACAGTCTGTCCGCTATTGAAGGAGATGGAGATTCCGGTACTGGTGCTGTTTCCGCCATAGAAATCTGTTGTTAAATCAGTATTACATTATACTGCTTTCTCTATAATTCGTCAACTGTTACGAATGCGTAATTGTGGTCTCTGTACCATTTTATCACGTCCGGAAGCGCTCCGAGGGTCGATTTGCTTATGATGTGCATCAGAACTATCGAGGAGTCGGGAGGGTTTAATGTCGCGTAGAAGTATGTTTGGTGGCGTCCTGCTGCGCTGTTTTCGTGGTGTTGATAGTCTCCGGTGCCGTTTGTCCAGTGAAACCATTTCCAGCCGTTTCCTTCTATTACGCTGTCTGAAAATTGGCTGTGTGCGCCGTACGGGTATCTGAAATACGGGAATGAATCCACTCCCGTGATGTTTCTCATTATGTTTCTTGTTTCTTCGATTTGCCAGATGATTTCTTCGCGTGAAAGTGTGCGGAAATCCGGGTGATTGTAGCTGTGGTCCGCCAATCTGTGGCCCTCTGTAACGATTCTTTTCATTTGTTCCGGTTGCGCTTGTGCGACCGCTCCGAGCATGAAAAATGTGGCTTTTACATTGTGTTTATTTAATGTGTCGATGAACGGATCGATTTCGCCGTAACCGTCGTCGAAGGTTAGCGCGACTTTTTTGTCAGTGATGTTCATTTCAAAATTTATCGGAGTGGAGGCGAATTCCATTAAATTTTTTATTCCGAAAACGAATTGTTTTTCGTACGATCCTATTTCCGACGGCGTTGAAGTTTTGATTAAAAATGTGCCTTCTTCGCCGGGGAGAACTTGCGGTTCAGAAAGATTTGTTTCCGTTTCTGTGCCGTTTTCTTGCAAGTATGCTTGATGGTCTCCTGATTTGTACCACGGAGTTTTGCCTGTGTTTAAGAGCTTTATTTGAATTTGTTTTTCTTTGTTCGGGAGATAATTGTCTTTCATCAGAGGGTCTGTGTATTCGTAAGAATATGAGTTTTTGTAATCTCCTTCCACGAGAATGTCGAGATCCAAAGTTTTGGTTCGGAGTAATTTTTTATTTTCAATCAAAAGTCCGAATTTTTCTTTGTAGTATCCTGCGTTTTTTGGAGCTGTTATTTTGAATTCAAATGTTACAGTTTCATTTGTTTTTATTTCTTCGTTGTTGTCGTCCGAGATTTTGTAGAGAATGGGGGATTGCCAGTTTTCGGCTTGTGAATCATAAATGTTGCTTGTTTCTTCGTTTGGAAAAATCGATTTTAGGAAAAGCGGATTTTCGGAATTTTCTGAAATGTCCCATGAATTTTTTCCCGTGTTTTGGAGAATTATTTCGATATTTTTTTCTTCGTTCGGATCGAGTTTTATTGTGTTTTGAACCGGCGAAATTATTTCGTATGCATAATTTTGAAGTGTTTCGCTTCTTGGATTTTCTTCTTCGTTTATGGCTATCAGAACCTGTGTTTTCAGGTTTTGAGAAAGGTTTGTTTGGAAATGGAATAAAGTTCCCATCAGTCCTACCGTAAGTACGGCAAGAAATATTTTTGTTCTCATTTTTATTTTTGTTTTTATTTTTTGATCGGAATATTTTACCACAAAATGCTTCGAAATACAAACTATGTAGTTGAATTAGAAAGCATTTATTCCCTTTCTTTTCTCAACAACATATCTGTAAGGACTATTGCAGACATGGCTTCTGCAACTGGAATTATGCGTGGAGCAAGGCAACAGTCGTGGCGGCCTGAGATTTGGATTTCTGTGTTTTGAAGGTTTTTTGTGATTGTTTTTTGCGATTTTGCGATCGATGGGACCGGTTTTATTGCGAGTCTTATTATTATATCTTCGCCTGTCGAAATTCCGCCGAGGATTCCGCCGGAGGAGTTTGATAAAAAGTGAATTTTTCCGTTTTTGATTTCCATTTGATCATTGTTTTGGCTTCCTTTTAATGCCGTTGACGCAAATCCTGTTCCAAATTCTATGCCTTTTACTGCGCCGATCGACATTAGGGCTTTTGCAAGCTCTGCGTCGAGTTTGTCAAAAACCGGTTCGCCGAGTCCTTTTGGAGGATTTTTTATGATGATTTCTACGATAGCTCCTATGGAATCTCCGTTTTTTCGTGTATTTTCAACGAGTTTCATCATTTTTGTGAATGCTGATTTATCGGCTGTGCGCAGCGGATTTTTTTCAATGAAATCTTTGTCGAAAGTTTTTGCTTTGATGTTTCCGACTTGGAGAGTGTATCCGAAAATTTCGGTTTTGTTTTCTTTTTTTAAAATGGCTTTCGCTATCGCTCCCGCCATAACTCTTGATACTGTTTCCCGTCCCGAGGCTCTTGCGCCTCCTGTTTCGTGTGCGATTGTGTTTTTTTCGCTATTCCCGTATTTCAAAAAATATGCGATGTCCGCGTGTCCCGGACGAAAGGTGTTTGATGTGTTTTTATAGTCCGAAGGTCGTGTATTTTCGTTTTTTACAGTTAAAATTATAGGTTTTCCGTCTGTTTTGTCGTTTTTTATGCCGGAGGTTACCAAAACTTCATCTTTTTCGATTCTTGTTGTGGAAATTTGGGGATTATTCGGTTTTCGGCGGTTTACTTCTCTTTGGATGTCTTTTTGGCTTATTTTTAGCCCTTTTGGGCAGCCTTCAATGCGTACGCCCATTTCCGGGCCGTGCGAAGTTCCCCATGTGGTTACAACAAAGCTTTTTCCGTATGTGTTTCCGGAAATTTCAATGGTTTTTTCCATGAGGCTTTTTGAATAAGGTTTAATCTTCCGAACCTTCTTCCGCTGTTTCTTGCGCTACTTCTTCAGCTTTTCCCTTTGCAACTTTTTTTACTTTTTTTGCGGCTGTTTCTTGCGCTTTTTTCATCTTTGCGACAAAGCGATCAACACGTCCGGAGGTATCTATAAGTTTTTGTTTACCTGTGAAGAATGGATGGCAATTTGAGCAGATTTCAGTGTGGAATTCGTCTTTTTCCATCGTTGAGCCTGCTATAAATTCCGCTCCGCAAGCGCATTTAAATGTTACTTTCTGATATTTTGGGTGTATTTCAGCTTTCATGATGATTTAGGTTTGAATTGTTATCTTTTCGATTTTTCGTGCCAGTAATATACTTTAAAATGATTATCATTGCAAGTAAAATTGAAAGAATTGTAAGGGCCATCTGTTTGTAGAGCGTTATGCTCATTACGCTCACATAAAAATCTTTTGTTACAAATTCGCCCGAGTTGTCTTTTATTGTCAGTCTTACTTTGTATTTTCCTGTTTCGTTGAAGTTGTATGTTACCGATTTTCCTTCTTTTGTTGTGGATTTTTCAGGGGTTGGAGTGTCGTTTGTGAGTAGCGAGGTTTGTGTGTTTTTTGCGGTTGTTTTGGGCGTAGTTGTTTGAGTCTGGGTTGGTGTTTCCACTATTTCCCATATATAAGAGGTGATGTCTCCGTCTTTGTCGTAAGAAGGGGAGGCGTCAAAGGTGATTTCTTGGCTTATATCTGCGACGGGGGTGTCCTCTGTGACTTGGGGGACAGGGGGGTTGTTTAGAGGAAACGGGTCTGAAGTGTCGGGAAGGGGATCATTGTCGTCGTTTGGGTCTGTGTTATTTCCGATTTCGTCGTGGTCCGTGTCGAGTTGTTCTTCCGGATCGAGCGGGAATGCGTCGGTTTTGTCATTCATTTCGTCACCGTCTGTGTCCGAATTTATCGGATCTGTTCCTGTTTTTAATTCTTCCGCGTCTGACAATTTGTCTCCGTCATCATCTGAGTCTATGTTGTTTCCGAGGCCGTCTTTGTCCGTGTCCAATGTTTCGTTCGGATCGAGTGGCATGCCGTCTTGGGCGTCCGGAACGCCGTCATTGTCGTCGTCCGTGTCTGCGTTGTCGCCTTTGCTGTCGCCGTCGGTGTCATATTGTTCTTTCGGATCGAGTGGAAATGCGTCGGTTTCGTTTGAAACATTGTCGTTGTCGTTGTCCGGATCTTCGGTATTCGGGATTCTGTCGTGGTCGGAGTCTTGAATTACATTTATATAGTCAACGATCCAGTTGTTGCTCGGGTCGTCGATTTCCGGTTCCCATGGAAATATTTTTACGGCGATTTTTACTTCTCCGTAGTTTAACGGAACCCAGTCCATGAATACGTCATCTGTTTTGTGTCTGAAAATGGAGATTGCCTGGTCGCCTCCGATTTGATTTCCGTTAGCGTAAAATCGTACTACGCCGAGTAAATCCAGGTTGCTCAAATTTGAAGTGCTTGCGTAGATTCTTGCAGATTTCCCTTCCATGAACGTGTCCGTGGAGAATCTTATGTCTTTTGAATTTATCGAAATATCTCCGGTGTATGCGGCAAAAGCTGTGAGGGGGAGGGCAAACAGGAGCCCTGTTATCGCGAAAATTTGCGCAATTAATTTCAAACTGGGTCTTGGTTATTTTTCTTCCTCTACTGCGATTTTTGTTTGTTCTTCGGTGACTCCTTCTTCTTTTATTTCTTTTGACGGAATTATATTTTCTATCAATGAGATTGATGCAACTTTGTCGTTTTCGTGCATTCTCATCAAATAAACTCCTTGTGTCGCTCTTCCCTGAGAAGGAATGTTTTTTATGTTCAGCCTTATGATTTGACCGACTTTTGAGGCGATTATCAAATCCGCGTCAAGATCTTTGTCAAGGATTTTCGCTCCTATCACTTTTCCTGTTTTTGCGGTTATGTTAGCTGTTTTTACACCTGTTCCTCCGCGTGTTTGAGTTCTGTAATCTTTTACCGAGGTCATTTTTCCGAGTCCGTTTTCCATCACCACCAAGAGTTTGGAGTTTTCTTTGTCTTTTATTACGTTCATCTCCACCACTTCGTCGTCTGTTTTGATTTTTATTCCGCGTACTCCGATAGAGGCTCTTCCCATCGGGCGGGCATCTTCTTCGTGGAATCTTATGGATTTTCCGTTTTTTGTCACGATGATAATCTCGTCTCCTTTTGATGTTTCTTTTACCCATTCCAAAGAGTCGTTATCTCTTAGTTTTATGGCTATGAGACCGCTTTTTCTGACATTTGAGAAGTCAGCAACAGGGGTCTTTTTCACTGTTCCGTTTCTTGTGGCGATAAGTAAATCTTCTCCGGTGAATTTTTCTCCGCTGTTTAAAATTGCGGTGACGTATTCATTTTCTTGTAATTGTAAAAGATTCACAATTGCTTGGCCTTTTGCTGTTCTTGAGCCGATCGGAAGTTCGTAAATCGGGAGTTTGAAAACGCGTCCGCGATTTGTGAAATATAAAAGTTCTTCGTGGTTTGTTCCGTAAACTATCACTCTTATTTCATCTTCGTCTTTTGTCGTGCCGCCGATTATTCCTTTTCCTCCGCGACCTTGCGTCTTGAATGAATTCGGAGGCATTCTCTTTATATAGTTTTCGCGGCTTAGCATCACAATCATTTCTTCATTTGGAATCGTGTCTTTTCTTGAAATGCTGTCCACTGCGTTCGGGACTACTTCGGTTCTTCTTTTGTCGGAATATTTTTCTTTTATTTCCGCGAGTTCGTTTTGCATTATTTTCAGTATTTTCTTCGTGTCTGCAAGAATACCTTCAAGTTTTGTGATAAGGGCTATTTTCTCAGCTAATTCGTCTTCGATTTTTTGTCTTTCAAGCCCCGCCAAAGTCTGAAGTCTCATTTCCAAAATGGCTTTTGATTGTTCTTCCGAAAGCTTGAATTCTTTCATCAATGCCGTTTGCGCGTCTTCTTTTGTCGGGGATTTCCTGATTGTTTCGATAACTTCGTCGATATTGTCGAGAGCGACTTTTAATCCTTCCAAAATATGTGCGCGCGCTTTTGCAATTTTTAGGTCAAATTCCGTCCTTTTTGTTATCATCAATTTTCTGTGCGCGATGAAGTATTCCAAAACTTGTTTCAGGTCCAGAAGATGCGGTTGAATCTCATCGACAAGCGCAATCATGTTCATGTTGAACGCCGATTGAAGCTGTGTGAATTTGAATAATTGGTTCAGGATTTTTCTTGGGAAGGAGTCTTTCTTCAGCTCTATTACGACGCGAATTCCATCTTTGTTTGATTCGTCTCTGATGTCTGAAATTCCGACGATTTTTTTGTCTCTGACAAGTTCCGCGATTTTACTGACCAGGTTTGATTTGTTTACCTGATACGGAATTTCCGTGACTATGATCGCAAATTTTCCTCCTTTTTTCTCGACGATGTCTGTTTTTGCTCTTACCACCATGCCTCCGCGACCCGTTGTGTATGCTGTTTTTATGGCTTCAATGTCGTAGATTAGGCCTCCCGTCGGGAAGTCAGGTCCTTTTATGAATTTCATCAAATCTTCGACCGTGCAGTCCGGATTTGTTGAGAGGTGCATCAGCGCGTCTACGAGTTCGCCCAGATTGTGTGGAGGGATGGAGGTGGCCATTCCTACCGCGATACCCGTTGAGCCGTTTAAAAGTAATTGCGGGAGTTTTGCCGGAAGGACTGTCGGTTCCTGATGTCTTCCGTCGTAATTATCTCTAAATGAAACGGTTTCTTTATCAATGTCTTGAAGCATTTCATCTGTGATTTTTTCCAATTTTGCCTCCGTATAACGCATGGCGGCGGCGGAGTCTCCATCGATTGAACCGAAGTTTCCTTGTCCTCTTACGAGGGTGTATCTCATTGCGAAATCTTGAGCCATTCTCACCATGGAATCATAAACCGCGGCATCTCCATGCGGATGATATTTTGCCAACACTTCTCCCACTACGGCCGCTGATTTTCTGAAACCGCCTGAGGATTTCAGTCCTATTTCGTTCATTGCGAACAAAATACGTCTGTGTACAGGCTTAAGTCCGTCTCTTACATCCGGAAGCGCGCGCGAAACGATAACGCTCATTGCGTATTCCAAATATGAGGTTTCCATTTCGGTGGAGATGTTTGCCGGATTTACGTTCCCGGCGGGAAAGAGTTTTTGTTCCGTATCTTCCTCTTTCTTGTATTGAGAGGTGTCTTCTCTCTCTTCGTTTTCCTCGTTTTCTTCTTCGAGGTTTAATTCTTGTTCCTGCTCGTTTTGTTTTTTCTTCTTCTCGTTTTCGTTATTTGTTTGGTCGTTTTTCTTTCTCGGAGTCATTTGTTTATATTTAAATTTTTTTGCCGCCACATCGTAGCATACTTTTCCCCCTTGTAAAAGGGCTTAATTTTTGCTAAAATGATATGAATATTTCGAAATAGTAAAAACAAAAAATAAATGGATCCTAAAAGTGCAAATACAGCGGTAATCACGGACGAGAAGACAGCGGGAACGAATAAAAACGTTTTTTCCGCGGTGGACAGCCAAAATCTGGAGACTCCGGATTGGCTTAAAGATGCCTCGCAGGCTGACAGCGGAAATAAAATCAGTTATGTGAATGCGAAAGTTGAGCTTAAGGCGCAGAGGCCCACTTTGACGGAAATGGGTGAAAATCCGGATTCCGCTATCGAAGTGACTCCTTCGCTTGAAGTGGTCAAAAAAGCTGATTTTGAGGCGGCGTCCAAACTTGAGAAGGCCGGATATAATCCGAAAACAGGCAAAAAAAATGTCGGAGATGTTTCCGGCGGGGGAGTTGTTGAAACTGTGCAAAATGAGATTGTCCCCGCGACTGACAGCGTAAGTGCGGCGGACAGCGCAAAAAAGAAATCCGTTTTTGACAATCTGAAATCTTTATTTGTTTCAAGCGATGCCAAGCAAAAGGAAGAAATGTCCAAGGCAAGCCAACTTGAGGCGGCTAAGGCCAAAATGTCAGCGGAGGAAAAACAAAAATATATTGAAGCTGAAAAAATTTATCAGCAAGGACTTTCCGCGATAAAGGATCTTATTTCTCCGTCCGCGATGGAGATAAATTATGATTCTTTGCGCTTGGACGGGCTTTATACGAAATCTTTTTATGTTTACGCTTATCCTCGATATTTGGACGCGAACTGGCTTTCGCCGGTTGTGAATTTTGATGTGACGATGGATATTTCCCAATTTATTTATCCGATTTCTTCGGAAGAAATAATGAAAACTTTGAGGAAAAAAGTCGCGCAGATGCATTCAAGTATTCAAATATTACAAGAGAAGGGGATTGTGCGCGATCCTGCGCTTGAAACGGCGCTTGAGGATGCGGAACAATTACGTACGGAAATTCAGAGAGGTCAGGAGAAATTTTTCCAATTTTCTCTTTATTTTACGATTTATGCGGACAATGAAAAGAAACTCGAAAAGGTCGCAAAACAGCTTGAGAGCTTGCTCGCGGGGCGTTTGGTTATGACAAAAAGAACGCAGTTGCAGGCCGAGCACGGGCTGAATGCTTGTTTGCCGATGTGTTTGGATGAGCTTTATGTCATTCGAAATATGAATACAAGCCCGCTTTCCACGACTTTTCCGTTTACTTCTTCGGATCTCACTTCTGATAAAGGAATTTTGTATGGATTAAACAGACACAATGACAGTTTGATTATATTTGACCGTTTTGCGCTTGAGAATGCGAATAGTGTCGTGTTTGCCAAGTCCGGTGCCGGTAAATCTTACGCCGTGAAACTTGAGATGTTGCGTTTGATGATGATGGGTACCGACGTGATTGTAATTGATCCGGAAAATGAGTATGAAGCGCTTGCGAATACGGTCGGAGGCACTTATTTAAGACTTAGTTTGAACAGTGATCGCAGGATTAATCCTTTTGATTTGCCGCAGCCTTTTGAGGGAGATGACAGTGCGCCTGGAGATTTGCTCAGATCTAATGTTATTACTCTTCACGGACTTTTGAAGCTTATGCTCGGAGGTGTCAATCCTGAGGAAGAATCGATTTTGGACAAGGCGCTTATTGATGTTTATGCGCTAAAAGGAATTACCATGGATCTTACCGATCCGTCGACTTATGAACCTCCGACGATGGAGGATTTGTATAAAGTTCTTGGCTCTATGAAGGGAGCGGAGTCGCTTGTTCAAAGGCTTTCGAAGTTTACGACGGGTTCTTATTCCGGAATTTTTAATAAGCCCACAAACCTGGATCTTTCGAGCGGAATGATGGTTTTCTGTATTCGTGATCTTGAGGATGCGCTACGTCCTATCGCGATGTACATTATTCTTAATTACATTTGGAACAGAATCAGAAGCAAGCTTAAAAAGAGGGTTCTTGTAATTGATGAGGCGTGGACGATGATGCAACATGAGGATAGTGCGAAGTTTTTGGCAGGGTTGGTGAAACGTGCGAGAAAATATTATCTTGGAGTTACAACCATTACTCAGGATGTTGAGGATTTCTTGAAGAGTTCTTACGGAAAACCGATTATCACAAATTCATCTATTCAGCTTTTACTAAAGCAATCTCCGTCTGCAATCGAGATGCTTGGAACCTTGTTTAATCTTACGCAAGGAGAAAAATATGTTCTTCTAAACAGCGGTGTCGGGCAAGGACTTTTCTTTGCCGGCCTTAAGCACGTGGCTTTGCAAGTCATCGCTTCTTTCACGGAAAACAAGATTGTCACGACAAATCCGGAGGAACTTTTGACGCAAAGGGAGGCGAAGTAGTGCAATACATGAGCAAGACAATCTATTTTTCGCGAACACTACAACTAAAATTGTTTTACTTTGCCTCGTGTCAAGAAATTTCTCTTTCCCTTTCTTTTACTCCTATGCTAAAATTCCTCACAGCATAAGAACTAACAAAAACGGCTTATGCAAGGAGAAAACCTCGATTCAGGAAAGAAGAAAAGGAAGCTTCCGAAATGGTTAATGGCTGGTATTTTGAACAAGCCTGTAAGCCGTCGCGGGATGAAAGAAGAAAAAGTTATTGGAGGAATGATGTCGGTATTGAATCCGAGAGAAAGAAGTAAAAGGGTAAAAACTGAAAGACCGGAAAGCCTCAAACAAGGACTTTTAAGGCCAAGAGGTTTCATAATTGTGATAGGAATGAGCATCGTCGCTTTGACCGTGTACTACAGCGTCATGGTGCAACAGCAAGCGGTGAATACGGTGCAAGACATCAAGAGAAGTAATGACTTGTTTCAGGCACAAACGACTGCGCAATCAATCGGGGATTTTGTGGATTACGTTGTGGAAAAACACGAGGCGGGTTTTTCGGTGGAACCCGTGGAATGTAAATATGTCAGCGGGAAATTAACAAGCAAAGAGATACCAAATACATTGTGCGATACGGGTACATATTTTGACACGATAGCGCAAAGACAGTGGGCAAAAGGGAACAACATGACGATAAAACTTAACGTAAAAGGACATCCGGATTCAGGAGTTGAAAATGCGAAATACGCAAGTTGCGTGGGAAATGGCCTGATAGCGACAAACTGCTACGGAGTGCCCGCGCCTGCGACGGGAGATGCGGGGGATAAAACACTTTGCCAGGGATACAAAGAGACGATAGAAAAACAGACAACTGCGGTAAATTCGGAAACAACAC
>JBAZQZ010000017.1:0-15579 GCA_041663205.1 Candidatus Altimarinota bacterium
TAATACAGTATTTCCATTTTTTTTGCCAGAAGATTTGGGCTGACTTTTTGTGTAACTCCGAAGAATTTACTTACTTCAGCGGACCATTTTTCGTCTGCAAGTATGAGTGTCGCTCCATCCATAAATCTTTTTTCTCTGAGTGCGTTTGCTATCTCGCTGTTTTCGATTTGCGCAGGATTTAAAACAGTTTCTTCAAGGACCGGAAGTCTTTTATTTAAAAGATTTTGTCTTTCCGCGTCTCTTTTTCTTTTTAGCTCTTCATCCACTTCCGCTTTTGTCGTATTGCCATTTCTTCTTTCCGCTTCAAAGACTTGGAACCATATTTTTCCGTCGTGTTTTTCCGTAAATTCCACCACTTCTTCCGGCAATTTAAACCTTGCTTCAAAACTTTCGCCTTCGCTTTCTACAGGGATTCCTTCTTGAGCCAATATTTCGTTTGCTTTCCCTGAATTAGAACGGATCAAGGCATATAGTGGTGCTTGTTGTTTCGCCGCTATTTTTTTTACAAGAGCTAATGCTTCCGTAAGCGCTTTCCCCGCTCTTTCATAGTATGGTTTCCCTTCTTTTGCTTGAGGATGAAATTCTATTCCGTCTATGAACAAGGCTAATTCTTCTTTTACATATGCAAATGTTAAAACAACTCTTCCTATAATGCTTCCGCCTTCTCTTAACACCAACACTTGAGTAAGTGGATTTATCGGCCAGCATAAGGATTTTTCGTAGTTTGTGGAACCGTATGCGGTACAATCTCCACATTTGCTTCCAAGTAACAAATCGCTTTTATTTCTTTGCGTAAAGCCAAGTGATACTCCTCCTTTTGTATCTTTTATCTCGTATTTATCACATATTTCTCTCCATCTTGGATTTTGCTTAACCATCGGGAGATTGTTTGCGTAGGCTATCATTCCTTCTATTATTTCGTCCGGACAATACAGAAAGTGGTCTTCTGTCGGAACTTTTACTCCCGCGCTTTTTTCTATCGTGTTTTCAAGTCCTCTTTGTTGTTTTTCGTTTAACGTTGCTTTTAGTGCTTCATATAATTCTCTTGCCGATTCCGGCGGGTATATTGAAATCCATGCTTGTTTATCCGGTAGGTCGTTTAGCGCTTTTGTTGCTTTAAAAATTCTTATTTTTTCTCCCGGGACAGACATTCTTTTGCTTACAGCTTTAGCATATTTTGATTCTTTGTATTCATGTGTTTCTTCTCTTTTTTTTAAAATTTCTTCCGGATCTTCGTCTGTAAGTAATTCAATTATATCTCTTAAACTACCTCTTGAGCGTATATTTTGATACGCAGGTCTTGCCATTAATTTCAAAAACAGAGCTTTGATTGCAGGCAGAGGAATGTTTGCGTTTTCTTTTATTGATCTGAATAATCTTTCATTTACATTCCCCGGGATTTCAACTTCAAATGCTATAAGGTTTTCCAATAATTGTATTTTTTGTTCTTCGTTTGCGACTTCCAGTATAGTTATTAAAATTCCATGCAGGCCGTCTATCCCAAAAATTTGAGTGTCTATTTTTGTAATTTCTATCAATTTTTCTATCGCCTCCGGATGTTTTTGAAGAAAAGCTTTGGAGTATTCTTCCGGTAAATTTTGTAGCAGATATACAATTTTTTGTAAATTTTCTGCAAAATATCTTTCAAAGAATATTTGAAATTTTGTGTCTACGATTTGCCATGCCATCTCGTCTTTTGCCAGATGTTCAAATAGGTTCGTCAGCTCCACACTCCCTCCTTCAAGCGTTTCAAACGGCAATTCAAAAAGGTCATCAACTACCGTATTTATGGTTTCGTTACTTAGATTACCGGCTTCCGCCGCCTCAAGAATTGCGTCTACTAAAACATCACTTTCTCCTCCATCTCCGCATCTTTTTATTTCCGCGATGAAGGTTCTTAGTGTTTGTTCGTTTGGATTTTCGGCTAAGAATGCCACTAATCTTTTGTTTCTTGTGTCCGGCATCCCATAGTCTGTTACTATGGAATCTATTGTTTCGTGGTTCAACAAAGCTTTTCCACCTTCCGTGGATGTTTGCAAATCATTGCCTTCAGTTTGAGATCTAGGGGGATCTGTTATTTCGCTCAAAATAGTTTTTTTTATTTTTGTTTATCCGTATATTATAAAGGATTTTCGTGCTTTTAACAAGCCCTTGGATGGCCTAAACGTGTTGTTGTGAAAGTTTTCTTTTTCTTTTTTCTTCCGCGTCCGGATTTATTTCCGATACCGCTTTGATAATGTCTCTTCCTATGACCTCTATCAATCCTCTCTGATCTTTTGTCCAGCTTTCTCCGGTCGGATCCGCTTTAATCGCTTCTTCAGCTTCTGTTATTGCGGCCGTACCTACGTTTTCTCCACCTACGACTCCACCTCTTATTTTGTGTTCTTCCAGATATCCCCCTATGGCTGCGTATATTTTTGCCTTTGTTATTTCCGAAAGTTCTTCCAGTGTTGTTCCTATTTCGCTCAGCTTGGCTTGGATTTCTTCTTTTTCCCTCGCCATGGCTTGGATTTCTTCCTGGATACTTCGTTCTTCTCCGAGTAGTATTTCTATTTGTACGGATAATTCTTCGTAATTGATTAATGCTTGTCTTATCAGCTCAATCGCTTCGTTTTCTTCGTCGACATATTCCACCATTTTTTCGTTTCCTGCCTCCAGGAGCATTTGTCGTGTTCTTGTTTTTACAATTTCTATAACGGCCGGCATCCCGCTTGAAAATCTTGCGCGTTCTTTTTCGGATTCGAAATGCGGATCAGCGGAGGTCAATTCTTCTATTTTTTTTCTTGCGTCCGCCAATTTGGTGCCTCCCAAGCTTCTCAATCTTCTTTGTTCCCTTTTCTTTTCTTCCACTTCGCTGATTTCCTCTAAAATTTTTGCTTGTGTTTGTTTTTTTTCTTCTATTTCAGTCGGGATCTCTTCCCTCCTCGCCTCCATGGCATCTTCTTTTCGTGTAAGGGCGTCGTACCTTCTTCGAAGTGTTTTTTCTCTGTCCAAAAGACGCTTCAGCGCTATGGCCGACGGTAACGGAATCGGCCTTTCTTCTGCTGCTTCCACTCCGCGCAGCGTCGGGTCCAGAAGGCGTCCTTCTGAACCTTGTCCGGCCGTCGATAAATCGACATCTCGTCCGGCTATCATAACCGGCGTTTGATCGCCTTGTGGTCTCGTTTGTGGTCCTGGTTGTGGAGCGCCTGGGCCCATTTTAGGCATTATTAAATACAAGAGCGTAATTCTACGTGGTTTTTGAGGATTTGTCCAGCCTTATTGTTCAATAATCAGCGGAACTATCAGCGGACGGCGGTCGAGGCGTTTTGTGACAAATTTGTCGACAGCTTGTTTCACGAAATTTTTGATGTCTTTTCTGTCCGCTCCTTTTTTTACGCTTATTGTTTCGTAAGCTTTTGCGGCGATTTTTGAAATTTCTTTTGTGATTTCGTTCATCTCGTGAGTATAAACAAATCCTCTGGAAACGACGTCCGGTTCTTTCATCAGTTTGCCGCTTTTTGCGGAGGCGTATATCAAAACCAAAAGCGCTCCGTTTTGCGACATTATTTGTCTGTCGACTATCACTTGCGAATCGATTTGGCCCTCTCCCGTACCATCGATCAAAATATAATTTGTTTCGATTTTTTCTTTTGATCTGCTTATTTTTCCGCCTTCTCCAATCAAAACATCTCCATTGTTGATCATAATTATGTTTTGTTCAGGGATTCCGCAATCGTTTATCGCAATATGCGCCAAAGATTGCCTCATGAAAAATTCTCCATGAATCGGAATCAAATATTTCGGATGAATCAGGTTTATCATTTGCTTAAACTCTTCCTGTTTCGCATGTCCGGAGGTATGCACTTCCATAATTTGGTTGTGAATAACTTCTGCGCCAAGCATACAAAGTTTGTTTATAACGTTCGCGACCGATCTTTCATTTCCTATAATCGGCGATGCGGAAACTATAATCAAATCTCCTTTTTTTACTTTATATTGCGAGTGTTCATTGTCCGCCATACGGCTTAGAGAAGACGATCCTTCCCCTTGAGCTCCCGTTGTTAATATAAGCGTTTCTTCTCCTCGAAGTTCTTTTTCTTTATATTTTTTAATGTCATTGATGAAGCCTTTCGGCATACTCAAATATCCGAGTTTTGCGGAAATATCTATATTTGTTTTCATGCTTCTGCCTGAAACGAAAACTTTTCTTTTGTATTTTACCGCACTGTCCAAAATTTGTTGGACCCTTCCAATTTGGCTTGAGAATGAGGCAATTATGACTCTACCTTTTGCTTTTGAAATAATTTCGTCCAACACTTCACCGACATCTTTTTCGGAAATCGTGTGTCCCGGTTTCATTGCGTTTGTAGATTCGCATAAAAGAGCCAAGACGTTTTGACGGCCAAGCTCAGCCATTTTGTATATCTCCGCTTTTTGTATATTTCTTGGAGGAGTTTCGTCAAATTTGAAATCTCCCGTCGTTACAATTTTCCCCGCAGGAGTGTCTATAACAATTCCCATTGAATCGGGAATCGAATGAGCGACTCTGAAAAAAGTGACCGAAAAATGTCCGAGTTTTATTTTATCATCCGGCTTTACGGAATTAAGTTTCGTGAATTTTTGAATTTTAAATTCCTCTATTCTTCCCGCAATAAGTCCTATGGTCAAAGGTAGTGCGTATACCGGCGGGAAATCGAGTTTTGGCAGGATGTAAGGGATTCCGCCCGTATGATCAAGATGTCCGTGAGTTATGAAAATTCCCCTGATTTTCTTTTTGTTTTTTTCCAAATATTTTACATCCGGAATCACGTAATCTATTCCAAGCAATTCTTCGCTCGGAAATTCAAGACCCATGTCCACGATAATAATGTCATTTTCAAATTCGAAAATCGTCATGTTTTTCCCGATTTCTTCAAGTCCTCCTATCGGAATAATTCTCAATTGTCCTCTTGCCGGCGCTTGGTAAGATAGTCTTTGTTTTTGCGCTTGCGGCTGAGGCCTTTGAGGTTGCAATTTTTGAGGTTGCAATCCTTGAGGTTGTATTTTACGTGTTTGAAACGGGGGTTTCTTGTTTTGAAACTGTGGCTTTTGGGCCTGAAACTGCGGCTTTTTTATTTGAGCCGGAGGTCTCTTGTTTTGAAACGGCGGTTTCCTGTTTTGGAACTGAGGCTTTGGCGCATTAAATTGCGGACGAGGCCCTTGAGTTCTTTGTTGAGCTTTTTGCGGATGATCCGGTTTTTGAGTGTTTTGCGATAAGTTAATCGCAGGTGAATCCTTTGGATGCACCTCTTTATTTCCTTCCAAACCGAAAGCTCTCTTCATCCATTCGTCAATTCTGTCTTCCATTTTTTTCTTTTACAAAATAATTCTTTGTTGACCGCTTACCATCTATATTATAGCATTGTTTGCGGTAATATATCAATGATTTTATGGACCAGAGAAGCAAAATCGCAGTTTTAGGGTACGGGATAGAAGGGCAGGCGATGGTCAAATATCTGCTTGCACACGGGTACGGGGACATCACCGTTTGCGATAAAAACGTTGATTTGGAGACCGGAATTCCCGGTGGTGTTAGCGGGGTTTTTGGTGAAAAATATTTGGAAAATTTGAATGATTTTGACGTGATTTTCAGAAGTCCGGGGATAAAATATTTGGAGCCGCAAATACAATTGGCAAAAGAAAACGGCAAGGAAATCAGCGGGCCGATGGCTTTTTTTATCGATGAATGTCCGTGTCATGTTGTCGGGGTTACGGGAACAAAAGGGAAGGGGACTACCGCCACGTTGATTTATAAAATGCTGAAAGAGGCCGGGAAAGACGCTTATATCGGCGGAAATATCGGGCAGTCTCCGCTGGATTTTTTGGATAAACTCACTAAAAACAGTGTTGTTGTTTTGGAAATGTCGAGTTTTCAATTGCAGGATATGACGAAAAGTCCGCATGTCGCGGTTTTATTAAACACCACGACGGATCATCTGGATTATCACGCGGACAGAGATGAATATTTGCGCGCGAAGGAGTCGATTTTGGCGCATCAAAATAAGGATTGTTTGGCGATTTTGAACAAGGATTATGAATACGTGAAGTATTACAGCGGGCTTGTAAAAGGGCGCGCGAAGTTTGTGAGCGTGGGTAAAAAAGTCGAGGACGGAGCTTTTGTGAAAGACGGAGATATTTTTTACGCGGAGTACGGGGACGTAGAAAAAGTTTGTGAAGTTGCCGATATTGCGCTCGTCGGAAAACATAATTTTGAAAATGTTTTGCCGGCAATTTGCGCGGCGAAAGAATTTGGCGTTTCTTTTGAGGAAATGAAGCAGGTTGTACAAACGTTTGCAGGGCTTCCGCATCGGCTTGAATTCGTTGACGAAGTTGATGGCGTGAAGTATTACAATGATTCTTTTTCCACAACTCCAGAGACCTCGATGGCGGCCGTGGACAGCTTTGATGTGCCGACGGTTTTGATCGCCGGAGGGTTTGATAAGGGGCTGGATTATAAAGAATGGGCGCTGAAAATTTTGACAAGGCCAAGTCTTGAAGTTGTGATTTTGTTGGGACATACAGCGGACAGAATGGAGCAAGATTTACAGGAGGCGGAGGGAAAATTGGGAGAGGCTGAGGGAAGCCCCGCCGCGGCGGGCAGGCCCACAAAAATTTTGAGGGTTAACGACATCCACGAGGCGGTTGTTTTAGCCCGCAAGGAAGCCAAAAAAGGCGGTGTTGTCGTGATGTCTCCTGGAAGCAGCAGTTTCGATCTTTATAAAAATTATAAAGAAAGAGGGAATAGATTTATGGAGGAAGTAAAAAAGTTGTAATGTTTTTATAAAGAGGCAGGTTCTTGAATTTCTTCAGCGTGAGGTTTGTTGCGGAGCATATTGATGATGTTTTTGTCGACCACTTTTGTGATAAAAAGCATTGCCACATAAACGGCTCCACCAAAAGGAATTAAGGCTATCAAGTTCCAGTTTTGCAGGAGGGAATATGAGAATTTTTGACCGAAATAAACTGCGACTCCCATCACTAATGCGGAGAAAATTATTTTGAAAAGATTTTTGAAACTCAGTGAAAATTGTAAAGATTTTTTTGCGTAAGTGTAGTTTAAAATCAATATGAAAAATTCACTGATAACACTCATTATCGCGCAACTTCGAAAGCCCAAATACGGGATCAGGAGGATGTTTCCGGTGATATTTAAAAGCACGCATGATGCGTTGATGTACAGAAGTCTGTACTGCTTGTTTACCGAAATCATGATGAACGCAAAAAGCACATTTATAAATTGAAATAAAAGTGCGAAAATCAAAATTTGGAATGCGATGTCGGATCCGAAATATCCCTCCGAAAGTCTGCTCAAGAAATCCGGCGTGGAGACTGCGAAGACTATTGGATAAGCCAAAATCACGCCCCCGACGACAAGCGGAATAGACATGGCGCAGAGAAAATCGAAAGCGTATTTTATGATATCTTTGTATTTTTCCGATTTTTCTTTTATCGCTTTTGTGAGGACTGGAAGCACCGAATTCATGAAATACAATGGCAAAATCGAGAATTGTTCGAGCATTTTTGTCGCGACTCCGTAGATTCCGACTTGTTCTTTTGTTCCCATTATTGAGAGCATAACCGGACCGACATTCAAATAAACCGTGTTTAAAATCAGCGCCAAACCGTAGGGGATAGACCGGCCAAGAACTTGTTTCCAGAAGCCGAAATCAAATCTGTATTTCAGCGAAGTGTATTTTTTTACGTAATATCTTGTCGTAAGTTCCATGACAAGCGCACCAATATTTCCCGCAATAAGTAGCATGTAGAAGCCCGTTTCCTTGTTGTCCGGAAATCCCCAGAATACGACGTAAAGCATAAATCCAACGGTAATGAATTTACCAAAAACCGTTGCGATCGAGGCTTTGTGCATTTTTAATTTTGCTTGAAGGACACTGGTCGTCGTGCCATTCATTATCGTGAGAATTACCGTAATGGAAGCGACTGCGACCCCGAGGGAGATTTTTGTTCCTTCGTATGCCGGAATCAAAAACGCCGAGACTATCGCAACTCCCATTATCAAAACGACTAAAATTGTTCTGATTGAAAGAATATTTCCGATTATTTTCGGGACTTCATCTTCGTTTTCCGACATTTCGCGAACCGCTATCGTAAAGAGGCCCAAGTCTGCGGCAATTCCGAAAAATGTCAGAAAATTGTAAATCGCCGTGTATTCTCCATAGCCGGCAACGGACAAATAACTCGTGGCGATTTTCACGGAGACAAGCCCTAAAATTGCCACCGCGAATTTTCCGATAATTTGGGCGACCGTGTTTGATAGTATTTTTAACGCTGTTGACATGATTTGTTCTAAGTGTCTTTTTTTGTTATACTCTCGCTTGTATCACTTTAATTTTTTTTATGCATCAAGTAAAGACGGAACTCGAGGAAATTCAGGCTTTAATCAGGCAGGGACTTATAAATGTAGACCTTCCTGAAAAGAAGAAAGAACTCGAAAAATTGAATTATGAAATGGGGCAACCCGATTTCTGGAACGATCCTCAAAAAGCGGCTGAGGTAAGCCAAAAAGCAAGTGCCATCGGGAAAAGCATCGAGGCTTGGGAAAAAATTTCGAAAGATGCCGATGAACTTTTGGCGATGGTGGCGGAAATAGCTGAAGATAGCGACCCGAAAGAATCGCAAGAATTTTTGGATATGGTTGAAGGTTTCAAAAAAAGTTGGAGGACACTCGAGATTTCCACTTTTTTGGGAGGGAAATTTGACGCGAATAATGCGATTTTGTCGATTCATGCGGGGACAGGTGGCACGGATGCGCAGGATTTCGGGGAAATGTTGATGAGAATGTATTTGAGATACGCCGAAAGAATGGGATTTAAAACGGAAGTTTTGGATAAGTCCGATGGCGACGAAGCGGGGATAAAAAGTTGTACCATTTTGATTAGGGGACAGTTTGGTTATGGCTATTTGAAGGGCGAAAACGGGGTCCATAGATTGGTCAGACTTTCTCCTTTCAATTCTAAAAACACGCGCGAAACTTCTTTTGTTTTGGTTGAAGTTTTGCCGGAAATCACGGCGGCTCAGGAAATAAAAATAGATCCCGATGATTTGAAAATTGATGTGTACAGATCGAGCGGGGCGGGCGGACAAAATGTGCAAAAAACTTCTTCCGCCGTGCGAATCACTCATGTGCCGACCGGAATTGTGGCGGCTTGCCAAAATGAGAGAAGCCAACTCCAAAACAAGGAGCAGGCGATGAAAGTTTTGACGGCGAAATTAGTGGATCTGATGGAGCAAAAACAGGCTAAGGAACTGAAGGATATCAAGGGTGAAAAAGTTGAAATGTCGTGGGGACATCAGATAAGATCTTACGTATTGCATCCGTATAAAATGGTGAAAGATCACCGAACGGATTACGAGGAAGGCAATGCTGAAGCGGTTTTGGATGGGGAGCTGGATGGGTTTATTGAGGCGGAATTAAAGAAAAAATAAGACTGCCTTAGGGAGTTTTTTCTTTCCAATTCCTTTTTTTAATGATAATATTATGTCATATGATAATTTAATATTAAATTGTATGAGCATGTTATCTGTGCCGTTGACGCCAGAGTTGGAAAATAAAATAAATCGGCTTGTAGAGGATGGCGTTGCCTCGAATAAAGCTGATTTGGCAAGGAAGGCAATTGAGTTTTTTGCCGAACAGCAAGCTATCGAGGATGTTTTGAGGGCACAAAATGAGCCTAATTTGAAAGGCAATTTCCGTGATTTATTAAAGAAATTTTAATATGGTTGAAGTTTATTATAAGCCTTCTTTTTTCAAAAAATGTAGAAAGCTTCCTGTGGATCTTTTGGATGAAATCGAGCAAAAAATTGAACTTTTCAAGGAAAATCCTAATCATCCGTTTTTGAAAACGCATAAACTTAAGGGAACGCTGGATGGACTTTGCAGTTTTTCGGTAAATTATTCTTATAGGATTGTGTTCCAATATTTGTCTAAGACAGAAGTTGTACTTCTTTCCATTGGGACTCATGATTTGTATAAATAGCTTTATGTATGCTCTTTCCCCAAGATATGTGGACAATAAGCCTAAAAACGTGTACTATGTTCGCGGTTTTTAATTATTTTTATGACAAAATTGAAGATTGAAACAGGCGTGGAAAATCCGATACTTAGGGCGAAATCGAAAGAAGTAAAAAAATTCGATGCGGCGTTAAGGCGTTTTGTGAAAAATCTGAAAGATACGATGATGTTTAAAGACGGGCTTGGGATAGCGGCGCCGCAGGTCGGGAAAAATATCCGGGTGTTTATCGTGGCGATTGATTACAACAAAAAATCCGAGAAAATTCTTCCGATGATAAATCCTGAAATTTTGAAAAAAAGCGAGGAGATGGTGGAAGGGGAAGAGGGATGCCTTAGCCTTCCAAATAAATTTGCGAAAGTGATGAGATGCAAAGAAATCACTGTGGAATTTTTTGATTTGGACGGCGTCAGGCAAGTTTTAAATCTTCGTGGACTTAATGCGCGCGTGGTTCAGCACGAGAATGATCATCTTGACGGAATACTTTTTCTCGACAGATTGCCGGAAGGCGCGGTGATCGAAGAAGTCAGAGAAAAGGGGAATGAGGCCTTGTAGAACTTCTTTATCTACCGCTGTTCTTCAGGGCTTGTCTTGTCATTTTTGCGTGTGCCGCCTTCAGAAAAGTCAGGTTCTCCGCTTCTCTTCTCAGTTCTTGCGGACATGCTCCCATCGCTTTTGCACGTATTTGTCTTTCCAGTCTTTCGCATTTTGCTTCCGATCCTTTTCTCGTAGGCCATCCCGGGATTTCCTCTTCACACTCGCTTAAAACCTTATCGTCATAAATTGTTGGATCAGGGGTCACTCCTTTTATACACGAAGCTATGTCGGTTTTTTTTGCATCCGCTTCAACGACACAATCTCTTACCCCTTCGTCGTATCCACCTCCGTTGTTTGAATGGTTGTCTATAATCCCCGCCGCTTCTTGGTTTATGTCCGGGTCTCTTGACGCTTTAAGGCTTGGAAGAACGATAGTTTTACCTTCTATAAGAGGTAAATGTGTTTGATTCAGTTCTGAAATCAGATCGTTTGTCACTCCCGCTTTCGGCCCGTATTTTTTGTAGACCGACTCCCATGTGTCTCCTTTTTTAACCGTGTATGTAGTGAAATGTTCCGGATTTGTCATGGCGATTATTCGCATTCTGAACGGACTTGCCGTTCTTGCGACTGCACTTCTCTGGTCCAAACATTGTGAATAGGCTTGTTCTGCTTGTTCTGCTTTCTTTGGGTCAGGTTTTGCTTCCACAGATGCAGTCATGGCCAATGCCGTCAAAAATGCTGTTCCCGCTAACGATGCTTGTGATGGTGCGCTATGCATAATATTGTTTGTTAAATTATTGAGTTCTACATTAAAGCAGAAAGGTCGAGGTATGTCAAGGGCCTGTCTTCAACCTTCCGGTTTTGCCGTCATGTTGTGGAATGCGGCGTTTTCTTCCAGTATCATGATTTCACCTTTTTCTTGATGAGCCACCAATACTTTTCTCATGAGATCTATTTTTTCTCCTGTCCATTTCATTTTTCCATTCGGCATGATTATGCGGTTTTTTGTTATATCGAAGGTGTTCCCGAATCTATGTGTTGATAAATTTTTTGTCGCGACGGAATTCTTTTTTCTCACGTTTATTTGATCTCCTGCTGTTCTGTATAAATCCGTGACAATAAGTTTGCATCCTTGTGATTGAGTGTAAAAATCCTGTGCGATTTTTCTTAACATAAGCAGTGCGTATGGCCTTAAATAAGGGCTTTCGACTTTTTTCCTGTCGAGGACAAATTTTTCATTTCTGTCGTCAACTCTGACCAAAGTTCCTGCTCTTAACATCTCTTCGATATTGTCACCGAGTACTTTTGTTTTCTCTTTTGCGGCTTGGGCCCTCAGTATTGAA
Organism: Candidatus Altimarinota bacterium; assembly: GCA_041663205.1. Lineage (GTDB taxonomy): Bacteria > Patescibacteriota > Gracilibacteria > UBA1369 > LOWO2-01-FULL-3 > UM-FILTER-38-24. The sequence goes on from JBAZQZ010000017.1 coordinate 11,933, forward strand.
TTTGAACCTCTGCCTCTGTAAGGACTTCTTTTTTTAAAATTATTTTTGTTGGGGACGGATTCTTCTTGTCGTGGACGGGGAGCGGGTTGGTGGAGGGGCGCAATGACGAATTGCGGTTGCGGTCTTTGCGGAGACAGTTGAACAGTTGCCGGCGGTAATATTTTTGGAATGTTTCCCCATAAATTGTTTGCGACCATTATGCTCAGCGTTTTTGGGCCTCTGCATACCATCACTTCACCTCTTCTTTGGCGTTTTAGTAAAATCCTGAGAAGGACTCCTTTGTTATTTTTGTCCGTTGAAAAACCGATACTATTCCCGAATTGGTGAATGCTTGGTTGTCCGTCCGTTCGAAAAAGTTCGGAGATTACCAGCTTTTTTTCAGTTGCTTCATAGTAATCGCGAGCGATTTGGAACAGGACATAGCGGGCGTATTCCATGAGATACGGCAATTTCACTTTTTTTCTGTCTATTGTGAAGTTTTGTTTCCCGTCATCTATTATTTCTTCCATCAGTCCGGCTTTTTTCAGCTCCTCCATTTCTTTGTTTGTTAAAGGGCTGACGAGTCCTTCCGCTTTTGCTTGTGCCAAAAATTTTTCGTAGTCGCTTTGTCCGGTGCCATAGGGGCCATCGTGTTTGAATTGATCTTTCCATATAGGGCCGGTTGTCGCTTGCAGTTCGCTTTTTTCAAGTTTTTTCATGGATTCTTCCACTTTTGCCCGCAAATGTTGTTCATTTATTTTTCTCCATGCCGACACTCTTAAAAAATATTGTACGGAATAGCTCCCGAATCTTTGCTCTTTTTTTGTTTTTTTCATTTCTTCTTTGTATGCCCGTTTTATCATTTCCCATGCCAAATCTTTTTCGTTTGGATCTTTTTCCGTCGCGGTCGGAAATGCTGTCAAAAAATCATTTATCTTTTTCTCCATCCCCGCCGCTCCGTTGTGGTATGAGCAAATAAGCATGGGAATCAAAAAATTTATCTGAAAAGATTCTTCCGAGGAAAATTTGTATCTTTTTTTTACTTTTTCGGCGGTTGTTTTTAGATTGTTCCAGTATAAATCGTAAGCCACGCCGGCCATGATGCTTGATGCATATGGAGAAAAAAGTGCTGACATAAGCCATTCGTCGTTTTTGTCGTTATCCGGATTTATTTGAAATCCCATTTTTCCCAATGTTTCTTTTTTCTTTAAAAATATGTCTTTTGAGACTCCTTCCAGTTTTCCGTTTTTTCTCATGGCTTTCATTTGCCATAATCCATAACATTCTTTATTGCTTGTTGCTTCCTGATCCCATTTTGATTCTTCGCAAACCTGGCCCATTGTCGCCAGTGAAACCAAATGGATTCTTGCGGATGGAGTGAGGTATGCCCAAAGATTTGTTTTTGAAATGGCGAATATAAAATTCGGGATTATTTCTTCCGCTCTGCGCAGGGCTTTTTTTTGTGTGAGTTTGAGCCGTTCTTGTTTTAGTTCCGCGCTTCTCGCTCTTGGAAGATCTTTTTCGCAGTCGACTTCAAGCCCTATGGAATCATGGAGTGTTTTTCTGTTTTTGTCGTGCCATGCGTCCACTTTTCTTTTTCTTGCCGGCGGATGGCCTTTAAATCTACCGACCATTTCCCATTCTTCGTCGACATAGTATGTGTTTTGCGGACTTGATTGTATTTCAACTTCCGATAAAAGGGCTTTTTGAAACGAAGATTGCTCGTCGGGAATTTCTCCGGATTCGCGTATTTTTGGCGCGGCGGGTTTTGCCGGCACTGCTTTTGCCGGTGCGACGGGCGGATGCATGCTCGCTGATAAAGCCTGTCTCAACGGACCGAAAAACCCTGAGAAAGGGCCTATCGAAGGACGATTTGTCGGAGTGTTGCTTTGCGTGGGGATACATATTCGTCTTTCTCCTCCATTTTGCGGGGTTTCCGGTTTCATTTTTTTATTTCCACTTTTAATGAATATCTGCGCGGATCGGTTTTGGGTAATTTTTTACGTTCTTCTTTTGGGAGGGCCCAATCGTAGCCCTTTTTTGCATATTTTTCGCCGTTTATGTCGATTACGTAGCCTTTTTCCATCGCTTCCCGGAGAGAATCAAATTCTATTATTTCTTCATGTGCTTGCGCTGAAACGGGGGTCGGACGTGTAAAATCTGTCCCCCCTCCATCTATCAATACTCCAAGTGCTCCCGCTAATGCTAAGTCGTAGATAATTTTTGCCACCTTGCTTCTTAAAAATCTTTCCCTGATCGAGAGTCTGACTTCTTGCGGTGTGGTCGGAGGGGTCGGAGCGACTTCCGGAGAAAGGGGAGAGGTTGGGGATTCGTCGTCGATGGCGGCAGGGGCGGCAGGGGGGTTTGCTGAAGGAGTTTCTATTGGAGCTGGGGCTGGCGCGGCGACTTGAGGTTCTGCGGCAACAACGGCGGGTGGTTGTGGGGTGGGAGCTCCTGATGTAGCCATTGCTTGTCTCATTGCGGCCGCCAAGCCGTCGTCTTCTTCATTGTCATCCGGATCGGGGAGCGCGTCGACGTCAGTGGTCGGCGCTTCTTCTATTGATCCGGGGGCAGTGACGGGAGGTTCTACGGCGACGGTCGGGGCGTTTTCTATGTGTTCCTTGTGTTTTTTTAGCAGTCTTTTTATAGACTGTGACATTTGTTCGGCGGAGTTGCTTGAGTTGATTCTCATGAAATTTGACCGGAGAGATTCTTCTACCGAGATACAGTAAAATAAAATTGTTATATGTTCCGTTGTGAGCAAATTGATTTCTTCCCGGGTCAGTGAGTCTATGGCCTGTTCAATTTTTTCCATAACATTTTCCTGGTCTCGATAAAATTCCATTGAGTCATCAATTGAAATAGTTATTCCTTTTTGTACGGATATTTTTTCTTTGAATTTTTCTTTTGCTATTGTCTTTTTTTGAGACAGTTTGTTGTTTTCCAGTGTATCTTTGTTTGCAGTAACTTGAAAAGTTTGTCCGTTTTTTGTTATTCGCAGACTTAAATCTCCGGCATTTCTTTCTATGGACATCTCTTGTACTTCCGATAAATCGAGGTCATCGATATGTGTTATTTGTGATCCCTCCAGCATGAGATTCGGGGTTGACGGGCTGTCTTCGAAATAGGCTATTCCGGTGAAAGCTATGTATACGACCATGTTCTTTGGGTCTATTCTTGATATTTCTCTGCCGCCTATCGCCGTTATGACTCTTGGTTTGTCGTCATCCATCAATATTATCGGGAGAAGTTTCCCTTGGTGATCGTATAATTTCGGAATTCCGCGGTCAGAGAGTTTTATATTTTTCGGGTCTGTTTCGTCTTCCGGTAGTAGATCCATGCCGTTAAATGTGTTTTCCTGATTTTCTCGTGGAGTTGATGGCATTATGTCGGTTTAAAAAGTTGGGATTAATTGTTTTTGCTTGTACCTGCATCGTTTATCAGTTTTATATGTTTTTTCACCGCGTCAGATATCGTTTGGGCGATTTCTGTCGTGTTGTCCCAGTAGTTGATGGCTATTCTGTATTTGTTTTCGTCTGTGACTATCAGGCCTTGGGGATCTCCCCAGATTTTTCTTGCGTTTAATATGATGCCGAGTTTGTGTTTTTTTATGTGGGCAAGGTAGGGTTTAGGGATTAGGCTGGAAATTACGTTTAGAATTTTATTTT
>JBAZQZ010000018.1:0-15053 GCA_041663205.1 Candidatus Altimarinota bacterium
TTTCAGGCTTGCACTAGCCCACGCAAACACAAGAATTACAAAAGCTTGCCTGGAAAACGGAGGATTCGTAGACCTGGGAAGCTTCTCCGCGCAAAACGCGATTGACGAATTTGAAGGCAACCCCTCCCTAAATACAACCAAAATAACTATCGACGGAAATACAACCACAGCCTACCTCGACCGTATTGAAGCTACCCTCCACATTGAACAAAATCCACGATTTCCCCTCTTGGTAGACACAGACATCACCTTCTAATCCCCCTTACTAACTCAGTCCCATTGCCTTCCACCTCGCACGTGACGTAGCCATAGAACCCTCAACTCCTCCGCTTTCCCGAAGAACTCTTTGATCCTCCTCGGAATAAAATCTTTGCAGTTTAAGAACAACAGCAAACGGCATTGCTCTGCCCCAAAGAGCCCCAAGCCTCTGAAAGACTAACCCCCTGGAGTCACACAAAGGATGATTGTTTGGTCTGTCATTTTGAAGATCCACCCCGTACGCAACAGTAGCCGCAACCAACGCCCTCAAATCAGCCTCATTCATTCCTCCATTAATACACCTCAGACAAAGCACCTCAATCTCCGGAGGCAAAAAATCCCCATCTTCTCCCCCTCTCTCTTCATAAGAAGGAAACTTAAAACCACCCTCCCTTTGTCCCGAATTTCCAGCACCCATACTTGTAAATTTAAAAAATACTACAACAAAATACTCCCCCACTTAAAAAAATCAATCCCCCCTTTAATTTGCCGTCACGCCAAAAATCCACTACAATTTCGGCATGAAATTACTCAACTTCGCCATAGATCTCGCGGAAAAAGCCGGAAAAATAATCCTCGCGACCGAAAAAGATCACATAAAGATCAGTGAAAAAGGCAAAAACGATCTTGTGACAAACGCCGACAAAGCCTCCGAAAAATTCATCACGGAACAAATAAAAAAATATTATCCCGACCATGAAATTCTTGCCGAAGAAGACTTTTTCAAAAACAAAAAAATTCCAAACGCGGAATATGTTTGGGTCATCGACCCGCTCGACGGCACAATGAATTTTGCGCATGGAATACCCCTTTTCGCGGTTTCCATCGCGCTCATTCACACAAAAAAAATCAAATCTTCGAAAAATTTTGAATACCTGCACGGCGAAATAATTCTCGGCGTCGTACATGCACCGAAAATGAATGAAACTTTTTACGCCGCTTTGGACCGCGGCGCTTATCTAAACGGAAAACGCATCCGAACTTCCTCGGTCAAGAAAGTCGAAAACGCAATTCTCGTCACAGGATTTCCGCCGACACACAAAGAAAAAAATCTTCCGTACTTCATAAAAATGCTGCCAAAATGCCAAGGGGCAAGAAGGCTTGGCTCAGCCGCAATCGACCTCTGCTATACAGCCTGCGGCCGCTTCGACGGCCACTGGGAATTCAGCCTGAAAGCATGGGACATCGCAGCGGGAAGCCTGATCGTAAAAGAAGCGGGCGGCCGCGTCACCGATACAAACGGCAAAACCCTCGACCTTTTCGGCCAAGACATCCTCGCCACAAACGGCTTCCTCCACAAAGAAGTTGTAAAAATCTTCGCAAACATTTAAAACTAAACTTTCCCCTAGGCTCAACAATTCACTTCAATTTTTTCAAACTCGCATGCCCTAAAATCGATTTCATTTGAATAATCGCAATTTCATTGAGCCTCACGAGCCTATGCCGAGAATCCAATCCCTGCCTTATAAATTCTGCATTCATAGTTTCCAAGCTGGATAAAACCACCAACTGCTCAACAGTTGCATAATCACGAACATTCCCTTCCAACAAAGGATTTTCGTCCCTCCACTCCTTCGCCGTTATATTAAACAAAGCCTTGTTGAGCAAATCACCTTCACTAGCATAAACCGCTCTAATATCAACCTCCCCAAGTTTTCTCGGGATCAAATATTCCTTAACGGCATCAGTATGAACTTTGTAATAAATTTTGGCCAAACTCCTCTTTAAATCCCACCCCAAAGATTCTTTTTTTATTTCCTGCTCTTTTAACCGCTGAAATTCTTTAATCAGAAAAAGTTTAAATTCCGGACTTATCCAAGAGGCAAATTCAAAAGCAATATCCTTATGAGCAAAAGTCCCCCCACTATTGCCGGCCCTTGAAACAATTCCGATAGAATTTGTCTTTAATATCCACTTTTGTGGAGTAAGAACAAAGGCATTGCTTCCGGCCTGCCTTTCAAAGAGGTCGAATTCGACCCCTTTGAAATCCGGATTATTCAATTTTTCCCAAATCCCAAGAAACTCAATAACATTTTTTGATCTCATCCAATTCTTCACAACATCCTTCGGCTCATCGGCATTCTTATAGCGCGCAATATCGGTCAAAGAAATATAATCCTGATTTTGCCGTTCAAAAATAAAAATTTCAGAACCCTTAACATTCAACTTTTTATTCCGCATATTTTTAAATTAATAAATAATGGCTTACACAAAACATGCTAACAAACCGACATTAAATTTTTTATAAAATCTTAAAAACCCGTCGAACTCGACGGATTTTCCTTGCACATAGAACCTGTTTTAATTACTATGCGTCTTGCACACGTGCGCTCGTAGCTCAGCTGGATAGAGCGTTGGCTTGCGGAGCCAAAGGTCGCAGGTTCGATTCCCGCCGGGCGCACCAGAACAATCACCACCACAAGAACCACAGCAAAAACGCTATGGCCCTCACACAACTCTAGCCGCACCGCGAAACGCTACCCCCTAAGCCTATCCGCCGCCTCTTTTTTATCAACAGCCTTGAAAAAATAACTCCCGGAGATTAGTAAATTCGCGCCCGCATCAACACAAACAGGCGCAGTTTTATCGTTTATTCCGCCATCCACCGCAATATCGCCCTCATATCCAAGTCCGCGAATTTCACGAATTTTCCCCACCATATCCTCCATAAATTTTTGCCCGCCGAATCCCGGCTCGACAGTCATCACCAAAACCTCATCGGCAATATCCAAAACATCTTTCACCGCAGATACATCAGTCGCAGGCTTTATTGAAACCCCGCACTCGCACCCAAAACTTTTTATCATCATCAAAACCGCACGCAAATTTTCTCCGCAAGCCTCACTGTGCACAACTATTCTTTTGGCTCCGGCCTCCGCAAAATCCTTCACAAACTTCTCGGGATTTTCAATCATCAGATGCACATCCAGCGGCAATTTTGTCTTAATATTTTTAACAACAACCGGCCCGATCGTAATATTCGGAACAAAGTGCCCGTCCATCACATCCACATGAATCATATCAACAAAACTTTCCACCGACGAAATTTCCTCATTCAAACGACCGAAATCCGCCGACAAAATCGAAGGCGCAAGTTTTATTTTTCTACCATTATTTTTTACTTCATCATTCATTTTCGCTTTTCAATTTTTATTTTTCAATTTTCTCCATTTTCTCAACTCTCCTGAGATGCCTTTCCTCAGCCTCAAATTCAGTCTTCAAAAACTTCTCGACAATCTTTTTCATTACATCCAAAGAAGTCGTCCTGGCCCCCATCGCAAGCACATTCGCATCATTATGTTTTCTTCCCATTTCCGCCAAATTTTCATCGGTCGCCAAAACCGCACGAATCCCGGGAAGCTTATTCGCCGCCATCGACATCCCGATTCCTGTGCCGCAAATCAAAACACCCATCGCTCCCGCCTTCGCATGTTCAATGACTTTCTCAGAAACCTCTCTCGCAACATCCGGATAATCAATAGGATTCGCATCAAAAGCACCCAAATCAGTCACGGCAAATCCAAGCGACTCAATAAACGGTTTTAGTCCTGTCTTAGCCTCATAACCCGCATGATCACTCCCGATAAAAACAATTGATTTATCTTTTTCGTAAAACATTTTTATAAAAATTAAGAGGTATTAAAGCGCGCTCGTCACAGACCTGTCATCATGAATATTTTGAATGATCTTGGCCAAAAACGGAGCAATGGAAATAATTTTCAATCCATCAAATTTTCTTTCTTCGGTAATCGGAATCGAATTTGTCACAACAACTTCTTTAAATCCGGCCTGAGAAAGCCTTTCCGCGGCAGGATCGGAAAATACCGCATGCGTGGCCGCAAGGTATATATCTTTATTGGCCCCCATTTTTTTCAAAGCATTCATGGCATTCACGACGCTTCCACCCGTATCAATCATGTCATCATAAATCAAACAGGTCTTCCCTTCGACCTCTCCGACAACATGCATCACCTCGGATTTATTGTGTTCCGGTCTGGTTTTATGAATAATCGCAAGACTCGCACCAAGCAAATCCGCAATTTTTTTCGCATCTTTCGCGCCTCCGGCATCCGGCGAAACAACCACCAAATCCGGAATATTTTTTTCAGCAAAATACTTCGCAAAAAGTTTATCTGGGTTCAAATTATCCACGGAAAAATTGAAAAATCCCTGCTCCTGATCGCTATGAAGTTTCATTGTAATCAAATGATCAGCTCCTGCAGTCGAAATCAAATCAGCAACAAGCTTCGCGGAAATCGGCTCACGCGGAGTCGCAACGCGATCTTGCCTTGCATAAGCATAATGTGGCATCACCACATGAATTTTCCCTGCAAAAGATCTTTTCAATGAATCCAACATCACAAAAAGCTCCATCAAATCCTCATTCACGCTGTGAGAAGCCGTTTGAAGCACGAAAACATCACATCCGCGAACAGAATCTTTCGGCTTCGCATAAACCTCCCCGCACGCAAAACGAGTAATAACCATCTCCTCAAGAGCCACCCCCAAACACTCCGCAACCTCCTTCGCAAGCGCAGGATGAGACGAACCCGAAAATAGTTTTATTGGACGCCCGTTCATATTTTATATTTATTCTGCACTAATTATACCATAAAACTAACCTATGATAAATATGTAGATATTCAACCACCAATCTCCTTCAAAATCCCTTCCTTATCCAACCCATATTTTTTATAAAGCTCCTCTTCCCTCGCGGACTCCATAAATTTCTCATCAATTCCGATTTTTTTCAAAACAGCATGCGCCCCCTCCATGCCTGCCAATATCTCACTCACCGCAGAGTAAAGCCCTCCAACCCCATGATCTTCCACCACGAAAACTTTTTTATATTTCCCCAAAATTTCCAAAATAATTTTTTTATCCAAAGGTTTCACAATCGGAAAATTATAAAGTCCGCACTTTTTTCCCTCTCGCTCCAATTCCTCAACAGCCAAAAGACATTCCGAAAAAAGCCTTCCATGAGACAAAATCGCCACTTCATCACCTTCCCTCACTCTATCCACAGCCTTTAATCCATATTTTTCATCAAAAATATTTTCAACCTCCCCGTCAAAAAGTCGCACATAACAAGGCCCGAAATCCTCGGTAATAGAATCAAAAACCCTGATCGCCTGATAATAATCAGCGGGACAAAAAACCTTCATATTCGGAATATTTCGCATTAACGAAATATCGGAAGTACTGTGCATCCCCGCCCCACCCTGACCAGCGGAAAGTCCGCTACCAAAGCCAATAATCTTCACATTAAAATTCGGCACACACACCATGTCTTTTATCTGTTCCCACGCTTTTCCCGTCAAAAAAGACGCACCGCCCAAAACAAACGGCAATTTTCCTCTGACCGTACTTCCGGCCGCACTAGCCACCAAACCCGCTTCCGCAAGCCCGAAATTAAAAACCCTGTCATGGAAAAACCGCATAAAATTCGCCGGCTCAAAAGCTTTCGGGAATCCACCCATGAAAATCATCGCATTTCCATGTTTTTTCAAAATTCTTATCATTGCGTCATCAAACGCCTTGTATAAATCATTTTTCATAAATTTTCTTTTAATTTTTCTCCGGCCGCAAGCAATTCATTTTCACTCAAGGAAACACTTTGATACGAAATTTTTCCTTCCGCAAATTCAATTCCTTTCCCGCAAACGGTATGACACCAAATGCACACAGGCCTTCTATTAGACGTAAACGCCCTCTCAGCCGCATCCAAAATTTGCTCAAAATTATGTCCGTCCGTCACTTGAATCACATTCCACCCGAACGCCTCAAACTTATCCTGAATCGGATAAACATCCATCGCCGCAGACACAAGCCCGTCCGCCTGCACTTTATTATTATCAATAAACGCAATTAAATTATTCAATCTGAAATTTCCGGCCGCCATAGCGGCTTCCCACACTTGCCCCTCTTGAAGCTCCCCGTCCCCAAGCACCGCAAAAACCTTGTTCGTTTTCCTGTCCGCCTTCAGCGCAAGCGCAGTCCCGACAGCAAAACTGAGTCCGTTCCCATGCGAAACTCCGGAAAAAAACACCCCCGGAACTTTCGGATTCGGACGGGTAGTCAAAACCGATCCGACCTGACCAAAAAAAGAAAGTTCGCGCCTGTCAAAAAACTCCAAATCCGCCAAAATCGCGTACAAAACAGCCACACTATGCCCCTTTGACAAAACAAGATAATCCTGCCCGTCCCATTGCGGCTTTCGCGGATCAAAATTCATAATTTTCTGCCTGCCAAGATCGCCGTAATACAGCGCAACCAAAATATCCGCCACCGACATCATACTTCCCGTGTACCCGTAACCCGCCTTGGACGTCATATCAAGACACTCCAAACGAATCTTCGCCGCCTTTTTTTTAAGTTCCTCAATAGTCATAAAAAAAGTCTACCCATTCCTCTCATCATCCGCATACACATGCATATATTCGGACTTATCATAATTATAAATTTCATCCGGTTTGAAAAATCTTTTCACTTCTTTTTCAGCATTTTCAATACTGTCTGACGCATGTATGACATTGCAAGAAACACTCATCGCGTAGTCTCCGCGGATAGATCCGCCCTCAGCCTCGCGAGCTTTCGTAATTCCGGTAATTTTCCTCACCGCCTCCACGACCCCAAGCCCTTCCCAACACATCGCAATTACAGGCGTGGACTGCATAAATTTCGCAAGTCCCGGAAAAAACGGTTTCTCAGCCAAATGCGCATAATGCTCACGAAGCACCGCCTCATCAAGCGTCATCATTTTCATACCGACGAGTTTCAGCCCCTTGCGTTCAAACCTCTCGGTAATAAGCCCGACAAGACTGCGCTGAATCGCATCCGGCTTAATCAAAACCAACGTTCTCTCCCCGACTCCATTATTGTTAGCCATAATATTTTTTGTTAAAAAAGCACTGGCATTCTATATCCGAGCCTGAATTAAGACAATATCTTTTGGGGAACCCATTGCCAACCCCTTAACTTAATGGTAAAATCCGCCTCCAATAACGTAGAGACAAATGCCAAACGAAAAACCGGAAGCCCCGGACCTCTTCTTCCCGGGCGCACCGGCCACACCACGCACACCACGCACACCGACCACACCACGCACCCCGGCCGCCCCCTCACACACTGTCCTTCTCTCCGGAATAAATAGCGCAATAAAGGCAACACTAAACCCAGAAACCCCCGAAACCGCGCTTCTCGCAAACAGTGAAACAGTCGGCAACCACCTCCGCAATCTGCCGGAAAAAGATTTCCGCGAATTCGCGGGAAAATTATTGGAACTGCGAATAAACACACTTATAGACAACAAAGAACCCAAAAATCCACCCCCGAAAAACAGAGTAAAAGCCGAACTAATCCCTTTCCTGTCAGCACACAAATCTCAAGCATTACGAGAAATGGCTCCGCACATGGCCGCAAGAATTTCACTGATTGAAAACTCTGCGGAAGTGACACAAGCCCCGCTGGAATTCATTGAAAACATGATTTTGCTTTCACGCCTCTACCATTTAAGAGGAATAAACATGGTAAACCCGGGAAGCGATCCGCTAAGAATAAATTCACTCCCGCTAAAAGAAGGAAGAGCATACATAATAAACCTCCCGGGAAAAGAACACGTCCAAATAACAATAAATCAAGGAAACACTGTAATCACAGCCCAAAACGGCTACCGGGCTATTCTCCAAGAAAACATCGTTTACATAATAGGAAGAGTCTCGGCACATTCACTCCCGATAAAACATTCGGACAAAACATTTGACCAAATATGGCCCCCCGAAACGGCGCAAATCCTTCCGGGATTCGGAATAAACACACAAATATCTCGCGGAGGAATAGGCCTGGAAGTAAAACAAGAAAGACTGTCCATCTACGATCGCGTCTCAAAAAACAGCTTCAGTTTCCAAGAAACCGAATTGCCGCAAGACCAAGAGTCAATTCCCGGAGCCACAAAAGACATAGGCTCATACCATTCCGCCGTAATGCGAAACCACCTCGGCGACTCCGTCCTCGGCTCTGCAAAGTGGGACAAGATAGAAGAAAACCCAAATAACTAGCCTAAAATTGCTTCAATATTTTTCTGGAGGCGCCACCCGGATTCGAACCGAGGAATAACGGTTTTGCAAACCGCTGCCTTAACCACTTGGCCATGGCGCCCTAATCTGATTTTCAAAACCTACCCCACAAGCCCAACCCTACAAACCACCTCTGCCAACCCAACCCAACATCTGGCAGGCCCAAGAGGATTTGAACCCCTACTAACGGTTTTGGAGACCGCTGTGCTACCATTGACACCATGAGCCTATGTATTCTCATACCGCGGGAGAAACTATACCAAAACAAGCCCCTTTCGCCAAATAGTTTTCTTCTTTTGAAATTTCCTGCTATTTTTTAGAAGCTTTCGCTTCCACTTTCTCCACCGAAAGTTTACATTTATTGGTAAATTTGATTCCTGCGGGAATCACACCTGTCAAAACTGCGAATCCATTTTTAGCCTTTATCTCGCCATCCGGAGACTCTTTTCCAAGACGTAAAACTTGATTTGGCGCGACAGAAACCGCCTTTTCATTAACAGTTAATTTCGCCCCCGCGGTCCCTCCATCCAAAATAATTTCACCACCGCCATTCAAATCCACTGTCACTTTTTTAAGAGTTTCGTTTTCTCCAAGTTTAAATTCTTTTTCAAGAACAATCCCGTCTTTGGCCGAATCAAGCGCTTTAGCATCTTTTACAGTATCTGCAAATTTTTCGTCAAATTTTTCATAAACAGGTCCCATCTGCGGCAACCCTGTCATATCAACCACATCTTTATTTGCATGATAAGCCGAATTTTTGAGCCCTTGGCTAAGAGAATCAAACATTTTTTTAGATCCTGCGATATCGGGCAAATCAGCAAAAACGTCGGAATTCCCCAGTCCAAGTTTCTCTCCAAACCCGAGCGCCGAAAAAATCCACTGCGCAAGCACCGCAGTAAAACCATCTCCTTTCAAAACATCCGCAAATTTCACCCCAAGCGCTTTCATTATTTTCCCGACTTTCGTTCTCTCCATAAGCGCAATTTTCGCCTCAACACTCGGAAGCTCTTCATCTTTTTTTGCAACCTCCACAGCCTTCGCCCCATCCACTGCATCCGGCTGCTTATCTGCAAACGCCTTGTAAGCCGTTTCGAATGCATCAACCCCCGCCATCTCCACAACAAAGCCCCCTGCAGAATCAAATTTAAAATCCACCCCAATCTTCTCTCCGGCAAACGGTTTCCCCTCTTCAGTTTTCAAAAATTCCTTCAAATGTTTATATTTAACATCAAAATCCGCCTTGGCTTTTTTTATAAAACTATTTGCAAGAACTACGGACAGACTTCTCACCGCGCTTTTTTCCAACACTCCTGCATTTTCTTCAGTTATCCCAAACACACCATTAAGTCCGGAAAAATTCACACCAGAATCAACTAATTTCTTATGAATCAAGGCATAAAGGCTCGTATTATCATTAAGGTTATTAAGAGCATCAAAATCAGGAGTTGAAACACTGACAACTTTCTGAAATTCCGCTCCGGCAATCTTTCCCACCTGCTCCAAGCATCCCCTAAGAGAATTCGCTTTATCTGAAACACTTTGAATTTCCGCTTGCAGCGCAGCCAAATCCTTTCCCGTCACCGCCTTCACCGCCTCACGAATTTCGGCAGGCACTTTCACCGCTTCCGGCACCGCAGGCACAGCAGGCGCAACAGGCGCACCAGGCGCAGCTTTCACTGCCGTCGGAAGAACAGGCGCAGCCGGAGCCGCCGGCGCAACAGGCGCAACTTCCGCCCTCCTCCCCACCACTCTCCTTTCTTTGACACTAAATTTTTCTACGAATTGAAATTTATGCATATTTTTGTTTTTATTTTTATTTACCTATATCGAACAATTATACCAAAAATCCGCCCCAGAAGCAATCAAAAGCAACCATTCAAAAGCAAAACCGACATCAAAAAAAATTTATAAAGATTCTACTTAAATTTTCCCTCACACACCGCCCCTACAACCCCTCCGCCATTTTCTCAAATCTCGCCTTGTCGTCGTAAGGCCCTATTATCGCAATCTTCAAGCAATCCCGTTTGAACAAATCGCGCGCAACCCTCATCACGTCTGTAACCGTCACCGCCGTAACCGCCTTCGCGATCTCCTCCGGCAATTTTGCGTCGTCATGCAAAAGTTCATATTTCCCTAACAAATGCGCAAATTCCTCACTATCTTCAAGCCCCAAAACCATTTTCCCTTTCACGTAAGCCTTCGCCTTTTCAAGCTCATCCTCCGGCACCCCGTCATCCCGCAAACGACGATATTCCTCGATAATTCCCTTCACTGCGTCATCAATTCTCGTCAAATCCACGCCCGCATTCGTCACAATCGCCCCGCCATCCATGTAATCATCTGTCGTCGTATGAATATAATAAGCCAATCCCTTCGCCTCACGCACTCCCAAAAACATGCGACTGCTCATATTTCCGCCCAAAATTACTGACAAAACTTTTAAAGCCCAATGATCTTTATGCGTTTCCTGATACCCCGAAAATCCCACAGCCACATGCGCCTGTTCGGTCTTTTTCTCTCTCAATGAAACCTCCTCGCCCTTGCCCGAAACCAACGGCAAAAATTCAAAAGCCTTTTTCCCGTCCGGCATAACAAAATATTTTTTCACCAGCTCCAAAGCCTTCTCTTCATCAACATTTCCGACAACCGCAATCACCGTATTTTCAGGCGTATAAAGTTGTTTTTTATAATTCACAAAATCCTCGTGCATCACGCCACCGATAACATCCTTAGTCCCGATTTGGTCCCACCCAAGCGGTTGATCGCCAAAAACAAGCCTCTCAAAATCCCATCCGATTTGATACATCGGCGTGTCCTGATACATATTATATTCCTCCAAAATCACCCCGCGCTCCTTCTCGATTTCCTCTTGTTTAAACGTAGAATGAAGCATCATGTCCGACAAAACATCGCACGCGATTTCCATATTTTCAATCCCGATTTTCACATAATATCCGGCATATTCCTTGCCTGTGAAAGCGTTAAATTCCCCGCCGACACTGTCGATCGCCTCCGAAACCTGTTTCGTATCTTTATATTTTTTCGCGCCCTTAAAAAACATGTGCTCAAGAAAGTGAGAAAGCCCTCTTTGCTCAAGCGTTTCATAACGACTCCCCGCCCCGACAAGCACAAGCACCGTCACCGACTGCGTCCCCAAAATCCTATTTGTGATGATCCTAAGCCCATTCCCCAGTTTTGTTTTTTTGTACATCTTTATAATTTTTAATAATGAAAATATCGAAACTGCTATGCTATAATACCTGCACGAAAATAAAAAAAACAGTAAATGTATCCAAGAACGTCAAAGCGCATACAGATAAATAAATTCACGATTTTAATAATTTTCAGCACCGTCACAATGACGATTTTGGTGCTGAGATTATTCCAACTCCAAATTTTCGATCACGAATATTATCAAAATCTCGCAACGCAAGAACAATCCGGCTCCCTGGAGCTTCCCGCTCAACGCGGAGAAATTCTCATAAAAGACAACAGCTCAAAAGAAGAATTCGCCCTCGCGACAAACACCACATTAAATCTGATTTTCGCTGATCCCACTCTGGTAAAAGACCCGCAATACATCTCCGAAAAGCTCATTCCGCTTTTATACAACATCGAAGACGAACGCGCCGCCGACAATGAAAGAATCGAAAAATTATCCAGAAAACTTCCCGCAGACATAACGGAAGAAGAAAAAGAAAAACTCTTAAAACCGCTTACGGATGAGGAACTTTCAACACAATACAAAGACGGATTTCTAAAAAAAATCTCCGAAAAAAGAAGATCGCAAATTTTGCTCGGAGAAAATGTTGAACAAGAAAATCTCGATAAATTGCAGGCGTTAAGCGCGCAAGGAATAGAAATAAAAGACAAAAATGTTTACGCGTATCCTCCGCAGATCGCAAATCCCGACGCCGTCGCCGCAAAAATCGCGCAATACGTACAAATCCCGACGAAAAAATTGGCGAAACTTCTGCAGGGCGAAAACCGCTATGTGATACTGAAAAGAAAACTTCTACCTGACGCTTCCGACGCAATCAAAAAAATGATGAAAGAAGATAAAGACAAACTTTTGGCGGGACTCGGAATGCAGGAAGAATCATTCAGGTATTATCCGGAAGGCTCTCTGGCAGCCAGTTTACTGGGTTATGTAAATCGCGAAAACAACGGCGAATACGGAATCGAAAGCACTTTTGACACGGAACTCCGCGGAGTCGCCGGAAAATTCAATTCAAAAAAAGACTCAATGGGAAGACAAATTACCGTCGGAGACAGCATCCTTCAGCCGGCAATCGACGGTGACACAATATTGCTCACGATAGACAGATCGATTCAGTCAAAAGCCGAAGAACTGCTTGAGGCAGGCGCAAAAGAATACGACGCAGAAAGCGGACAAGCGATTGTCATGGATCCGAAAACGGGAAAAATAATGGCAATGGCGACTTACCCGACTTTCGACCCGAACAATTACGGACAGGTTTTCAAAAAGAAAGAAATACAGTTTACGATTGAAGATATGAAAAATCTGACCCCGACAAAAACCGCCGGAATTTATTATTACTACACACAAAAAACGGAATTGGACAGATATATAGTCTTCGAAGAAAAAGATGAAAAAGGCGACATACATTATTACAAATATGAAAATTTAATCGGCCCCGAAGTCTACCACAACAAAATCGTTTCTTGGCCGTACGAACCCGGATCCTCGTTCAAGCCCATCGTCATGTCAATGGCGCTGGACGACGGCGACGTGACCCCAAACACGACATACAATGATGTCGGCCCGATAAAAGTCGACTACAATAAATACACCGGCGAGTACGATTTCGAAATAAAAAATTCCACGGGATATTACGGACTGGTAAATATGAGCGTCGTCCTCGAAAAATCTTTGAACACGGGAATGACTTTTGTCGCAAAAAAAATCGGCCCCGCGCTTTTTTACAACTACCTGAAAAAATTCGGATTTCTTGATAGAACAGACATCGAAATGGACTCTGAAGCAGTCGGAAAAATCGAATATTTCGAAAACTGGACGGAATCGGAATTGGCGACTCATGCATTCGGACAAGGAATCACCATCACAATGATGCAATTGGCGCAGGCATACTGCTCTCTGGCAAACGGAGGAACAATAATGAAACCGTATTTGGTCGAAGAAATTCGTCATCCGGACGGCTCAAAAACAACTTTCGAACCGCAAGAAGTCGGCAAAGTGATTTCATCTGACACATCCTCAAAAATAACCACAATGCTCGTAAATTCAACGGAACGCGGATTCGCGACAAAAGGACAAGTCCCAGGCCATTTCGTCTCGGGAAAAACGGGAACATCGCAAACATATAAAGGTGGCCGCGCGCTCTTCGGGAAAGGAACAACCATCGGAACATTCGCAGGATTCGGCCCGATAGATGACCCGAAATTCATAATAATAATAAAATACGATTACGCAAAACAAAGCGAATGGGGCTCCGACACCGCCGGCCCGACCTTCTCCAAACTGGCAAAATTTATTTTTGATTATCTGAATATTCCTCCGGACAAGTAGGCCATATCCGCGCTGTGCGCGAGCTCGTGATGTTTTATTTTCAGCATTTCTTTCTTCGCATCTCTATGTAGTCGGTGTCCGCGGAGTGCGTGCATCACTAGCCTTATTTTATCCCGTTTTTAATCTTGAAATATGTCATATCGGCGCTGTGTGCGAGTTCGTGATGCGCTTTACAGAGTGGCGCGAGGTAGCGCGGATTATGGCTTGGCACAGCGGAAAATCTGCGGATATGATGAATTTGCGTTGAGGGTTTTTGGCAATTTTTTACGGAACATTTTGTGCCGTGTTCGAGGTAAAGGATTTTTTTGACGGAAACAGGGATGTGTCTCGATGGCTTGCCGTAGGGTTCTTGACTGATTTCCTCTTTCTTCTGCGCGATTTCTTGTTCGCGGGTTTGCAGAAATTTGAGAAGCAAATCGTTTATGTCGAGGCCTTTTTGTTGAAGTTCAAGAAGTTTTTGTTGTACTTCGGGGGAGAGATTTAAAACCGTTGATTCGAAAATTTTTGTTGTTTTTTCGTCCGCTTTTACGTGGTTGCTTTTTGTATTTTTTGTGTCAAAATGCTCTTGCCCGGGCAGACTTTTTGGGTCAAAAAGTGGCTCAAACAAGCCATTTTGTTTCCGAAAATCCGTGTTTTCGTCGGCAGTTTTTTCAAAGTTTTCGCCCCCATTTTTTGTCGCAAATTTTTCATCTCTCACCAAAGTTTCAACAGCACTTTTTGATAAAATTTGCACCTGGTTTGCCAGGAATTTTTCATTTTCAGGTTTTGCGATCGAGACGATTCTGGCAAGTTTGTTTATACTGACTTTTCCGGTCGTCAAAAGTATTTTTAGCGCCGGCGTTCCCTCAAATCTTTTTTCCAAATTCAAAACCAATCTTGTCTGTTCTTCGCTTAGCCCTGCCAATTTTTTTGAAAATTCAAAAATGGAACAAAAACCTTTTTTCTCGTACAATTTTCTTTTGAAAACTTCGGGAAGCAGTCCCGAAAATCTTTGTCGCCAGATTCGCGTGCGTTCGCCGTATTCTTTGCAGAGATTGTATAAATTTTCGTCACTGATTGTTGTTATTTTTATATTCATAGGATTATTTTTAAAGATGTTTTGTGCCCGAATATTAGCATCTGTAAGCCAAAATTTCAACTTTTTCGAGTAGCGAATTCTTAAAATGTGA
>JBAZQZ010000019.1:0-14409 GCA_041663205.1 Candidatus Altimarinota bacterium
GAAACGTCAAATTCCAAAGTGCGTCCCAAAATTCCGGCTGCATACCTGTCTCTTTCACTTCCTGCGACATCTGCAAACAGCATCGCAAAATTCATCAAAGATACATTCATCAAATCGGGATCTTTTCTCAATGCTTCCTCAAGAGTAAGCCCGTTTTTAGGTTTGACATATTTGTCGTAAGCTTTTCTTACGACGCTCATTATTTTATAAAGCTCCTGTCCGACACGTTTGTATTCCGCTCCTTTCGAATCCAAAGGGCCTTCGCCTTTTATGTTGTTTTCGGACATACCTCTGAATCGTGGGAAAGGGCAGGGGATAATTCGATTCGGATCAATGAATTGTATTCCGCCGGCATCATTTGTTTGAGAAAAAAGATTATTCAAATCAGCGACATTCGCGCCGCCGATATCAAGTAAAATTCTTCCATCAATGTCTTTCGCCTCGGGAACTTCAGGCAAATTATAGAAATATGCGAGCGAAGTGCCTCTCACTTCATCCTCTGAAGCCGTGATTCCAAGATATTTCAAAGGATCATATCCCGCGTTTTTCGCGAACATATGCGCGACGTACAAAAATCCTGCGGCATAAATTCCGGTCTTTATATTTTCATGAGCCTTAACTTTTTCCCATATTTCCATGGCCCCCTTGTACGCGATGTAACAACCTGCAACATAGACAAGAGCCGTGCCCCAGTCTTTTTGTTTTATGGCGTCCTGAAATTTTTTGACATTATCCGTAACAAATTTGATACCTGTCGCCGCGATTTTATCCTGGTCTTTTTCCTGAGTTCTTGTGGTTGCCGTCATCTGTAAAATATCTTGCGTTTTCAAAGTTCTTTTTACCGCGATAAAGAAATTTACCGCCGCCCCAAGAGCTTTGTCGGCACTCTCAATGTTTCTGATATTCGCCTCCGGAGCCAAATACGCTTTCTTTTTTTCGTCAACTGAAGAAAATCCCTTTTCCTCTCCGGGGTTAATCACTGCGACCTCGGCGGGATCGGAAAGTTTTTCAAGTTGTTTGAAAATATTTTCGAAAAATTCATCACCTTTTTTGTAAATTTCCAAATCACCCCAGTCTTTCTTCACGGTCTCAAGTCCGGATTTCGAAGTAACATCCCACTTGCCATAATTGATCTTAAGTTTCTCCCTTCTGTGCGCGATTTTCGCCGCATCAAGATTTTTCATAAGTCCCTCAAAAAATTTCGTTTGTCCGGCATTTAGTTCTTTGCTTAGTTTTTCCATTTCCGCGTCGGCCTTGGCCCGTATGATCAGCGCATCTCTTTGAGCCTTAAAATCTATTTTCTCCTTAGTCAACGCTTCTTTTTTATCCTTCAGCGTCTTGATCTCTGCTTCCAAAACCGCGATAGCGGCATCTTGTGCTATAATCTTGTCAGTCTCGGTTTCCTTAGGCACAGCCTTTAACTCAGCCAACTTTCCCTCTTTCTCCGCCAAACTATTCTCCACCTCATCCAAATCTTTTTGAATTTTTTCCTCTGTTCTAGGTGCACTCTCGGCACTCACAGCCGGCGCAACGCCAGCCACAGGCGCACCTTCCGCAGGCGCAGGAGTCTCACCACCCGCAGGAGCACTCTCCGCAGGGCCCTCACCAGAAACATCAAAAAGAACCCTGTTTTCCTTTGCAAGATTAAACGGTAGTTTTAGGCTTAGGATAAAGTTTTTCGCGTTTTCCATTTGTTTTTGTTTTTTAAATTTTCATATTATTATACCAAAAAATCTTCAGTTTTACAATACCAAAAAGAGTGGTAGAATATCCGCACTTAAACTTAAAAAAATCACAATGGATTACAAGATTAAAAAATTACCGAAATCGGAAGTCGAAATAGAGATAACGGTTTCGCAGGAGGAAATCGAAAAATATTACCAAAAAGCGTGCGAAGAACTTTCAAAAGAAGTGAATATCAAGGGATTTCGCCCGGGACACATTCCAAAAGATGTTCTTGAGGCGAATTTGGACAAAAAATACATAATGGCCCACGCGCAAGAAAGGGCTATCCAAAGGTCATACGCGGACGCGGTCATCAAGGAAAAAGTGCAGGTTGTTTCCCGCCCGAAAATCGAGATAAAAAGCGAAACACCGTTTTCATACGTGGCGGTGGTCGCGGTTTTGCCGGAAGTTGAGATCAAGGACCACAAATCAATCAAAGTGAAAAGAGAAAAAGTCGAAGTCACGGAAAAAGATATCGAAGAAGTGATACAAGACCTGAAAAAATACACAACGACATACAAAGACGCTGAAGAAAAAGCCAAAAAAGGGGATAGACTGGAAATCGATTTTGAAGGTTTTGACGACGAAGGAAAATTACTCGAAAACACAAAAAGTTCAAATCATCCCGTGATTTTGGGGGAAAATTCACTGATCCCGGGTTTTGAAGACGAGCTCGTAGGGCTTTCCAAAGGCGAAAAAAAGGAATTTGACCTGAAATTTCCGAAAGACTATCCTAAAAAAGATTTCCAAGGCAAAAAAGTGCATTTCAAAGTCGAAGTGAAAAAAATCGAAAATCCGATTGAACCGGAAATAAATGAAGAATTCGTCGAAAAAATGACCGGCAAAAAACAATCCGTCGAAGAATTCAAGAAAGAAATCGAAAAAAGCGTAAAAGACCGAAAAGAAAAAGAAGCGAAACAAAAAACGGAAAACGACTATCTTGAAGAGCTTTTGAAGAGAACGAAAGTCGAAATCCCGGCAAGCCTCATCGAAGAAGAAGTGGAATTCATGATTCACGACATCGCCGACGATATGGGTTCAAAAGGAATAGAATTCGATAAATATCTGGAAAAAGCAAAAATCAAGATAGAGGATTTGAAAGAAAAATACGCTTCTGAAGCCGAAAAACGCGTAAAAATGCGACTTGCGTTACAACAGCTGATAAAAGAGGAAAACGCCACTCCGTCAGACGAAGAAATCAAAGCCGAATTTGAAAAAATAAAATCTTTTTATCCGGAAAAAGAAGTCGCAAAAATAACGGAAGATTTTGAAAAAGGGGAATTAAGCGCACAAATCACAAACAGGCTTGCGATTCGCAAGTTGTTTGACAAGGTCTTGAGTTAAATCTAAGATGAACTAAATTGACATCCTATGAAAGCATTTTACCTCGTTATTTCGATAATCTTGACCGCATTTTTGGCGGTAGTCGCATATTTAAATATAAATTCTCCGTTGACAAAACTCGATATTATTTTTGTCGAGGTGAACGCAAATCCTGCGATTATAATCCTCATCATCGCAGTCGCCGGAATCTTCACCGGAGCCTTTTATCACGCGTTTTTATGCCGTGCAATAGACAACCCGGAGACATTTGAATAAAAAAATGTTGCAAGTTGTTTAAAAAAATTATACACTCCTGTCGAAAAGGGCATAAAACCAGGGCAAAATGTTAAAAAGACTTTTTACGTCAAACACGCGTATCAAGCTTCTGACCGTCTTTCTGATGAATCCTGAAGAGGAATATTTTATCAGGGAGCTGACGAGGAAGCTGGATGAACAAATAAATTCCATCCGTCGGGAATTGGACAACCTTAAACGTGCCGGATTGCTCAAGACGAAGGCAAAAAACAGGAAAAAATATTACGTGGTGAACAAAGAATTTCCACTGTTTGAAGAACTGAAAAGCATCATAATAAAAGCTCTTTCTTCTGAGCAGACGATCGCCAGAGATTTGGAAAAAATGGGAGACGTAAAACTTCTCGTACTTTCCGGACAATTTATAAACATCCCGACAAAATCGGTGGACATGCTGGTGGTCGGAGACTTGGACAAAAACACGCTGACCAATTATTTAAACAATGAAGTCCGCACAAAACACCCAGTAAAATTCGCATTAATAAGCGAAAATGACTACAAATACAGGATAAATTGCAACGATAAATTCATGCTCGAACTGCTAAACGACGAAAACAATCAAATCCCGATCAACAAAGTCTAAAGTGGCGTTTCCCCAAAAAATCCCTTGATTTAAGCTAAAACCTTCTATATATTTTCTACGCTTTTAATTCAAATACAATGAACATCGCAGAGGAACTAAGAAATATCGGCCTATCAAACAAAAAAATCCCGGAAATACAAGCCGGAGACACGGTCAAAGTTTATCAAAAGATAAAAGAAGGGGAAAAAGAACGTATACAGGCCTTTGAAGGGCTTGTGATAGCGGTCGGCAGCGGCACAGGAGTGAACGCGGTAATCACTGTCAGAAAGATTGTTGAAGGGGTCGGAGTCGAAAAAGTAATCCCTTTGTATTCAACAAATGTTGAAAAAATAGAAGTCAAAAAAAGGTCAAAAGTAAGGAGAGCAAAACTGTATTACATGAAGAACAGAACAGGA
The DNA here is from genome assembly GCA_041663205.1 of Candidatus Altimarinota bacterium. Classification (GTDB taxonomy): domain Bacteria; phylum Patescibacteriota; class Gracilibacteria; order UBA1369; family LOWO2-01-FULL-3; genus UM-FILTER-38-24. Next base: position 4,339 of record JBAZQZ010000019.1, read on the forward strand.
AAATCAGCAAGACTTAAAGAAACTCTTGTCAGCGACAAAGAATTCGAAAAAGCGGTCGAAGAATTGGCTGTACAAAAAGCAAAAGAAGAAGCCGAAAAAGCCAAAGCCGAAGGTACAAATACAGTTGAGAATGAAGCCGTTTCTGTAGAAGAGGCTAAATAGTTGTAGCATTAGGAATGAATTGCAAATGTATTCTTGAAAATCATTGCGTTCTCTTTCGCTATGATGGAAAATGAACAACGAAGCAGATTTTTAAGGATATATTTGCAATTCATCCCCTATGACAATACAAATTGAATCCGATCTCTACAGAAACGGCTTTTCTCTTATTGCCGGTATCGATGAAGTAGGAAGAGGTCCTTTGGCCGGACCGGTTGTTTCGGCGGCGGTAATTTTGAAAAAAAATGCAAGAATTCCAGGGCTCAAAGACTCAAAACAGCTCACCAAAGCGCAGAGAGAAGCTCTTTTTCCCGTAATCATGAAAAACGCTTTGGATTACGCAATTGCAATAGTTTCGCACAAAACGATAGACAAAATAAACATCGCAAACGCGATAAGATTGGCAAATAAAATGTGCATCGATCATCTGAAAAAGAAACCCGAAATGGTGCTGATAGACGGCAGGGACAAGCAGATTTTGGACATTCCCTACAAAACAATAATCAAGGGCGACACAAAAGTGAAATGCATTTCCGCGGCTTCAGTCCTGGCAAAAGTCCTGCGCGATAAATTAATGGAGCGCTACGCGAAAGAATTCCCGGTTTATAATTTTGGAAAACATGTCGGGTACGGGACACGCGAACACAGAAAACTGATAGGGAAGTACGGTCCTTGCGAGATTCACAGAATAAGTTATAATTGGAACCTAATCACAGAGCCATGAAATACGTTGTCACAGGGAATTACGGAGCAAAGAATCTGGGAGATGAAATGATTCTGCAGGGCATGATTGAAATGCTGAAAAAAGCTGATGCTTCAGCGGAAATTGATGTGCTTGAAGGTGACGAAAAATTTCCGGCGGGGTTTTCGAGTACCGCAAAATGGATTTTTGGCGGAGGAAAAAGCACCAAAGAAAAAGTAAAAAATTGCGATTATTTCATTCTCGGCGGAGGCGGACTTTTCGGCGGTTTAAGCCAATATGCGAACATTATCTGGTGGTCGCAAGCCATGCACGCATATCGCTACAAAAAACCTGTTTTAATGCTCGGCCAAAGCGTCGGAAAAATAAAAAATAAATACATTCGAAAACTTGTTAAAAATATTTTTAACAAATCGGAATTGATAAGTGTGCGCGACACAAAATCGAAAGAAAATTTGAAAGAAATGGGAGTGACGAAAAAAATAGTAATAGTGCCGGATTTGGCTTTTGCAAGCGAAAAACACGGCGGAGGTCAACAGTTGTCTTTGAGCGGAATGGAAGCGGACTTTGTGCCTTCAAAAGATGTAATAATCTCCCTGAGACAAATGAAAAATCTTTCGGAATCTTTCAAAATTCAAATCGCAAGATTTGTACAGTGGCTTACGGAAGAGGAAAAAATGAATGTTAAATTTGTGAATTTTCAAACAGGCAAAGTGGATAATGATGAAATTTTGCACGACGAAATAAAAAAAATAATAGGGGACAATTCAACGGAAATTATCTCTCCAAAATCTACACAAGAGGCGATTAAACTTTTTGAAAACGCGCATTTCGCGCTATGCATGCGTCTTCATTCGATAATAACGGCAATGCAGACAAATACGCCATTTACTGCGATAAATTACGCCGAGAAAATAGAAAACTTTATGGATTACATGGGCGCAAAAGAAAATCTTTTGGATATAAAAAATCTTTCATTCGAAAGCCTGAAAAATCTTTACAAAAAAACAGAAAACACAAAAGAAAAACTAAAACATTTAAAAAAGAATTCAAAAGAAAAAATAGAAGAATTTATTTCACTTTATTTGCGAAAATTTCCGAAGAAAAAAGATCTTTAAGGGATTGATGTTCACGGTTGACTTTAACACAAAGATGCTCATCCACTTGCGCCAAACGGCTGTTTTGCACGAGTTTTCCGGCATCCATAAGGCTGTCAAAAGATTCTCCGCAATCTCCCCAAAAACCGGTCAAAATGGAATGCTTTAAAGTGCCTTGTTCCAAATAAAAATTGTTAACATCGGTAATTTCAAGCTCATTTCTATTCGAAGGTTTCAGCCCTTTAATTACATCAAAAACTTGAGGATCATACATGTAACATCCGGTGACCGCAAGATTCGAAGGTGGATTTTTTGGCTTCTCTACGATAGTTTTGACTTCTCCGTCTTTGACGTCGGCAACTCCGTAAGCCTGCGGATTTTTAACTTCTTTAAGAAAAATTCTGGCGCCTCTGGGCACACTTTTAAATTCATCCACGGCTTCCTTAAGGTCATCCTCGAAAATATTATCCCCGAGAATCACAACAACCTTTTCGTTATTTGCAAAATTTTCGGCAAGACTCAGCGCCTGAGCGATACCACCGGCCTCTTCCTGGACCTCGTACGAGATCTTCATGCCGACATTGGCACCTGACCCCAGAAGTTCAAGAAAACTGCCGCTAAAGCCCTTCCCGGACACAATAAGCACGTTCGTAATCCCCGCGCTCTTCATCGCGTAAAGCGGATAATAAACCATCGGCTTGTTATAAACAGGCAATAAATGCTTATTTGTGACTCTGGTAAGCGGATAAAGCCTACTTCCTGTTCCACCCGCGAGAATAATTCCTCTCATAATCTTGATTTAAGACTACTAAATTAAACAACAAAACAAGGGAAATAGCAACCTCAACTTCTAATAAGGAGCAATTATAAAATATTTCCTCAAATAATCCTTCACCGCTCTTCTCCAAGGTCTCATCTCAAACTTAAATTTTGTACTTTTCAACGTGGAATATTTTGGCCTTTTCGCAATTCGATTTAGCCTGTCCGAAGTGATTTCCTCCACTTTTGTATCCAAAAAAAGAATCTTGAAAATACTGGCGGCAAAATCACTCCAATTCGTCGTTCCGCTGTTCGTGACGTGATAAATACCATATTTTAAAGCACTTTTTCTGTGCGCGGAATTCTCGATAAAAGCCGTTATAACTTTCTCTGCAAGATCTTTCGTGTAAGTAGGCGAGCCAAATTGGTCATTCACAACGCTCACTTTTGATTTTTCTTTCCCTAAAACCGCCATCGTATCGACAAAATTTTTCCCGTTTTCTCCGAAGAGCCACGAAGTTCTGATTATATAAAATCTTTTCATGTTCTTGGAAATGAGCTTCTCTCCAAGCAATTTTGATTCCCCGTAAACATTTATAGGGCAGGGGACATCCGTTTCTTTCCATATTTTTTTATGCCCGTCAAAAACATAATCGGTGCTAAAATGAACCAAAACAGTTTTGTAAATTTTACACAACTCCGCGATTTGTCCAACAGCGTTTCCATTGATATCCATTGCCAAATCGCGATTTTTCTCCGCATCATCCACGGCCGTATACGCCGCCGCATTCACAACAACATCGGGCTTCAATTCATCAAAAAGAATCTTTATCCTTTCTTTGTCCATCAGGTCACATTCACTGCTCGTAAAGCCAAAAACCATATGTCCGTGATCGGAAAGATTTTCATATAAACACGAGCCCAACATGCCGGATTTTCCGAACAAAAGAATTCTCATGAAAATTATTTTTGAAATTCTTTGATCTTCTCAATAAGGCTTGCAGTAGGGACAATCTCGCTTTCACTGTTTACTCTTTCTTTCCATTCGACACCTTTTGATTCAAGCGTTCGCTTGCTGACAACAATTCTCAAAGGAATTCCGACCAAATCGGAATCTTTCAATTTCACTCCGGCCGTAGCGTCGCGGTCATCAAACAAAACCTCGATGCCTTCTCCCAAAAGTTTTTCGTACAAACTTTCCGCATTTTTCAAAACATCCTCGTCGTTTCCCAAAGAAATCAAATTTATCAAATAAGGAGCAACACTTTTTGGCCAGATTATGCCCTTTTCATCATGTTTCGCCTCAACGATTGTCCCGACCAAGCGAGTCGTCCCGATCCCGTAACATCCCATAACAACAGGCTTTAAAGTCCCGTCTTTATCGGCAAATCTCAATCCGAAAGCGTCCGAAAACTTTGTTCCGAGTTTGAAAATATTTCCCGCCTCAACGGCTTTGATTTCCGAAAGAGGTTTCTTGCATTTTGGGCAAGGGATGCCATTTTTCAAGTCTGCAAGAGTTTTTCCATAAATAAATCCATCCTTGTGTCCTTCCGCGACCTCAAGATTTTGCGCAATTCCACATTTTTCACAAAGAACAATAGTGTCCTCTCCCGCAGGTGTTTCAATAGAAAATTCATGCGAAAATTTATCCGAAAATATTCCTCCCGAGGCCTCGATTATGTAAGCCTTAAGCCCACATCTCTCGAATACATTGAAATAAGCCTTTTTCATGATTTCATAATATCTGTCCAGGTCGGCTTCATCGGTATGAAAACTGTAAAGATCTTTCATTCCGAATTCACGTCCGCGAAGAAGCCCTGATTTTGCCCTCGGTTCATCCCGGAATTTTGTTTGAATTTGATAAACGCTGAACGGCAAATCTTTATAAGATTGAATATATTTTGCGGCCAGGGGAGTGACAGTTTCCTCATGGCTGGGCCCAAAAACAAACTCCTTATCTCCACTTGCGCGAGTTTTATACAAAATTTCATCCATGCTTTTTCTTCGTCCCGTGGTCTCCCAAAGATCGGAAGGATGCAACGCCGGCATAAGGATTTCTTGGCCTTCCACTGCGTTCATTTCCTCTCGGATAATATTGCAGACTTTAGTCAAAACCCTCTGTCCAAGCGGCAAAAAATTATAAATTCCCGCCGAAAGTTTTTCGATAAACCCCGCCTGCGTAAGAAGTTTCGCATTCACGCTATCCGCATCACACGGCGGATTATGCCTTGTACGTCCGAAAAGTTTGCTGTATTTCATTTTGTAATTTTAAATTCCGATAAAATATAGCACTAAGAGGGGAAATTTGGAAATTGAAGTTATTTAGGTGTATATTCAGCCTCCTATTTTAAAATAATAATTATGTTGGACGAAGCGGCAAGGAAAGAAATAGAGGAGACAAGAGCTTTTCAAGGGGGTGCGTCTTTACAATGTGCTTATTTCGATTATGAGCACTATACTGAAGGATTGTCATTCGGTATGGCACCACCCTCGTCAGCGCTTCGTTCAACACATTCCAGGATGAGAGAGAATTGCATGCATTTTGATTCTAAATATTGTGAGCAATTAGGCGCAAAGCCCTTGACAGTGCTGGCACCTGAACAGGAAACTTGGACATGCTTGTCTCCGCTGGTTCACGATTTTCTTGGAAGATTTAAAATATTTATAGATGGATACGATAGTGAGCAAAACGAAGAATCGAAAAAAACCACATTGAAAACTTTATTGAACGAATATTGGGATTTAATACAAAAATGGAATGTCATTTCCCAATCCTACAAGGCAAAAGAATTTTTCAAATCCGACGAACAAGTCGCCGAAAGAGAACAAGCTATTCGTGCTTTGATAGAAAGCATAAAAGCAAAAACAAAAGCGCAACAAGAGAAATAAACCCCCTACCTCGTCGCCTTCTGTGGCGTTTTGCTCACGACCCCATGCTTTCTTTCCTCCAACTTATCCATCAATTTCTCAGCCCACTCCTCATGCGCGCGGTACCAATCAAAAGTTTTCGCAATACCTTCCGCGAAATTAACGGATGGCTTCCAACCGAGCTCGTTTTGAAGTTTTGTGGAATCAATCGCATAACGACGATCATGCGCCAAACGATCATTTACATAAGTTATCAGACTTTCATCTTTCCCCAAAAATTCCAGCAAAAATTTTGTAATTTCAAGATTTGTTTTCTCATTATTCCCGCCAACATTGTAAACGTCTCCAACCCGTCCCTTAGCCAAAACCATGTCAATCGCACGGCAGTGATCTATCACATAAAGCCAATCTCTCACATTTTTTCCGTCTCCATAAACCGGCACGGGCTTGTTTTCCGCAATCAGCCTGAAGAAATAGGGGATTAGCTTTTCCGGGAATTGATACGGACCATAATTATTGCTACATCTCGTGATGGTCACCGGCATTTGATAAGTCTCAAAATAGCTCAATACAAGCAAATCCGCAGAGGCTTTCGAAGCCGCATAAGGGCAATTCGGCTTGATGGAAGTTTCCTCAGTAAAATAATCTTTCGAATCGGTCCCAAGATCTCCATAAACCTCATCAGTCGAAACTTGATGAAATCTTTTCACCCCATTCAAACGAGAAGCATCAAGCACATTATGCGTCCCCACGATATTAGTAAGGACGAAAATACTAGGACCAGTAATACTTCGATCCACATGAGTCTCCGCCGCAAAATTCACAACAATATCAAATTTTTCTTTTTCAAAAAGCGCATCTGTGAAGCCTTTATCGACAATATCTCCTTGCACAAAATGAACACGCGGACTTTCCAAAACGTCGCTTAAATTATCCAAATTTCCGGCATAAGTCAGTTTATCCAAAACATAAATCTGATCATCGGGATAATTCTCAAACCTGTAATGTACGAAGTTGCTTCCAATAAAACCCGCTCCACCTGTAATTAATATTTTAGCCATTTACGTATTTTATAAATTCATTTAAATCATAAATATAATCTTCCGGTACGTAATTCACTGAAGAAATAGCCATAAGTACCGCATCGGGCGAAAAATCATAAAAATCTCTGAAACACATTTCATTCATCAAAATCGCATCATCAGGTCCTTGCAAAGAAAATTCTATCCACTTAACACCATCATGAAGTCGCGCTTTCACCGTGCCTTTTTGGCAAACATATAATTTTTTTTCATGTTTCACCGCGTGTCCGCCCCTGGGTAAAGTGACATCAGTAAGATAATAAACACGCCTGGGCGTCCAATCGACATAATCTTTCATTTCAATCACGGTAAGATTGCCCCGATCATCTTTATGAGTTTTGAGTTTTATTTGTTCCGCTTTTGCCATCGCCAAAATTTAAACTGTTCGAATTTTCTTTTCTTGCTTGTAAGCCTCAAGAATATCTCCGACTTGCAAGCTTATATCTCCGATAAATTTTATTCCACATTCATTTCCGGCTCCGATTTCATGTACAACTTCATCGACTTTTCGCAGAGAATCGAGGACTCCGGTTCCGACAATATTATCGTTATCTTCTTTTGTTCTTCCGCGAATAATGCGTAATTTTGCCTTATTCTCAAGCTTTCCTGAAAGAACCCTGCACCCGATGACCATTTCTTTTTTCTTTGTCAAAAATATCATCTTCACTTCAGCTCTTCCGATAATAACCTCGACGATTTCAGGCTCTAGCAAGCCACTCAAAAGCTTTGTGACTTCTTCAAGCAAATTATAAATAATCGTGTATTTCCTCACCTCGACACCTTCTCTTTCGGCAGTTCTTTCAACATAAGGCGCATCAAAATCCGCATGAAATCCGACAACGATTCCATGGCTCGCCGCAGCCATAGTTACATCGGATTCGGTGATTGTCCCGACTCCGCCATGAATAACTTTTATCGCAACATCGTCATTTTTTATTTTTGCCAAAGACTGTTTGATGGCCTCAAGAGACCCTTTTGTGTCAGCCTTAAGCACAATTTTCAAAATCTTATCGGACTTGATTTTTGAAATAATTTGTCCGATTGACGAACCTTTTTCTTCATCCCGTTTTTTTGTAATCATGCTGATCTCTTCAGCCTTTTGTTTCGCCACTTTTTCATCTTTCACGACCTGTAAAATATCTCCGCTCACAGGAGTCGAAGAAAGTCCGGCAATCTGCACCGGAGTCGAAGGATTGGCCAACCTAAGCGGTTTCCCATTGTGATCGCGCATGAGTTTGATTCTCCCGTGAGTTTTTCCGATGACGACATTATCCATAAGTCGCAAAGTCCCGGTATTGACAAGAACAGTTGCGACAGGACCAAGACTGTGATCCAAATGCGCTTCTATAACAGTACCGACCGCTTCGCGATCATAATTAGCCTTGAGATTAAGTATTTCGGCGGTAAGCAAAATCATATCCAACAAATCATCAATTCCTTGCTTCGCCAACGCGGAAACGTGAACAATAACAGTATTTCCGCCCCAATCTTCAGGTTGAAGTCCGTGTTCTGCAAGCTCGCCCTTCACTCTGTCAGGATTAACGTTTGGTTTATCCATCTTATTCATAGCCACAATAATCGGGACTCCGGCCTCTTTCGCGTGATTGATAGCTTCGATAGTTTGAGGTTTTACACCTTCATCTGCCGCAACAACAAGCACGGCAATATCGGTGACTTTTGCCCCTCTTGCCCTCATCGCAGTAAATGCTTCGTGCCCGGGAGTATCAAGAAAAGTGATAAGTTTTCCTTTTTTCTCAACCTGATATGCTCCGATATGCTGAGTGATTCCTCCGGATTCACCGGAAACAACATCGGTGGAACGAATCGCATCAAGCAGTTTTGTTTTTCCGTGATCGACATGCCCCATTACGCAAACAACGGGCGGGCGCGTTTTAAGCACACTGCTGTCATCTTCTTTAAGTAGATTGGAAATATTCCCGGCAATAAGCTCTTCGGCGCTTGCGGCAGTCCTGATTCTCTTAAGTTTTACCCCGACGTCATCGGCAATAATCTGTGCGGTTTCAAAATCAATTTCCTGGTTTATATTTGCGCGTATTCCGTTTTTCATCAATTCCCCGATAATTTTCGCGATTTTTATTCCCGTCTTCTCCGCAAATTCTTTCACAGTGATGTAATCCGAAATTTCGACAAAATCCTTTGCCATAGCCGCCTGAACAGGCCTGTCTGCATACGATTTTTTGCCCAAATCTTTTCCGGCCATTTTTTTTCTTTGGCTTTTTATGATCTCTCTTTCCCTTTCCTGAGCGATAATTTCGTCGTAAAGTTCCGCGACATCACGCGGAGTTTCACTCACTTCAAGCAAATCCTTATTCTCAAGAGGTACATCTTCTTTCTTCACATCTTTTTCTGATTCTGCAACATCATTATTTTTCTGAAGTTCCTCTATAACCAACTGGGCGATATCATCGTCAATAACCCTGGCCTTAGGCGAAACACCGGATCCAAGTTCCTCCAATTTTCCTCTAAGTTCCTTCAAAGGGATGCCCAATTTTTCCGCGAGATCGCTTAGTTTTGTTGACATAAGTTTCTTAAGCTGTAAAAATCGTACGTAGTTTATACTAAAGATATGGAAGTTGCAATTCTCATTATAGGGCTTGGCATATTAGGTTTTTTGGGTTTTCTTGCGTACACGAAAATCACTGCGCCGAAAGAAAAAACCGACGACAAAATGCTTTTCGAGTACATGGATTCTTTGCGAAAAGAAATCCGCGATGTTGGCAATCAAAGCAGAAAAGAAACGCAAGAAAGACTCGATAATATAAACGAAAGAATCGCAAAAGGCCTCGAACATTCCTCGGTGACCCTCCAGAAACAATTTTCCGAAAGCGCGAATTTGATAAAAAATGTGACGGAAAAATTAACAAAACTGGACGAAACGAATAAACAAGTCTTGGGATTTTCCGAACAGATGCAAAGCCTGGAAAATATTTTGAAAAATCCGAAACAAAGAGGGATTTTGGGCGAATATTTTTTGGAAACACTTCTCGGGCAGGTTTTTCAGCCGAATCAATACGAGCTTCAATATAAATTTTCAAACGGCGAGATTGTCGATGCGGCGATTTTCATGAAAGAAAAAATAATCCCGATCGACGCGAAATTTTCGCTTGAGAAATACAACAAAATAATGGAAGAAAAAGACGAAAAGAGAAGAGAACAATTCGAAAAAGAATTCAAGATCGACGTGAAAAACCGCATAGACGAAACGGCAAAATACATTCGCCCGAAAGAAAACACGATGGATTTTGCTTTCATGTTTATTCCGGCGGAAGGGATTTACTATAATTTGCTGATCTACAAGGTCGGGACGCTCGATATAAACGCAAACGACCTCATCGAATATGCGTTCAAAAAGCACGTGATTATCGTTTCCCCGATATCATTTTTT
>JBAZQZ010000020.1:0-13902 GCA_041663205.1 Candidatus Altimarinota bacterium
TACGGTATTTAAACTTTTGAAGGATAAACGGTTTGGAGAACTTGCTGATCAAATTTTAGAAAAGGTTTTAAAAAGTGACAGACGCAGGATCTCAGAGCCAAAAAAACTGATAATGGCATATTTAGCACTTGTATTCGCCGAAGGTTTGAAGCGTAGTATCAAGGATGACAACAATGATGTCAGCATGGACAAAGTACGATCCGTGATTGCTTTTCAGGATTCTTTGCTGGATAAAGTCCCCGGTTTCCGTGAGCAACAACGTTTGGCTTTGGCCGGAGAAGTTGGCAAAGAATTGGCAAAAAAACCGCGTAAGGCTAAAAAACTTGCGGCTTCACAAAATGAGGGAGATGAAGACATTGAAGGAATAACTCCTGATGAGGTTGTTTTGTTTAGATACGGCGAATCAGAGACTTTTGTTATGCCTGAGGAGATGAAGGTACAACTAAATTCTTTGGCTTTGATCGGAGATTTAGCAAGAGGATATTGGGGCTTCAAGGGAAGGGCCGAGAATGCGAATTTCGCCCTAAACGGCATTAATTCTTTAGAGAAAAGAATTGTAAAACATTACAAAGAACAAGCGGATGACGATGAAACTCCTTTTGTTCTTACAGCCGGTTTGACGGCTGTCCTGAAAGACAATTTTTTTCTTTCAAGAATTGTAGAATATATAAACAAAGAATTACCTGATTCTGTCCCATATATCGCCGAATTAAAAAATCTTGTTGCGGGTAATCAGGTGAGAAATCTTGATGAATTAAAAAGAGTGGGATTTGCGATTGCCTACATACAAAGAAATATTTTTGGAGACTATATGTCCGCTCGCGGAACCATGGCAACTCTTCTTCACAAAGACTTAATGGAAGCAAGAGAACATTTGCCTGCGGAAAAGAAAAGCGAGCTTTATGAAAATGCGCGCGATGATGCCAGCAGATTTATGCGTGAAACTCTTTCTGACGAAAAATACGGCGAAACTTTCAGGAAAAATTTCACCGAGGAATTCAAAAGAAGATTTAAGAGGGTGCCTACCGAATCTGAAATTATCGGAGCGGCAAAAAGAAATAATATTGCTGTTGAGAAAGTTCAGCATCAATTATTGTATGATCTTTACTTGTCCGGTACGGCATTGGGCCGTATAGACAAAACGAAACTTTCCGGCGTGGATAGAAAAATTTATGAAGAATATTATAAATCCGAGGATCCTAACGGCGATCTTTTCAGGCTTGATGACAGAACGGCGAAGGTTATTACCCCTATAATGAAAGAGGTCGGGATTATTATGTTGAGTTTTGGAGCCGCCGCCGTCGTAAGCTCGGTGGCTAAAGGTATTATGACCGCCGTCAGGGGTATGAAGTTGTTAAAGGATGTTTCGACCGCGGTCAGGTTTGCAACCGAAGTTCCTATGTGGACTTTCCGTTTGGGAGCTGAGGCTTTGGCTTTTCATGATACCAGAGCACTTTTTAGCGGAGAAGATACGGTCCTTAAAACAGCGTTTGTGGATAAAGAATGGATAAAAGCCGCCAAAATGTTGGCCGGTGAAATGGCTATGTTTGGAGGATTTCATCTGCTTCATCCTGTTTTGAGATTTTTAAAGATGGGAGCGGAGGGTAGACCTTTAATGTTATTTGTCGCGAAGAATCCTCAGTATGCAAAATCTCTTGACGGAATTTTTGCGATGGCTAAAGGATCGCCTTCCGATGCGATAAAAGCTATGCGGGCTTTGATTGAAAATGGTGGAAATTTGGAAAAAGCTGGGTTGGCTAAACTACTTGGAAAAGGCGTTTTGCCGAAAGAAGTTCTTCAACGTTTTCAAAAATGCATAGAGAATATAGATCTTATTACTGAAAGGTATAGATGGTTCATAGGTAAAATCCCAAATCCCGCCTTTCAAACAGCCGCCGGTTTTCTTTTGGCGGACCTTAATTTTGATGCCTTGGCTATCATGTTTGGTGAAGCCATAAATCAGCAAATTGTTCCTCCGGAATATGTTCCTGCTGTTGAGTCTACCGTGATTGAACATTTCAAAGATTACGGCAAGGCTTATCTCACCGCCGGAGTGTTTAGAGGAGTTGCCGGAGGCGTTGGAAAACTTGTACGAAAACTTCCTCCTTTATTTGAAAAAGTATTTTCGCCGAAGTTACGCGAAGGCATTGCCAGGGCGTTGAGGGGTTCCGAAGGTAAAGATATCGGGTCGGAGCGTCTTGTCGAAATGCTTACCGGAAAAAGTGAAAGGATGTTTAATAGGGCGATAGCCGTCATAAGAGCGTCTGAAGGTTTGACTTTGACTGTCCAAGAGGTATTATATGTTACTTCGAAATTGTCAAAGGGAGCACAAAGAGCCAAGTTTTTGGAAGCTTGCTTCAAGAAAATGACAAACGGAGATGCCCAAGTGTTGCTTCATACTATAAAAACGATGAACATAGATGCATCAGATGTCCCGGAAGATTTTAAGCCTGCCGAACTCGACAGCTTGCCTCCTGAAATGCGGACACGTGTTGAAGGCGAAATGGCTGACATCATCGCCAGCACAAGACAGGCCGCCGGCGCGCCTCGACGTCTCCCTACCGTAGCTCAAAGAGCCAGAGGTATAGATAGAGGTTTTGCGCTTGATCCTTTGAGGGTATTGTCTTACAGAATGTGGCTAGCCGCTAAAATTCTTGGCGGAATTTCATTATTTTCTCCTGAGGTGATTGCACAAACAGGACCTCAAATTGTAGATGTAAGAGCAGGTGATTATTCACTAAATGGAAGATTTTCTCCCGGAGCTATTGCACAAAGACCTGTTATGTCTGAAAAAACTAAAGTTTCTATTTCGGATGCTTATAATAAAAGTCTTACGCCAAAAGATTTTAAAGATTTCGGTGCCTTTGATTTTTCTAAAAATTCACAGGAATCAATTTTCAATGGGATGAAAAAAGCCGGAGCAAGCGATGGAGATATCTCAGGACTTAAAGCTAATTACGAGAGTTTTGGTGAATTGAAGGAGTATTATAGAATTGTCGGGACTGTTTCCGGAGACGGAACCCTTGCAAACGTATGGGTGCTCGCTGATGTTGTGAAGCTAAATAGGGATAAAAAGATCGAGGATGCTTGGGAATATATAAAAATTGGTTTTGGTTATGCTAATGACTTCCTTAATGGGATATCGGGGGATAATAGTTATCTCATATGGGCCGCTCTTGGTTCTCTTTTGCTTTGGAGGTTTAGAGGAGTGCTTAAACCCGTACTTACAGGGATTGGATCTGTTGCAGGAGGAGTTGCCGGTGGCGGTAGAGAAGTTGCAAGGGGTGGGCAGATTTTCTTTGAGACATATTTTAAACGAGGTGAGAAGCCTACCGAACTTCCTGAACTTAAAGATCTGACTGCGAGCTTTGATGAGGATTTTGAATATTCTATTAGTGAAATGAATTTAAACCCCGGAGAAAGTCTAAAATATTTTGGAGTATGGAATAAGTCCGATTTCAAGACTTTTTATGATGGATTAAAACCTATTTTTCAAAGAACATATTTTAAACCTCCTGAAAAGGCCTGTGAGTTTTTCAAGCAACTATTGGAGTGGAAATACACACAACTCAGGATAATGGGGCTTAAGAAGGCTGTTTTGAATAATTCAGAAGATATTGGGTTATGGGACTCGAAGCCTTTTTTTGATACTTTTGGCGGCGTAGACGGGTTTCTCGATTCAAAAACACCTAAGTTTTTTGATTCTTTTGGGAAGATTCTAGGCAGGCAAGGAGTTAAACGAGAGGCAGATGCGGCGGTTAAGGAAGCTAAGGCTGTGGCCAAGAAGGCTAATGATGTATTTAAGAGGGAAAGTAAAGCAAAGGAGAAGGCCGGCAAGGAATTGGAGGCGGCAAGAAACGCAAGAACAAATGCTGAAGAAGCTGTAACTTCCGCTCAACGTGCTAAAACTGCGGCTGATGCCGAGGTTCAAGCGGCCAGAGATGCTAAAGCTACTTGTGCTAGTACCTTTAATCAGGCTAGAACAGCTAAAAATAGTGCTGATGCTAGATTTAGAAACGCTGTGGATTCTAAAATTAGAGCTGAATCTGAGTTTACTGTGGCTAAAAAAGCTAAAACTGCCGCTGAAAAAGCTAAAGTTAAGGCTGAAGCTAGTCGTACTGCTGCTACTTCCTCTAAGGCCAGTATTGACGCTAATTTCGCGGAGGCTCAAACGACCAGAGATAATGCTAACGCTGAGTTTGAATCGGCCAATACCAGGTTTGCTGTGGCCGAAAGAGTTAAAGCTGATGCTGAGACCGAGTTTAATGAAGCTAGTTCCGCTAAAAAAACTGCAACGGAGGCTGAGCTTGAAGCGGCTAATGTCAGATTTGAAGCTGCTTTGGATGCTAAAATTAAAGCTGAATCTGAGTTTACTGCTGCTAAAAAAGCTAAAACTGCCGCTGAAAAAGCTAAAAGAGTGGCTGATGCCAAGTTTACTGCGGCTGAGACGGCTAAAAATGCCGCTGATGCTAAATCCACTGCGGCTGAGACGGCTGGTACTGACGCCAACGCGGATGATACTGCGACTGAGGCTAGTTTTGCTAGGGCCAAAAAAGCTAAAGCTTATGCTGATGCCGAGTTTCAAGCGGCCAGCACTGCTAAACAAAGGGCTGACGCAGCCTTTACTGCGGCGAAAAAAGCTAAAGATGTGGCCGACGCTAAGGTTCCTGTGGCTGAGGCGGCTCAAGATGTGGCCGACGCTAAGGTTCCTGTGGCTGAGGCGGCTCAAGATGTGGCCGACGCTAAGGTTCCTGTGGCTGAGGCGGCTCAAGCGGCGGCCGATGCTAAGGTTCCTGGAGCTAAGGCGGCTAAAATGGCAGCCGATGCAGCCTTAGAAAAAGCCAAGACCGATCAAGGCAATGCTAATGATGATCTTGATTCCGCTAGAAATGATCCTGCTTTTGTTGAAATATTTGGTTCTATAGTCGGTTTCGATGTTAATATTTTAACTGAATTGGGAAATGATTCTTTTAGACTTCGTCAACTTTTATTAGGGACTGCTCCTACTTCTCCAAGACAATTAAAACGTGTTGTTGATGGAATTATTGATCTTTTACCTCCGAATTTGAAGAGAGCGTCACGATTACCACAAGTCCGTGGCGCAATTGATCAGTATGTCCGGGATATTGCTGTAAATAGAGTTTGGTGGCAGAAAGGTATTAAGCCGCTGATTTTGATCGCTTTGATTTATTCAATCGGTAATCTTGGTCGTTCTTTGATTTCTGATTCTGAATCGGAAGAATCTGCTGTAACTGCTCCTGCAGAGACTACCCCTACTCAGACAGAGGTCAATACTGCTCCTGCTCGGGGACAACAAGTTATCACTTCGAGCGGTGAGACCGTGGAAGTCAGACCCGAGGTTGGTAATGCTGAAGCAGAAAGTACCGCCCGCGCTTTTGAGGGACCGAAACTTGAAGCTCTTGATCCATCTAAGGCCGGTCAACCGGGAGGAGCCTATGAGGGAAGCGAGATGGAGAAAGAGCCTGAGGAAAAGGCTGAGGGAAAGACTGAGGAAAAGACTGAGGAAAAGACTGAGGAAAAGACTGAGGAAAAGACTGAGGAAAAGACTGAGGAAAAGACTGAGGAAAAGACTGAGGAAAAGACTGAGGAAAAGACTGAGGAAAAGAAGCCGGAAGCCGCCCCTATTGTTCCCACTCCGAGCAATAAAAAGAAGGTTAAGGCTCCAAGTGAAGCGCCTGCGCCGAAAAGACCTAATACAGAAAGTTGGTTTAGAGGAAGAAAGTGAGGATTGTTTCTCTCCCTTACTCATGCCTAAGTGCTCCAAACTTGACTATTTTCTTAATTGTGTGATAGCATCTTGTCATGAGTGAAGTGAATCCAATATCAAACGGGGAGGAAGTTCATGGGTTGTCGGAGCGTGGCGACACATCTGTTGATGTGGCGAGAGCTGATGGTGATTTTGTTGTAAGGATTAGTCGAAAGACTGTTATGAGAGTTTTGTTTGTTTTGGGTTTGTTGGGAGCGGCCGGTGGTGGATATTTGGTCGGAGAACATGTTTCGAGTAAGAGAACTACGGCTTGTTATGAGAAAATTACGATTTGCTATAAAGATTTAGGAAATGCTTTGGAGAGTGAGAATAAGTTGAGAAAGGCAAAGGCGGTATCTGCAGTGCCTACGCCTACCGGAGACACCGGTGCTGAGGCTAGAAGGGCTCAACATGCTCCGAGTTCAGACCCTAGAAAAGGTCCTAATATTCCTCCGCTTAATCCTAATGCGGCAACTCCTGGTGCCGCTCCTGGCATTGAAACTCCCGTAGCTGCTCCTGCTACTCCTGCTGCCCCTAGGGCTGAGGGGAAAAGAAAACCTGCTAGTGAGTGGGATGACTCTGCCGATAGAGCTGCAATAAGGCGTCTTCTTAGATAAAGACTAGGCCCTACGTCTCATCCAGTTTGACTATCCCCTCCGTCTTGTAGTAGCATGCAGACATGTTCGGACTGGATACATTACAAAAATTGGCGGGAGGCGCGGTGAAGATCGGGCCGTCGTTGTTGAAGGCGGGAGTTGAGGCTTTCAAGGCGGAGGGCGGGACGTGGGAAAAAATTAAAATATTTTTTGGCACGTTTATGAAGGAGATGGGTGATGTTGAGAAGGATAAAGAAAAAATAACCGAGGAGGCGGAAGAAAAAGCGAGTCAGGCTGTCGGTCAGACTATGGATTCTGCGGAGAAGGAAATAGAACTCGATAAATCCGGGATTGAAGAAGAGGATGCGGAGAGTTTTCAGGAAGCTTTTGCTTTGACTGTTTCCGCTAAAAGATCGATGAGTCCCGAGCAGCAAATTTATGCGGAGAACGGGTTTAATAAATTAAAAAAAGCGGTGGAGGGAGACTCGGAGGAAATTCTTGATTTGAACGAATTTAAGGCTGTCGCGGCGACCGCGCTTTCCACATTGAAGGCGTTGAAGGCGAAATATCCTGACAAGGATCAGCTTAAAGCCGCGCTTGATCATATCGCGGAGGCGTCTGAAAATTCGAATTTTCCCGTGGCAAAACTTTTGCAGACGTCCGTTTTGAAAGTCCTGAAGCCTGAAATCAGTTCTGTCAGCCTTGTAAATCCTTTGGATCCCGCTTTTGATTTGCGCGCAAAGTTTGGAATAGATATTTCCGCTTTGTCCGGTTTCGGCGATGCGCTCGCCCTTTTAAAAGAGGAGGAATTGAGCGCCGAAAATAAAGAGAAAGTCGTTGCGGCTTACAGCAAATATATTATCCCTAATACGACTGAAAGCGACGTGGTCAAAGTCGTTGAATTTGTACATAAAATGGTGATTGAAAAGCCCGAGAATTTGAGCACCGAGCAGTTGGCGGAGATTGTTTCGCTCGTCGACGCGAAAGATCTTGAGAGAATAATCGCAATCTTTACCGGCAAAACCGAAAAGACAACCTCTTAAAAATATCATTCCCCTTCCCTATGGCAATCGCAGATAAAAAAAATAAAATTCTTGAGCTACTGAAAACCTCCACAGTCGACCAACACACAAAAAATATGGTCGAAACTCTTTTGCCCGTGATGAAAGAAGCTCAAGTAGACGAGCTTTTTGACACATTCATGGAAGAAAAATCAGCACTCGAAAAAAACGCCGAAAAGAAAAAAAGAGTCGAGCTGAAATACAAAATAATGGTTGAAAAATTGGCGCAAATAGAGATTAATAAATTCAAGAAATAAAAATCTATTGCATTCTTTTGGAAGGCACGTATAATTTATTTGTTGAGTCGCTTCGGCGATTCATTTGATAGGTTAGGATATTAAGGCTTTTCTAGGGCGTTGGTACTCCTAAGTCTGTTAAGAAACTCTTCCCCAAGTGGGAAGAGTTTTTCTTTATGGACAGTTTTTTCTTGTATTTTTCGCCGCTACTCATTAAGATTGTTGCGATAAACGCCCGTGGTGAGTTTAGCTCAGCTGGTAGAGCAATGGGTTGTGGTCCCATTGGTCAAGGGTTCGAGCCCCTTAACTCACCCCAAAGATTTTAAGGCTTCTTGTTTGTTTTTTTCTTGACGGTGATTATGTTCTCCGTGTAGACTTTTTTGCCTTTGGCAACTTTATAAATAACAATCATGAATCCTGAAGAAAGAGACCTTCTTGACGTTCAGTTTGCTTATAGTGATATTGAATCCCGTATGACAATTTTGGCAAAAAGAGGTGAAGTTGATAACCTTACGGAAAAAAGAGATACAGACAGCGCCTCTAGGACTGTTTCCGATTATCTTGCGGGCGTACATGGTAGAATATGTGGTTTGTCTGATAATGGTGGTCAAAATTGTGGCAATGTCGCCGATGATATTTCTAAAAATCTTGAGGCGAGAGGCAAGGCTTTTCAACATACAGAGGAGTATTATGTCGCGATGGAAGCTAAGGCAAAAGCTGACCGCATGAGGGCTTACAGGGAAATTACTGCGACAGGTCTTAATACTGAGACTGAAGAAGAAAAAGATATAAGGGCCAATCCGTTTTCATATCTCGGGCTTGAAGAGGGGGCAACTTTTGGTCAAGTTCGTGATGCGTGGAGGCAACACGCTCGTATGTGGCATGAGGATATGATGAGACCTGATGATATCCGAAGTTTTAGGACTATATTTGGACAAGATCCGCATGGAAATTTTCCGATAGATGGTTTCAATGCTGATGAATGGTCCCGTCGGCTTCTAGCTTTTGCACCTCCTGTAATTCTTCCTGTTGAGGAAGTTGAAAACATGAGTGAGGAAGGACGACTTGAGTATGTGCAATCTATTGAAGCTCATAGGCAAATGGAGGAAGAATATGCGGCGGTAAAAATGGAAATGGTAAGACGCGCTCATGAAAAAATGATTAATTTAAAAATAGCTTATGAAGCCATATGTTCAAAGTTTTCACGCAGGGAAATTGAGAGTGTCGCTGGTTTCAGCTGGAACGAAGGTGAATCATCCGGGCTAATGGGTACGATAAATCAGAAATTTGAGTACATTCATTTGGAAGGAGGGGCTGAGTTGCAAAGGAATAACCGCTTTGTTGATCCTTCAGGCAACTTGTTTTTATCTTTGTATGATAGTAATGAAGTAGGTATTCATTTTGACAGAGGGGAAGTCTATCTGGCAGATCGGGCTGAATATCGCCAAAGCATTGACCTTCAGACGTTTTTCGCATGGCTTGACTTGATACAGCTGAGAGAATTAAGCCCTCAGCTTTTGAGAGGTATTGAAAAAAGTTGTTCCTTAAGTCCAAATCAGCGGGAACAATTGAGGGTTATGCTTACAAACCACGAGGATATTTCCGTCATCTTAGAAGTGCTTTCGTTGGGAGATGAAAAGAAAAAAGACAACTTGATTTCCTTTATTACAACGGTTTATTTTGGGCCAAGTTGTGACTTTCAAATCGATAGACGCAATGGCGCCTACTATCCGCTAGGCGTTGAGCTCGACCCGGATGGAAGTATGACATTTAAATATCATAATCAGAGTGCTCCCGGATGTTCTTTGGCATCTTTTCCGGATCAAACACAATTCACGAAGGCTGACGTAACACTTATGCGTTCTCTTGCCTATGGCCCAATGCTGGAGGGCGGATGATGAAGCAAATGTTGCCCCATAACTCACCCCAAAGAAATAAATATCGTTTCTATGATTTTTCACTTGTCAATACAGGCAGGGTACGATATACTGATTATGTAGCCATCGTACCCATTCCCATTCAGACTATGTACCTTTCAGAACGCACAATTAGGACTTTAGAAGAAAAATTAAAGAATCTTAATTCATTGAGACCAATTGCGCCTGTTTTATTTAAAAAGATCAAAGAAAAATTTGAGATTGAGATGACATATAATTCGAATGCCATCGAAGGTAATTCTTTAACTTTAAAAGAAACTTTTTGGGTCATTTCGGAAGGTCTTACGATAAAGAATAAGCCACTAAAAGACCATTTGGAGGCCAAAAATCATCAAGAGGCTTTGGATTTTCTATATGAACTCGTTGATTCCAAACAAAAAAATACAATCTCGGAATATCTTATTCGTCAATTACACCAGCTCGTTGTTCAAGATTCTCAAAAAGATATAGCAGGAAGATACAGGGATGGTGATGTATACATAAGTGGCGCTGATCATAAACCACCAACTCATATTGAGGTTCCTCATTTGATGCACGAGCTCGTTCTATGGCTTTCCGAAAACAAAAAAAAATATAACACTGTCGAACTTGCGGCAATTTTCCATCATAAATTTGTTAATATTCATCCGTTTTGGGATGGAAATGGTAGAGTCGGGCGCTTGGTAATGAATATCTTGATTTTGAATGCTGGGTATCCCCTTGCAATAATTTTGAGGAATGATCGAAAAAAATATTATCGAGTACTTTCCCTTGCAGATAAAGGAGAATATAAACAGCTTTGTGAATTTGTTGCTCAGTCTGTTATTCGTAGCCTAAATATTTATCTTGGAATCCTTAAACCACCTAAAAATAAAAAGTCTAAATATGTGAGCCTTGAAGAATTGAGTAAAAAGTCTCGTTATTCTGCTATGTATTTAAGGAAACTGATTAATTCTGGCAAATTAGAGGGATACAAGGAAGGCAGGGACTGGCTATCTTCTGAAGATGCCATAAAGACTTATATCGATTCTATAGAGAAGTAATTCAACTGCACCAGTATTTGTCGAACATCGTTCATTAACTCACCCCATTGATTGACGAGATACTGATATTGTGTTATTTTGGTGTGCAATAATATAATGTATGTCTGAAATCCCACCAGCTGAAAATTTGATTGTACTTGTAGGCAATGGAATGAATGAGGAAAATCAGGAAATTATTGCTGACGTTCTTACTGTTCAAGGAATTGCATCTGAACTGATCCATGCCACAAGTGATGATGATCACGGAAGAAAAAATTGGCCTAGAGATGGATATGTCCATCATGGAGGAAATTATTATCGTACTGCCGACTATGGCAAAATTTCTGAAGGAGGATGTGTACTTGATGGAGGTGATTATATGATTGTATCGGACTGTGCATATAAAAATCCAAGTACGTGGAGAGAAAACGAATTTGGAAATAGAAGAATGGATGAAGATATTAGGACTGTCCGATCCGTCGTTAAACAACAATGGGAACGTCTTTATGGTACTAGGGTTCATGTTGTACATGGAAATACTAATAAAGCGCGTCCGTTACATACTCTCGGTCATATTGATTTTTTTTCTCTTCTATTACCTCATTCTAGAAAATTAATTGTCGATGAATACTATGGTAGAGATGCCCTTCTCGATGGATCTTTTGAAGCCTCTGCTGCTGCGGAAGGACTTGAATTAGTTCCTTTTAATGGAGGAGAATACTGGAGAGGCTACCATCCTCTTAATGCGTTAGTTTTACCTATTGGAGGTACCGATGTCGTATTTTATGAGGATAGAAATGATAGACTTCAGCGTTTCATTTCTGATTTAGGCGCAATCCCTATCCCTGTCCCTACTGTTGGCGTGAGGAATCGTCTTTCAGGAGGGATACGTTGTGTTACCAATACAAAAAGTAAAGTAGCACCGGTTGACTCAAACTACTTACTTGAAAGAGAAATTGGTTATCCGTATTGAGTGATCAAACAGTTCCATTACTGTAATTCAACTGTACTAAATATTCTTCGAACATCGTGCATTAACTCACCCCGGAATTTGAATTTTTATTGATTGGCTTTTCTCAAGACTTCCTGCATTTCTCTTTCTTTGGCGTTGGCTTCCTGGTTGTATTTCGGTAATTCGGTGATAATGCTTCTTGCCGGGGAAATTCTTTTTTCGAATAATGCCTTATCCCACGCCTTTTTGCCGTTAGGCAGGTCAACCATCGGGTTTAATTCCGTTGTGATTTTAAGAGAATTATCGTCCGGGTTTGCTTTCGCCAACCAGCGTCTTCCATCTAGGAAGAAGACATATTCGTGCGGGATTTCGTATTTTTCTCCGTTTTTTCCCACCTCTACCGAAGCCGGGCCCGAGCTGTTTTTTGAAAATGTGATTCTTGCGCGCCCCAAGTCTTCCTCATTGTTATTTAAAAATATATTATAATCCGCATACCATTTCTCTCTTTTTTCCAGGGCGTCTTGTCGTATTCTTTCTTTTACTTGTGCTTGCCCTTTTACAAGGGTTGCCATGATTCTTCTTACGTGAATCATGGCTGTCTGCACCGCTCCGGTTTGGGTTTCTTGATCATATGATTTCCCTAGAACATTCAGAGTAGGAGGATTTCCGGTTACCGATGCACTTGCAAGGATTGTTTTTTCCCTGTTTGTTCTGTTTTTTGCATACATTCTGAAAACTCTCACCGGTTTTTCTTCGTGCTCTCTTTCCAAATCGAAGCCTATCGTGTTTAAATCCGCTTCAATCTTCGCCGCTCCGAATTCTTTTTCAAATTCTTTTTCGAAATCCGAGAGTAGGACCGCCGCCGGTGTGGCTTCTTTTCTTTCCTTTGCTTTTGTCGCTTGTGCATAGTCTGCGAGGATTTGTGCTTCATCTTTCTGCGAGTCGTCTACTTTGTCTTGAACTTTTCCTTTCTTAAGGGCCGCGACGTCCAATTGCGAGAAACGGCTTTTTGCTTTGTTTCCTCTTTCGACACGTAGGTCATAAAGGACTTTTGATTCATCGGCTCCGGCCGGGATTTCGGCTTTTGCACGCTGAAGCGCAAGAAGCATATTCAATACTCCGCTTGATCCGTAAAGAAAATCTTTTCCAAAACGGTCTTCGAGGGTCTTTTTGAAGTCATTTGCTTCAAATTTGTAGCCTTTGCGTGGGAGTATTTCCGCATTTAAACGCGCAAGCGCGTCAATCGCTCCCAATACTTTCGTATGGTCTTTCCCTGCGTTCGGGAATTGATTGTAAATACGGCAAGATGTGCTCAATCTGAGGAATTCTGTCGCTGTCTTTGACCAGTTTTCCCAATCTTTTTGTTTATTTGCGCTATAAGCAACACTGCTTACTCCACCGATTGCTCTGTATTCCAAATTTGAATCCAGGGTTGAAGGCAATGCGCTTTTTTCCGGTTGCGTCATTTCGGCTTTTCCAAGGGCATATCCCTCTTTTGCGTGGACTTTTTTGTATTCAAGGCCGACCCTGTCGGCTATATCTGTGCGGCATCTTTGCGCTTTTCCTTCGACATCCAAAGCTTCCTGTCTTTGTTTGGAATCCGTATTTTCCCAAATCGACAAGGCTTTTGCGACCACTTCTTTTTCGGTTACTCTCGGGAAAACTTTTGCCGCGAGGGCGGATTCAAAAGTTAATTCTGAAAAATTTTTGCTTTCTTTCGCAAATAATGCATCTAGAAGTTCTTTTTCCACCTTTATTTCTTCGTTTGTTGCCGTTATCCTCTTCAATTTTGCGTACCTTTCCAAAAACCCCTCATAGTACTTTTTCGGGTCTTTTTTGAAGTCCGCGGCCAATTCTTCTTTGCCTTGTTCGAATAGCTTTTTACAAAAAGCGTCTCCTCCTTTTGAGGCAAAATATTTCTTCACCTGTTCTTCAGAAATTTCTTTTTTGTTCGGGTCAGCTTTCCCGACGATTTCCTCTTTTGTCAGAGTATAACCGTCTCTTGAAAGCTCCTGCGTCGCCAAAGAGATGAAACGCTTTCCGTTGTATTTGAATGCGTTTATTTTGGCTTCCAGGCTTCTGCCTATTTCTTGATCACGTTGTTGTTCAGGTGATTGATTTTTTACTTCAGGTGTGGACATATTTTTTGTTTTTATTTTTATAATTTTTTTATAAACCGAGTATATTATAGCATTTTTAATGCAATTTCGCAAGGGCTTGAAGATGGCACTGTAAACTTTTCTGGTGTCTGTTATTTGTAATTTCGAAAGTAGAAGAGTATCTTCAAGAAATTGTGCAGACTTTTCTCAGACTTCACTCCTCTCATCGTTTTGATTCTTTGTTTGATTTGAC
>JBAZQZ010000021.1:0-12785 GCA_041663205.1 Candidatus Altimarinota bacterium
ACTGCTTGCGGAGATCGAAACGCCGGGTCCGTAAACCGTATAATCACCGGAAAGCTTATTGTATTTATCTATTTCGTCTTGGATAGTCTTCACGGCCAAATCCTGATCGGAAAGGCTCAAAAGGGTATTCTCCAAGTCCTTTATTTCGTCTCTGAGATTCTGATTTTCCTCTTTCAACACTTTGATTTCCTTGAAAACATCGGTCTTCGAATCTCTCAAAATGATACTGTTCACAACGTTGAAAGATTTACTTTCGACGACGATAAAACTTCCAAGCACAATTGCGATTACCAATATGTAAATTTTTCTTTTGTTTATCATCTATTTTACGATATTTAAGTTATTTGCCTTGAGGTCTCCATTGTAGATAGGGATAGAGAGAAAAGCTTTTTGCTCCGCCTTAAAACGCACCTCTCCTTTTTTGGATCTTTTGTATATGGACGGCAACAAAGCCTCATTCAAA
This sequence comes from Candidatus Altimarinota bacterium, assembly GCA_041663205.1. Lineage (GTDB taxonomy): Bacteria > Patescibacteriota > Gracilibacteria > UBA1369 > LOWO2-01-FULL-3 > UM-FILTER-38-24. The sequence goes on from JBAZQZ010000021.1 coordinate 464, forward strand.
ATTCTCTGCATGATGCTACCGCTATCTCCGACCGCATTTATTGTAAAAGGCGGAGAAATATAACTGTTGTTTATCAAAATACTTGTTCCGATCGAAGAAATAGGGGACTGAGCCGTAATTCTTTGATTATTTATTGAAACCGCATCAGCTTTGGCGGAATTCAACACGTTCACAAGATCGCGAAGATCGGAAGCCTGTACAAGCAAAGCGTCCGACACATCAGCGCCTTCCCTCTCTGCCGTCGGGCTGTCATCGATAACTATTTCCACTCCCTCACCTTCTACCACGCTAAGCCCGATTTTCCTCTTAAGCTGGTCAAGAATATCTGTGTTTACATCCTTGGTTTTCGATTCTATGAGACTTTGGGCTTCCTCTATTTCATTACGCAAAAACACGATTCTGCTCTGCAAATAAGACTGTTCATCCAAAAAACTTTTCAGTAAATCCTTTCTCGCATCGATTTCGTCCACAGGAAAATTTCCGCCTTTTGGAACTTCGGTTTTAAATTGCCACGTAAGAAAAAGCCCCAAAACAAGGCCTGTTATGGCAAAAGAAATTGCAAATTTTTTATTTTTATCTTCAAGCATCGGCTCAATAATATTATAACTGGCTCTACAAAGCAATTTTTGGTATATTCAGCCCAAGTAAAAAATACGAATGATTGCACTATTTGATTCAGGATACGGCGGACTCACAGTCCTAAAACCGATACTCAAGCTTCTGCCCGAGTATGACTACTTATACTTGGGGGATAGCGGCAGAGCTCCATACGGAAATCACAGCACGGAAAATATAAAAATGTTTTCCGAGCAGGCGGTGGAATATTTGTTTAAGAAAGGCGCAAAACTGATAATCTTTGCTTGCAATACAGCCTCAAGCACATCACTCAGGCATGTTCAACAAAAATATTTAAACGGGAAAGACGAAAAAGACAGAAAAATCCTCGGAGTGCTTATCCCTGCGGCACAAAAAGCCATGGAAATCACAAAAAACAAACGAGTCGGAGTGGTTGGTACGAAGGCTACAATAAGCTCAAAAGTCTACGAAACAGAAATCCATAAACTGAATGAAAATGTCGAAGTTTACGGAAAAGCCTGTCCGCTTCTCGTGCCGTTAATAGAAGAAGGCTGGCAAAACAAACCCGAAGCACATTCAATCCTCAAAAAATATCTTCGCGACGTGAAAAACCACAACGTGGATACTCTGATTTTAGGGTGCACGCACTACCCTCTGATGATCAAAAATTTCAAAAGAATTCTGGGCAAAAAAATCCGTATAATCGAATCGGGAGAAGTGACAGCGCAAAGCCTTAAAGCCTACCTGCAAAGACATCCTGAAATAGAAAAGAAACTATCCAAAAAAGGCAAAAGAGAATTCCTGACGACAGGGGATACCGAAACATTCAAAAACTTCACCGAAAAATACCTCGGCATGAAAATCAAGACTCCTACTCCCATTCAATGGTAGCCGGTGGTTTATTTGTAATGTCGTAAAATATTCCATAAACACCCTCGACTTTCGCAAGTCTTGAAGTTAGCTCGGCAAGCTTTTCAAAATCCATCCTGTAAAAGTTCGCAGTCATGGCCTCTTGGCTGTTTACCGGCCTAAGGACTATACATTCCTCGGGTCGCCTGCCCGCCGTGGCGGGACTATCCAACGATAGGGGAATAAGTACAGTCGGAAACTGCCATATATCATTCAAGATTTTGGCTTCTGCAATATAGTCCATGACAATCTTGTCGGCCTTCTGGGTAGTCAAAACTCTGTCAGAAGTGAGGTATTTATTGTGTATACCCGTAGAGGTGATTTCGCTAGGCTGTAAGCACAAAAGTACGCGATTGATGTCCGCGAATTGATTAGTCAGTTGGGTAGCCAGAGTGGATAGGCTATCCCAGTCAGACGGCTTACCTGTAAGCAAAAGAGGATGGCGATAAGTCCTTTCATCTCCCTGTACTCCAACACTTTTTATCGGAAGGATATGTCCTTTAAAGCCTTTATCAGCCAAAAACTCATTTATCTTCACTTCGGTGTTTTTCAAAGATTCCGGATAGTCGGCTTCCTTCGCACAAAGTATACGAACAGCCAAACCGGGACCCGGAAAAGGATGCCTCCACACAAGCTCTTTCTTAAGGCCAAGTTTTTCCCCGACCATTCGAACTTCGTCTTTATAAAGTTGAGCGATAGGCTCGATGACTTTTCCCGCCTCAATCAATTTCAAAATCTTATCAACTCTATTGTGGTGAGTTTTTATTTTATCCGCATGTTTTGTGCCGCCGGTTTCGATAGTGTCAGGATAAATTGTACCTTGTCCGAGAAGCCATTGTTCGGGATCAAGTCCAAGTTCATTTGAAACTTTCTCCTGAATTTTCAAAAACAGGTCCCCGATAATTTTTCGTTTTTCCTCGGGTTCGTAAATCCCTTTCAAAGCTTCAAAATATTCAGCCCCCGCATCATAAACGTGCAAATTCGTGACACCAAGCTCTTTCAAAGCGGCAGAAACTTCCTCTTTTTCATTCATCCTCATGAATCCGGTATCGACAAAAAGTCCGTATACTCGCTCCGCCCCGATTGCCTTACAGATGAGCGCAAACGCAACAGTGCTGTCCACTCCGCCGCTTATCATCAAAAACACTTTTTTATCTCCGACCTTTTCTTTGATCCCACGGACAATATCCTCGATATAAGTATCCATATTCCAATCATGAGCCGCATCGGTAATATCCACAAAATTCTGCAAAATATTATTCCCGCACAGAGTATGCGTCACCTCGGGATGAAACTGCAGAGAATAAATATTTTTCGAATAATTCGCCATCGCCGCGATAGGGCAGTCCTCAGTACCGGCAACCCCGACAAATCCTTCCGGCAATTTTACGACCTGATCAAAATGACTCATCCAAACATCTTCGTAATCTCCAATACCCTGAAAAACCCCTTTCTTCTCGGTAAATTTAACATTCGCATGCCCATACTCACGCACATTTCCGTTTTTAACTTCGCCGCCGAGTAAATGCGCGATCAGCTGATGCCCGTAGCAAATTCCAAGCACCGGTACGCCGATATTCAAAATCCTGAGATCACATTTTGCACTATTCGGATCATTCACGCTCGAAGGTCCGCCCGAAAGCACGATTCCCTTATAATCCAAAAGCTTTTCATAAGGCGTCTCCGGATCCAAAATCTCGGTATAAACGCCAATCCTGCGAATTCTATTCGCAATCAAATGCGCATACTGCCCTCCAAAATCTAAAACCGCAATCTTATTCATGCCTCAATGTTTACAATAAAAATACAAAAATGTCCACCGATTCCACTTTTCCAATCTCAGGATTTTAGAATTATTTTAAGAAAATTTCACGATTATTTAATGTCGATATGTTAGCCTCGGATCAAAAATATATAAAAGCATAACATGCTGGTATTTATAGATGAATCCGGGGATCCGGGATTAGCAGGCAAAGAAGGGGCAAGTAAACTTTTATTTTCCCTCCGGCCTCATCAGTGGAAAAAGCACACTATCCTTCAAATTTTCTTGTCCCGTAAGCAACGTCACAAGCCTATCTATTCCCATTCCCCAGCCGGACATGCAAGGCATGCCGTGTTCCATCGCAGTCAAATATTCTTCATTCATCATCATTGCTTCTTCGTCGCCACCGGCTTTTGCTTTTGCCTGAGCCTCAAATCTCGCCCTCTGATCCACTGGATCCACAAGCTCACTATACGCATTCACAACTTCCCAACCATTCACCAAAAGCTGAAAAGTATCGCAAAGATTCGGGTTCTCATCATTTTTTCTCGCCAAAGGTTTTGTCAGTAGGGGATGATGAGTTACGAAAGTCGGCTGTACAAGTTTCGGTCTGGAAACCTTTTTGTAAAGCGCATCAACCAAATTTCCATATCCCAAACTCTCGGCTTTTTCTATCACGATTTTTTTCGCTTTGATCGCTTTCAGAAGCCCTTTCACGTCGCCCTCGTATTTCAAAACATCGATTCCGCAGTCCTCATCAATCATTTCTGTAAACTTTTTTCTTGGCCACGGAGCTTTAAAATCAACCTCGACAGTCTCGCCATTTCTATCTTTCACGTTCACTTTCAAAGTTCCCAAAGTTTTTTTCAGCAAATACTCAAACATCTTTTCCGTAAATTCCATGTTGTCCTCAAAATTCCAATACGCCGCATAATGCTCAACCATCGTGAATTCCTGCAAATGGCTCGGATCCATTCCTTCATTTCTGAAACATCTCGCAACCTCAAAAGTTTTTTCAAAACCTCCGACAATCGCCATCTTCTGCCAAAGTTCACCGGCCGCGATTCGCAAATAAACGTCTATATCAAGCGCATTGTGATGAGTTATAAAAGGTTTCGCACTCGCACCTGAAGAAATATTTTCCAAAATCGGAGTCTCGATTTCAGTAAATCCTTTATCCCAATAAAACTCGCGAAGCGCTTTTATAAGCCCGCTTCTGAAAACAAATCTATCAAGAACATTTCTGTCCATAACCGTATCCAAATATCTTTGTCTGTATTTTTGCTCTTGATCTTGAAGTCCGTGCCATTTTTCAGGAAGCGGTCTTAGTGCTTTTGAAAGCAAAACAACATCAGAAACAAAAAGCGTGATTTCGCCCCTCTTTGTCACAAAAAGTTCACCTTCCGCACCGATAAAATCCGCCATATCAATCTTTTTCAAAAACTCAAATTTCTCTTTTCCAAGAAAATCTTCCATAAAACAAAGTTGAATTTTTCCGTCGAAATCCTGCAAATTCCCGAAAGAAATTTTTCCGTGTTCACGAAAAGAAACAAGTCTTCCGCAAAGCTTCATGTTCTTTTTCGAAGGCTTTGCCATGATTTCTTCATGAGATCTAAGCCCGCCTTTTTCGCCTAGAACAAGCGCTTCCTTCGTCGTCACAGTTCTTTCATATTTGCCGACATACGGACTTATTCCACCGTCTCTCAGGTCGGAAAGTTTTTTAAGTCTGTCCCTATATTCATTTGATTCTACGAGCGTCATATAACACCATTATAGCTACTTATTCCATTTTTGCATAATCATCAAATTTTCTCTTTGTTTCCATGTCCAAAAATTTCATCTGCTCTTTCTTGAATGCAAGTTCGATGTGACCAATAGGCCCGTTTCTATGCTTCCTGATAAATAAATCTGTGACTCCTTTTCGATCCGTATCTTCCTCGTAATAATCTTCACGATACATCATCAGCACAACATCCGCATCCTGCTCGATCGCTCCGGATTCACGCAAATCACTGAGTTGTGGGATTTTGCTCGGCCTCATTTCAACCGCGCGAGAAAGCTGTGAAAGCGCCAAAATCGGGATCGAAAGATCACGCGCCAACGCTTTTAGCGACCTTGAAATCTCGGAAATTTCCTGCACACGGTTTGACTGAGAATTATAGCTGGAACTGGAACCGGCGCTCATAAGTTGCAAATAATCGATCACAAGAAAATCCAAACCGTTTTCCATCTTTAGCCTTCTGGCCTTAGCCTTGAGCTCTGCGATAGAATTTCCGATCGAATCATCTATGAAAATTTTCATGGAATTAAGTTCGTCCATTATGGATCCGATTCTGCCGAAATCATCATCGCTGAGTTTTCCTGTTCGCATTTTCCACGAATCCACGGAAAGAAGAGAACAAAACATTCTTTCAACGAGTTGTTCCTTCGACATTTCAAGAGAAATAAGTCCGACGCATTTTCCTCTCTTTGCGATATTTTGGGCTATATTAAGAGCAAGAGCGGTTTTTCCCATAGACGGTCTCGCCGCAAGAATAACAAGATCGGAAGGTTGCAAACCCGACAAAAGATTGTCCAAAGCCTTAAATCCGGTTGGAAGTCCGCGATATTTTTCTTTCGCATCAGGATCATGTAAATCGGAAATCTTTTCGTAAGTCTTATTCAAAACATCTTTAATATGCACAAAACGGTCACTCATGTACGTCTGAGAAACCGAAAAAAGCGAACGCTCGGCCTTTTCGATAAGCTCCTCCGTATCCTGTTCCTCCATGTATCCAAGCCCTTTTATTGTGTCTCCGGCCAAAATAAGTTTTCGCAAAATCGATTTTTGCTTAACAATGGTTGCATACTGAAAAATATGAGTTGCGGTCGGAACTTCGTTCGCCAAAAGCGCCAAATAAGACGCGCCCCCGACTATTTTCAACTCTTTTTTCTCCTCCAAAATATTTGTCAAAGTCACCAAATCGATAGGAGTCCTTTTATCATAAAGATCGATCATTGCCTGATAAATAAGCCGATGAGCATCATGATAAAAATCCTCGCTCTTGATAAAATCCGAGATTTTCGTGATCGCATCCTTATCAATCAAGATAGAACCAAGAGTGGATTTTTCCGCTTCCACACTGTGAGGCGGGACAAAACCGCTTTGTTCAGACATAAACTTTAATTATAGAATTTTTCCCGATGCCCGTTACACTCGGACCACAAGTATTACACGAAAAAATCTTCTTCTTCAACAAAGATTTTATAAAAATTTAATGTCAGTGGTGTATGACTAGTCAAAACCAAATAAACCTTATACTGATGGACAAGATGTCTTTCGGAAAAATAGGAGAATATGCCGCTGAAAAATTTCTTATTGCCAATAGTTACAAAATCTTGCAAAAGAACGTTTACTTCAGGGAAGGGGAGTTGGACATTGTGGCGATTGAGAAAAACACACAAGAAATCGTTTTCGTGGAAGTAAAAACCAGATCCTCAGATCTTTTTGGCGAACCGCAGGAAGCCGTCACATACGAAAAAAAGATAAAAATACTTAAAGCCGCGATAAAATTTTTAAATCTTGCAAGAGAAATCCCGCATAAAAGTTGGAGAATCGACGTCATTGCCGTAAAATTAACAAAAGAAGGAAAATTTCTCGGTATAAAACATTTTAAAAACATATTCGATGGATGAAGATTTATATCAAACGCCCGAAGAAGAAAAGAAAAAAGACCGCAAAAAACTCATATTTTTATTTATAATAATCGGAGGGGTTGTTTTGTATTTTATCTGGGCGAATTTTTTGGATTTCGGGAAAGTGACACTTTACGGGGAAGCGCCATTTAAAGCGGAAATCTTTGGTGGAGAAACTTTTTATTGTGATGATTCCCCGTGCGAATTAAAAACCGAAACAGGAGAACATCAGCTCATAATTTCGAAAGAAAATTTCAGACAAAACATGATCGGAATAGATATTGAATTATGGGGAACAACAGATTATTCATTGGCATTTAAGGTAAATCCATACCTCGAAAAAACAAGCGTAATTCCGGCAGAAGAAAAAGAATTTTCGTATGAAATAATGTTTGACGAAGAAACAAAAAACTACAAACTTTTTGAAAAATCCGACAAAACAAAGAACGCATTGGCATACTTTCAGGAAGAAATAAAAAATCCAAAAATTTTCGGCTCAAAATCTTCTGTAATAATAGTGAGAAGCCCCACTTCTTCTTTGGGAAGCGATACAGACTTAACTTATTTCGTAGACCTCTCCACTAAAACAAAAAAACCTCTGCCTGCATTTAATTATTCATCAATAACGGAGTATAAATTCTCGCCCGACGGAAATTTTTTCCAGTTCAAAACTCCCGAATCATCTTACTGGTGGCTGATGAATTTGAGCGCAAAAGAAATAAGCGCTCCGATCCAAACAAAAATAGAAAGCACTCTAAAGACAGATTGGATTTATGGCAACAAAATCATAGTAATAAGCCAAAATCTCAGTGTGAATCTGTACGATCCGATACAAGAAAAATTCGAAAACCTCGGATCATTCCCGGAGATACAAGATTACCCGCTAAACATAATCGCAGGAGCAAACGGGAGCGTGGTCTATCTCGAAACAAAAGATCAAAAATACAGAATCATCTTGGAATAGATTTTAGAAAAATTTTAAGAAAATTTTAACTTTTTTTAACAATTATTTAATGTCGACCTGTCATAGTGCGATTGTTTTCTAACAAAAAAACTATGGCAGAAAAAATATATTCATGTTCGTTTACGGGTCTGTTATGCCGAATAATAGAGGTCGAGGCGGACATTTCAAACGGCATGCCGTCATTTTCGATAGTGGGCTTAGGCGATACTTCGGTGCAGGAATCGAAAGAAAGGGTACGTCTGGGAATAAAAAATTCGGGGATGCAATTTCCACAAACAAGAAAAACGATAAACCTCGCGCCTGCACAAGTCCGCAAACAAGGCGCACTCTTCGATTTGCCGATAGCGCTAAGCATTCTCATCGAAAGCAAACAAATCCCGAAAGAAAAATTTAACAACTCAATAATAGTGGGGGAGCTATCTTTGACCGGGAAAGTGAATCGCATCGCGGGCGCGTTACTCATCACGCAATTTGCAAAAGAACAAGGCTTTGAAAAAATATTTTTACCGGCGGACAACGCGTTGGAAGCGAGTTTTATTGAAGGAATAGAGATAATCCCGATAGAAGATTTAAAGGCAATAATAGAATTCAGCACCAATAAAAAAATAATTTTGCCATACAAAAACAAAGACGAAGACACGGAACAAAACCAATGTGATTTCACTTTCATAGATAAAATCATAGGACTCGAGAAAGCCAAAAGAGCGCTTGCCATAGGGGCTTGCGGGAGGCACAACATTTTGCTTCACGGATCTCCCGGATGTGGGAAAACAATTCTTTGCAGAGCTTTTAAACACTTACTTCCGTCGATGACAAAAGAAGAAATTTTGGAAACTACAAAAATTTATTCCGTCGCGGGGATGTTAGATGCAGACTGCCCGCTCGTGAAATCTCGCCCTTTCCGCGAAGTCCACCACACCGCAACAACTTCCTCAATAATCGGTGGCGGCTGCGTCCCCCGTCCGGGCGAGATTTCACTCGCGCACAATGGAATTTTATTCTTTGACGAAATAGCGGAATTCAGCCCCTCGGTGCTGGATTGCTTAAGGCAACCCCTCGAAGACAAATTCATAAACATCTCGCGAATAAATTTGGCGATAAAATTCCCGTCAAATTTTATGTTCCTCGCGACGATGAACCCATGTCCCTGCGGATTTAAAACCGACAAAAAAATAAGATGTATCTGCACCGACTCGCAAATAAGTAACTACCAAAAACGGCTTTCCGGTCCGCTCTTGGACAGATTCGATATTTTCGTGGAAGTCGAAAAATCAAACATCCACGAAGTCCTCGAAAAAGAGCCACTCACCTCGGGGCAAAAAACAACACAAAAATCATCAAATCCGCTCTTCATGGAAAACGCGGAAAAAATGCAAAAAGAAAGATTTTCAAATTCCGCAATTTCACGAAACGGCGACATGGACATCGAAGACATAAAAAAACATTGTGACCTTACACAAGACGCGAAAGACATCCTGAACCGCGCCGCCGAAAAACTGAACCTCTCAAATCGCGGCTACCTGAAAGTCATAAAAATTTCCCGCACAATCGCCGACATGGACCTGAAAGAAAAAATCGAAACCCCGCATATCCTTGAAGCATTGCAGTACAGAAGGACGGGCTGAGGGAAACTTATATCTATTAACAAATATGAATAAAGAAGCTAAACTACAATTGATCTAAAAAACAAAAACATGACAAACAACTTACTGGACGAAGATCAAAGAATAAAAATAGCAAGTGAAGCAGAGAAGCTTTTAGATGAACAAGACCTTTCTCAGAATAAATGGGTATTGATTTCGAAAATTTTGATGAACGAAAATATTGAATTAAAGGAAGGAGATTTTAGAGATATTTCAGGTATGCTAATAAAAGGTCAAGATAGCAAATGGACAATATTTATAAACAAAGAAGATTCTGCAAATAGAAAGTTATTTACAATTGCTCATGAACTTGGGCATTATAAATTGCATGCAGCAGAAAGCCTCAAATTTATAGATGGACAGCTTGGTGAGCAGTATTGGAACAGGGATGAAGGGACTAAATACCAAAAATTTGAGATAGAAGCCAATGAGTTTGCGGCAAACTTATTAATGCCAAGAAAAGTGATAGAAAAAGAATTGGGAGACATGGCGGGTAAAAAAATAAATCAAGAACATATATTAACATTGGCAAATAAAATGGGAGTATCCACATTGGCAATGCTAACAAGACTAAAAAATCTAGATTATGTCGACTGAGACAGAACTGCATCAAGGAGATTTAATACAACAAATGACGGGAAGTGCTTCTCAAGTTCCATATACCTACTTTATAGATCGTTCTGATGAAGAGAAAGCGGCAACAGCTAGAAAAACAAATGCAGAAGCCCAAAAAATTGAAGATGGAACCATTCTGAATAAAATAAAAATATTAAGTATAGGATTAGTTATTGGATTAATTTTAGGAGCATTGGTTACATGGCTAATAATGAAATAAATAAATTTTCAATCATGTTCGAAGACGTAATGGGAAAAAAGAATAATGAAGACTTAACAATAGTTCTTTATTCACGCAAAGATTATAGCCAAGAGGCTTATAATGCTGCGATCTCAGAAGCGAAAAAGAGAGGCCTGAATGTAAAAATAGATGAGATAGAGGGGTGGAATAAAACGATCAAAACATATAGCGAGATCCAAGAAAAAAATGAAAAACATTTTAAAAGAGAAAATTGGAGTAGCCATTTAATTATTGGGACACTCATACTAGTGGCAGGAGCGGGATTTTCAATAGCATCTTATTTGTATGCGGCTCCAGGAAAAACTTACGTAGTGACTACAGGAGCAATAATATACGGGATATATCACATATTTACAGGAATAGATTATTTTTTCGGAAGTAGATAAAATACTTATTTATTCTTACTTAGCAACCTCAACTTTTCCTCCCTACTAAGCCCTTTCACCCGACTCTCAGCTTTCGAGGCGGTCGACCTGTTTCGAAATTTTTTCGAGTAAACAAGTACTACGGGCCTGCGTGCGCTCGTGTATCTCGCGCCAAGTTTTGAAGTGTTGTGTTCCTTTACCCTACGCTCCAAATCGACCGTTATTCCGGTGTATAAAGTTCCGTCGGAGCACTTGAGAATATAGAGATAATACATTAATTGAGTTAACAAATGTCATTTAAAAGACTAGACTAAAACCGAACAATCTACAACAAACACATGGAATACTTCGATCTTTACGATAAAAACGGGAAACAACTGAACCAAACAAAGCTTCGCACGGAAGTTCACAAAGACGGGGATTGGCATGCTGCTGTGGATATTTGGATTTTGAATAGTCACGGAGAACTCTTACTCCAAAAACGCGCAAAGCAAAAAGAATCATTTCCGGGTCTCTGGGAAGTGTCTTGTTCCGGCCATATTTCAGAAGGAGAAGATTCAAAAACTTCTGCGATACGAGAAATAAAAGAAGAACTCGGACTTGACGTGGAAGAGAGAGAATTAAAATTCCTTTTCAAAGCGAAAGACACGTGCATAACAAACAAAGGTACATTTATAAACAACGAACATAAAGATATTTATCTCATAAAAAAAGACATAGAAATAAAAAACTTAAAACCTGATCCGTCCGAAATTTCCGAAGTGAAATTCATGAAAATAGAGGATTTAAAAGCGCAAATCGAAGCTCATGACAAAAAATTTGTCCCGCACGAAGAACCGTACAAGAAATTATTTACCGTTCTTGAGCAGAGGATTTAGGCGCACTGTATCCGGGTTCCCATCCGCGCATTGAAACAACACTCAAAGGTTTTCCTTTCAAAGGAAAAGAGTTTTTTAAATCAAAAAGTTCTCCGCCAACCATCACGTAAGCATCTCCAGGATCCTCTATACTAAGCCTTATTCTCTCTCCGGCCCGCAAATTTTTACTAGCATTGATAAAAACATAAACAAATCCTTCGGAATTTTTATCGAGTTTATATCCGACATTTTCAAAAGAAATAAATCCTTCCTCGGCTCTTCCCTCAGCCAAAATTTCCTCGCCATTTTTCAAAACAGCCTTCTCAATATTTTCGGAAATAGTCCCCGACACCTTGAGTTTTAGTCCGTTCAACGCCATTTCATCTTCGTGAGTCTTGAAAAATATTTTCATAATTTTCACGTCCGTAGCACCAGGAGTCGTAGACAAAACATCTTTATCTCTCGATATTTCAACGTCAATTTTCCTGTCATCGACCTCGTTTATGGAATGCTCCACGGAATTAAATCCGAGAACATTTGCCATGAAAGTTTGAGTGTTTTTGTCCGCGCCGACGGCAACGGTGGAACACAAAACCATCACGAAAAGAAAATAAAATTTAACTATTTTTTCTATATACATCGAGAATGTTTTTTACAAAATCCTGCGTTGCAGGTAAGTCAGGATTAAAGTTGACACCCAGTCCGCCGGCTTTTC
>JBAZQZ010000022.1:0-12486 GCA_041663205.1 Candidatus Altimarinota bacterium
CTCTTCCGATCTCAAAACCATCACGAAAAGAAAATAAAATTTAACTATTTTTTCTATATACATCGAGAATGTTTTTTACAAAATCCTGCGTTGCAGGTAAGTCAGGATTAAAGTTGACACCCAGTCCGCCGGCTTTTCCCTCAGCCAAAAAGCTCTGTACGTAGGGATGAACGGGAGAACTTTCGTCAACATCTTTGAAACGTTTTTCAGTGGTTTGCGTGAGGTCGGATTCAAAATAATCCATCGTCATTTTCAAAACCTCGCCTCTCGTAATTTTTTTCTCGGGAGAAAAATTCAGCGCGGAAGTATTCAAAAGTCCGAGATTATAAACAGTTTGCACGTAAGGCGTATACCAGTCTTCGGGGCTTACATCTGTGTAATAAAGCACCTCGTTTTGAGACAAAGGAATCTTTAAATACTCAACAAAAGCCTTCACGAACTCGGCTCTGTTCATTTCTTTTTGAGGGCCGACCGCAACCACATCGCTCACGGCGAAATATCCGTTTTCGGAATTTACCGCCTTAACAAAAACATAGTGATTATTCGTCGCTCCGTAAGGATGTTCTGAAAATTTAACATAATGAGAATTCTGTTCCGTGCGCTCGTCTCCGACAAAATCAATCCCAAAATCTTTCACAGAATTTTCATAAACATAGTACCCGAGCGGAGAGGAAAAAGATGTATTTTCAAAATATTTTCCCTCAACATTTTCCATCGAAACATTTTCTTTTCGAAATAATTCGAAATCATGTTTTTTAACGAGATATTTATTGTCATTGAAATTTAATTCGATTTTTCCGTCGGAAGAAATATCGGAAATAAAAATATCTTTTATTTTTCCGGGGCCTTCAAAAATCTTCGCAACAAAAACATTGTTTGTTTTATCTACATCGGTTTTATCGGTTACCTCCAAATAAATCGGGATTTCCCCGCCGTTATAATTCCCGTCAAAAATCACTTCATAATCCTTGATTATGTAAGTCCCGTTTTTTGCCAAAGAAAAACCGTAATCGGTATTTCTCACAGCCACCGTTTTTTGAGTGCCGTCCCCGTGCAAAAGAACGCGCGCATTTATAAGCCTTCCGCCATTGTTTTTCACGACGATGCTGGCTTTATATTTATAATAATTGAAATTCGTTTTCGGCTCGGATTCCTTGTTCAAAACCACGTTTACGATGGCAAGATCGGAAGAAGAAGGCGCAAAATCTTCATAGGTCGCCTTTAAAATCCCCAAAACGGAAGTGTTTATAATGCTGTAATTATCCCTGTTTAAAGCCTTATTTACAAAAACTCCTCCGATGACGGAAAAAGCAATAAGCGCCAAAACCAACTTTCTTGGGGAAACCTTCATTTTTGTATTTGTTTTTGTTTCTTGTAATCTATAAATTCTAGCAGAAATAAGGGAAAAAATCAATGCTTCACAACCCGAAAATCACCCGAAAAGGTTTAAATTCCGGTAAAAATCTGTATAATATCCCCGTTATGGCTAATTTCGTAATAAAAGGAGGCAAAAAACTCATGGGAGAGGCGACTGTAAGCGGATCAAAAAACGCGGCGCTTCCGATAATCTGCGCGTCACTTTTATCGAAAGAAAAAGTGGTACTGGAAAATATCCCGGACATTGAAGACGTGAGATCAATGATCAAAATTATCACAGCGCTCGGGGCGAAAACATCATTCAAAAATAATATTTTGGAAATCGATCCGTCAAAAGTTTCGGATCAAACAATACCGAATGAAATGGTTACAAAAATGCGCGCGTCAATTTTGATACTTGGCGGACTTTTGCCAAGAACCGGAAAAGTGAAAATGCATTTTCCGGGTGGATGCGTTCTTGGAAAAAGATCCGTGGATGCCCATACTCACGCGTTCAAAGAACTTGGCTGTGAAGTAATCGATGATGTTCAAGGCCTGAACATCAAATGTAATATACTGAAAGGTAAAAAAATAATTCTCCCTGAACTGAGTGTCACCGCGACGGAAAACGCAATAATGGCATCGGTTTTGGCGCAGGGGGAAACCGAAATCAGACTTGCGGCATGCGAACCGCACGTGCAGGATTTGTGTAATTTTCTAAATAAAAGAGGGGCGAAAATAAAAGGAATTGGCACAAATGTTTTAAAAATAAAAGGAGTAAAAAAATTAAAAAAAATAAAATATCGAATCACGGGAGATTATTTGGAAGCCGGGACTTTGGTAATAGCGGCGGCGGCAACCGGTGGAAACGTCCTCGTGAAAGGATTTAATCCGAATGATTTGGACAGTCTTTGGCAAAAACTTGAGGAAGTGGGAATACCTTTGAGCATAGGAAAAGACAACGTGAAAATAAATCCTGCGACAAGATTAAACGCCGTAAAAATGCTTAGGACAGCGGTTTTCCCGAGTTTCCCGACGGACTTGCAAGCGCCATTCGCAGTGCTTTTGACTCAGGCTCACGGGGTCAGCAAAATTTTCGAAACATTGTTTGAAGGCAGACTAAGCTATATTTTTGAACTCGAAAAAATGGGCGCGAAAATAAATCTTTTAAACCCACACCAAGCCTTGATTTCAGGTCCGACAAATCTTGAAGGAGTGCCGATTGCCAGCTGTGACATAAGAGCGGGAGCCGCCATGGTTATAGCGGCGCTGACAGCAAAAGGAAAAACGGAAATCTCAAACATAAACTATATAGACCGCGGTTACGAAAAACTTGAAGAAAAACTTCGCAATCTCGGCGCGGAAATAGAAAGAATCTAAAAAATTATTTCCACCGTTCCGTCCAAATCCGTCCGATAAATTTTCACTCCGTATTTTTTTAATTTATCCAAAACAATGTCGGTGGGGAAGTGATATGAATTATTTTTTCCGCAACTTATGATGGCGATTTTAGGGCTTATTGCCTTTAAAAAAACATCACTCGAAGAATTCTTGCTCCCGTGATGAGAGATTTTTAAGACATCGGATTTCACGTCCGCATATTTTGCGACAATATTTTTTTCCACTCCTTGTCCGATATCCCCGCCGACAAAAATAGACTTATCGCCGTAAATAATTTTCATCGCGACAGAAGAATCGTTCACGTCTTTAAAAGTTTGTCCGCTGATTTTTGAAAACGGATAAAGTGTGTCCACAAAAACATCTCCGAAATCAAAATCAGCGGTATTGTCCGCGACAAAAATCTCGGCACCTTCCTGTTTCACGGCCTTCAAGAAATTCGCATAGCCGTCACTTTTATAAATCACAAAAGTCATCATCACGCGTTTCACATCATAATTTTGGAGCACACTTATAAGCCCTGAAACATGATCGGAATGAGGGTGGGTAAGCACCATCAGATCAATGGTTTTGTCGAAGAAAAACATATTATCTCCAAGCTTTTTCATGACATAATCCTTGGGTCCGCCGTCTATCAAGATATGATTATTCCCAGGTGTTTTTATGAGCAAACCGTCGCCTTGTCCCACATCCAAAAAATACGCATGGAATCTCCCGTCGGGCAAATCCAAAACGAAAATAGCGCATGACACAGCCAAAACAAACACAATTTCAAACGCGTACCCCCTGACCCATTTTAAAATTTTCACAAAAAACATGCCCCGAGTTTACACAAGGGGCATTAAATTTTAATTAAAAAAAGATAAAATTTTTATAAAATTTATTTTTTCTTTTTCGTCACAATTTTTCCAAGTGCAACAGATAAAAGAACCAGTCCAAGAAGTTCAGGTCCTGTTTCAGCCAAAGTTACCTTCTTCAAGACACCTTCGCTTTCATTTCCGGAAGCATCTTTCTGAGTGACCTTAAACCAGTATTCTCCGGCAATAAGATCTCTTACGGAATACTTCGTGGCGACCGCGTCAAGGCTGGCTTTCTTTGCGTAGCTTGTCCCTTGATCTTGGCTCATATAAACGATTTGTTCTTTTGTATCATCTTTATTCTCCACAGGATTTTCCCATGAAAGATTCACAACATATTTTCCGGCCTCAAAAACATATCCGGCCATAAGTTGCGCAATATCTTTCGGTGGCAATATATCATTCACATTCACGGGGACATTCGCCCCAAGAACACCCGTAAATTCACCGGTCGCCTTTGAAGAGACAACCCCGTTTCCGCTTCCGTCTTTTACGCCAAGAACGGAAAGAGTGTATTTATTTTCAGATTGAGGAGAAGTCGTCACGATGGCCGCCGCATCATCAACATTCTCTGTATTTTTCCCTAATTCAACCCCTAAAACTTGGAGTTGTTTTGTGGAATCAGCCGCCTCAACAACGCTGAAATTTTGCGAAGGATCGATTCCCAAGACGATAGTTTCATTGAAAGTCACGATTACGTGAGTATTGTCCATCGGCTCGACTTTCACGACTTCAGGGCCTTTTGTATCTTCGGCCACTTTATCAGCGCCACTGCCCTCAAATTCGGCGGTGTCGGAAGTCCCGCTTATCACAGGATTTCCAAACGTGTCTTCAACGTCTATTCCCGCGGTAAGTTTATATTTTGATTTTTCCGTTTGCGGAGCTGTCGTGAGAAGAACGGTTTTATTGTCCTTGTCCTCACTGTCCATTTCGGCTCTAAGAACGGCCAAAGGCTCAAGTGTGTCTTCATCCTCGACTTGGAAAGCGTCTTCCGGATTTTCTTTCGGAAGAGAAACCGCCTCTGAAAAAACGACTTTAACCTGTTCTTTACTCAACGCAGTCGCTTTCGAAACTTGCGGAGCGGTATCGTCTTTTGCTTCAGGAGAATCCGCCGCAGGAGTGACGGATACTTCCGGAGCTCCCCAGTTTACACTTTCATTTTCGGCCGCATCGTATGCAATTACCGAAAAATAATATTTTTTACCGTTTTCAAGTCCGGTCACATTGTAAGTCAAAACATTCCCGGCATCTTTGATAAAAGAGTATTTCTCCCCGGGATTTTGCACAGACTTAACGTCATAGTGCACCTTATATCCGGCAACCTTCAAATTGTCGGTTGCGCTGTCCCAAGAGATTTTCGCCCCTTTATTTAGAGCAACTCCCTTAAGTCCGATTACATCGCTCGGAGAGTCTTTATCCACAGCGGCAAACGCCGTGAAGCTCATTGCCATTACGACGATAGCCAGTGAAGCAACCAGCTTGTAGAATACATTTTTCATTTTTGTTTTTGTTAATTTTCTTGAAGTTATCAAGGAATTATAGCAAAAAACGCTGGATTTATCAACCCCCTTTTCATTAGAATGGGCTAAGAACTAAAAATGACTTCTATGAACCTGACAATAGACGAAAACATATTTAAGCAATATACGGGACTTAAAGTGGGAGTAATCATCATAAGAAACGTAAACAACACAAGACGCATTTCATATATTCAAAGCCTGCTTAGGGGCATTTGGGCTCAACGCCAAAAAGAATTTGAGAACAAAGAGATACATGATGAACCGTACATAAAATCATGGGATGAGGCCTTTGGAATGTTCGGAATCTCCCCTCTGAAACATCGACACATAGTGGCAAAACTGCTTACAAAAGCCAAAAACGGAGAAGAAGTGATCCACAAAACGGCGCTGGAAGATATATGCAGATATTTTAATCTGAAATACCTGATTCCGGTTCGCGGAAAAGACATAGATTGGATCTGCGGGAACTTGAGTTTGGTCTACACAAAGGGCTCGGAACCTTTCAGGCCGGCAAATTCGATAGAAGTTTACAACGCGACGGAAGGGGAAGTCGCATACATGGACAGAGGGGGAATAGTGCAGAGATACTGGAATTATCGCGAATGCGAAAGGACAAAAATCACGATGCGCACGGTAAATTCGGTGTTTTTGGTTGAAGATTTGAGCAACATGCATCTCGACAAATTCGGGGAAATTTTGAGGGAAATGGGCATGAACATCACAAAATACATCGGTGGCGAAATAGAAGAATACATACTGACTCCGGAAAATCCATCCGTAGATCTTGGGGTCGAAGGCAGGCGCGCGGCTGACGATTCGAAAATCCCGCTTCAGGAAAAAGCCTATTTCTTAAAAATATAAAAATGACAATAAAAGACCAAATAGAATCGATTCTCGAAAAAGCTGTAAAGAAAGCGCTAAAAACCGAGGGTGAAATTTTCATACAATATCCTTCGGACATTTTGCATGGAGATTATGCGGCGAATATTGCGATGAAATTGGCAAAAACGATGCAAAAAAATCCGAGAGAGATAGCCGAACAAATTGTAAAAAATATTCCAAAAAACACATTGATAAAAAAAGTGGAAATCGCCGGTCCGGGATTTATAAATTTTTTCGTTTCCGAAAAAACGCTAAAAAGTGAAATGTCAAAAGTGCTCAAGGAGAAGGCAAAATACGGCAAGTGCAACGAAGGAAAAAATAAAAAAGTAATCGTCGAATACAGTTCTCCGAATATCGCAAAACCGCTCGGAGTGCATCATTTATTATCGACAATAATAGGGCAGACTCTAAACAATATTTTGGGAGCTGTGGGATACAAAACAATCTCCATGAATCACATAGGGGATTGGGGTACACAATTCGGAAAATTGATTTACGCGTACAAAAAATGGGGCAAAAAAGAAATTTTGGAAAAAGATCCGATCAATGAAATGCTCAAGCTTTACGTAAAATTTCACGAAGAGGCCGAAAAAGACCCGAAACTTGAAGACTGCGCGAGAAAAGAATTCAAAGATTTTGAAGAAGGTGATAAAGAAAACAGAAAATTATGGGAATGGTTTGTGGTGGAAAGCCTGAAAGAAATAAACAGAACATACAAAAAATTGTCCGGCATAAAATTCGATTTTACGCTTGGAGAAAGCTTTTACGAGGACAAAATGGAGGAGTTGCTCGAAGAAGGAAAAAAGAAAAAAATATTTGTGGAAGGCGATGAGGGCTCATACATCGCAAAATTCGACGATGAAAATATTGCACCGATGGTGATTCAAAAAAAAGACGGGGCGACTTTGTATTCGACAAGAGACATTGCAACGCTGAAATATCGCATAAAACGCTGGAAACCGGAAAAGATTTTGTATGTCGTGGACATGGCGCAAAACATGTATTTCAAGCAACTTTTTGAAACCGCAAAAAGATTTTCATGGTACAAAGACGAAGGATTTCACGTCAGTTTTGGAAGAATGAGGATGGAGGACATGCAAATGAGTACAAGAAAAGGAAACATAATATTGCTCGATCAAGTGCTTGAGGAAGCCATAAAACGAGCAAAAAAAATCATCGGGGAAAAAAGTCCGGATTTGAAAAACAAAGACGCCGTGTCGGAAATCGTAGGAGTGGGAGCGGTAAAATACAACATCCTTTCGCAAAACAGATCGACGGATATAGTTTTTGATTGGGATAAAATGTTGTCGTTGGAGGGGAACAGCGCGCCATATATGCAATACACGTACGCAAGAGCGCACAGCATTTTGAGAAAGGCCTCCGCTCCCAAAAAAGAAGCAAAAACATCGGAAAATAAAAGCGAAATAGATGAAAAAATATCCCAACTTTTGCGCACAATACCGAAATTCAGAGAACAGCTCATCTATTCCGCGCACGAGTACAAGCCAAATTTGCTATGCCAATATCTGTACGAACTTGCGCAAAAATTCAATTCTTTTTACAACTCGGTCCCCGTCTTGACAGCAAAAGAGCCAAAAGAAAGATTATTCAGACTGAAAATCACGCAGGCTGTAAGCCAAATTTTGCAAAACGGCCTCGCCCTGCTTGGGGTTGCGGTGGTGGAAGAGATGTAGGATAATCCGTCACACCGCTAAAGCGCAGTGAGCCTACGCAGCACAAATGCGAGCGCACGGCGCGAGCGCGTAGCTAGCGAAGCGTGTGGCTTTGCCACCGCTGAGCGACGCGAGCTTAACAACACGAGCGCACGGCGCGAGTGCGGAACAAGCGAAGCGTGTGGCTTTGCCACCGCTGAGCGCAGTGAGCTTAACAATATGGAGAGGTGCGTGAGTGGTTGAAACGAGCACTCTCGAAAAGTGCCAAGGCCTCACGGCCTTCGAGGGTTCGAATCCCTCCCTCTCCGCCAATAAAAAAACAGCTCTGCCGAAGGTAGAGATATTTTTTTATCTGCTGAAGAAGAGGGAGGGATGAGAAGTTTATGCCCCGCAGCGAAGCGAAGGGGTAAATCCCTCCCTCTCCGCCATTAAAAAACAGCTCTGCCTCCATTAACGCGATAAAGGCCCATCCATCCTTGTCAAAATATCTCCCGGGTCCAAGTCTTCTCCACTATCCGCAGGCATATCCGCGCTGATTCCTCCCGCACCACGCGTTACAGTAGGCACCGCAGGTATTACCGCATTTTCATCGACACAATCCCTAAAATTCGCTCCGGTCTTATAACATCCGTCCCATTTAACATTGGTAACATTAGCCCCGTCAAAATCCGCTCCATTCAAATGAGCACCTCTCAAATCCGCCCCTTTCAAATTTGTCTTGGTAAACTCCGCTCCGATAGCGACCATCCCCTCCAAATAAGCCCCCTCAAGATTAGTAGCCCTAAAAGTACAATTATGACACTCCGCACCCATCAGCTTTGCCCCTTTCAAATTCGCTCCACTCAAATCCGTTCCGCTAAAATCACATCTGGTCAAATCCGCCCCTTCAAGATTGACTCCGCGAAGAATTTTCAAAGTAAAATCTCGAATTCCTTTAAAATTCGGCGTCCAATCAGGATTATCTTCTCTTAATTTGTTAAATCCCTCAACGTTTAGCGCCTTCAGGAAACCCACTCCCAAATCATTCAATTCACCTTCACGCACAGCCCCCATAACCTCTCCAAGGGTTCTTGCCTTCACTTCCCCTACGGCAAAAACAGTTTCAGGTAAAGCCTCTCCGTCTCCGAGCAAAACATTTCCAGGTAAGGCCTCTCCGTCTTCGGGCAAAACAGTTTCATACTCTAACCCTAAAAAATTAGTAGGATTTACCGGCACTTCTTGTCCATCGTTTGTTATTATTTCACTCATATTTATATTATTTAAATATTACAAAGGCAACATTCTAGGTGGTTTTCAGTCTTTTGTCAATAGCAACAAACTGGGAAGCTACCGTTTTTTCAGTAGTTGAATGATGGCTCAAACAAGGGGAAATTTAGCTGCTCCACAGTTGATTATATAATGCACAAGCGTTTGGAGTACAATAGTTGTTGTCACACGCCTTAGCTGGCACTCGTGGCATATGCAAGCCAAAAATGAACAAAAAGTGTCGTTAACGGTGACGTTAAGTTTTAAGCCTATTCTGGAATATGTCAAAATCTATTATTTAGAAAACCAGGGTTTTTCCAATAACAAACAAAGTGTTGCCGTAATAAAATAGATATAATATAATTCGCGCACGCAGTGAGCCTGGCACGCAGTGAGCCTGGCAAACAGCGAGCGTCTAAGAACCGGCGAGCGCACGGCGCGAGCGCGTAGCTAGCAAAGAATGTGGCTTTGCCACTTCTGAGCGATGCGAAGCCTACAAAAAAAGTGGAGAGATGGCTGAGTGGTCGAAAGCGACGGTCTTGAAAACCGCTAGGGACGTAAGTTCCTCCTGGGTTCGAATCCCAGTCTCTCCGCCAGTTTTAAAAAAACTATACTAAGATGAGAATGGGATGAGAAGTTTATCCCCGGAGGGGGAATCCCCGTCCCTGCCTGCCGGCAGGCAGGTCTCCGCCAGTAAAAACCCCACACCATGTCCAAAGTCCTTTTTGTGATCGCAAACAATAATTTTCAAGACGCGGAATTCAAAATTCCGAAAGATGTTTTGGAAAAAGCAAATATCCAAGTTGATGTCGCCGCAGGCAAAAAAGGGGAGTGCATCGGGAAATTCGGGACAAAAACACAAGCTACACTAAGCCTGAGCGAAGCCTCATGCGCAGATTACGACGCAGTCGTTTTTATAGGAGGTCCGGGCGCTTACAACGAATATCAAAATAATAAAGAATATTTTAGTCTCGCAAAATTAGCCAAAATCTTGGGCGCGATTTGTATCGCTCCGACAATTCTTTCCGACTCCGGAATTTTCAAAAACAAAAAAGTGACCGGTTGGGATGACGGAGAAGGAACGCAAAAAAAACACATCGAAAAAAACGGCGCAACCTTCACCGGCGAAGATATCACAACCGACGGCAACATAATTACCGCCAACGGCCCGTCCTCAGCCGAAAAATTCGGCCAAGCAATACTTTCAAAACTTTAGCCAACCTATTCAACGGTACTCACAACTCCGCTGTCCAAGTCATAAAATGCGCCTACAACTTGAAGCGTTCCCTTATTCAAGAATTCTGAAATAACATGACTGTCATTCTTCAGATTTTCCACGACAAGTCTTACGTTTTCTTTCGCGCATTCATCGGCGTGATCATGGCCTGAAGCCCTGGATTTCTCCACGGCAGGCAAAATTTTGCCGGTCAAATGCCCGATATGTCCGCTCACTTCTCCACCTTGGCAGGTAGCCGAAACGGCCCCGCATTTGCTGTGACCGAGAACCATGACAAGAGGTACGTGCAAATGCTCGATAGCGTATTCAAGGCTTCCGATAACCACATAATCGGCTATATTCCCGGCGACTCTGACAACAAAAATATCCCCGAGTCCTTGATCAAAAAGAATTTCGGGACAAACACGAGAATCCGAACAACACACAATCGCCGCAAAAGGATGCTGTCCGTTGGCGATTTCGTTTCTTCGTTTAAGGTCACGATTTTTATCGGAAAAATTTCCGTCTGTGTACCTTTTGTTACCGGCCATAAGTTCATTCAACATATTGATTTCGTTAGATTATAAGCGGAAAAAGTATACCAAAAAATACAAAGAGTGCTAATATAAAACACGCATGCAAAATATAATAACAAATCTAGACCAAACGATTCTCGCAAAAATCGAGCCGCTCCAGACGGAATTTTTTGTGAATTTTTTTAAAGTGATAACCGACTTTGGAAGCGTTGCCGCGATTATTATTTTTACGATTTTGCTTTTGACATTTTTTCTGGCAAAAAAAGAAATACAAAAATTTTACACAGTCGCATTCACGGTGTTCGGCGCATTTTTAACGGAATTTATTTTGAAATACGGAGTGATGCGCGCGCGCCCGCCAAGAATGCTTGTGTTTGAAGACGACCCGAGTTTTCCGAGCGGACACACGACGATGTCTTTCGTATTTTTCATGCTTTTATTTTTCACATTGAAAGACAAAATAAAAAGCAAACTCCTGAAATTTATTTTTTTCGTAGGCTGTCTGACATTCCCGTCACTCATCGGATTTAGCAGGCTTTATCTCCACGTGCACAATCCTTCGGACATTGCGGGCGGAATTCTAATCGCGGTGTTATGGCTTATAATAGGGCTAAATCTCGCAGAGCAATTTATCGCATTTAAAAACGCGATAATAAAATTTTTGTATAAACATGTCCTCAAACATATTTTATTTTTAGTCGATCCGGAAATTATTCATAATCTTTTTTTGGGAATCGGGAAACTTTTGGGGAGCAATATTATCACAAGATTTATCACGCGCGCGGCTTTCTACTACAAAAATCCGATGTTGTCGCAAAAAATCCTCGGAATAAAATTTGAAAATCCTGTCGGACTTGCGGCGGGTTTCGACAAAAATATCGAAATCTCAAAAATAATTCACGACGTCGGATTCGGATACGAAGAAGGAGGATCGATAACCGGCGAAAAATGCGAAGGAAACCCGAAACCGCGACTTTGGAGACTTAAAAAATCACAAGGACTCATAGTGTATTACGGGCTAAACAACAAAGGCGCGGAGGAAATTTCGAAAAATTTAAAAAAAGCCCTGCCTGCCGGCAGGCAGGAAAAATTCAATTTCCCTCTCGGTATAAGTGTCGCAAAAACAAATTGCGAAAGAACGGCAATTTCGGAGGAAGGAGTCAAAGATTATCTCAAAGGTTTTAATCTCACAAAAGACATCGCGTCATATATGACGATAAATATCTCATGCCCGAATGCACACGGCGGACAGCCATTTACAGACGCGGAGTCGCTCGATAAATTACTCAAAGAAATTACAAAACACAGAAATGAAAAACCGATTTTCTTAAAAATGCCACCGGACCTGAAACACTCGGAAATTGATGACATAATAAAAATCGCGGAAAAATATGAAATAGACGGATTCATTTGCACAAACCTCACAAAAGACAGAACAAACAAAAAAATGATGTCGCAAATCAGCGAAAAAAGTCCGGTTGAATACGGTGGCATAAGCGGAAAACCGGTCGAAGAGTTATCAAACGAAACGATAGAATATGTCTACAAAAAAACGCAGGGGAAAGCCATAATAATCGGATGCGGGGGGATATTTGACGCGAAAGATGCATACAAAAAAATACGTCTCGGCGCATCACTGCTACAAATGATGACGGGTATGATTTTCGAAGGACCGCAATTAATAGGGGAAATAAACCAAGGCCTCGTAAAACTTCTAAAAAAAGACGGCCTAACGAATATCTCGCAGGCCGTCGGAATCGATAACAAATAAATCGATTATTTCACCGGAAAAGTCTTCGAATC
>JBAZQZ010000023.1:0-12259 GCA_041663205.1 Candidatus Altimarinota bacterium
GCGGTTTGTGCTTTTCCGCTTGCTTCTGCTGCCACTTTTGCGGCCGCGTCTGCTGTGCGGATGGCGTTTGTTACGGCCTGGGATTCGGGGATGGGTTCTAGAGTTTCTTGTTGGGCTGGTGCTGCTTTAGGTGCTGCGGCCGGTGCTGCTGCTGGTGCTGTTGGTGCTGCAGGTGCTTGTGTGGCTTGTGCTATTACTTCCGGTGCGCCAATCGGGTTAAAATCTTTATCCCATGAACCTTCTTCCACTTGTCCGTCGATTCGCGTGAAGCGGCCGGTGTAGACATTGTTTTGGGTGACATTCTTTGTGGCTATTTGGTATGTTCCAGCATTTGTTTTCATTGTTCCGTAGAAGAAATTATCTTCCTTGATTTCCCCAATGAATGATATTTTTTGGCCGTCATTCAATGTGTAGACGGTTGTTCCCGCTATTACGTCTTCCTTGTTTTTTTCTCCCTTAAATTTTCCTGTTTGTACGGGATTCCCCTCGCTTGTTCCTTCTATCAAGAAGCCGGTTTCCGGATTGAATTTTCCGGTTTGTGTTTCTTCGTTTATTAGTTCTTTTGTTCCTTCTATTAATGAACCATTTTGATCAAATTTTCCTGTGTCAATTGGGCCTATGTGAATCACAACTCCTTCTGAGATTGCGCCTGTGTTAGGATTGAATTTTCCTATTTCGGATTTTCTCTTCATCCCATTTGGATACTTCATTTCTCCTATGAGGATTCCTTCAACCTCTTTGCCGGTAAAGGCTTTTTCTTTAAATTGTTTTTTTATTGCGTTTTGCTCAGAACAGGCCAATATTCCCTCTCTCCTTGCCTTATCGGCAACATCTGCTGTTTGTTTCCCTGTTTCTGTTGCTGTTTGTGCTTTTGTTGTTGCTTCTGTTCCTTTTTGGGTTGAGGCGATTGCTTCTTTTGCGGCTTGCGAGGCGGGGAATTCAGGGGGTGCTTTGGGGGCCGGGGCTGGTGTTTCGGTGGTTGGTGCTGCGGTTGCGGCTGGAGCTGCTGCTTGTGCTGCAGGTGCGGCCGGTGCTTGTGCTTGTGGAGCTGCCGGTGCTTGTGCTGGTGTCTGTTTTAGACTTGCTTGATATGTCTTTTCTGTTTCCAGGAATGCTGAGAAATCTTGTGATGTTTCCCCTTGCTTGGTTTTTTTGTATTCAATCGCGTCATTGATTATTGCTTGTTTTTCTGCTTGTGTTGGTTCTTCTCCCTTTTCTTTTGTGAAATCCATCTTAAGTTCGTGGATCGGGTATGGTTGTGCTTCTACTAATGGAAGTTTTTTGAGTAGGCTTGTTGCTTCTTTTTCTGCCTTTAGAATTTCGGCGAGAATTTCTCCTGAATTTTTTGCCGAAAGAATATTTTTAAGTAGGGTTTCTTTTATCTTTCCTAGTTTAATGGTAGTTCCTAGCAGGAGCGATACTTCTGGTGTTGCTGGTGCCGGAGCTGCTGGTGCTTGAGCTGGTGGAGCTGCTTGAGCTGTTGGAGCTGTTGGTGCTGTTGGAGCTGCTGGTGCTGTTGGTGCTGTTGGTGCTGCTGCCGGTGCCTTAGCTGAAGTGGCTAATTCAATAGGTCTTTGAGTAAAATCTCCTTTGTCCGGGTTTCCATCTCCTTTAAATGTTCCTGTGAATGTGATTGTTGTGTCTTGGCTGATCGTTCCTGCCGTCATTGTGCCGGTTGCTTCGTTGAATGTTCCAGTGTTTGTTGTGCCACCCATGAACATGATTGTTCCGGTCTTGAGCCCTCCTGTTTTTTTGTCAAATATTCCTGTTTGTATTTGTTCGGAGCCGAATTTCATTGTTCCGGTTTCTAGGATTCCTGTGTCTTTGTTGAATTTTCCGGCTTGTTCGACGGGGGTCTTATCTGTGTCCTGGAATGACACTGTTCCTATGTAGGTATTTAGGTTTCCGTTGAAGGTTCTTCCGTTAGGGAGTGTTATTGTTCTTGATCCGGGTGCTGTTTCGGCTACTTTCCCTTGTCTTGCGAGTTCGAGTCCTTTGTTTTCGGCGTTTTTTCCTTCCTCTGCGGCTTTTTTCCCTTTTTCTGTTGCAGCTTTGTCTATGGGTGGTGTCTCTAGTTTTTGTGCTGGTGCTTGGTTTGCCTTCTCACGTTCACGTCTGCTGAATTCTTCAATGATTTTTGCTTTTATTTTCTTCGGGTCGTTTAGGGGTTTCAGGGAATCTTCAAATGCCGTCATCCATGGGAAGCTTTTTTCTTGGTTGTCCATGTTGAATGTGCAGGTGTCGTCTTTGATTTCCGCTATATTGTTTTTTTTGAGGTAGGCCTGGAATTCTTCGGAGTCCATCTCGTTTGTGTCTGACGGGACTTCTCTTGGTTTTACTTTCGTGCCTGGAGCGCTTTGGATGAAGGTAACGCTTGGTTGTTCTTCATACACAAATCTGTTCTCTTTCGTGGAGAGGTTTTGGTTGTAGTGAGAGAGACAATCCAAGAATTTTTTAATAGCCATTTTTGTTTTTGTTTTAGCCCCTGACGGAGGGGTTGATTAAATTTATCATGTTATTATAGCAAAGTTTTATTGTTTAAGCAAGTTGTTTATGGCGAAAATTTATAGTATGCTTTTCGTATGAAATTACCTTTGATTTTGGTCAATTTTAAGGCGTATGAGCAGGGGACGGGGGAAAGTGCCGTGGTTTTGGCGAAAATTTGTGAACGCGTGGCGAAGGAGACGGGGGCGAATGTTTGCGTTGCGGTTTGTGCGCTGGATTTGGGGAGGGTTTGTGAGGCGGTTTCCATCCCGGTTTTTGCGCAACATACGGATTTTGAGGGGTATGGAAGCCATACGGGACATGTTTTGCCGGATATGGCGAAGGAGGCGGGAGCTTACGGGACACTACTGAATCATGCGGAATTTCAGCTTGAGGATGAGGTTTTGGAGAAATGTATCGAGGCGGCGAAGCGGGCGGGACTTTTTGTCGTGGCTTGTGCAAATGATCCGGAGCGGGCGGCGAAAATTTCGGGTTTTGATCCCGATCTTGTCGCGGTTGAGCCTCCGGAATTGATTGGCGGGGACAGGTCTGTGTCAAAAGCGGAGCCTTTTGTCGTGGAAAAAGCGGTGGAGTTGGTCGGACGCGGAAAAGTTTTGGTTGGCGCCGGAGTGAAAGACGGGGAGGATGTGAAAATAGCTTTGGCTCTTGGAGCGAGCGGGGTTTTGTTGGCTTCGGGAGTCGTGAAAGCGGATGATCCTTACAGTGTTCTTTTGGATTTGGTCGGTGGATTTAAGTCTTAATTTTTTATGTAAATTTTTTTATGAATATCGAAATTTATTGCGACGGGGTTGATCTGAACGAGACCGAGGAAAATTTTATTCGTGAAAAAATCGAGCATTTGGCGAAGTATGCCGACAGAATTGATGACGAGGCAACCATTGTTCAGGTGAAAGTTGCGAAGGGGAAAACAGAGATTACGATGCATGTTCCTCATGCTGTGATTAGGGCTGAGGAAAGCGGTGAATCGATGGAGGGGTCGCTGAGAAACGTGTGCGAAAAACTTGAAAGACAAATAGAAAAATACAAGCAGTCCGAGGAAAGAAGAACCACCGAAGGGGAGTGGCTCGCTTCTTCGACTTTGAAAAATGTTCTTATGGCGCAGGATGAATTTGGGGTGATGTCTGACATAGTGAAACGAAAAAAACTTAAGAAACTTCGACCGATGACGGAGGAGGAAGCAATCAGTCAAATGGAACTTATCGGCCATGATTTTTTTGTTTATCGGAATGAAGGGGACGGGGCGGTTCATGTCGTATACAAGCGAAAAAACGAGGATGGGTATGGGACGATAGATGTCGGAGAAGAGGGGTGAGTTTTTATTTGTCGGAGGTTTTTTGCAGGCCCAATTCCATAAACAGGACGAATAAAATCAGCATGTCGTTTTTGTAAAACGGCGTGTCGATCATGCCGTGGAGGAAAAAATAAAGAAGGATAAAGGTAAAAACCAGAGGTGAGGTTTTTTCTGTGGAATTTTCCGACAGTAGTGTCTTTTTGAGTGCTCGATATATGCAAATTGCTACGAATAGAAGCCCCAGAATACCGTACTGAAAAATGAACAGAAAGAAAATATTGTGAGGTTGAAGGACGTAGTAGTCAAGTGGTTTGTGCCCCAAAACTTTATCTGCGGTTTGTAAATAATATTCCTGAAACTGTCCGACCCCGAGGCCGAAAAGCATTGTTGCAGGCTCTTTTGCGAGATATAGCGATGTTTTCCAGATTTCCTGGCGTTCATTTAAGCTGGAATAATTCGTTTGGAAGGACGGAAGGATTTTTGTGTAGAAAATTCCGACAAACACGATAACGCCTATCGTTGCAAGGGCGATTTTAGTGGCTTTTAGGCTGAGTATTTTGATGTTGCTGTTTCTCAGTATGTAGAAAGAAATCACCAGGAAACTTCCCAGAATCGCTCCTGCGGAGCGTGTTGCGAGGATCAAAAATAAAAGCAAAATCGCAGATGTTAAATTTACTTTTTGAGAATCAAAAAAAGTTTTTGATTTTTCGTTTTTGTTTGTGTGTTGTATGAATTGTATGACAAAAAATATGAAAAACGGGGTCATGTAGTATGCCAAATAAACGGCGGCATCAAGCGGTCCGAGGAGTCTTAAGTCGTATGCGACATTATATCCCAGAAGATTATAAATTACTGAAAAAATTCCAAAACAGATTGCGCCGAATCCACCGATTTTTATCGCTGAAATTTTTTCTTCGTGTGTCTCAAATGTTTCCAGAAATAAATAAACGAATGTTATCGCGCATGCAAAAAATATCAAATATCTTACCGTGTCCAAAGAATTTATCGGATCTACCGTGAGCAAAGAAATGGCTGTCAAAAGCGTAAAAACCGTTATTGCTTTGTGGTTGTAAATGTTTTTTATTTTTTTCAAAAGTGTTTTTGAAAGAATGCAATGTATGAAAAATGAAAGTGCCGCGAGTGCTATCAGAATTATTTGCAGGTTTGCATTGAATGAAAAAAAATCGAATCTTATCAAGTAAGATTGTAAGAAAAAAAGATTTACGAGAAGAAGTATTTTTGTGAGTTGTTTCATCTCCTTGTGTTTATGTCGTTTTTTAGTATATTTCAATTATGGAAATTATTGAAGGACAAGTTGTGAAAGGTTTGGGGGTCGGGAAAAAACTCGGTTTTGAAACTATAAATATTTTGTATGACGGAAAACTTTCCGGTGTTTTTGCGGGCAAGGTTTTTGTCGGGGAGAAGCCAAAAGAAGGTTTTTTGTCCGCGGTGCATATTGGGAAAAGACCTACTGTAAATGAAAATGTCCCGATTCTTGAAGCGCATATTATTGACGGATTTGAAAAATTTTCCAAAAAAGATTTTGTCGGTGAAAAAATAAAAGTGGAAATTTTTGAAAAAATTCGCGACACGAAAAAATTTGAAAATCTCGATGAATTAAAAAAGCAGATTGCGAAAGACGTGGTAGATGTGGGATACTTTTTCAAAAGAAATACTTAAATTTATGCTTAATTTTTTAAGAAAACTTATTCCGGACACTCATCCTTTGCGGCTTCTTTATCACAAAATTGCTGCATTTTTTGCGGCGTCTTTAAATTTTTATCCCGCCGACAGTATGATAGTTATAGGGGTTACCGGGACCAATGGAAAAACCACCGTTGTGAATCTTATCGCAAATATTTTGACTGCGTGGGGGCAAAAAGTCGGGATGACATCGACCGTGAATTTTCAAGTCGGGGACGCGAAATGGACGAATACGACCAAACAAAGTACGCTTGGGGCATTCAAGCTTCAGGGCTTGCTTAAGCGCATGAAGAACGAGGGGTGTAAATATGCGGTCGTCGAAGTGACTTCTCATTCCGTGACTCAATCCAGAATTTTCGGAATAAATTTTGATGTCGGTGTTATCACAAATGTGACGCCGGATCATATAGAATATCACGGCGGGTTCAATAATTATTTGAATGAAAAAGCAAAATTTTTCAAAAAAGTTTCAATGGATTCGAAAAAAGTCGGGGTTCCGAAAGTGCTTGTGTTAAATGCGGACGACCAATATTACAATTTTTTTAATCAATATGTTTCGGACAGAAAAATCACTTATGGGATGAATTATGCGACTGTGTACAGCGAAAATGTTGAGAGTACGACAGGCGGATCGAAATTTATTTTGCATGTTCCGAATAATGCGGTGCCTGTTGAAATAAAACTTCCCGGGCAATTTAATGTTTACAATGCGCTTGCGGCGGCGAGTGCGTGTATTGCTATCGGGGTGCCGCTTGAAATTATTGAAAAAGGACTTACGGAAAGTACGGGAGTTCCGGGCAGATTTGAGCAGGTTTATGCGGGGCAGCCTTATAGTGTTGTCGTGGATTATGCGCATACTCCCGAGGCGCTTGAGAGTTTGACGAAGCTCTATAAAGGGCTTGCAAAAGGCAAATTGTACACTGTGTTTGGGGCGACAGGGGGTGGAAGGGATAAGTCCAAGCGTCCAAGAATGGGGCAGGTCGTGAATGAAAATTCCGACTATATTATCGTGACGGATGACGATCCTTACAGTGAGGATGAATGGAGTATTATTGAGCAGGTTTCTTCCGGAATTCCGCGGAAGGAGGGGCATGATTTTTGGAAGATTCCTGACAGAAGGGAGGCGATTCGTTTGGCGCTTACTTTAGCCAAAGAAGGGGATTGTGTTGTGGTTGCGGGGAAGGGGTGCGAGGAGGTTATTATGCTTAGGGGAAAGCGCATTCCGTGGAATGACAAGCAGGTTATCGAGGGGCTTTTAAATAGAGAAGCGGAGATTTACGTTTCTTGAGTTTTTATTTTTTGAAATTTTTGTGATGGATGGTTTTATTCTAATTGATAAGGAAAAAGGGGTTTCAAGTTTTTTTGTTGTAAAGACTGTTAGAAGAATTTTGGGAGTGAAAAAAGTCGGACACGGGGGAACGCTCGATCCTTTGGCGACGGGACTTTTGATTTTGGGTGTAGGAAAAGCCACGAAATCTTTGGGGAAATTTTTGGGGTGCGACAAAGAGTACAAAGTGACTGCGAAATTTGGTTTTGTTTCGGAGACTTATGATGAAGAGGGGCCGATTTCCGAGGGTTTTCCGGGGGCTGAGGGTTTGTTGGTGGTCGGAAAAAGGAAAATGGAAGAATTATTCGAGGATGATTGTCAGAAAATAAAAGATGTTATAAAGAAAAATTTTATTGGCGAGATTTTGCAAACTCCACCTAAGTTTTCGGCGTTAAAAGTTGGGGGAAGGCGGGCATACGAAATGGCCAGAAAGGGCTTGGATGTAACACTTCAGCCGCGCAAAATTTTTGTTCAAGAATTCAAAATAATGAAGATTGATTTCCCGTTGGTTTCTTTCAGGGTGAAGTGTGGTGGCGGAACTTATATTCGTTCTCTAATTCATGATTTGGGGCAAGTTTTGGGTGTTGGGGCGTATGTCGACAAACTTCGTAGAACCAAGGTTGGAGAGTTTGATGCGGAGAAGGCTTTTAAGATTGAAGAGGTGGAAAAGTTTTACGGTGAGGGAATGTCTGAGAAATTTTTAATGAAGGTTTTTTAGTTTGTAGATCAATCTTGGTATGTTTGGTTGAAGGTTGTTGATTTTGGAATGTGAGATGTTTGTGTTGGGCATGCTTTTTTGTGTCTATATCGGCGCTGTAGCTTGTGCCCCGGATTCTGTGTGCGGATTTATTATGTTTTGTTTTCAGCAGGCTTTTTTTCGTATTTCTATGTAGTCGATGTCTGTGGAGTGCACAAGCTCGTGATGTTCTTTGCAGAGCGGCGCGAGGTAGTGTGGATTATGGCTTGGTATAGCGGAAAATCTGCGGACGTGATGGATTTGTGTTGAAGGTTTTTGGCAATTTTTTACGGAACATTTCGTGCCATGTTCGAGGTAAAGGATTTTTTTGACGGAAACAGGGATGTGTCTTGATGGCTTGCCGTAGGGTTCTTGGCTGATTTCCTCTTTCTTCTGCGCGATTTCTTGTTCGCGGGTTTTGAGGAATTCGAGTAAAAGTGTGTTTATGTCGAGGCCTTTTTGTTGAAGTTCAAGAAGTTTTTTTTGGACTTCGGGAGAGAGATTTAAAACCGTTGATTCGAAAATTTTTATTGGTTTTTCGTCCGCTTTTGCGCGGTTGCCTTCCAGGGATTTTGTGTCAAAACGCATCTGCCCGGGCAGGCTTTTTGAGCCGATTTCTGGCTCAAACAAGCCATTTTGATTTTGAAAATCCATGTTTTCGCCGGCAGTTTTTTCGACAGTTTTTTCGAAGTTTTCGCCCCCGTTTTTTGTCGCAAATTTTTCATCTCGGACCAAAGTTTCAACTGCACTTTTTGAAAGAATTTGCACCTGGTTTGCCAGGAATTTTTCATTTTCAGGTTTTGCAATTGAGACAATTCTGGCAAGTTTATTTACACTCACTTTTCCAGCAACTAAAAGTGTTTTTAAGGCGGGAGTTTCCTCAAATCTTTTTTCCAAATTCAAAACCAATCTTGTCTGTTCTTCGCTTAGTCCTGCCAGTTTTTTTGAAAATTCAAAAATAGAACAAAAACCTTTTTTCTCGTATAATTTTCGTTTGAAAACTTCGGGAAGTAGTCCCGTAAATCTTTGTCGCCAGATTCGCGTGCGTTCGCCGTACTCTTTGCAAAGATTGTATAAATTTTCGTCGGGAAGGGCTGACAGATCGCAGCCAAAAGCCAAAGGTTTCGAGGGCAAAATACTTTTTCTGCCGGATGGCCCTGGTACTGACATGAAATTTTGTTCGATTGTTGCCCTAGTCGTATTGTTTTGATTGTTCATGTTTTAGTTTTTTTAAAGATGTTTTGTGCCCAGATATTAGCATCTGGAAGCCAAAATTTCAACTTTTTCGGGTAGCGAATTCTTGAAATGTGACGCGTAATAAAACTCGATATTTCGGCTAAAGGAAGCCACGAAAAGCACTTGTTTAAAACCAAAAATGTCGCGAAACGCGCGGTTGGGATGCGATAGAGGTGTAGTGTGAACAGGGAGGATTTTGGCCTAAGGAAGCCGTAAAAACATTTACCCAAGACGAAAAAATATTACACTATATGTGCTGGCGGGATTCCCCGGTGACGCGTGTCGGCGACGTAAAGTTTTTTGCTTTACCTCTGTTAAAAAAAACTTCATACTTACCTTCGTGGAAAACTTTTTCTCTAATTATTTTTGGATTTTTGTTTCCGCTTTTGCGCTTTGTGCGGTGATGAGTTTTATTGCCGTGAAGATTTTTCCGAGGTTGAAACTCATGGATCGGCCTGAAAAATATGGCTTAAAAAGGGCGCCGATTCCTTATTATGGCGGGATTGTTATTTATTTTTCTTTCTTGATTTCCGTTTTGTTTTTTGTGCCGGTGGACAGCCATGTCTTGGGTTTTCTTGTCGGAGCGACGATGATTTTTGTTTTGGGATTTTTGGATGACAGGTTTAGTCTTAGCCCTTTTTTGCGGCTCTTTATCCAGTTTCTTGCCGCTGTTTGTTTGGTGTTTTTTGGGATCGGAGTGCTTTCCGTAAATCTTCCTTTTTTAGGGGGAATTGATTTTTCCGTTTTGAAAATCGGGTTTTCTTTTTTTGGACACGACGTGTCTTTTTATTTATTTAGTGCGATTTTTACAGTTTTGTGGGTATTGGCGATTGTTAACACTATGAATTTTGTGGACGGGATTAGCGGGTTAAATAGCGGTGTTTCGGCGATAAGCGCGTTTATAATTTTTCTTTTGAGTATTCATCCCGGGATTCATGAAAATCCTGCGGGGCAGGTTTCTGTGGCTACTATTGCGCTTATTTTGTCAGCTTGCGCTCTTGCATTTTTTATTTTTGATTTCCCGCCGGCCAAGATTTTGATGGGGGATAGCGGTAGTACGTTTTTCGGTTTTACTATCGCGACTCTTGCGATTTTTTCCGGGGGGAAAGTTGCGACGGCTTTTTTGGTTTTGGGACTTCCGATTCTTGATATGATTTGGGTTGTTTTGCGAAGAATTTTATCCAAGCAAAGTTTTTGGAGAGGGGATTTGAAACATTTGCATCATAGGCTTCTAAATGCAGGGTTAAGCGAAAAAAAAGCTGTGTTGTTTTATCTTTTTGTGGTTGCTGTCTTTGGTTTCATGGCGGTTACGTTTGTAAGTTCGGATCAGAAATTTTTTGTAATAATAGGGCTTGTTGTTTTGATGCTTTTGTTGGGGTCGGCATTGATATTTCTACCCAGAGTTAAAGAAAAGAGGCATTTTT
The DNA here is from genome assembly GCA_041663205.1 of Candidatus Altimarinota bacterium. GTDB lineage: Bacteria > Patescibacteriota > Gracilibacteria > UBA1369 > LOWO2-01-FULL-3 > UM-FILTER-38-24. The sequence continues at coordinate 10,224 of JBAZQZ010000023.1, forward strand.
AAATAGGAGTGTTCTTGTTTTTGTTCTCGGTTTGGGGTATAAAACACACGGGTTTTTCAAAAATTTATGGGAGATATCGTTTCTGACATAAAGGACAGGCTTGATATTGGTGACGTTGTTTCGCAGTACGTTCAACTAAAACGAGCGGGGCATAATTTTAAAGGGCTTTGCCCGTTTCATAGTGAAAAGACGCCGAGCTTCGTTGTAAGCCCTGAAAAGCAGATTTGTCATTGTTTCGGATGCAATAAAGGTGGCGATATTTTTGGGTTTATTCAGGAAGTTGAAGGGGTTACTTTTGCCGAGGCGATAAAGATATTGGCGGACAGGGCGGGGCTTAAAATTGAGAGTTTTGATAAAGTTTTGAAAAAAGAAGGGAAGACCGAAAAAGATGAATATTTCGCAGCGCATGAGCTTGCGTGTGAATTTTTTGAGAAGCAACTTCACTCCACAAATGAAGGGAAAAAAGTTTTGGAATATATGTATTCTCGCGGTGTAAAGGATGAGACCATAAATGAGTTTAGAATCGGTTTTTCTCCTGACAGTTATGATGCGCTTTATCCTGAGCTTTTGAAACGCGGAGTGAAAAAAGATGTTCTTGTGAAAAGCGGTTTTGTCTCTGTGAAAAATATTTCTTCCGACCAGATTTTTGATAAATTCAGGATGAGGCTTATGTTTCCGATTTTTGATTCATTCGGCAGAATTTGCGGATTTGGTGGACGGGCTCTTAAGGCCGATCAGATGCCAAAATACTTGAATTCTCCTGAGGATATAATTTACAGTAAAAGCAAGGTTCTTTATGGATTTTCTCATGCAAAAAAATACATAAAAGAAGCAAACAGCGTGGTTTTTGTTGAGGGATATTTTGATGTGATTATGCCGTATCAAGAGGGAGTGAAAAATATTGTTGCGACGAGCGGGACCGCGTTGACAAAGGAGCAGGCGAAAATGATGCGCAGAATAACGCCGAATGCCGTAACTTCTTTCGACACCGACAGTGCCGGATTTGAGGCTACCAGAAGGGCTTTTGAGATTTTACAAAACGAGGGTTTTAACATAAAGACCGTTTTTGCATTTGATAAAAAAGATCCCGCCGACTTTGTTAAAGAAAATGGCGGAAATGCGTTTAAAGAGGCTGTAATTGGCGCAAAGGATTTTATAAGTTTTTACATGGACAGGCTTATCAAAGATTTTGATGTCGGAACTTTCGACGGAAGAAAAAATGTTATGAATCTGCTTATGCCTTTTTATAAGGTTATGATGCCTACGGATCGGGATTTCTATGTAAAGGAGCTTGCCGGTAAGATTTCCATGGGCGAAAAAATTCTTTATGATGAAATTGACAGCTATAAATTGCCGAAAGATCATCCCGCCAGACAAAGTTTTCAGGATAATTCTTCCGGAGGTTCTTCTGTCAAAAAGTTTGAAATAAGTATCAGCGGTATTATTGTTGGAATTGTTTTGGGGTATTATCGTCTTTTTCCCGAAATATCCGCTGTTTTGAGTGAGGACGATTTTGACGGGGATTTTAAAAATATTTACAAAGAGTGCTTAAATCAGTATAATTCGTCCCGAACTCACGAGGGAAAATGGGATTTTGGGAGTGAGGTTTTAGGCTCTCTTAAGGCCAGTGTTGATGTTTACGTGCTTTATGTCGAGGATAAGTATCAGGATTTTTCGGATGAAGCTGTGGCACTAGAGGTCAAAAAACTGGTTGACAACATGCGTCGAAGTGCAAAAAATAATACTTTGCGTGAGATACAATTAAAGATGAAGGAGGCGGAAAAATCCGGAGATAAAGCCTTATTATTAAAACTTTTACAGGAGCAACAAATATTATTATCTAAATAATTCAAATGGCGCGAACAAGTAAATTTATAAGCCAGCCGACCGATGATCAGTTGTCCAAATTTCCCAAGGAAGTGCAGGAGCTCGTGAAAAAGGGCAAGGGGCAGGGGTTTATCACTCAGCAGGAGCTTCTTAAGGCTATGCCCAATGTTGAAGAGGATTTGATTCTTTTGGATGAGCTTACCGCCTGG
>JBAZQZ010000024.1:0-11694 GCA_041663205.1 Candidatus Altimarinota bacterium
TACGCGGAAGCGGACGAACCCCAAACAAAAATTTTCGAATCAACGACTTTAAATCTTTCTCCCGAAGTCCAAAAAAAACTTCTTGAACTCCAACAAAAAGGCATCGACATAAACACAATACTTATGGAATTTCTGCAAACCCGCGAACAAGAAATCGCGCAGAAGAAAGAGGAAATCAGTCAAGAACCCTACGGCAAGCCATCAAGACACATCCCTGTTTCCGTCAAAAAAATCCTTTACCTTGAACATGGCACAAAATGTTCCGTCCAAAATTGCCAAAAACCCTCAACGCAAATCCATCACGTCCGCAGATTTTCCGCTGTTCCAAGCCATAATCCGCACTACCTCGCGCCGCTCTGCAAGGCGCATCACGAGCTCGCGCATAGCGCCGATATGACATATTTCAAGATTAAAAACGGGATAAAATAAGGCGAGGGATATGCGCTCCACCGATATGGACTACATAGAAATACGAAGAAAAGCATGTTGAAAACGAAACATAATGAATTTGCACATCCATATGCCGTGCGCACAGCGAATAAAGTAATTTCGATTAAACCTTTTTTGAGAAACTGTAAAAATCGCCGAGGTATTTATCCTCTCGCGAGAGCAAGCACGCAAACATCTTTAGCTCTAGCCGTTTTTAGCGTCTTACTACACTCGTTCACGGTAGAGCAAGTCGTCACAATATCGTCAACCAAAACAATTGTTTTCCCGTCCAATGAATTTTCAAAACGTTCCTTCAAAAAAATAGAATTTCTTAAATTTACCAGGCGCTCGGTTCTTTTTAATTTTGCCTGGTCTTCACGATGGCTTCTCCAAAGCGCATCACAAAAATTTAGATTCATCTTCTTTGCAAAATTATACGCAAGAATTTTCGCGTGATTTTCCCCGCGAAGTCTTGTTTTTTGCTTACTCATGGGAACGGGGACTACAACAATATTTTCTTTCGGAAAAGAAAAATCATCAAAATCCGAAAAGAATTTTAAAAATTGATTTACGAGAATACCTATAAAAAACTCATTTATAGATCTCAAAAATTTATATTTAAAATTTATTACCAACTTTTGCAAAACGGTATTTCTGTCGTACAGAAAGCACAAAATCAACTGATCAAAATAAAAATTTTCCGCACAGGGCTTCCCGTACAAACCAAATTTTCCGGTACAGAATTTTCCGCAAAAATTTTTCTTTTTACAATTCGGACATCTTTGAAATCCGATGACTTTAAGCGCACTTTTGCACTCGTTACACAAAAAATCTTCGAATTTTTCGCAATTTATACACCTTTTTGGGAACAAAAAATCTAAGAACATGCGGACCATAATAAACCGCCCACATTAAATTTTCTTAAAATTTTTATAAAATTTCTTTACCAATCCTCGGTTCACTCTTTAACTTTTGATAAGCCTTGTGTTAAAATCAAAGCAATATAAGTTTTATGACATGTCGTCACCAAATCATGAAACTACAGAAACAACGGGGAGTAAACCCGATATTCCGGAAACAGTTGAGGTCGGCGACTTTATGGTAGCCAGATATACAAATTCACAGTGGTCTCGCTATTTACCATGGGAAGAATGGGATCACGCAGCACTAGTATCACAGTTAAATCCACTAAAAATTATCGAGGTAACCGGTCTCGTTTTGCAAAAATCAGATAAGAAAAATAGAAAGGAAGAAATTAGAGAAGGAGTGGTCGAGTATGAATTTAATAAACAAAGAACAGTTACGTTGTCGGATGGCACGGAAAACAAGAATGGTAATTTATGGTTGCTTGACGACTTGATAGAAATAAAATGGCTTAAACCGATTTTCCCAAATCCAACTCGTGAAATTGACAAAGGGTACGTACGTCGCAGTAAACGCAGAATCATCACTGAACAAGAAGCCCGTATTCGAGCCGTAAAATATGCAAAAAAACAACTAAATGAACCATATAGCATTCTCGCCAGCAAATGGAGCGAAAGTAAGTGGTACTGTTCACTGCTCATCTACAAGAGCTATTCTCGCACCGTCACGGATATGTATCTTGAAAGTTATGTCATCGCAGGACCAATGGTTACACCTGAAGACCTGGTAGATAGTCCTCGCAGTAAAGCGTACCACACATGGAAAAAAACATAATAATTCTTGTAATAATAACTATTACGGTGGCTACTATTGCTTCCGCTTGGGATGCATCACCTGTTGTTATAGACAAGTCTCAAATAAAAACAGTCTCACTGATAGATTATCCATCGAAATTTAATTATAGGCAGACAATAAATGACTGTGGTCCATTCAATGTTGCTGCGGTTGTCAGGGCCTTGGGAAAAAAGGAAATAAATCCACAACAATTCGCTGAAAAAACTGAATGGAGATTGCCAAACAAATACACTTTACCATGGGGGCTCGAGAAACAGCTCAAAGAGAACGATATAGGAGTGGAAAATCCAAATTTAAAATCACTGTCTGACAAAGAGAAAATATTTTTTTTACAACAACGGCTTTCGCAGGGGAAACCGATAATTATTTTAGGGGAAAAAAATAACTTTGAACATTACCTCACGATTTTTGGATTCGACTCATCAAAAGACGAATTTTATGTATATGATAGTTCTCACGACAAAAACCCGGGACTTGACGGAATGACTAAAGACGACAGCGTCGACTTACCAGGCAATAGAATTTTTGATTCCGAAGGATTATTGAGTTTTTGGAGAAATGGAGGTATATATGGGATATACGAATGGTATGCGGTAGTTGCAGGAAAGCTATAATAAAAAGCGTTTAATTGAACGATATGCAAAAAGAATGTGCGAAATGCTATTCAACATTTGATATAGCTCCGGAAGATATTGGTTTTTACAAAAAAATGGAGGTTGACCCACCTACGCTCTGTCCAAGGTGTCGGATGCAAAGACTCATGTGTTTTAGAAACGAAAGAACTCTCTTCAAAAGGAAATGTGATTTTTCGCAAAAAGAAATTTTGTCGGTATATCCTCCGGACACAAAAGCAAAAGTGTATGACCAGAAAATCTGGTGGAGTGACCAATGGGATGCCATGGATTATGGTCGTAATTTCGACTTTAATAAGCCGTTTTTTGAGCAATACGACAATCTTTACAAGGAAGTTCCAAGAATAAATTTAGACAATACAAACAGTGAAAACAGCGATTATTGTAACGACACGGACAACTTAAAAAACTGTTATTTGAGCTTTAATATATCGCGCGGAGAAGACATGTATTATTGCACCACCGGAGGATTGAGCAGAGACTGCATGGATTTATTTTGGATAATACAGTGCGAGCTTTGCTACGAGTGTGTAAAAACATTTGAGTCATATCATTGTTTCTGGTGTCTGGGCTGCAACAACAGTAATGATTGTTATTTTTGTAAAAATCTTTTTGGATGTAAGAACTGTTTCGGATGCGTAGGCCTTCATCAAAAGGAATATCACGTTTTCAATAAGCAGGTAAAAAAGGAGGAATTTGAAAAACTGATGGCAAACTTCAGGTTCACACATAGCAATATAAAAGAAGCAAAAGAACAATTACACAAACTGGACATGAAATTACCGCATAGAAATCTTGAAATCATACAAAGCGAAAATTGTCTGGGGGATTACATTACGAATTCAAAAAATTGCACATATTGTTTTGATGTAATGGAGGCACAAGACTGTAAATATGTTTGGGATGGAATAATTAATGACAGCTACGACTGTTTTAATTCAGGATCGTTGCCGGCGACAAATCGCATGTATCAATGCATCGGAGCATACAGTTGTACTAACATAAAATTTTGTTTCAGATGTGAACGTTCAAGTGAGTTGAATTACTGTGATTATTGCTCGGATTGCAACAATTGTTTCGGATGCATGGCGTTGAGGCACAAAAAGTACTGCATCCTAAATAAACAATATACAAAAGAAGAATACGAGAATCTTTTGCCTGAAATCATTGCTTATATGAAGAAAACGGGAGAATGGGGCGAATATTTCCCGTCCTCAATGAGTTTAGTGGGGTACAACGACTCGGTAGCACAATATCATATGCCATTGAGCAGAGAAGAGGCCAAAAAGGAAGGGTTTAACTGGAATGACTACGAGAATCCGAACCTTGAATTGGAAAGTGTTGAAGGGGCCTCCTTGCCGGAAGATATTGATGGAGTAACGGATGAAATTCTAAACAAACGTATTAAATGCGAACATGACGGGAAGCCTTTCAGAATTATTCCACAGGAACTTAATTTTTACAAAAAACACAAAATCGCTTTACCGCACATATGCCCGGATTGTCGCCACTTTGCACGAAGAGCCCAAATGAATCCGAGAAAACTTTATGACCGAAAATGCCAAAAATGCGGACTTGACTTGAAATCCACATATTCTCCAACCCGCCCGGAAATCATCCACTGCGAAAAATGCTATCTGGAAACGCTATCCTAGGTTGCCGTGGGTTCTTGCTTCTTTCAGTTGTAAACAAGGCGAAAATTAGCTATTCTTTTGAGCGCACAGTTTAATAAATTCTCATGAAGTTTATAGACTCAAAAATCAGCAAAAAAGAACTTGCCGAAATTGCAAAAGAACGCTTTGGAGATATGGTAAAAGCTGTTGTTGATGTTGAACTTAAAGTTATGGTTGTCGGCGGAGAACTTCATGCGGACGAGGAAGCCATTCTACTTGAAAGAGGTTCAATCCAAGAAAATTTATGGGGAATTAATATTTACACAGATAAACCCGACAACGAAAGAATTGAATTTGATTCCATGATAAATATTCGTCCGCGCCAAAACAATCGCTCGCGTGACGTGCTTGATCCGGCAATCAGGGAAAAAATCACAATTATCGTAAATAATCTTGTGGAATTATGAACACGATTCACACAGACTTGGCAAATGGGAAATGGTTTACAATGTCCCTTTCCGAACAAATGGGAAATACGGGAAGTGAAATCCATCGCATGGTGCTTTCGCAAAACAAAGATCAGTCCCGATTTGATTCAGCTTTTGATAGAGCTTTAGAACTCATAGACTTAACTTTGGCAGATATAAGATGGAAGAAAGGCTACAAAGAAATCGCGCGAGTTCGCGAGGTTTTATGCGACATTATCTTTGGCAAAAATCAGTATGATACTTCGCTTGAAGCTCTGGACAATTATTTTTTCCAATTCGGACTTGCGGCAGGCAGGTAGGCTTATTCCTGCTTCTTTTGGGCTTTCAGAAGGGGGGAAAATGGGGATTTTGGCCGTTTGATCTATCAACCCGGTAGAAAAACGCTTGCCATCTCTTTATATTTAAGTTATACTAAATATAGTTTTAATATAACCTATTCACCATGGTCACTCAAATAGTTTTCAAGGCTGAAAAATCTTTTAAAGATGAGGCAATGAAAAAAGCTCAATACGAAGGAGTAACTTTGAAAGCGGTATTATATAACGCCTTAAAGCTTTACATTGAAGGAAAGCTAAATTTTGGCTTACAAATTAGCGAACCGGAAGTGGAAACTCTTGAAGTGACGCCGGAAATACAAAAGAAAATGGACAAGATAGGGAAACTCTTAGAAAAAATATAAATGAGAATAATTCTGTGCCATTCAATTTTGAAAAGGGAAATCAATCCTCTACTGGAATATTTCTCGAAAGGAGACATTAAAAAGTATGTCGAAAAAGCCGAAAGAGGACTGGCAACAGAAATTAAAGGTTCAACCATTCCCAATACAAAAATTGTAAAAGTTTACATGACAGGGAGAGGCGGTGCGGGGAGAATGATTGTTTTGATTTATGTAAAAAGGGATTATTACTTACCAGCCTTAGTGAGGCTAAAAAAGGACAAGATTGTTGGAATGAATTTGAGCAAAGGAAACCAAGCCTTTCAGGATTTACTAAACAAAAACCTAAGTTTAATTGTGCAAGATTTGGGAGAGGGGAATTTTGATGAATTGTAAACGATGGTGGGCGGTAGAGGATTCGAACCTCTGACCTTCTCGACGTCAACGAGACGCTCTACCAACTGAGCTAACCGCCCAAAATCAACAAAATTTCAAACAAGCGAGCTAGATTCTATACAGGATTCTTAAAGTTGTCTAGCCAAATAAACGGAATTAATGTATAATCCGACAGAACTTAAAAAAAATCATATGGATCCAAAAAACAATCAAGGACAAGGGCAAACACAGCCACCACAACAAATGCCGCCACAGGGCTTCCCTCAGGGCGCAATGCCACCGGGAATGTACCCGCCGATGCCGCCACAAGGCTATCCGCAGGGGGGAATGTATCCACCGGGAATGCCACCACAAGGTTTCCCGCAAGGAGGAATGTACGGTGACATGGGACAAGGTTTCGGGGGGGGCGTAATGCCACCGCAAGAACCCGAGGACACGACTCCGGCAAATTTTCAACTTGGCGTGAAATTCGTACAGCCGTTGAAGCTGAAAATGCCGAAGAATGACATGAAATTTGATGAAGCATATTTTATGAAACTTTTGGCTGGATCGATTTCTTTATCAAAAGAAGAGAAAAAAAGAATTGTCGAGTCTGTTCCAAAACTGAAACAATCGCAGATAGATGAGCTTATAAACATTTTCGAGGAAGAAAAAGAAAAGTTTGCGGCATTGTCGAAAAAACATGTTCCTCAGCTTGAAAAATTGGCTCAACAGCACTATAACGAATGGATGGATTTGGAAACGGAATCGGAACAATCCCAAAAGAAAGACGAAGACCAAGCAAAAGCTGAAGAAATCAGAAAACAATTAGGTCTGTAAAATTTAAATCCTTAAAAAAATCCTATGAAAAAGTTAATACCAATATTTTTAGTTCTATCCGTTTTTACCGGTTGCGGTTTCACAAATTCCGACAAACCTTTAAGCGTGGCGGGGGACAAAGCCTTGGACCAAAAATTTTACGACCAAGCTCTCCAATCAAACGATTTAAGCCTCTGTAATCAAATCTTAGACAAAACAATAAAAGACGAATGTACCCTCATTGCAACAGCGGGAAAACTCACCGCAGAAGCGGTTGCAAAAGCCGACGTTACCTTGTGCAAAAAAATTGAACTAGAACGCTTCCGCACCGCATGTGAAACCCAAGTTAAGCCACTTGTGGAAGCGAAACAAGCGGATGCAGAAAGACTAAAAATAGAACAACAAGCAATAGACCAACAAGATGCAAAACTTTGCGACCAAATCAAAATCGAAGGCCAAAGAACTTCATGCAAATATAACATCCTCGCAAATCAAGCAATTCAAAAGAAAGACCCTTCTCTCTGTAACGCAATCGGAGAAAAGACAGGTATAGAAAGATGCAAACAAAACATTCAGTAAACCTTATTTCGTAGGATCAAAACACGTAGCAATCGCTGCGATATATTGATCTGTCGCGCCGCTGTTAACACCGCGTGCATAACACTTATTGTCAGTGAATGCATCAAGATTGCTAAAACTTACTTTTCCGGTAGCGGTATAACCGGGAGACGAAGCGGATCCTTGCCCTCCACAACTAACGATAACTCCAAAACCGTCACAAGAGACGGAAGTTTCGAAAAAATTTCCGACACCGGCGGTTATTTTAGAGTATGCAGAGATCTGTCTCGTGAACTTACCAATCCCTGTAGTTGAAGTTATTTTCCCGGTGGCAGTCACTTTCCCGGAAACAGTTGCATCTCCGGTCACAGCAAGGCCATTTTTTGCAGTCACTTTCCCGTTAACATCTAAGTCAGAACCTCCATTCGGAGCCCCAATCACAACATCATTTGGAGTATAATAATTAAGATATAAAGGTGTTCCATAGCTACAAATATCATCCCGATCCATAGCTATACGCTGAGTAGAAGCAGTGGATCCCAACATAAGAAGCCCGCTTAGCCCATTACTATCAACTGCTGAAGTCCCGACGGCGCTAAAACCTCCGGTCGCATCAACGTTCCCCGTCACATAGACATTCTTTTTGAAAGAAGCATCTTCTGTCGCTGTCAAACCTCCGGTTACTTGCAAAAAGCCATTAACGGCAGATGCCTTGTTGGAGACAAATCCACCATTCATTGTCAGATAATTTGTTAAAACCAAATCACCGACAACATCAAGTCCTCCGGAAGCGGTCACTTTTCCTGTCACAGAAAGGTCCTTCGCCAAAGTTGTCTTTCCGGAAACAGACAAATCATCTTTTACCTGGAAAGGAACACCTTGTCCGCCAAAAAGCACAGAATTTGAAACAAATTGAGCTGTTAAATAGTCAGCAGAGATTTTTCCTTGAACACTTAACCCATTTTTCACAGAAACAGGGCCTCCCGCCCCAAAAGTATTTTTTAAAGCTCCCCATATATCCAAATCACCACCGGTAACTTTGACTCCATCGGCAATTTCCAATGGATTTGCGGTAGGATTTGAAATTTTGCCTGTTATTGTAACGTCTTTTTTTGCGTCCAAATTGTCGTCAACAGTCACATCACCGGTAGGATTAACTATCGTGCCGGTCACATTTATCCCGCTAAACGTAGGTTTTACGTCAGTCCCGGGAGGTTGATATGTGGGAGCACCGAAAGTGGCGTTTATTCCAAAAAATAAAACTCCCGTCGCAATAGCGATAGAGCTTGAAATAATGGCACCTTTCAGATATTTATTCTTCATTTTGTTTTTGTTTTAGATTTTTTACTAAAGATATTATAGCATAAAGAAGAGGGTAGGGCAAGCGGTTGTAATAAGGGAGATATATCGCTTCCATCTGGAGATTACTCCGCATTCACCGCATCCCGAACCTCGAAATCTATATTTTCCGCCAAGCCCGGAATCGTAGGTGCCCAAGCGGGCCAGCTCTCGATCTCGACTTTGTTTATTTCCGGAAGATTTTGAATATAATTTTTGGCTTCTTCTATGTTTTTGCCTACAATATGTTGTCGTATTTTCTCAAGAAATTTGGACCCGTTGTCCGTGCCCGGATCTATGGAAAATTCCTCAATTCCTTTTATATTAGCCGTTAATTTCACTTTCCCGACAGCCTCGTCGCGCTGAAAAATCCGATAAGTCGAAGAATCTTCATTTATACGAAGAAGTTTTTTTTGCGGACTTTTCTTCATTTCAAGCTCGGCGACAAGTATCGACATCATTTCATCCGAATCATAATAAATCCCTTTTACCTTCACGCTGGCCGAAACATTAAACTCATTCATGTCTTTGTTTACCACTTCGGAAGGCGCATTTATACTCACATCTCCGACCTCGATTGCGCCGTCTCCCTCAAGCAAAGTGTACTTTGAGCTGTCTCCTCCGGCGAGTTTTGCCTTGTCTTGAATGACAATTTTTAATTGTTGTATGGCGTCTTTTAGAACCTCATCTTTTGCCCTGGACTTGGCCGCATCCAAGTCTTTGTCGGAAACAAAACTGACATAATCCGTCACGCCCCCTGTCATTGGCGCGGCATTTTCGGCATAAATCTTGGATCTGCTGTCTTCGCGAAGTCCCGGAAGAAAAAATTTCGTAGGCCCGATATTTCCCTTTGCTCCGACAATACCGCCGTAAGCATCGGTTGGATCCGCCGATACAAATGCCTCAATTTTTCCAGGACCTGTTGCCGACGCCGCAGGAACTGTCACCGCATTTGCAATTCTAAAAACGATTCCCTCTTTTGTCTGAAATCTTGTTTTCGCAACAAGCGGCCAAGTGTTGCCGGACAAATTATAAATCATGACTTTTCCGCTTGCGTTAGCGCCTTTTTCGGATATTTTCTTGCCGGTCGCATAGTGCGTAATGGTTTTTGTGACAGTCGTTTCAATGGGATAACTCGCAATCATATGCGGGTCTTTTGCCTGAAGCTCCGCGCCATTTTTCTGAAAATCCGCGAGAGTGATATTCACGGATTTTTCAAGAACGCTGGCCGCCGGAGTTACATAAATCGTGACACCCGGAAGCGCAATATATACGATCACAAGCAAAACACAAAGAGTCGCTACGATAAGCCCGATAAGAGCCTGCCTGTTTGGCGCGACTATCACAAATTTACTTTTTGATTTTTCTTTTTTCGGTTGGGATTCTATTTTTTTGACATCGACGGTTTTTTTGAATCCTTTGAACTTTTGCAAAATCTCGCTGATCGAAATTTTCTTTTCCGCAAGCCTTGTTGGCGTATCTTCTTCAATTGAATTCACGCTCGCTTTTAGCGGAGTTATTCGTAATTTTTCATCATTTACCTCGGTCGAAAAAAGCACCGGTTTGCCCTCGGCCTCCCTGTTATACACGGGAATTCCTATCTGTGCGGCCATATAAATGCCGTTTTTGTCGTTTGTAATAAGGTAAAGAGATTTGCCGTCATCTTCCATTTTCCTTTTCAAAATTTTCAAATTCACGGCACTCTGAAAAAGGATTGCCCTCTGCGGAATAACGATGTAAATCTGTTTCATTTTCAGGGGACGGATTTTGTCGTAAAGAGTCGTGATTTCGTCATCTATATCCGCATACAAAACTTTCTTTTTCGAAATAACTTCGGTTTTCTCGATTTCCTCGATATTATCGCTCACGTCTTGTTTTACCTCATCCTGAAGCATTGAAACATCTCCTTTTTTGTTTTTTTTTCCGTTCATTGATTTTTTTATGCAATTATATTTGCATTAAACGAACAACTTTTTTCAGCACTTTCGAAAGAAGTTGTTCTTCGTTCATAAACTCCAGCGCCAAATTCGCAAGAGCCATAGGCATAACGTCTTGAGGTTCCTTCAGAAGTTTTGTCTCATCGAGCAAATTACTGATGAGTTTTGTATTTAAAAAATTGATTTGCGGCTTTCTCGTAAAAGGAAGCCCCTGATACCATTCGCGGCTTTCCAAAGCCTCTTTTATCTCGGGTAAATGAGCTCCGCCACCGGAAAGAAGTATTTTTGAAGGCAGAGAATCGAGCTCTGCAAAATCTTCAAGCGTCAAAACCACACCTGAGAGCCAAACATCGGCGTCGATTTTCATCGCCTCGCGCACAATTTTATTTGATTGTCGTTCGAGTTTGTCATTGCTGTAAGCCAATTTTATCTCCTCAGCCTCTTTGTATGCGATATTCAAGCTTTGAGAAAGTCTTTTTGAAAAAGTTCTTCCGCCGACTGTAAACATCTTTGTGCCCTCAACGGCGCCATTTCTGACCACTGCAACATTTGTAGTCCCTCCTCCGATATCAATAAAAACCGCGCTAAATTGTCCGCCGTCTTCGTAACCAAGCGCACGAGTAAGCGCATAAGGCTCGGCCGCAATCGCAAGAAGTTCTTTGTCGATTTCCGCCGCAATTGTCTGCAACGCTCCATAATGCACCAGGGGAGCGAACGCATTGAAAATACTTAATGTGACTTCTTTTCCCTGAAAACCAATCGGATTTGTGACTCTATATCCGTCAATTCGCACATCGACAATCGCCGCATTCACAAGTTTTACATCGATTTCGCTGTATCCCGTCTCGTGCGAAAGTTGGCTTCGTACAGCGTCAAAAGCCTTCCATTGGACTTTGTGTACGATATTTTTCAGTTCCGAAAGATCTATTTTGCTGTTTGCATCGCGTCGAACATAGCTTGTTGTGTTTGTCGCGCCTTTCACTAGTTCTCCGGAAATTCCAAGAATCATTTTCTTCGTGGAAACATTCGCCATATTTTCAGCTTCTCTTATAGCACTGTGGCAATTCGCGATAACAGAGGCAATATCGGTGACAACGCCACTGCTCATATCTCCGAGTAGATCGGAAGAGC
>JBAZQZ010000025.1:0-11483 GCA_041663205.1 Candidatus Altimarinota bacterium
TTTGGATAAAGGAAAAGATGTGCTTGTTGTTTATGATGATCTTTCAAAACACGCCTGGTCTTATCGTGAGATTTCACTTTTGCTGAGACGACCGCCGGGACGTGAGGCTTATCCCGGAGATATTTTCTATCTTCACTCAAGACTTTTGGAAAGAGCTTGTCGTCTTGATAAACAATACGGTGGAGGTTCTTTGACGGCGCTTCCAATCATTGAAACTCAGGCCGGCGATGTGTCCGCATATATTCCTACAAATGTAATTTCTATTACAGATGGACAGATTTTCCTTGAGTCAGATCTTTTCTTCAAAGGAATCAGGCCTGCTCTTAATATCGGTATTTCCGTTTCTCGTGTAGGATCTGCGGCGCAAACTAAAGCCATGAAAAAGGTTGCCGGAAAGCTAAAACTTGAACTTGCTCAGTACCGTGAACTTGCTGTTTTTGCTCAATTTGGATCAGACCTTGATGAAGCTACAAGAAAACAATTGAATAAAGGAGATCGTTTGACTGAAATCCTTAAACAAAAACAATATTCTGCGCTTGCAGTAGAGAAACAAGTTGTGATTTTGTATGCCGGAATCAATGACTATTTGTCTCATGTTCCTACGGAAAAAGTAAAAGAATATGAAGAAAAACTTTATAAATATGTTGAAGCCGGCCATAGTGATATTTTGAAAAATATAAGAGAATCAAAAGAGATTTCTGCTGATACAGAGAAGATGCTTAAAGATGCTTTGACTCAGTTCAACGGAGAATACACATTCTAATAATAATTTTCAGATGCCAAATTCCGGTAAAGAAACAAAAAGGAAGATTAAGTCGGTAAAATCCACTCGTCAGATTACGAAGGCGATGGAACTTGTGGCGACTTCAAAGATGAAAAAAGCCACAGAGAATGCCATAAATTTGAGATCTTACGGATACTTGGCTATTAATATTTTGTCTAAACTTTCAAAGAAACATGCGGACTTGCATCCGTTTTTGGAGGAAAGACCTGTTGCGAATGCTTTGGTTCTGTTTTTTACAACGGATAAAGGACTTTGCGGAGGGCTTAATGCAAATCTTTTCAAGAAAGCCGTGCATACAATAAAAGGTCTTGAGGAGGCTTATCCAACTGCAAATATTCATTATATTACTTCAGGAAAGAAGGGGGCTGATTTTTTGCACAGAATGGGAAAACAAATAGAAATGGCTTTTCCTGCGTTTACCGCACATCCGTCTTTCAATGATGCGATGATGATTTCAAGGCTTGCAGTGAAGGGATTTGAGAAAGGGGAATATGATAAAATCGTCATGATTTATCCTGATTTTCATTCTGTAATTCAGCAAAAACCGGTAAGTCGCACTCTTCTTCCTTTTTCTGTTGAGGTGTTTAAGGAAATGGTCAATGAAATCGGTTCCAAGTTTTCAAAAGTTGTTGAGGTTCAGGAAAAAGATATCGAGTATAAGCTTGAACCATCACCACAATTTATTTTGGACAATATCGTTCCTCAGATGATTAATATGCAAATTTTTCAAGCGATTTTGGAGACGACTGCGAGCGAGTTTGCGGCGAGAATGGTTGCGATGCAGAATGCGACCGGTGCCGCTGATGATTTACTTGAGGATCTTATTTTAACTTACAATAGAGCACGCCAATCCGCAATTACCGCTGAAATATCGGAAATTACATCGAGTTGTGCGGCTATTTCTTAATATAAATTTAACTTAAAAAAATATGTCTGGAAAAGTAACAAAAATCATCGGAGCTGTCGTGGATTGCTCGTTTGAGGGAGAAGTATTGCCAAATATTTATGATGCTTTGGAAGTAATGATCGGGGACGAAAAACTTGTTCTTGAAACACAACAACATCTTGGAGGAAATGAGATTAGAGCTGTTGCCATGGGAACTACAGACGGTCTTCAAAGACATTCTCCGGTAGTGGCTACAGGAGCGCCAATTATGGTTCCTGTCGGGAGAGAAACACTTGGAAGGATGTGTGATGCACTTGGAAATCCTCTTGATGACAAGGAGATGCCAAAAACAAAGAAAAAATATTCTATTCATAGACCTGCTCCAAAATTTGAAGATCAATCTACAAAAACTGAGATTCTTGAGACTGGAATCAAAGTTATTGATTTGATTTGTCCTATTGTAAAAGGAGGAAAAGTCGGACTTTTCGGAGGAGCCGGAGTCGGGAAAACTGTTATTATTCAGGAGTTGATTCGTAATATTGCTCAGGAGCACGGGGGATTTTCTGTGTTTGCCGGAGTGGGAGAAAGATCTCGTGAAGGAAATGATCTATACCATGAAATGAAGGATAGTGGAGTTTTGGAAAAGACTTCTTTGGTCTTCGGGCAAATGAACGAACCACCCGGAGTGCGTCAGAGAGTCGGGCTTACAGGAGTTACAATGGCCGAATATTTCCGTGATGAGGAAGGACAAGATGTTCTACTTTTCATTGATAATATTTTCCGTTTTACACAGGCCGGATCGGAGGTTTCGGCTTTGCTTGGCCGTATTCCATCTGCCGTAGGTTACCAACCGACACTTGCTACTGAAATGGGAGCGTTGCAAGAAAGAATTACATCTACAAAGAAAGGATCTATCACATCTATTCAGGCCGTTTACGTTCCTGCGGATGATTTGACTGATCCAGCGCCTGCTACAACTTTCGGACATTTGGATTCAACTGTAGTTTTGAATAGAGCTTTGACTGAGCTTGGTATTTACCCTGCTGTTGATCCTCTAGATTCAACTTCTACAATTCTTGATCCAAATATCGTTGGAGAGGATCACTACCAAGTTACTTCCGGTGTTCAGAAAATTTTACAGAGATACAAAGATTTACAAGATATCATCGCGATTCTTGGTATGGAAGAGCTTTCTGAAGCCGATAAATTGACTGTTAAGAGAGCCAGAAAGATCCAAAAATTCTTGTCACAACCTTTCTTCGTTGCTGAACAATTCACGGGACGCGCAGGTAAATACGTAAAACTTTCAGATACAGTTCGTGGATTTAAAGAAATTTTGGAAGGGAAACATGATGATAAAGATGAACAGGCGTTTTATATGATTGGTGGGATTGATGAGGTGAAATAGCGGTGCGCGGATGTCCGCGAAATTAAATAATTAAAGATGAAAGAAATAAAATTAAAAATAGTAACGCCG
The DNA here is from genome assembly GCA_041663205.1 of Candidatus Altimarinota bacterium. Classification (GTDB taxonomy): domain Bacteria; phylum Patescibacteriota; class Gracilibacteria; order UBA1369; family LOWO2-01-FULL-3; genus UM-FILTER-38-24. The sequence continues at coordinate 3,148 of JBAZQZ010000025.1, forward strand.
GAAAAAGTTCTTTACGAAGGAATGGTTGAGTCTGTGTCTTTCCCGACGACGGATGGAGAGATTACGGTTTTGCCGCATCACATTCCTATTATTTCGGCGGTGAAGGCGGGAGAACTTAAGATGAAAGTTTCCGGAAAAGAAGAATTTTTCCATGTAACCAGAGGAGTTTTGGAAGTTGACGGAGAAATGATTACATTGCTTACCGATGCGGCTGAAAGGTCGCTTGAAATCGATGAGAAACGAGCGCAGGAAGCGCATGAAAGAGCTAAACAGATTATGTCTGAAAAGAGAACTGACACAGAATCTTACGCTGAGGCTACGGCACAGCTTGAAAGGGCTTTGTCTAGGCTTAAAATCGTAAGAAAGAGAAGAGGAGGAAGGGCGTCATTTAACTCACAATCGTAATGGATAATAAAATGTGGTCAGCGTACGGGCTCGCATTAAACCTTGGATTTATGATTGTGACGCCAATATTGGTATTTGGAGGAGGAGGGGTGTTGCTGGATAAATATTTGAATACTTTCCCGATATTTATCTTCGTGGGATTTATTCTTTCGATGGTAGCGGCGCTTGGGATTGTGTACGTGAAGATGAAAGATATAGTTGTTATGGGGAAACCTAAGAAAAAATAATATAATTTAAGAAAAATGGCTCAGTTTGTACCACCAACATTAGCATCGGAACCTGTGTTTCATATCGGGGAGTTTGCTGTTCGAAATACGCATATCACTTCTATTCTTACGCTTTGCGTGCTTTTGGCTGTCGGACTTGTTTTGCGAAGTAAGAAATATCAGCTTGTGCCGGGCGGGTTTCAAAATCTCATGGAGGCTTTGATTGGCGGAATGTTTGATTTCTTTGATCAAATTATTGGAGACAGCGAAAAAACTAAGAAGTTTTTCCCTTTAGTCACTACGATATTTTTGTTTGTAATTGTTTCGAATTGGATGGGGCTACTTCCCGGTTTTGGAAGTATCGGAATTTGGGAGACGCATGGGGGACATGAGGTGCTTGTGCCGATTCTTCGTTCAACTTTCGCGGACGTGAATATGACTTTTGCGCTGGCGTTGATTTCGGTTACTGCATGCCAGATTTTCGGGTTTTCTATGCTTGGATTAAAAGGATATGGCGGAAAGTTTTTTATCAATCCTTTGAAAAATCCGGTGGGATGTTTTGTCGGACTTTTGGAAATGATGTCGGAGGTTTCGAAAATGATTTCATTCTCTTTTCGTCTCTTCGGGAATGTTTTCGCGGGAGAAGTTTTGCTTCTTGTTATAGCCTTCTTGGTGCCTTACGTAGCTCCGGTACCATTTTACGGACTTGAGATTTTCGTAGGTTTTATACAGGCGCTTGTGTTTGCATTCTTGACGCTTGTGTTCTTGAAGATTGCGACGACAAGTCATGACGCAGGGCACGAGAGTCACTAGGAGTGTTCGTGCTTGACAATTGTGTATGTAGGTGGTATTGTAGCCACCTATATTTTATAATTTTTGTCTAATGGCTCAAGTTGATGAAGGCAAGGGTGATGAGGCTGAACGCTTGGATACGCCTATACCTAATGTTTCTGTGGGGGATGATGAGGTCGATGCTGTTAGGGATGTGCAGAATGTAAACGTTGGAGGTGTCTTGGGAGGATTAGTAGATCCAGATCTTTTCCTTAGGAAGTTTTTTGGTCTCCCTCCGAGTGCCACTGAAGAACAAGTTCTTGAAGCGAGATTGAAACGAAGGGGTGAGGCTTTGAGAAGGTTATTTGGGATTCCTCTTGGAACGACCGATGAAGACGTGATTGCCGAGTTGAGGCAGGATGATGCGCGTGGGCTTGAACTTAGGAATATTCTGGGGCTTCCTGAGGATTCTTCTGACAGAAAAATTATTCGAAAATTGCTTGATTGGGAGAGGGAGGATAATCCTAATTCTGTGCCATACAAAGCTAAGCTTAGGAAATTTTTTGGTCTTCCTTCAAATGCTAATATTCGTTCGATGCAAAATAGGGTGCGAGGATATTATTGGGATAGAGTTAAAAAATTGCTTGGTGTACCGGAATATGCTTCTTTTGAAGGAATGGAGGATGAGGCGAAAAAGCAAAATGGTGATCGGATTAGGCGATGGCTTGGACTTTCTTCTGATGTTACCGAGGCTCAAGTTTTTGAGAAATTAAAAAGAAGGCCGAATTCTTATGGTTCCGACATAAAGGATGAAATTGAGAAAGTTTCTGCAGAAGTTGTGCGTGGTGGTGCAGATATTGAGGTGCAAATACACGGAATTATTCTTCGCGTTCTTGAGTATCTTTTTAACACTGGGTCTTTTTCAGAGTTTGATATTTGGCAGGCTATTAGGGAGGAAGGGATTAGAGAGGGAGCAAATGTTATTAGAACGTATATAATTCCTGATATGCCTTTAAGGCCTTCAAGCGAAGATTTTTTTAGAGCCAGTTTGGAAGATACTGTGAGAACTTTTGGTAAGCCTGAGGATATGGTTGTTACGCCTTTCTTTAGGAAGTAGGATTTTGATAAAGTGTGGTTTTGGTATAGAATTTTTGCATATGAATTTTGACGATAAATTAAAGAAAATCAGGCTGATTGCGGGGGAGATGATGAGTTGCTCGGCGCATGATTGTGATCATGTCGGGAGAGTTTATAATCTTTGTTTGACGCTTGCAAAAGGCAAGAAGGTGGATTTGGGAGTGCTTGAAATTGCGGCGCTTTTTCATGATGTGGGCAGGGAAAATGAACATAATGATAAAACCGGAAAGACCGATCATGCGAAAGTCGGGGCTTTGGTCGCGGAAAAGGTTTTGAGAGATTTGGGTTTTGATGAGGAGAAAATTCAGCATGTGAAAGAATGTATTTTGTCGCATAGATTTCGTGGAAAAATTGCGCCGAAAAGTTTGGAGGCAAAAATTTTATTTGATGCGGATAAATTAGATACACTTGGTGCGATTGGAATTGCCAGATCGTATGTTTGGGTGGGAAAAAATAATGCGAAAATTTATACGGATACGGATTTGGATTCTTATGTTTGCGAAAATATCGAAGGTGGCGTTTTTGGCCGTATTAAGGACAAAAGTAAGCACAGTCCGCAGATTGAATTTGATTTGAAATTCGGAAATATCAAGGAAAAATTATTTACGAAAGAGGCTAAAAAAATTGCCGGTGAGCGCACGAAATTTTACAGCGATTTTTTGAAAAGGTTGAAAAAAGAAATTGAAGGAAAATTGTAATTTTATTTTATTTCATCTTATGAATCTTGAAAAATTAAAAGAAGTTTTGGAAGGTATGCCTGCATTTAGGGAGAAGCAGGTGATGCAATTTATTTTCAAGAATTTTGTCGAAGATTTTGACGAGATGCTTTCTTTGCCGAAGGATTTACGTGATAGACTAAAGGGAAAATGCTCTTTGGGAATTTCCGCTGAGGAATTTATTTCCGAAACCGGGGACAGCGTGAAGGCTTTGATTTCTTTGTCGGACGGTGAAAAAATCGAAACTGTTTTGATGAGACATGACGATGAAAGAAATACGGTTTGTGTTTCGTGTCAGGTCGGGTGCCCTATGGGCTGCGCTTTTTGCGCCACCGGGAAAATGGGACTTAAAAGAAATTTGAGTGTTTTTGAAATTTTGGAACAGGTTTTATTTTTCGAGAGATATTTGAAAAAAGAAGAAAAAGAAATGCAAGTGCGGCAGAGCCGCATGGTAACAAATGTTGTTTTTATGGGGATGGGTGAACCGATGTTGAATTATGATAATGTGATGAGTGTTGTCAGAATGTTGAATGATAAAAATTATTTTAATATCGGTGCGCGACATATTTCCATTTCGACTTGTGGCCTTATTGAAGGCATAAAACGACTTGCGGAAGAAAAACTTCAGGTGAATTTGGCGATAAGTTTGCATGCGCCGACCGATGAAAAAAGAGGAAAACTCATGCCGGTAAATGCAAAATATTCTTTGAAAATTTTGATGGAAACTTTGAATGATTATTACGAAAAAGTCGGACGAAAAATAATGGTCGAATATTTGATGCTTGACGGAGTTAATGATACGGAGGAGGACGCGGAAAATTTGGCGAAACTTCTTTCGAAAGAGAGATTTTTCTTGAATCTGATTTTGTACAATCCGACCGGAAAATTTTTGCCGTCAAAAGGTGATAACGTGAAAAAGTTTAGAGAAAATTTGGAAAAGAAAGGGTTTACTGTAACTCAAAGATATCGCTTTGGCAGGGGAATAAAGGCCGCTTGCGGTCAGCTTGCCACTGAGGGGTGATTTGATGTGTTGATGCGTTTGTGGTAGATTTTTTTCATGATTATCGGACTTACGGGCTCAATGGGGTGCGGGAAGGGGGAGGTTGTGAAGATTCTTGAAAAGGAGGGGTTTTCGTATATTACTCTTTCGATGATGGTCAGGGAGGAAGCTCGAAAACGTGGGATCGAGGAGGAGCGCGAGAAACTCATGGAGGTGGGGAATTCAATGCGTAGGGAAGAAGGGGCGGGGGTTTTGGCGAGGAGGGCCTTGATGAAAATTCTGGCTTCGAGTAGCGATAAATGGGTTGTGGACGGGATTAGAAATCCTGCGGAAATCGATGAGCTTAGGAAAGTTGTTGCGGTTGAGGGAAAAGATTTGAGGTGTTTTATTGTTGGAGTAGATACGGAAAAGGAGCTATTGATTAGTCGGATTCTTTCTCGTGCGAGAGAAAGTGATGCAAAAACTCGCGATGAAATTGTTCATAAAATTGATAGAGAGCTGGGGGTCGGAGAAGAAGAGGATGGTCAACAAGTGGCCAGATGCCTGCAAAAAGTCGATAATGTGATTGATAATAACGGGACTTTGGAGGAACTTGGTGTGAAATTTTTGGAATGGTATGCTAGAGTGAAGTAGATTTCGGAAGTTTTTAATTTAAATTTTATGGATTACAAAAGACCTTCAAAAAACGAATATTATATGGATTTGGCAAAGAGTGTTTCTATGAGGGGAACTTGCACAAAAGTTGAAATCGGAGCTGTTATTATTCGTGAGGATCAGGTTGTTGCGACGGGATATGTCGGCTCACCCAGAGGCACTAAGAGTTCTATGGATCATGGTTTTTGTTTGAGGAAAAAACTTGGTATTCCGTCCGGACATCGTTACGAGATGTGCAGAAGCGTGCATGCCGAGCAAAATGCGATTATAAATGCGGCGAGGAGCGGGACGAGTTTGCTTGGCGGGGATATGTATATTTTTGGGAAACAGCAAGGGGACGGGGGTGAGATTTTGGATGCTTTCCCGTGTTTTATTTGTAAAAAAATGCTTATAAATTGCGGACTCAAAAGGGTCATTTGTTCGCTTAAAGACGGCGGTTTCAAGATTTTTAATGTCGAGGATTGGATAAATGAATGGAGTGAAAACGACATTGTTGACGACAAGTTTCAGTACGGAGTGAAAACCGACTGGCTCAAGGATTCATGATGCTTCTCATTGTGTCTTCGATGCAATCCGCTATTTTCGTGAGATTTACCGCTTGTTCTTCGAAAGTTTTTGTGATGGCTTCTTTTTCGTTTTTGTCAGGACTTCCTTCAAGAATTGCGTCAGTTATGCATCCCAAATGTTCTTCTTCCGATTCTGTTTTTTCCATGCATGCTTTTATTTTATCTTTCATCTTTTCTAAAATCGGAGCGATTTTTTCTTGGAATTCCGAAGCTTCTTTTGTGAGTTTTGTGCAGTTTTGGTTCATTCTTGTTTCTATTTCGGCTTTTTCTTCGTCACTTTTTTGATTAACTTTCTCTACTATCGCGGTTATTCTTTTTGTTTGAGTGAATACGACGTCTATCGCTGTGCGAAGCCTTTTTCTCAAGCTTTCTATTTCTTGTTTTTCCGCTGAGTTTTCTTCCGGCTGTTGAGGGGCAGAGGCCTGAGTTCCTTCCGGAGAGGTTGCAGTCGGGTCGGGATTTTCGTTTTGAACGATGGTCTCGGGTTCTTCTTCGGGTGAAGATGGAGCCACTTTTTCTGTTCTGGCTCTTCTTGATTCAGGGCTTTTTGTTACAGTGGGAGCGCCACATTGTGTTAGTAATGAGAGCGCCATTCCGATTGTTGCACCTCTAAGACTTGGTGTATTCATTTTAAAAATTGTTACTGGGGGTGAAGTGTAGTCCGCCCGAATGTTGTTGTCAATTTGTGTTTTGTTGTGGTATATTTGCACTTGTTTATATTTTAACCCTCCTCATTATGACGTTTGCTAATTTGACGGTGTTGCTCGGGAACGCCTATGTTTTGGCGTTTTTTATCGGGCCCGTTTTGTTGGTGGTCGGGCTCTCTTTGTTGCTCCATGCCAAGGCATGGCAGAAACTTTTGGCAAAGTATGACAAAGATCATTTGTCACTTTTTCCGATGGCGTTTTTTTCCATGATCATCGGTCTTATCATGGTCAGAATGTATAATGTTTGGGAACTGAATCTTGGAGGGTTGGTTACTTTGTTCGGATGGGCGGCTTTGGTGAAAGGAGTCTTTTACTTTTTGGCTCCGGGAACATGGATCAAGGCTTTTTTGAAAATGAAATCAACGATGTGGTTGCTTTATGTCGGAGGAGTTTTTGGTTTATTAATCGGCGGACTTTTGTCGTATTTGGTGTATTTCCCGGCGGAAGTTTTATAGAGTTTTACCGGAAGATTTACCAGAAGACCCCGTTTTCTCTCAACATTTCATCGTTGTAGAGGTCGGGGTTTTTTAGTGTATTTTCGTTGCTGACGCCTGTTAACGGGACGATGGTTGGTTCTTCTTTTTCCGCATCAGTTCCTTCGAAATAGACTACGGCGTGTCCGCCAATGGCGCCTTCGTTTATGAGTGTCGCCATTTTTTTCCCGATTTTTTCTCCCATTATTCTGTCGTATTTTGTCGGGGTTGCGCCGCGGGCTTCGTAATTTTCGATTATTTCGTTTACTTTTTCTATTCCGGCCAAGCGCTGGATTGCGGAGATGATTGTGTGGCGGACTCCGGAAAGTTTTACTTCGTTCCCGAAGGAATCGAGAAATTTATCTTTCGGTTTGGTGTTGTCTGTTGTTTCGGTTTGTCTTGTGTCTGTTGGTGTGAATCCTTCGGCTACCGCAACTACGCAAAATCCTTCGCGTTCTTTAATTCTTTTAACTTCTTGGGCGATTGCAGACAGAGAAGCAGGTTTTTCGGGGACGAGAATCAGTATTCCGTCGCGGAATTCTTCGATTTTTCTTTTTTCTTCCGGAGGTAATTTTTCGAAATTTTTTGGAAATTTTCTTGCGGCTTCAAATGGCAATTTGCCCGATTTTCTGCCGAAAAATTCTATTACGTGGACTTGATTATGAGTGTATGCGTTTTGGACGACCGCCCAAAATGATTTTTGATATGTTTCCATCGCTGTATTGAATCCGAGCATTTGTGCCGGTTTGTCGTTTATACAACCGTCTCCGTCGATGCTTTTGAAAGTTCCGACGACGGGTTTTTGCGGAAATGTTTCAGCGATTCTTGCGAGCAGTCCCAAATGATCGTCGCCACCCGTGCCGTATACGGCTTTGTATGGATCGAGGTTTGCTTTTGTGTTTTTCGGTGATTTTTTCAGCGCGTCAATTCTCGCTGAACCAAGCGGTGTTGAGGATTGGCCTTCGAAATCTTTTGCAAGCAGTGGATCGACGATTATGAGTTGATCTTCGAATTGTTCGGGAGGAACGATTAGGCCCGCTCCGGCGTTTTTTATTCCGAGCATTGTCAGATTTGGATCCAGATTTTGGGCGAGAGAGGAAAGTAAATCTGCGATTCCCGCGCAATCTCCGCCGCCGGTCAATCCCACTATGCAATCGGACTTCTTTAGTGTTTGTAAAACCTCAGGGTGCGTTTTTTTTATTAAGGTTCCGTCTGCAAGGCCTTCTTGTATTTTTTTATCAGTTTTTCCTTTTTCTGTAATGATTCTTCTCAGGTTTGCACTTGGTCTTTGGACGAGATGTCTCAAAAAGTTTGGGTCGTTGGATGGGCCTATGTAAGTTTCATTCGGAGTTCCCATTGTGATTTTGTTTAAATTTAGACTTGATTGTAGTCTTTTTTCTCTTGTCGGTCAAATTTTGTGTTGTTGACTTTGTCATTTTGGTAATGATATATTTGTTCCCTTTTTTTAAACGTGAAATATGGCGCTTGATTTGAGTAATGCTGTTGCCGATGGTTTGGACCCGGGGGAGTTTCGGGGAATTTTGAAGGGGGCGAGTGCCAGGCTTCTTGGAAAAGATACTTCGTTGTCTCCTTTTGCGACGACGGTGGAAATGGCCGGCAGAAGGGATTTTGATGTTCCGAGAGGAGAGGATCGTCTTACGAGGAATCCTTTCGGTGTTGATGAAGGGAGGGTTCTTTTTT
>JBAZQZ010000026.1:0-11400 GCA_041663205.1 Candidatus Altimarinota bacterium
TGTTTGAACGAAATATCCGAGAATCCGCCATTTGCTTCATTCGGAGAATAAACCTTGTATGCTTCAGCCCTTGGCTCTATGCAAAGCATCTTCAAAAGAATTTTTACGAACTGGCTTCTCGTTACAAAATCGTCGGGTTTTAAATAAACACCATCCTGCGTTTTTATACCTTCGATAATATCTTTTTCATAAAGATCATTCGCGATTTTTTTCAACTCCGAAGATAAATTTCCGAAATCCGCAAAAGGGGAAACGTAAGCCTTGGCGGATTTTTCAAGAGCCGCCGCATTTGAAGGAGTGGGAACCGGGACATCTTTTGCTCCGACAATTTTAGCGGAAACACTTATGTTGACACGCACTTCCGCGACAATTTTTCCGTCGATACTAAGTTCTATAACAAGCGGATCTTTTGTGTAATCATTCTTCTTTTTCGTTGCTTTAAGCCTGTTATCAAGGATTGTAATATTCCCGGAAGGCTCGATTGCTCCAAAAACAATATTATTTTTTTCGTCAACAATTACGGCTCCACCCGGATTAAATTTATTGTCGGAAGGCAAAATTTTCACATCGATAAAGTCATCAAGATTCAAATCTTTGACATTTGTTCCATAGAAGTCGGAAGAATTTATATCCGTATTTATATCTCCGACAATATAAACGGTGGCTTGCACATATCCGGCCTTGTCAACGATTATTACGCTTGTGGAAGCCGTATTTACTTTCGTTGAAGTGTTTACTTTTACTTCATATCCGTCGGCAACTTCTCCGATATTTCCGGTTTTTGGATTTATTTTTGCGATAATTTTTCCGTTTTCGTCTTCAATCAAAATTGCATCATCCGTTGAAAAATCAGTAATGTTGTACGTGCCATCATTATCGGTTTTATATTTTCCGTCTTCTCCGATGGTAGGTGTTTTTATTTTGTCCACTCTCGGGACGAGAGTTAAATTTCCGCTAACAGATCTATAAGAATAACGTTCGCGCATAAGACTGAAAGGAATATTTGGCAAAGAAGGATCGACTTTCCCGGACGCCGCAGGAGTTCTTTCGAGAGGTTGATTAAGAGAAATTTTCGGAGCAAAAACATTTATGGTTATTTTTTGAGACGAAGAATTTCCGGACGCATCGACAACATTCATAATGGCATAATGAGTGCCGACATCACCCTCGTTTACAAAAGGCCCGATGTTGAATTTCGGGTTGCTCTTGTCATTTATAAGATTCCCGTCGCCATTTTCATCAACGGACAGATTTGCATCGCTCCATATTGATTTTGGGAATTGAGTGACTTTTTTCTTCCCGTTTTCAAAAGGCAACATCTCCACAAAATACTCGGCGACTTCTCCGTTTGGGTCAAAAGAATTTCCGGCATCAATAACAAGACTTTGGAATACAGACACATTAAAAGTGGTTTGAGATATCGCTGGCAAAGGAGGTTCTTTGTCGGAACATAAAGGTGCTTCATACATTGTGTAATAAGAGGTGAAATTCACTCCGTCTTTCAAAATAAAATCTGAGACAGCGCTGTCTGATGCGGAAACATATACATCGCCTTTTTCGGACTCAGGCATTTGTTTATGATTTATTTTCATATAAACGGCCCCGCCCATCGAGAAAATAATATCTTTATCGCTGTCACCATCCACGTCTATGAAAAGAGTATTTGTGTCATCTCCAAGCTCCAAAGTGTAATTTAAAACACTCTCGTTTTTGCCGTCGGCGATGATATAAAATCCTTTTGGCGCGCCGGTCGCACCGGTTTCTCCCGACACAAGATCGGTCTTCGCGACGTTGCCCGGCTCGTAAGCTATCATCTTTTCTTTTGTTTCATCGCTAAAAAGAGACCCCTTTATTTCCTCATCCGCGGGGGATATGTCGATTTTTTGCAACGTATCTTCCGCAAACAAATTCTTTTGATTGGTGTTTTCCGCGATAAATTTTATGAATTCATCGTAATCTTTGATCCCCGACAAAACTTCATTCGACTGACTTACATCGTTTGCATAAGCCAAAATACTGTTTCTTATCGCATACATTTTTTCCATTTCGGGATACTCCTCCAAAAAGTCCATGTCCAAATTTTTTATGTCGGAAAGTTTTTTATTCATAACGGCGTCATCTTTCTGTAAAACAGACTGTGTGGCGGTTAAATAAAATTTCTCGGGATAATTTTCGTCGATTTTCAGAGATGAAACATAATTTTCGATTACATTGCTGAAATTATTTAGTTCATTTTTTAACTGAACAAAAACTTCAGGGATATAACTTTGCTTGTTGTCCGTAGCCTTTTGAACATCCTCAATCACTTCCTCGGTGACATCTCCTACGCCGGAAACGCTCTCTTCTATGGCCTCTTTTGCCTTCTCAGTGATAGCGTCAGTGAATTTCTCAACAAGATTATTTAACGCGTTTTGGAAAGGAAGACCGGTGTATTCATTCAAACCTTTTATTAATTTATCGGTTTGTTTGTTAATCTTATCTGCCCCGAGTTTCGCAAAATAATAAATAAAACTGGTATCAATTCCAAAATTCAATTTTGCATCAACTTTTATTTGATCGACATAGCTGTATTCTATTGCAGGCATTTGCACCGAAAATTCTTTCAGGAAAGGTAAAACGGATTGAGCGGAGGGCTGCGTCAAAGTCTCTATCTGTGTCGCAAGATTCACCCCGTCCAGAGGATTTCTTTCGGGGATAGGTAAAAGTCCTTTTTTCAAAAGACACAAAACTTTTATAACTTTCTTAAGGCTGGTTACAACATTGACGATAACATCGGAGTTAGCCAAATCCGATAACGCCGGAATCTTTGGTGGATGCGGTAAATCAGGCAAATTCGGGAATGCTAGATTCGGAAGATCAGGCAAATTCGGCATCGCAAATTCAGGGAAATTAATAATCCAGTCCGGAATATCAAATTTTGTATCTATACCGAAAGTTTTCGAAATATCAAAAGTATAATCATCCGGAATAATTTCAGGAAGAGCGATCTTGGACAAATTTATAGTGGGGAGATCAGGCAAATTTATAGATTCAGGCATAAAGACAACGTCCGGCCAAACTATGCGCACGCCCGTTTTTATCTGAGAAACATCAAAGACAATATCCGGCCATTTCGGGAGGGGGATTGTTGGAGGATCGGGAATATTCACAAGAAACTGAAGCAAAAGCCCCAGTTTGCTGAACCTGTCGTTTTTATTGCATTCATTGCATGATTTTTCATAATCAATTGAAATATCCAAAATCATGTGCCAATCTTTGAATATTTTTATCGCATCTTCCACGGCCTTCATCCACGACTCGGCAACAATATTTTGGCGTTTTATATATCCGCCCATAAACTCCATTATCGCATCCATATAACAAATAATCTGTGTCGCATATTTTGTTTCAAGACTTCTGAATTTCAAAACTTCCGACGGCAATTTCGCGATTTTATCGAGTTTATCCATCAAAGTTTTGATGGAAGTTATGTAGCTGTTCAAATTCACGGTGATTTTATCGCAAAAAGTTTTTCGATAATTATTTTCATCACATCCCCAGTATTCAGGTATCTTCAAAATCTCCGCCTGCTCATAATCAATCCACAAACTGGCCTGTCTCTTCCATTTCTCAATTTCAGCGCTCGTTAATGCCGGGACTTTTACCAGAATTTCTTTTCCCTCGATTTGAACAAAAGGAATTGAATTCACGGCCCGTAGAAAATCATTGATGCTTTTTATCTTTTTGAAATTTTTCCCGGCCGCGGCAAACTTCCCGCCGAGCTCTCCAAAATCCGGAATTATCAAATATATGTCGGGGAAATCGAGTAATTTATTGTAAATTTCATCCGCTTCTCTGTCCAGCCAATCAGTGATAACGCTCGGGAATCCGGGGATTCGCACATTTACTTTATCGGCAACGGAAATGAGAGATAAAGGAGACGAAGAACTGTCCCCGAAAGAAATTGCATCGGTTCCGGTGGAATCCTCCCCGTTTGAAATAACGGTGGAAGTGCCGATGTCCGGATCTGAATTTACATTTTTAGCTTTTGCAATAACGTCATTTACTTCTTGGAGAAAATTCGGACATCCGCCGAGTACACTTGGCGGGATAGCTGTGGCGTAACACATTCCGGTGGAATCATTAGGTCCCACGCAAACGGCTGTCCCAAGCCCCATAGTTAAAGTCGGAGAGACATACAATCGAACAAAAGAAGGCAAATCAGAGGCTCGGAAGAACGCAAAATAAGGAAATTCCGCGGTAAAAGAAATTACCGGATACCCGGAAGATGTCTTGGTTGGAGCCAAAAAAGCATAATTGTAAGGAATCGGCAAACATCCTCCGCCATTACATTTAAAATTACTGAATGTGTTAACCGCGCCATAAACGGCCTCTCCCATCTCTGTGGCATCTTTTTTGAAAGACTCCCAACTGTCGGGACATCCGCTACCGTCTTTATCCGAAGAACTTGGGCTTACCATTTCCTGCAAAGAATTTTTTATTACATCCGGAACACCGCTTGAGCCTATTGTTTTCAAAAGATCTTTTGCGGAAGGCAATCCGTTTTTTTCAAACTCTTTATCGTATTCGTCGGAAAGCCCTTTTCCCGCACTGCTCAGCACTTTTTTCTTATAATTCACATAACTTTCTTTCACACCGGTCGAATATAAATAAATCAAATCTCCATTGGGGTTTACACTCGGACGCACCCTGATATCCGGATAATTATCTTTTTCATATCCGCCAAAATCATATCCAAGATCAAAATTTATCGACGGAATCGCGTCAACCGTGGAAGTGTATTTTATCGTGCGTTTGCCGTTTGCGGGGACTGAAACATTTTTAATTATTTTGGCCCTGAGACTCATCCCGGACTCTTCCCATTCAAGAGAATCCTTGCAATTCGCATCCGCGCATTTCAGGCTTTCCGGCTGAATTGTCATCGTCAAAGGCGTCAAATCCGAAACCATAACTCCGCTCAAATTTGAGCCGGATTTATTTTGCAAAGTTATCGTAAATTCTATTTTATCGCCTGCCGAGACGGTATTTCCATTCACATCCAAAGCTGTTTTTGTGGAAGAAGACAGCTGAGAAATTTTTGAAACGGATTGAAATTTATATGGTCCGACCGCCACAAAATCTTCTTTCAAATTTTCCATGCCGGGAAGATGAACAAAAACATTTTCTTTCATATCCGTGTCGGCATTTATTCCATATCCGAAACCGAAAGAATTGCCATAATTTGTCTCAAGCCCTTTACATGATTTCCCGTCATTCGAATTGTAGAAAACGCGTACATTAGCGGAAGAATCGCTTGCGACAAGGTCATCACAACCGTCTTTATTCATGTCATATCCTTTCATTTCATAAATTTTCCCGTCAACATTCAAATTCAAACTCTTCCTCTCGAATTTCGTGGCATTGTTCACAAAAAGCGAAACACATTTATCCGTAGCCTTACACGGTTCTTTCGTACCGACAACAAGATCGTCGTAACCGTCATTGTTTGAATCTATTTTCGCTGTGCTATAAATTCCACCGGTAATATTCAAAATATATCCTTTATCTCTGAACTTTTTATGTCCGCCTTCATATTCCAAAAGTCTCACAAGACCGTCTTCATAAGCCAATAAAATGTCATCCTTGCCGTCGCCGTTAAAATCAAAATTTATAAGTTTATAAATGTCATCATCACCTTGAAAAACAGGAGTGCCTATATCTTTCGTATAACCGCTAAACTTGCTAACCAAGTCTGCAAGCCAATTTTTGCCAACTCTGACATTTGGATCTCCATAGATGATTCCATACTCGGATCCGTAAGGAACGCTTGATTCTCCGACCGAATTTCCGGCGGCGAAATAAAGCATTTGTTTATCTTTATACTTGAATCCCGCCCCGACATTTTCCGAAAAAGGAGCCGCCAAAGAATCTTTATCCAAAAGATAAAGGCCCTTGTTTTCGCTTGTGTCAGCGCGCGAAAAGAATTGTTCAAAATCATACCTCGTGTCGCCCGAAATCAACGTAAATTTAACTTCTTTCTTCCCGTTAAACGTGACAAGCGCAAAATCCTGGGAATTTTTTGTGACAATCAAGGAAAATTCATGAATCTCAAGCTCATCATCCTCTTCCGGAAGTCGCAGTTCAAAAGAATTGTCGTTTATTGAGATTTTTCCCTCATTTGAAATCTTTAGTTCTGTCTCAATTCCTTGTGTCAAATAAAATCCATCGGATTTTTTCTCTATTTTATATCCGGAATCTTCAACCAACATTTTTACATCAACTTTTACATCCTTCGCCATTTTCACGCTTGCCTCCGCCAAAACATCTTTTGTGTTAACATTCTCAAAAGATATTTTTTGTGCATTTTCGGACGCATCGCTGACCGGCAAAATTTTTGCTTCTATATCCTCGGCCAAAACATCAATTTTCCCGTATCCGTCTATCGCAACAAGTTTTTTTGTATTGCTCGGGACATGAGTATCGGCCGAAACAGCCTGCGCATAGCTGTTTTGCAAAAATGCCTGTGCTGTATTTTTTTCAAGTTCAGGATTGCCGAAATCTCCTCCGAGTAGAGAAACATACAAAGATTTCGTATTAAATCCGGCAACTTTGTCGTACGAATATTTATAAGAAGTGTCTTTTTGTACTTCCTGTTTTTGGCTTATCCCGGCGGGCTTGGGGATATTTAACGTGATGGAACTTGATGCAAATCCATTAACGCTCACATAAATTTCAACATCACCGTAAGCCGTACTGTAAGGCTGAAATATGGCATCGGAAGCGGCTCCGTTCGTCATTTTTATCGGAGCGGAAGGAACAAATTTCCCGAGTTTTGAATCCAAAATTTTAAATTCAATCGGTCCGTTATACCCGGTGACAACGTCTCCGTTCTTGGTCAGTTGAGCTTTTATTGAATATTTCTTCGCCGCAAGGGTAAGGCTCAAATTATCTACGACATTTATTATTTTTGCGGTCTCGGTGCCACTTATTTTTTCAAAATTATTATCAATCAAGTAAGCGGAAATCGTCGAAGAACCGGTCAAATCTTTCGAATAAACATAAAAACTTACAGACCCTTCGAAAGAAGAAATCTGAATCCCGTCCACATTCTGAAATTCATCGGTTTTCGAATCCACCGAAATTTTATCATCAACTTTTACTGTCGCTCTGGAGTACGTATTCACTTGTTTGCCGTTTTTATCGCGAAACACGACACTGATTTTGGTCTTGGACTGGCCATTCGCGACGAGTGTCGTGGAATCGGGGATTATTTCCAAAGAAACGCTGTCCAAAAATTCCATGCTGTCTCCGCCCAAAGCATCCGCAATTCCTTTATCCTCGGAGGCCTCTTTTTCTACTTCTACGAACAAAGGATCAGGATTTACACAAACAGCCTTAAACTCGGGCTTTGTTTTTAAAGTGAAATAATCCAAAAACTCATCCACTTCTTTTTTAAACTCACTTAGGTCGACAAACTTATATCCCTCCTTCTTTTTAGTCTCACTATTTTTACTTTCAGCACCGCTGCTCCCCGAAGTTCCTGCAGTCCCCCCGGCCGTCCCGCCACCTCCTGAAATTTCACCTTTGCTTATTTCAACCCCGCCACCGGCGGTTTTCACAAGTCCACCCTTTGAATTAAAATTTGTTTTGAAGGAATCTTTCGCACCATTGAGAACAAGATAAGCCGCTTCGTAGCCGTTTGAACTGTCTCCGACATAAGCATCCTTATCGGGATTTAAATATCTGGAAAAGATGTAGTCGTGTTTTTCGTCCATTGCAAGCCCTTTCCAGGAAAGCGCGTCATGAATTTTTTGAGAAGCCGCGGCATTCAAAACAAATCCGTCGGGACTGTCATCTTTTTGCGCATCAACGACGGGAGCCAAATATTTATTGTAAATTTCATCATGGATGGAGATCAAATCTTTTTTCCCGTCGACCAAATTTTCAGCTCCTGGAATTTGAGCGATTTGCCAAGCCGTTTCATCAAGCTTCACTTTTATTTGCGCAACATTCTCGGCGTCAAAAATATTCGGATAATAAACTTTTTGAGTTTTACCATCCAAAGCTTTTCCGACAGGAACGCTCAAGAAAGCCACATAACGAGGATTATCGATAGGCAGGTCGGGAGTGCTCTGAGCGTTTACCTGACTCAAAATAGTATAATTCGTAGGCTCATTATGGACGACCGCACTGGATAATTTTTTCTCCGTGCCGTCTTTATTTTTATAATTCGAAACCAAAACCTCCAAAGTGACATCACCTTTGTAAGGATTTCCGGGCATATCTTTCGGCAAAACATAAGATTTGTTTTTCGAAAGCATCCTCCTGGAAATCTCCGAAAGATTTTTATCGGAAATTCCATACTTGGTCTCAGCCTCATCAAAATCATAAACTTTTGTTTCAAAAACCCCGTCTTGTCCCGGTTTCCCGTCTTCCTTCAACAAATCTTTCATTTCAAAATCGGCCACCTTGTCCCCGTCATTATCAATGCCGTCAAAAAAACCATATCTATCGGAAAAATCTTTCAACGTAACCGTCTGACCCTCAACATTATTCACAACAATTTGAGACGGATCGATTTTGTCCGAATCAAGCCATGTTTCCTTCTTTCCCGGAGCCTTCTCGGGATTTTTATTAAAGAGCTCCTTGGCAAAATTTTTAAAACTCTTTATCAAAGGAGAATAAATTTCTCCGTCCGTAGTCTTAAGCGTGGAATAAGGGGCAAAACAAGAATTGAAATAAATTTCATCCAAATTTTTAAGATCAAAACCATCCGGAAACTGAAACATGTTCATGTGATTTTCGTACGTCCCGGTAAATTTTTCGGGGAACATCGATTTCGTGGAAAAATCCACTTTCTTAAGTCCCACACTCCCTGCGGGATCAAGAAGCGGAATCGTTGTCATCGGATAAAAACACCTGTCACTATTTCTGAAAGTATTCGTCATGGTGCATCCGGCCGCAATATCGCCACTATATAAGGTGAAAATAGCGCCCATCGTCCCGTTTTTAAAAATATCCGCGGAAGGAGTCCCCTCAAACCCGAGAGTGGAAAGCAATACATAAAGACGGGGAGTTCCGGCTGGCGCATAAAAACTTGTGGATCCGTCTTTGCTCACCGAAAAAGTAAAATTTTTAACATTTTTCTGGCCGTCATGATAAAATTCGACACTGATATTTCCCGCGGCGGTCTGAACTTTTCCGGCATTCAAATAATCGGTGGATGGCAAAAGCACCTTGTATCCGAGATTTTCAATTTTGCCGTAAAGCTCTTTATTCCCCTCATTAACAACAGATTTCACGGCCTTGTAAGATTCCTCGGCGGCTTGATCGATTGTGTACGCGGGCCCGATTTCTTTGTCGTTTATTTTTGTGATGACATCTCCCTCCTGAAGAGGTCCGAAAAAATAATTTTTATAATCCATCATCGCCAAATTCGGATTCGGATAAAATGCGGGGATTCCATAATCGGCATTTGATTCAATTATCGCGCCGCTCGAAACTTTTCCATCCGTAAGTTTTTTCGCTTCATTCTCGGTTAAAATCCGCGTATTCACTCCGAAAGTATGGACAGGTATCGCGGTACTTGGATCATCAGATCTTATGGAACGAGTCAAAATCGAATATTCTTTGCTTCCGGGGACATAAGACCCCAAATACACACTGCACTGTTTTGCATTTTTCAGTAAATCGTAATTTATCCCATTTAGATAATGGCTTCCATTCGCCCCGCCGACGTAATTTGAAAGATTATATCCGTAATTTATATCTGTATTTCCGCCGACCTCGATGTCTCCATTTTCTTTTGTGAAATTCACCGAAAGTTTCACACTTGTGATCAACGGAAGAGGGGCGGCTACCTTCTCCACGACCTCATTAATTTTTTTCTCGATGGCATCGTTAACGGCGCGAAGATACGTTTTTGCATACTCATCTTTCGCGGACACAAGCACCGCCGCGACATCGGAACCCGTATTGGCATATCGACCGGTCCCGTCAATTAAATCATGAGCCTTCCCTATATAAGAGCTGACGATTTTGTAATAAGGCAGAAGAAATTGATCAATAATCTGTTTCGAAGTGATATCCGGCAAATTAACAAACGAATCATCCGCCTCTTTCACTCCTATTTCACCGTTCGCTTCCTCGGAAAGATCTTTCGCCCAATACTTGTTGTATCGCATGTAAGCCAAATCTTCCCAATATTTCAAATACTTCGAATAAGACGTATAAACATCCGGACTTATGGATTCTTCCTCATGAGTCAAATCTCCATAAAACATTTTTTTGTTGAAATCCGCGTACTCGGGGACACCGGCATAATACAAATGATTTTTATCAAAAAACTTCGCAAGTTCTTCTTGTCCTGCAACTCCGCCAACGTCAGCTTTGATTACCCCACCCCAGATTTCGGGCTTGGGGAAGGTAATATTCGGGTTATACTCGAAATTCAAAGTCTTCGAATCATACACGTAAGCTTTGTTTTCAAAATCCGTATACGGATACATGCTCACAAACTTTTCTCCGTTTTTATTCACAACCGGCAAAGGAATATTCCCCGCAAGAACAACACCGGCAAGTCTGTTTTTCTTTTCCCCATTCCCGTTAAAATACAAATTCTCAAGCGCATTAGCCAAATCCACGGCATTTTCTTTCTTCTTATCAAAAATCAAAATCTGGACATCGGTATATTCATTGCTTTCGCGAAGATCTCCCAAATAACGAATAATCCTTTCCCCCAAAGTATTTTCCTTTAGTTTATCCGGATATTTCCCCTTAAGTCCCGCATAAGAATTCAAATCTTTATCAATTTCGCTGTCAACCACAACTGTAATCAGATCATAAGTATCTTCAAAATCCCCCGGCTTATCCGCTTTTTCGATTGCTGTCAGGGCATAAGCCACCGGCGCGGACAATATTTCCGTAAACAAAAACACGAGCACAAGAATCCCGCAAAAAAACTTCTGAAAATTACTATGAATGAGGTTCATAAAAAAATGGTTCTCCAACACAAAAATATACCACAAAAAACACAACAAAAACAATTACCCAAAGCCACAAAATCACCTTTTTAAAAAACTTTCAGTTGACGAATTTTCCCAAGGTTTTTTTACCCCAAAAACCCCTCTTTCCCCTCCCCCAAAAAAGGCCTCCCGAAGGAAGCCTTTTTGAAAAGTGAAATCAGGTCTGGATTACTGGATCAAAGCCGCATAGCAACCAAATTTAGTAAGCATGTCAGGAGGAGGAGTAACAGCACCAGGAGTCAAAACTGGTTTAGTGTCAGCCTTAAGTCCAGCACATGCAATATTTGCTTTATCAAGATTCTCTACAACGGCATAAACAGCAGCTGTATATCCTTTCCCAGAGTCAAATTTAATATATCCATACTTTCCTGCACATCCACCATCGGCAGCAGGAACA
>JBAZQZ010000027.1:0-11334 GCA_041663205.1 Candidatus Altimarinota bacterium
TGTTTTTGCCTTACGTTTTGTGGCTTTTCGCTGCGTTTTATTTGAACTACATGTATTTTCAGCTGAATTGACGGCGCGCAAATAATTTATTTTTCGCCCCTCTTTCAAAAACATTTCTTCATAATGGGTGGTGATTTGGAGAAGCTCAGGCACAGGCTCTTTTGCATGAATATCCCGCAAAATTTCTTCCATCTTAAAACCGAAATCCTCGATGATTTTTTTCGAATATTCAAACAAATCTTCATTGTCGGTTTTCAAATGCAAAATCCCAGCGGGCTGCAAAACTTTTTTATAAATTTCCAAAAATTTTGGAGAAGTAAGTCTTTTTTTTGCCTTATTTTCGCGCGGAAACGGATCGGGAAAAGTTATCCAAATTTCCGAAACTTCACCCTCGTCAAAATACGATTTCAATTCATCGATATAGTGACGTATAAACGCCACGTTTTTCATTTTCGCATCAAACGCTTTTTTTGCCCCCTGCCAAATTCTGTGCCCTTTTATATCGACTCCTATAAAATTTTTATCGGGGAATTTTTGCGCCAGAGCGATAGTGTAATATCCCCTGCCACAAGCCAATTCCAAAACTATCGGATTTTTATTCCCGAAGTAATTTTCCCACGAAATCTTAGCCTTTTCCTCGGGTGTTTCAAAAGTATTTCCAAAAGTTTTTAACTCCGCAAAATGTTTTAATTTCCTTCGTGACATAAAAATTATTTAATCTTTCGGGAGAATTCGTCGATAACATTGTATATGTCTTTTCCCCTCTCCGCCTGCATAAAACTCATCCTCATCTCTTTCGCGCCATCAAATCCTTTCGTATACCACGCTAAATGTTTTTTTAAAGTTTGAAAAGGCAAATAAGACAATTTTTCAAAATATTTCACATGTTTTTTTATGATAGAAAGTCTGTTTTTTACAGAAGGTTCCTTGCCCTTGAAAAACCACGGATTGCCGTTTGTTGCCCTGCCTACGAGCACGCCGTCGCACCCGCATTCTTTAATTTTCTCTTTCGCGTCGTCAATTGAAGAAATATTTCCATTGCCCAAGAAAATCACATCATTCTTTTTACAGATTTTCGCGACCTTTCCGAGGACCTCCCAATTCGCATCTCCGCTGTAAAGTTGTTTGAGTGTTCGTCCATGCATAGTGAGAATTTTTACTCCAAACCCGATTAATGTTTCCGCCCACTGTTCAGCGCAAATTTCATCATAGCCGATTCTTGTTTTTACAGACAAAGGAATAATTTTTCTGTCAGGATTTTTCAAAATCATCTTATTCTTTTTACAAAAAGAAATAATATTTTCATGTACTCCCGCATTCTCCAAACTGATGCCGTTCGCAAAATCATTAATCCCTTTCGAAACATTTTTTATGATTTTTTTTGCAAGTTTCGGATTTTTTATTAATGCCGCCCCGGCCCCCTTCTTCGCGATTTTGTTGACCGGACAGCCCATATTTATATCTATTCCGTCAAACCCGAGATGACAAATCAGCACGGCCGCTTTATAAAAAGAATCGGCTTCAGTCCCAAAAAGTTGCGCGACGATCGGACGTTCTTTCGGAGAATAAAGAAATCCAGACATCATTTTCTCGGCTCCACGAGCCAATCCCTCGACATTCACAAATTCCGTAAAAATCACGGAGGGCTTCCCCAGGCTCGCAACCATGTACCTGAAAGCCGGATCGGTAACCCCGTCCATCGGCGCAAGCCCGATTATCGGCTTTTTCAAATTGTCCCAAAAACCATGATTAACCATGACAAAATTATAGCAAAAATTTTACCGATAAGCTCTCAAAAGACGCATGAGTCTATGTTTCAGCCCCAAATAATCATTATTTCTATCCAAAAATCTTTGTTGAAACCTCTCAAGCAAAGACCGATCTATGCTCGCCCCGCAAGCCTTACCGGCATCCATTGAGGCGGCAAGAAGCCCGAAATCTCTGCTGTGCACGGACGGATGAGCCATGGTATTCAAATTGAAAGGAGGAACTTTTATAAACTTGTCATCGTCATTATATGGAGACATTACCTTCTTCCCCCTTTTTTTGTGCCAATCAACAAAATCATCAAACAAAAAATCCACCCCAAAAAGCAAAGGAATTTTGACAAGTCCCAAGCAAAAATCCTCCCACGCACAATCCTCGGCATTAAACACAACCCCCTCGGAAGCCCTATGACATGCTCCGGCAACCATGTTCGCATTATCTTCTCGAGCGATAATTTTTGTATCCTTTGGCAAAACAAGCCCGCTGGAACTTTCCGCATGACGAACTCTTGCAAGGCTGGCTCCTGTCCACAAAATCACGCGATTCCTACTTTCGGCGACGATTTGAAGAATCTCATTCGCGTAAGGCCTGAGAAGCACGCTATCTTCGACACCGGATGCCTCAACCCCGTCGACAAGAGTCCCGTCCAAGTCAAAAGCAAAAACTTTACCTCGGATTTGAGCAAAAATAGCCCTGATTATTTCCACTCCTTCCAAATATTCAGGTGTTTTGTAGTAGGCTTCAGCCTCGGCTTTAATTCCCTCGAAATTTCTCATCCCGATAAAATAATAAAAAAACAAGAGCCAACTCTATACAATATGTACAAAAAAAACAAGAGCCATAAATCCAAATTTTTCTTTACCGTTACCTGTTAAATTGTTATGCTTACAAGAGGAAAACTTCTCTTAAAACCTCACACTATGACAACAATAGATTTGCAGGCGTTAAAATGGATGGAAAAATATCGACGATATTGCGACTACCTCGGCGCGGCGCAACTTTATTTGAAAGACAATTTTTTTCTTGAAAAAAAACTTTCCACAAACCACGTAAAAGCGCGTATCCTGGGCCACTGGGGGACCGTGCCGGGATTGAATTTTATCTACGCAAATTTAAATTATTTGATTTGCAAACATAAATGCGAAATGATGTTTATCGCGGGGCCGGGCCATGGAGCTCCCGCGGTTTTGGCAAATCTTTTCGCGGAAGAAACAATCTATGATTTTTACAAAGAATTTCCCAGAGACAAAAACGGAACGGGAAAATTGATACACGATTTTAGCTGGCCGCACAGCCATTTTCCAAGCCACGTAACTCCGTCCGTCCCGGGTTCGATTCTTGAAGGGGGAGAATTGGGATACAGCCTTTCCACGGCTTTCGGAGCCGCTTTGGACAATCCTGATTTGATAGTCGCGGTGGCGATTGGTGACGGAGAAGCGGAATCCGGCCCGCTTGCCGCGGCATGGCACGCAAATAAATTTTTAAATCCGAAAACTTCGGGAGCGGTTTTGCCGATAGTTCACATCAACGGATACAAGATTTCAAATCCGACAATTTACGGCACAATGGACAATGAAGAATTAAAAAAACTTTTCTTGGGCTACGGTTACGAACCTATCATTATTGAAGAACCGGAAGTGGAAATAAAAATGATTTCTGCGCTTGAGAGAGCGTATAATTCAATCAGAGAAATTCAAAGAAAAGCGCGCAAAGAAAACAAAATTCTGAAACCCGCGTGGCCCGTAATTTTACTTCGCACACCGAAAGGATGGCACGGAATTCATCAATTTAAAGATACTCATATCGAAGGATCTTTTCACTCGCATGGCATTCCGATCGAAGACGTAAAAACAAACGAAGATTCATTAAAAGCGGTGGAAACATGGCTAAAAAGCTACAAAATCAAAGAATTGGTCGATGAAAAAGGCCGACCCAAAAAAGAAATTTTGCAGTTTGTACCCCAAGGAAAATATAGAATGGGAAAAAATGCTCACGCAATCGGCGGAGATTTTTACAAAAAATTATCATTTCCAAATCTCTCAAAACACGAAGCAAAATTCGCATCCAGAGGCGAAAAAACGGCAAACAGCATGGTTAGCGCGGGAGGATTTTTACGCGATATTTACAAATTAAATAAAAATAATTTCAGGCTTGTTTGTCCGGACGAACTGGAGTCAAACAAACTCCACAAAATTTTCGAAGAGACTCTGCGTGGCTACGTATGGCCGATACCGGCAAACGCGGAATATATTTCGCCGGATGGACGTGTCACGGAAATGCTCAGCGAACACACGCTTCAAGGGATGATGCAGGGATATATTTTGACGGGACGACATGGGATTTTTGTCACATACGAAGCGTTTGCAACAATCATTTCCAGTATGGTGGATCAATACGCAAAATTTTTACGCCAATCATTAAAGATAAAATGGAGAAAACCCGTCCCGGGCGCGATTTACCTTCTATCAAGCCTCGGATGGCGACAAGACCACAACGGTTTTTCACATCAAAATCCGGGTTTCGTAAGCAACATAATTCACAAACACAGCTCATTTTCACAGGTCTACTACCCGCCTGACACGAATTCATTGATAGTGGCATTCGAAGAAACCATGTCGCGTCCGAATACGATTTCCGTGATAGTCGCGGGGAAACATCAAATGCCGCAATGGCTCACACTGAAAGAATCAAGGCAACAAGCCAAAAACGGCATCGGCACCTGGGAATGGGTTTCAGGAAAAGAAGCCACGAAAAATCCCGATGTGGTGCTTGCCTCAGCCGGAGATTACATCACGGAAGAAGCCATTTGCGCCGTAAAACTTTGCAAAGAATTGATCCCTGAATTAAAAATAAGATACGTAAATATTTCCGAAGTGACGTCGATAAGTCTCGGCGACAACTTCAAAAGCAAAAAATCCGCAAACACGGAAAAAGGCTTGTGTCAGTACTTTACGGCGGACAAACCGGTGGTGATAAGTTATCACGGATACGCAAATGACATAGAACAATTGCTCTGGCCGTATGCATCCTCAAAACGATTTGTGATTCACGGCTACGAAGAAAAAGGATCGACGACAACACCGTTTGATTTGAAAATTTCAAACAAAGTAAGCCGCTATCATCTCGCGATAAATCTGCTTGAACAAGGCGCAAAATCAAACAAAGAAGTTGAAAAAAAGAAAGACAAAATTATAAAAATGTTAAACAAAAAAATCGAAGATCATCAAAAATACATAGTTGAAAACGGGGATGATCCGGACGAAGTAAAATAATAAATAATTCATAACAACAAAAAAATGTCACTGAAAGAAACACTGCAACAAGACCTCATAGAGGCGATGAAAGCAAAACAGGAAGCAAGGATTTCCGCTATCCGCCTGCTAAAAACGGCAATCATGAAATTCGAAACCGCCGGCGAACAAAAGACCGCAACAGACGAAGAAGTCATACAATTGGTCGGCAAAGAAATAAAACAGCGCAAAGATTCCATCGAACAATTCGAAAAAGGAGGTCGTCCCGAACTTGCCGAAAAAGAAAAAGCGGAACTTTCAGTCCTCGAAAAATATCTCCCTCCCCAAATGAGCGAAGACGACATCAAAGCCGTAATAAAAGAAACCCTCGTCCAAACCGGCGTCACCTCAAAAGCGGAAATCGGCCGCCTCATGGGCGCCCTCATGCCCCAACTGAAAGGCAAAGCCGACGGCTCCCTCATAAACAAATTGGTACAGGAAATGCTCAGCTAAAAAAACTACCAGTATTTTTCTGGTGGGCAGGGAGGGATTCGAACCCCCGTAGGCGTGAGCCAGCAGATTTACAGTCTGCCCCGTTTAGCCACTTTGGTACCTGCCCATAAGTCACACTTCGGTAGCAAGATTATATCCAAAAGAGCCTTAGATGCAAACTTTATTTGTGAAATAGGCGTTTTAAGGATAAAATCAGACAAAATATGGAACAATTCGCCTACATAAGAAGGAAATTCTGCAAATCGCAAGACGCGGTGGTCCCGATCCAGTGCAAAGCTGTTCAATACGGACTCGGATGCTTCTCCGGGATTCGCGGAAATTACAATAAATCAACAAAAAAGTTGTACCTTTTCCGATTGGACGAACACCACAATCGGCTGAAAGAAGCCACAAAAATCCTGGGGTTCAAATTTGATATGCCGAAAAAAGAATTCATTGAAACAGTCACGCAACTCGTGAAAAAAAACGGAGCAAAAGAAGATATTTATATCAGACCGATTGTTTATGCCGGTTCGACAAACGTAGTCCCCTGCCTCGACGATCCGCAGGAGGATCTCGCAATTTACATGCTTCCGCTCGGAAATTATTTGAGCGACAAAGGGCTTAACGTGTGCATTTCGAGCTGGAGAAGATTCGATGACGACATGATTTCCGCAAAAGCAAAAGCAACCGGCGGATACATAAATTCCGCATTGGCAAAAAAAGAAGCAAAAGAAAACGGCTACGATGAGGCGATTTTCCTGAATCGCGACGGAAAGGTTTGTGAGGCTTCCGGAGCCAATATTTTCGGAATTAAAAACGGAGAAATTTTCACTCCGCATCTTTCGTTCAACAATTTAAACGGAATAACACGAAGATCAGTGATAGAAATAATTGAAAATGAACTTGGTCAAAAAGTGAGGGAAGAAAGTTTCGACAGATCCACTCTCTACATGTTCGACGAGCTGTTTTTGACGGGAACCGCTGCGAGAATTTCATGGATTGCATCGGTGGACAAAAAACAAATTGGAAACGGGAAAGAAGGCCCGATTACAAAAAAACTGAAAAAACTTTACGAAGAAATATCGCTCGGAGAAAACAAAAAATATATGCATTGGCTTACAAAAATTTAATTTTTTTATTATGGCAACGAAAATTTTTATAAAAGATTTTAAGGATCATGTCGATGAAGAAATCCTCATCGAAGGATGGATGTTTAACAAGCGTGGAAGCGGCAAAATCTACTTTATGGAACTCCGCGACGGGACCGGAATCACGCAAGGAATAGTTGTACAAAATGCCGTTTCGGAGGAAATTTTCGCGAGAGCATTGTCGCTCACAATAGAATCTTCGGTCAGAGTCACGGGAACGATTTCAAAACATCCAAAACTTGAAAATACATATGAACTTCAGGTAAAAGACATAGAAATTGTTCAACTTGTAAAAGATGATTACCCGATAGGCAAAAAAGAACACGGCCCTGACTTCTTGCTCGAGAACCGTCATTTATGGCTTCGTTCTCCCAAGCAACGCGCCATTCAGAGAGTCAGAAACACTATAATAAACGCGATTTACGAATACTTAAACGACAATAATTTTATAAAAATCGACGCTCCGATTTTGACTCCAAACGCATGCGAAGGCACGACCGAACTTTTTGAAATGGAATATTTTGACGAAGGAAAGGCTTATTTGTCACAATCCGGCCAGCTATACATTGAAGCCGCCATTTTCTCTGTCGGCAGATGTTTCGATTTTGGTCCCGTTTTCAGAGCCGAAAAATCCAAAACCCGCAGACACTTAACGGAATTTTGGATGATGGACGCTGAAGCCGCATTTGTTGAACACGATGAAAACTTAAAAATTCAAGAAGGATTAATTTGTTTTGTTGTTGAAAAAGTCCTCGAAAAAAATCTTGAAGAATTAAAAACTTTGGAAAGAGACATAGAGCCGTTAAAAAAAATCAAGGCTCCGTTTTACAGAAAAACCCACTACGACACAGTCGAAGAATTGCGTGCAATGGGCTCACAAATAACGCATGACAAAGACCTCGGCGCGGAAGATGAAACGATGATAACCCAAAAATACGACAAACCGATTTTTATAGAAAAATACCCCGCGGAAGTAAAAGCATTTTATATGAAACGCGATCCGAAAGATCCTACAGTTGCGCTTTGCGCTGACATGCTAGCCCCAGAAGGCTACGGCGAAATCATCGGAGGAAGCCAGCGTGAAGACGATTACGACGTACTACTGGGCAGAATCAAAGAACACAAACTTCCACAAGAAGCATTTCAATGGTATCTGGATTTGCGCAAATACGGCTCAGTCCCCCACAGCGGCTTCGGCATCGGCTTGGAACGCTTAACCGGCTGGCTCTGCGGCATCCATCACATCCGCGAAACCATCCCCTTCCCAAGGACAATAAACAGGATCTATCCGTAACCAGAAATAGCCAATGAAAACAAAATTATCAATGACGAAAAAATTCTCCTTAGGTATTTTAGTATTCACAGCCATAACAGGATATGCAAGTTTCATATTTTCAACTATTCAAACACAAACAGCTATCAAAGCATTGACGCAGGAAAACAACATTAAAAGTTACAATATAGTAAAAGAAGCATACGAAAGCATATATTATAACAACCAATTAAACCTGACAGTTAAAAAACTTCAAAAACAAGAAAGAATAATAAACGACGATAATTTATTAAAAATAACAGACATAGGGGAAGAAATAGGCCAATCATTTTGTAGAGGAAGATTATTTAGGATAGATATAAAGGATCAATTAATGAAAACATTTGAAACGATATGTAATTCAGCACAAATATTAAAAGAATATAAAGAAGAAAAAAATGGGTTAGCCATGATTTGTTATGAACTTCATCCAACGTCAGATTTTGCGCAAACATTAAAAACAGAGAACCTTAAAAATTGCAAATTCTTAGATAATGATAATGAAATTTCAAAACTCAGATAAAACAAAAAACTAATATCAAGCAGAAACAAAATAAAAACCATCGGAAGGCACTTTTAATCCGGAATTTTTAATATATTTCAATTTTTCCTCTTTTGAAGCTTGTCTTAATTCAATAGGTAAACGCGAGTTAATATAAGCGAATAAATCAGAACTTTCAAACTCTCTTGTTTCAGGGTTTACGGGGATAATCCCAATTTTTTGCCAAACTTCATAGGAAATAGCATCTCCAAGCCTAAAAACAAACTTGCCATTGAAATACAAGTCCCCCATTTTGATAACGGCACTATCAGGCTTTTTATAAACCAATTCAAATTTTTGAATACTCATACCATTTTCATTAAAAGACACTGTCTCCTCGACAACGATTCAAAGAGCAAGCTTTTTCTATTGTCGCTAAAATCAATGAATCTATGCTGAGGCATCTTTAATAATACCTTAGCTATATCAAGACATGCAACTTTATTAAACATTCCCTTAATAGCCAACGTAAATAATTTTTTCCATGGATCTTTAGTAATATAATATTCAATCAAGGCAAATATGTTGTCCTCTTTTCCCTCTTCATTAAGAAAAAAAGAATATTTTGCTCCCAAAACATAGTTTTTTTCAAAAGAATCTATATCCATTAAGTAATTTTCAACATTTTTCTCATCCAATTCAAATAATAAACTACTGCCATGATCAAACAAAGTGGCAAATTCCCTCTTCGATTTTAAGGTAGATGGATCCATTGTAAGCTGAGCCGCCTTGACCATCTTATGTTCTGCTATTCCCCAATTTTCATGATGCCTGTCCATATTCCCTATAAACGCATCAAATACGATCATTCTTGCAAAACCAGCCAGGAGGTCATCCGGAGCATAATATCTAGTTCTTATAGCCTTTTCTATGGAACTTAATTTAAAACGTTCCTTGTCTTCACCAATAACACCCTTGCCATATAAAATATCAAAATCTTTCTTGAAAGCATGCCTAACCAGAGCTCCAATGGGATTCCAATTAGCAGGCAGTGTCTTTAACTTAATAAACTCATCTCTGACACCACCTTTTATAATCTTGATAGAAACTTTTTGCACGTCTAAATTTAACAAATTTCCTAAACCGGAAGCCAACAATTCTGAAAAAATTTCTCTTGAATTGTGAGCATATGTTTTAAGAAAAAATTTACTACTATTCTTTTTACTTTTCAAAAGAAGCCTAGGCCGAGTTCCCCCAACAGGCTCCTCTCCTCTTTGGATGATATAATTATTCTCTTCCAACTCCTTTATCAAAAAAGGTTTCATATAGGTACAGTTAAAAATCCAAAAATATTTTTTAATCCTCTTCCATGACCCCCATCTTTGCAATCCTACCTGCCTCTTCGAGCAATTCTTTGATAGAATACTGTTTTTTAGGTTCTATGATGTCGCTTTTCTTAAGGTAGAGATCCATCCCATAAAGCCTAAAAGCACGAGTGCCTGGAGCCTGATCTTTAAATTTCATAAACAATGAATTATAACTCGTCGCAATTATATCCACTTTTAAAAAATTCACAAAAGATTCAACAAACAAAAAATTCACACCGCTAAAGCAAGCCGAAAAACAAACAAAAAAGTGTTGTTGCAATCCCGACGACAAACAAATAACATATCCATGTTCGCACACTAAAACTCATCCCCATGTTCCAACCCGTCGCTGATTTTATCACCTACAATCTCCTTTACCTGAATCAAGGAACACGGCTTACTTCAAGCATAAACTTCTTTATTTATGATACGCTGAAAATTCTCTTTTTGATATTTTTCGTCGTCTCAATAATAGCTTTCGTAAAAACTTTCCTACCGACGACAAAACTGAAAAACATGATGCTAAAGACCAGATTCGGACTTGGAAATTTGGCGGCCGCCGTTTTCGGAGCGGTCACACCGTTTTGTTCCTGCTCCTCAATCCCGATTTTTATCGGCTTTCTAAAGGCAAAAGTCCCTGTTGGCATAGCATTTTCTTTCCTCATCACCTCCCCTCTCGTAAACGAAGTTGCATTCGTAATTATGGGCGGAATGTTTGGCTGGAAATTAGCCGCGCTATACGCCATTTCGGGCATATTGCTCGGAGTCATAGCCGGTATGATACTGGGCGCTCTCAAAATGGAAAAAAATATTATTTTAGACAACGAAGGCAAAGACATTGAAGAAAAATACCTGCCGAAAACTTTCTCCGGAAAACTGCAATTCGCGCTGACCGAAGGCAAAAAAACACTTGAAAAACTATTGCCGTACATCATAGGCGGTGTCGCGGTCGGAGCCGCAATTCACGGATATGTTCCCCAAGAATTTTTTGAAAATTACGTAGGCAAAAACAGCATTTTATCAGTCCCCATAGCCGTAATCATAGGCATCCCGATCTACGCCGGCTGTTCCACAATCGTCCCTCTGATATTTTCAATCACGGCAAACGGCGTCCCCCTGGGAACCTCCCTCGCCTTCATGATGGCTATCGCCGGCCTTTCCCTGCCCGAAGCGATAATCCTCAAAAGAGTCATGAAATTCAAACTGCTTTTAGCATTCTTCGCCACAGTCGCAGTCGGAATCACGATAATCGGCTATTTATTTAACTTCCTTGGTACCACCTGATTTCTCGGTTATCAATTTTTCCAGCTCGGCGACTAAAGTATCTCTGGCTTTCGCAAAAGGGGTAAGAACCTCAAGCGCCACTTGAACAGACAAAACTCCACTCTTAACCAATCTGGCTATTTCCGCTACGACAAAATCCGGACGCTCAATCACCGCAACAACTTCAGTAGGTGCACTATAACGCTCCTCCACTCTTTTTTCACCCATAGCCATAATAATAATTTTATAAAATAATCAAGGCTCCACCATA
>JBAZQZ010000028.1:0-10688 GCA_041663205.1 Candidatus Altimarinota bacterium
AGCGATAGTTTCAGTATTATTGGTGGGGGTTGTCGTGGGCGGCGTATACATGTTTTCGGCGGACAATTCAGCATTATTCAAAGGACAAATTTTCAATAACAAAACTCCGCAAACGGCACAACCGGCAACGACGACAACAGCGGAACTTTTGCCTGACTTAAGCGCAAAACTCGAAATAATGTCTCCGCAAAACGAGAACGAAGACATAAAGGCAAACGTAACTATAGAAAATGCGGGAGAAGGTTTGTTTGCGGGACAAGCACCATTCAAATACACACTTTACATAAACGACGTGGAGGTCTTCACAAACTCAGATTCCTACACGGAAATGGCGAAAGGGGACTCTTTCTCCTTCACCTATCCAATCCCACGCGCCATCTACAACTACGGCAAAAAAGGCACAGTAGTCATAAAAATCGACACCGATAACGTTGTCAAAGAATCCAACGAGAACAACAACGAAGTCACAGTCGATTACAGTCTCTAGGCGGACTCAGATAACGCAGTCATTTTCCAAACAAGATAAAGCGCTTGGCGTGGATTGGCTTAGCGCCTTCGTCTCCACTTCTACGTGTTTGACATAATCCGAAATAGACTTGTCACTTACCGTCAACGGCAAAATTACCGTTGTTGATTTTTGGCTTTTGGAGGCCAAGAGTCCTCATTGCTTGTCGACGGAGGAAAATTGACATGCTTGACAAAAAAAATGTTTAATGGTAATCTAAAACCTAGTAAAAAATTAACCATAAAAAAATGGCAGGAAACAACCAAGAACACAGATACACAGATCAAGGTCAAGAACCAGCTCTAACAAAAGACATCCCCGGAGCACTTGAAGGAAAACCTCGTGAAGGGGATAGTTTTGATCCAAGAAGCACAAATACACCTGGATTTGTTTCTGCGGTGGAATCAGCATCAGAAACTTTCCAATTAAGAGCTCAAACAGCGACAGAAAATACAACAGCAGGCACAGCCCAAAAAGCTTCCAAGCCTGAAACCACAGTAACTCCAGCCGAAGCACCAGCCCTATCTCCAGCTTCCACTACCACAGCCACACCAACATCAAAAACCCAAGGCCCTCTAATCCTTCTAAGCCAAAGCCCGCACAAACTTGAACACAGACACTGGCTTGAAACAACAATCCAAATAGCACTTCCAGCTGTAAGAGGAGCTTTCACGAAAGCCGGAATAGCAATCCCTTCAGACAGCGAAATCCTACAAGCCATGATAATGACAAATCGTTTCACTCCTGAACAAATAGAGGAATTGATGAGAACCATACAAGTTCCTGGACTCATAGTTCTGCATCCTGAAATGCAATCATTTGAAGACTATGTAAGATTTTTGAATGCAAACAAAAAAAGACGAGGACAATATGATGTTTTTACAAGCGGCAGCCGTGAAATTGCATTTCGCAAGCAAGATAAAGCACTTGAAGACGAAAGAAGAGGACACCCTGCGGAGTATAAATTTGGAATAGGGGAAATGACGCAGGAACCTGCTAACAGAAGCGGAAAACTCAGGGATATAGTTAGAAATTGGGAAACCAGCGATTTGGCCCAAAAGACAAGAACAGCAACTTTTAGAGAATATACCGTACTACGAGCGCAAGCGCCTGATCTATTGGATCTAAGTGGATGGACGATATTGTCTGAAGAAAATGCGCCACACAAAATAATAGGAGATGACAATCTTGTCTCCGGCGTCTATGGCTACCGCAGTTGGTATGTTGAGTACGGGGCCTACTTCAATGGCTACGATCCGAAGGATGAGGATGTTTACCGTTACGCCCGTGTTCGTCCCGTGGTGGTGGGATAAATAAGTCTTTAAACCGCCGGACAAATCATTCGATAGTCGCAGAAACTACATAGCTTTTCATTTGGCGTAGGCTCAAAGTTTGACGCCTTCATTTCTTCGATTTTTTCTTTTATTTCCTCCGCAAGATTATTTATTTGTTCATCACTTCTCTCAGTAGAAATTTTTTCATTCGCATCCAAGAAATAAAGTGAAAGTTTTGAAACGTTAATCTTAAATAAATCTCTGCACGCCATCGCATAAATCGAAAGTTGAAGATCTTTTTTTAGATTCAAATCGGAGTGTATCGAGCCGGTTTTGTAATCCACGACTTCATAAGTGCCGTCGGGAAGTTTATCAATTCTATCGATACGACCACTTAGCGTATATTCGCCAATTTTTAGATTGAAAGATCTCTCAAGAAATTCCGGTACAGTCCATGGATTTGAGTTCGCATCGTAATATCTTTTTAGCATCTCTAGCCCCTTTTGTTTTTTTACTTTTTCATGTGCAACGCTGTCATATCCCTCAGAGTTCCAATTTTTTAAATAAAGTTCTTCCATGACAGAAAACGGCAAATCGCGCTCCTTGATCAGCTTTTGATAAAATTCTTTTAAAGTTTCATGCACACTGCTTCCAAAATTTGTTACATGAGAAGTCGGTGTAGGGATTTTCAAAAGATAAGAATAATTATATTTCAGTGGACACATGCCAAAGCAGTCCAATTGAGAATAACTGATTCTTTTTTTATCAAACTTCGGTAGATCAAAAATCTTCGTAGTTTTTCTATTTAATTTTTTTAAACTCTCGATCGGATCGGCCACAGGTTTGTGCTCGATTTGTTCGACGCCGGCGCACTCAGAAATTTCCTCGATAAAAACCGACTTTTTCCAAAGCCTGTTTCCTTCGTACTTGTCGCTGTACGTTACGTGAAGGCCCTTTCTGGCGCGTGTCATGGCGACATACATAAGTCTGCGCTCTTCCTGCATATGAACGTCTCCTTCGCTGTAAATTTCGGTTGTAAGCTCTTCCGGAACAACAAAAGTATCTCTGCGATTCGTCCCCGGAAATCTTGTATTAACCAAACTTCCGAGAAAAACATAATCAAATTCAAGTCCCTTGCTTCCGTGAGTTGTCAAAATCTGCACAGCCTCGCGCGAAACGTCGTCTTCTTTGTATGCCATCGGATACTCAGATTCTTCAAGAAGTTCGATATACGAGCAAAAATCCGCGACAAAATTATTTTCATTATCTTTTTCGAATGCGGAAACATTTTTTGCGAATTCATTTACGTTGTAAACTTCCTCAAATTTGTCATTTTTAAGTAAATATTCAAGATGTCCCGACTTCATCAAAAATTCATTTATCGTAAGTCCGACACTTTTTTTCTTTGAAAACTCAATAAGATCTTTGAAAAGTTCATATATTTTTTTGAAATTACTTTCCATTCCGGGCAAAACTTCGTTGTCTTCTTCGGCAAGTTTTTTTAGCGCCATCACTAAATGTTTTTTTACGGGATTGTTTATGATAGATAAAATTTCGCTCATCGGTATGCCAAAAACATCAAACTTTAAAATTCGGAGCAACGAAACATCGTCATACGGATTTGAAAGAAATTTCACGACCGCGACCAAATCTTTTATCTCCGGTAAATGAAGTAGTCCTTTCGGATCGTTCACGTGATAAGGAATTCCTGCGGATTTTAGCGCATCAATAAAAGAATTTGTAAGTCTGTTTGTGCGCACCAGAATCGCAAAAGAAGAATAGGGGAGTCCTTCATCTTTTTGCAAAGAATTTATTTTCTCTGCGACAAATTCCGCTTCATTTAAATAATATTGGAAATGATGGACGTGAACTTTTTCATCCACGCGCCCCGAAGGAGCACCAGATAAGGAGTTTGCACGTAGCCTTTTATTTATGCTTGATTTCACCTCAAGCCTGTCCGGATTATTGTTTTGTATAAGGGCATAAGCGCTGTCGAGAATATTTTGTGAACTCCTGTAATTCTCAATCAAAACGACTTTTTCAGCCTCAGGAAAATATTTTTCAAATTGCAAAATATTACTCAAACTCGCACCGCGCCATTTATAAATACTTTGATCGTCGTCTCCGACAACAGTAATATTTTTATTTTCCTCCGCAAGCATGCGCACGAGCTTAAATTGTGCATAATTCGTATCCTGAAATTCATCGACAAAAATATATTTAAATCTCGCCCTGTACTCATTCAAAACACTTTTTCTTGTCTCAAAGAGCCTTATCGCATACAGAGTCAAATCCCCAAAATCCAAATAATTATTCTCAATCAAAAGTTCCTGATATTTTTTGTAAGCATTCGCGACCTCAAGGTTTTTTTTGCGAATTTCCTCGTCCTCAAGACCACCAGCCCATTCAATATATTTTTCAGGAGTGATAAGTTCATCCTTAAGTTTACTGAAATGTGTGAGCAAATCAGAAATAAATTTATTTGGATTCCCAAGTGGTCGATAATAATTCAGTTCAAAAGCGTACAAATTTTTCTTGAAGAAAAACCATTGTTCCTCTCTGGAAATAATTTTATACGAAGTATCAAGCCCGATCTCAAGCCCCGATTCGCGCAAAATCTGTTCCGAAAAAGAATGAAAAGTCTTCACGCAAATTTCCTCATAACCAAAAGGCGTTTCTTGGTCTATGCGCTCAATCATTTCGGTCGTTGCCTTCTCCGTAAAAGTCAGCGCCAAAATCTCCGAAGCCTTATACACCCCCGAATTTATCAAATGCAAAATACTTGAAGTAATCACCCTCGTTTTCCCCGTTCCCGCTCCCGCAATTATCAAAAGCGGTCCTTTCGTGTGTTCTATCGCTTTCTTTTGCTCTGCATTGAAATCCATATGAATATAAAAAAGGGCTTAAACTATAAGCCCTTTTAAATCTCTATTCAAACGATTTTCTTACTCCTCTTCTTTCTTTGTTCCCTCTTCCGCCACTTCCTCAACTTTTTCCTCTTCCACCTCATCTTTTTTCGCCTTCTTTTTCTTCTCCGCGGTCTCTGTCATAGCCTTGATCGAAAGTCCGACTCTGTGGTCTTCAGGATCGATGGCGATGACTTTAGCCTTCACTTTTTCGCCGACCTTCAAATATTGAGTGATATCAGGATTCTCATCAGCTGTAACTTCGCTGACGTGGATAAGACCGTTGATATCATTTTCAAGCTTCATAAACGCTCCGAACGGAGTGATTCTGTTGATTTCGCCTTCCACAACAGTTCCGACTTCATATTTTTTCGTAGCTTCAACCCAAGGATCCGGAGTAAGTCTCTTCATGGAAAGGCTGATTTTGTCTTTGTCCTTGCCGATAACCATGACCTCAACATCCGTTCCAAGTTTTCCATAATCGCGAGGATCTTTGACATGTCCCCAAGCGATTTCGGAAATATGGACAAGTCCCTCAAGCCCTCCGAATGTGACGAAAATTCCGAATTTGACGATACCGCTGATTCTTCCTTTAACTTTTTGTCCGACATCAAGCTTGTCGAGTGCTACTCCGCGTGTCTCCTCCTCTGCGGCCTTTTCAGATAGAATTAATTTGCCGCCTTCACGATCAAGATTGATAATGCGCACGGTAAGAGGAATTCCAACAAGCTTTGTAAGCCTTGTAAGAATTTCATTGCTGTCTGCGCCGTCGACCCTCGGATAATGTAATGGTGCAAGTTGTGAAACCGGAATAAACCCTTTGATGCCATCGATATTAAGCAGAAGACCTCCTTTGTTTGCTTCATTTGCCATAACTTGAATGGATTTGTCGCTTTCATAAGCGTCGACAAATTTCTTCCAAGTCTTTTCTTGGCTCGCTTTCCTCAAAGACAAGACAATAAGTCCGTCTTCATTTTCTTCTTCCAAAACATAAGCGTAAATAGAGTCGCCGGGTTGAAGAGTTTTAAGCGTATTAAGGCTGTCATTAGCCTCTTGTCCGGAAATAATACCGGTAGATGTGCCGTCCAAATCGACAAGCACTTTATTTTTTACAACGCTCACTACAGTCCCGTCCACAAAAGTGCCCGGAACAGGTGGATTTAGCATGCCACCGGAGGCAATGAGCTCATCCATAAGAGAACTTTTGGTATATTTCTGTGCCATAAATTCCATTTAGCAGGACCTTTTAAATTTTATAAGCTTTTGTGCATAAAGGTGGTCCATGCTATAAAAATCCGTTTATCAGCAAAAGCAGGAGGGATTATAAGAAGGTTTTAGCGGTTTGTCAAAGGGAAAATTACCCCTTCACCAGCTCCACGCCCTTCGCGCCTTTTTTGATGATTTTCACTTTGTCATTTGCGACAAACACTCCGTCCAGGAATTTTTCCGTCAAAGGATCTTCGACAAGTTCCTGAATCGCGCGCCTGACAGGGCGGGCACCATATTTTGGATCATAGCCGACCTCGGCCAAAGCTTCCAAAGCGGAAGGAGTTACTTCAATGTTAAGACTTTTTGCCTTGATTCGATCCATAAGCTTATTCAAATGAAGTTGAACGATTTCTTTGATATTGGCATGTGTAAGCGCATGGAACACAACAATCTTATCTATTCTGTTCAAAAATTCAGGTCTGAAATGATCTTTTAATTCTTTCAAAGTCTCGGTCTTCATCGCTTCAAAATTTTTCGTAGCCTTCTCGACTTCCGGCCCTTGCGCCGCAAATCCGATTGGCGCCGCCTTATCCGTAAGTTTTTTCGCTCCGATATTCGAAGTCATCACGATAATTGTGTTTTTGAAATCGACTTTTCGGCCTTTTGCGTCGGTGAGTTCACCGTCTTCAAGAATCTGAAGGAGTAAATTAAACACATCAGGATGCGCTTTTTCAATCTCATCAAAAAGGATGACGCTGTAAGGTTTTCGTCTAACGGCTTCCGTAAGCTGTCCGCCGTCTTCGTAGCCTATATATCCGGCAGTCGCACCGACAAGTCGTGAAGTGTTGTGTCTTTCCATAAATTCACTCATGTCAATCTTTATAAGAGCGTTTTTGTCATTAAAAACTTCTTCGGCTATGGCTTTCACAAGCTCTGTTTTGCCGACACCGGTAGGCCCCATGAAAATAAATGAACCGATCGGTCTTTTTTCATCGGCAAAACCCGCGCGTGATCTTCGGATTGAATTACACACGGCGCTAACCGCTTCCTCCTGCCCGATAATCCTTGTTCTGATCGATTCCTCCAGAGATTTTAATTTCGAAATATCGTCTTTTAGAAGCCTTGTTACAGGTACTCCGGTCATCGTTGCGACCACCTCGGCGATATTATCCTCGGTGACTTTCTCGCGTTTTGATCTCGGAGTTTTTATGAATTTTTGTTCCTCGATTTTCTTCAGAACATCCAGCTCTTCATTGCGAAGAGCGGCCGCTTTCTCGTAATCCTGTTTCGAGACACATTCCTCTTTACTCTTCATGATATTGTTAAGTTTCTTCTGCAATTTTTTAATTTTATCATTGTTTGAGGCCTTGTTTATGCGTCTTTTTGCCGCCGCCTCGTCGATCAAATCGATCGCTTTGTCCGGCAAAAACTTGTCATTCAAATATCTTTTTGAAAGTGTGACCGCCGCAGTAAGAGCTTCGTCTGTAATCAAAAGATTGTGATGTTCTTCGAAAGATTCTCTGATTCCATGCAAAATCTCGAGAGTCTCCGACGGGGAAGTTTCCTCTACCATAACGGATTGAAACCTTCTTTCAAGTGCCGCATCTTTTTCTATATGTTTTCTATATTCGGCGGTTGTCGTCGCTCCGATAACTTGGACTTTACCGCGAGACAAAGCCGGTTTTAAAATATTCGCCGCGTCCAAACTCCCTTCCGCGCTCCCGGCTCCCATCACCGTGTGAAGTTCGTCAATAAACAAAATTACATTGTCTTGGCTCATAACCTCCTCAAGGATTTGCTTTATTCTTTCCTCAAATTCACCTCTGTATTTTGTGCCCGCAACAATCGAAGCCATCGAAAGTGACAAAATCCTCTTATCGAGCATATTGTCCGGAACATTCTCCGTCGCGATGGCTTGTGCAAGCCCTTCGCAGACCGCGGTTTTTCCGACTCCGGATTCTCCGATAAGAACCGGATTATTTTTTGTTTTTCTCGAAAGAATACTTATAACACGCTCGATTTCCTTTTTACGTCCGACGATAGGGTCCAATTTGCCCTTGCGCGCCTCGTCCACAAGATCCGTTGTAAAATAATCAAGCGCCGGAGTATTTGTCTTTTTACCTGTTTGCGCGGACACTTTTTTCTTTTTATATGAAGCGGTTTCGTCTTTCATCTGCCCGTTCATCATGCCCTGAAGCCCTGCGAGGAAAAACTCGATAGGATTCATTGCATTTTGATTTTTGGGAGGCATATGCACTCCGCTTGAACTTTCATCCATTGATCCGTTTTTAGGATTGTAATTCTTTGCCCTATCGAAAATATCAAGAATTTGGGCTTTAACATCGGCGGGGGACACCTTCATGTTTTCCAATATAACTGTCGCCGCGGTATTATCCTGAGAAACAATCGAAAGCAACAAATGTTCCGTGCCGACAAAAGAATGTCCGTATTCGTGAGCAAGCTTTACGGCTTCCTCTATAACTTCCTTTGCAAAGCCCGAAAGCCCTGTGGCCTGACCTGCACTCGCAACATTCGAAGTGGCGTTTCTGCCGACAGTCTTAAGAACAAGATTAACATTGTCCAAAGAAACTCCGAAATTCAGCAATACTGAAGCCCCGAGAGAATTTTCCTGAGACAAAATTCCCATAAGAACATGCTCGGTTCCGACATAATTAAGATTCGCGTCTCTGGCTTTTTCTTGCGCGACAAGAAGAGCTTTTTTCGCCTCCTTTGTAAATTTCTCAAATTGATTGAATTCCGTCATTTTTATTTTTTATTAATTTATCTACAAATTCTACCATAAAACGCAGACATTTTCACTTCATAAACCCGATTTATCCTTTACTTAAAAGGAAAATCTTGTACGGCACAATATTAGCAGTTACACACCTTGAGTGCTAGAAATCTTGCTTGACATGAGTAAAATAATATCGCGATATTGCTTGTTTCCGCTTAGGAAAAACATAGCCTTGTCGACCTTTACATATATGCCGATTTGATCTCCTTTATCAATTTCGACGCACTCGAACGACCCGAGTTTGAGTTTTTTGCCTGACGGAATTTCTCCGGAAACTATATCGAGCCCGATAAGCTCCTCGCTGTCTGCAGTCTCTGTGAATGAATAATGGTACGAAGATCCCTGCATGGAGGCTTTTTCTCCGGAATAATACCATTTTGCGGGATATTCACCCTTAAAATGAAAGGGAATGCTCTCAAAAACGGAAAATTTCATATCAACCGTCGGCATGGTTTCGCCTTCATCATTCTCTCCGGAATCGGAAATCTCTGAAGTAAATCCGGTAAATTTAAAGCTCGAAAGAATATTTTTATAAGCGCTTTTATTTTCGGAAATAGGGGGATTGCCGGCAACAAAAGAAATCTGATAAATAAGCCCGTTTCTGTACAAATAAACATCTTCATTGCTATCTCGAGAAATCTTGAGCGCATCGAGCATATCCTCCCCGATTTTATTCAAATATTTTGCGGGATCTTGCACGTTGGACAAATTTTTCTCCGCATAAGAGAACAAAGCGTCATCGATGGAATCCTTATTTGGCGCAACGGGATCAAAAACAAAAGGCGTCTGAAGAATCGAAACACTGTCCGGTCTTCCGGCGGTTTCATTTTTCAAAGCCGGCGCGGTAAGAAGAATGCTGTCGCCAAGATCTTCAAGCCCCCAGTCGTTCGGATAATTTATTTCAAACCCTAGGTCGGTATTTTTATACGAAACCAAATCTTTACTTGTCTTATCCTTCGAAAGAACCTCCATCACGGAAACTCCGGAAACTTCAAAAACATCGTCTTTCGTGTTCATAAAGCCCATAACCTGAACTTTATTATTCAAATATTCATTACTCCCGAGATTCAAAACCAGGCTTCGAAGAGGAGTGGTTTTATTGTCTTCATCAACAAGAATATGAGTTCCGCCGTAAGAAGCGTCTGAAAGCCTGTCTTTCAAAATTCCGACTTTTGAAGTGATATCGGCGTCATCCTTGAAAAAACCGCTACCACAGCCATAAAAAAGAAAAGAAGAGAGCACAAGTACGGAAAAAATTAAAATCTTTTTATTCAACATGTTTATTTAAATTAAATTTTTTTGTGATTTTAGTCCCAAATGCTCATAAGCGCTTTCTGTTGCGATTCTGCCACGTGCAGTTCTGTCCAAAAATCCCATTTTTATCAAAAAAGGTTCGTAAATATCCTCGATTGTGTCCTCTTCTTCCGAAGTTGCCGCGGAAATTGTATTTAATCCAACAGGCCCGCCTTTGAATTTTTCAATAATGACAGAAAGGATTTCTCGATCGACGCTATCTAAGCCCAGTTCGTCGATTCCCATTGCATCAAGCGCTTCTCTAGTTGCGCCAAAATCTATCAAAGATTTGTTTTTTACATCGGCATAATCGCGCACTCTTTTAAGCAAACGATTCGCGATTCTCGGAATTTGCCTTGAAGACTTGGCAAGAAGAGTCGCGGCGTCATCATCGATATTACATTTTAAAATCTTAGCGGAACGCAAAATAATTTCTTTGATTTCATCGGTTGTATAAAATTGCAATTTCAACACATTCCCGAACCTACCACGAAGCGGCGCGGACAACATGCTGACCTTGGTTGTCGCTCCGATAAGGGTAAAATGAGGCAAAGAAATTCTCATTGTCCTGGCGGAAGGCCCTTTTCCAAGTACAATATCAATTCCGAAATCCTCCATCGCCGAATACAAAACCTCTTCAACAACAGGCTTTAATCTGTGTATTTCATCAATAAACAAAATATCATTCGGTTCAAGATTCGAAA
>JBAZQZ010000029.1:0-10651 GCA_041663205.1 Candidatus Altimarinota bacterium
ATTGATAAAAATGTTCGCGAACACTTGGTTTTCACTCGATGCATACGATAAAGAAAATTTTCCAAAAACAGGTGTAACAAAGAAAGAATTTCAACTCACGGCAAAAGAATTGACGGAGGCACTTTCAGATCTAAAAATCGGATTAACTAAAAGCGGACAGGCGGGCGATCTCTTCGGTATAGCAAGAAAAGAACAAAGCATGGAAGGTATTTTAGGCAATGTCTTGCAATCATTCGGAGGGAAAGATTTATATCCGACCATAGAAGAAAAAGCGGCGCATTTATTGTATTTCACGGTAAAGAATCATCCGTTTGTTGATGGCAACAAGCGCTCGGGAGCTTTCACTTTCGTTTGGTTCTTGAAACAAACAGGTCTACTCAATCCAATGCGCATGACTCCTGAAGCCCTTACTGCACTGACACTTTTAGTTGCCGAAAGTAACCCGAAAGATAAAGAGCGCATGATAGGAT
Source organism: Candidatus Altimarinota bacterium (assembly GCA_041663205.1). Classification (GTDB taxonomy): domain Bacteria; phylum Patescibacteriota; class Gracilibacteria; order UBA1369; family LOWO2-01-FULL-3; genus UM-FILTER-38-24. The sequence continues at coordinate 471 of JBAZQZ010000029.1, forward strand.
TGATTTTATTGATTCTAAAATGAACAACAAGCCCTCACTTTCTTGTCACACCCGCCACATTTATGTTATAATTAAAAATCTTAATTATAACGATGGTAGAGGCCCAAGGGAAATCACCGACAGAAAGAATTCGTGAATATGTAAATAATCACCCCGATTTAATAGAGCCCGAAGAAGCTAAGAGAGAACATATTGAAATAAAATCTTCCGAGATTGTCTTGCATGTTAGCCAATCAGTAGAGGCATTTTTGCAGACACAACAAAGCGCTGAAGGAGAATCATCCAAAACACCGGAAGGCGATACCATGAAAAATGTGAAATTATCGGAAATAGTCATAGATGACTCAATTCCTCTGAAAAAATCCCGGAAGAAAGGCGGTCATAGACGCTAATGCCGCACAAATGGAAGTAATGAGTTGGTTTTCTGCTAACGGATTCGAATCAATAGAAGAAGGATTTCCTGAAAAACCGGGAGAAAAGGCTCTGAAAACGCATAGCCTTGATGCTATTTTGGACTCATTGGAACGAGAAGATGGGAAATATGAAGTGGGACCATACAGGTATATATTCCCGTCGGCATTTAAAGGTCCGCGTATTTTATATCCGGGTATCGGCAGTGGGGGAGTGAATATAGACGAATCTGCACTTGTTCATTTTAGGAAAATATTAGCTCTTCCGGAGCTTGAAACTCTGCCTCCCACAATAAAAGAAAAACAAGAAACAACCTCCACAGCTGTCGGGGAAATTATGAATAAATAAAGTTGTGATTCGATTTAGCGACCAAGAAACAGCGCGACTACTTCAACTCGTAAAGGATTATTCCGTACACTTATTGTATTCCGCCTCAGCGGCATGGAATTCATTCCCGCAACTCGTCAGACAGTCTTCATATTGAAAAGTCGGATAGCTCGGCAGTCCGCTACATTTACTGCAATAATGTTCATACGAAGGATATTCACCGCAGTGCACTGTTGGCTCGGTCACATCATCATCGTCCGTAACAGTTGAGTCATCCGGAACACATATACTGCAATTAGCCTGATCAGGAGACGCTTGGCACATCCCGCCACAAGTTTGTACGCAATCGCTGGTCGTCTGAGATTCGCCGGTACATTTATTTACTAATTCTTCATCTTCGGAACAATCGCTCCAACCCATACATGTAACTTTACATAGCATTTGAACATCTTTGCCTCCTCCAGATTCCATGTTACTCAAAAAACCGGATTTAATATTTGCCGGAAATTTTTCGCCGGCCTCTGAACTACTACATTTATTTCCAGGGCCATATGTCATCTTATCAATTTCAATATCACTTTTTTTGGTTTTTGTATCCTGTTTTAAAACCTGAATATCCAGAGACCAATTTTCATACCCTGAACACGTATCTGTTTGCTGATCAATAAGGTCAGCGCACTCTTCCAAATACGCATCTTTATTCAAATCTTCAGCCAACTTTTTAATCTTTAAAGTTTCCAGCAAATTCAAAGTGCGATCCATTACCACAGCTATTTCCGCGCGATTAAATAAACCGTTCGGATCAAAAACTCCGGATGATTTTCCGGTCATAAGTCCGGTCAGATAAACAAGCGCAATATTATCAAAATACGGGTTATCTTTCGGAATATCTTGAAAAACAACATCTGTCTTACGAGTCTCATTCATGGCTTTCAGCAATGTATCTCCCAACATAAAGTCCATCAATTTTGCCGCCTCGCCGCGAGTCACAGGAGTATCCGGAGAAAACATTGCAGGATCACTATTAAGAACAGTAGTTCCGCTATTCAAAGCAAGAAAACAAACCGGAAGATAAGAATAGTTAGTGTCTTTCACGTCACTATAGATAGAACAGCTCGCAGAATCCGGCTCCTGAATAATACCTTTATATTTTAACGTCCTATATAAAAGAGTCACAACTTGCCCGCGCGTCAGATTATCAGATGCCCCGAATCTGCCGTCGCTGTAGCCATTTATAACGCCCGCAGAACTAAGACGATTTATCGAATCAGAAGCCCAAACAGGCAAATCATCAGTAAACTTAACAGTCGCATCCCCGGACTGAGTGACGGAAGTCCGAAGGAAAAAATCTCCGGCTCTGAACAACCCCAGAAAAAAGAAACTAACAAAAACAACCGCAACAACTGCAATTGAAAATTTCGTTTTCATATTTTAGGAATGAATGAAATACTAAACTGATAAATTATAAACATAATTACATATTTAGAGCAATTCGTTTAATTCTTGTTATAAGCTGGACAAAACTTCAATTACCTGATACTCTGCCATACGCAGAAGACCGACAATCATTTGCATCTTAATTATTAACGTCAAAACTATGATCGGAACGATCAAAAAGAAAACAGATAGGGGCTTCGGCTTTATCGCAGGAGAAGGTCTTCAAAAAGATTTATTCTTCCACAGCAATTCTTTGGTTGGAGTAACATTCAACGATCTTAACGAAGGTGACTCAGTCACTTTTGAAACAGAAGAGTCTCCAAAAGGACTCAATGCTGTCAATGTTCAACGTGCTTAAAGTTGAATAGGCCTTAAAAACGCCACAAAAAAGCCACCACCGTAAAAAGTGGTGGCTTTTGTTGACAAAACAGGGATTCTCATGTATTTTGAATTGTCTTAGATTTATAAAGAAAACAAATGGACGCAAAATTCGCAGAAATGAAGATTATCCCGCAGATACTGAAGAAACTTGAACTTTTAAAATTCACAGTTCCTACGCCTATTCAACAAAAAACAATTCCGCTTGGACTTGAAGGAAGTGATTTGATTGGAATCGCGCAAACGGGGACAGGCAAGACTTTGGCCTTCGCAATCCCGATTATTCAAAAAATAATTGAAGAAAAAAAACTTGCGTTAATAGTGCTTCCGACTCGCGAACTTGCTCTGCAAGTCGACGAAGTTTTCCAAAAAGTCGGAAGATCTCTTGGGATAAGCACGGCAGTTTTGATCGGAGGAACGGCATTCGGCCCGCAAATAGCCGCGATTCGAAGACATCCGCAGGTAATCATCGGGACTCCGGGCAGAATTATCGATCACCTTGAGAAAAGAAACATAAAACTTCACGCATGCAAAATACTTGTTTTGGATGAAGCTGATAGAATGTTGGACATGGGTTTTGCGCCTCAAATAAAAGAAATTTTGAAGGAGCTCGAAGTTTCGCAAGACCGCCAAACTCTGCTTTTTTCGGCGACAATGCCTGATGATATTGCAAACATTGCAACAAAATATATGAAAACTCCTGTACGCGTGGAAACAGCGTGTTCCGGGACAGTGGCGGATAACATCGAACAAGAAATATTCTTCGTACAAAAAGATCAAAAATTAAGATTACTTGCAAAACTTTTGCAAGAACACACAGGTTCGGTTTTGGTATTTTCAAGAACAAAATACGGTGCTCAAAAAATATGCAAAGAGCTGGTGATGAGTGGACACAGCGCCGCTGAAATTCACTCAAACAAATCTTTGATGCAAAGAAGACAGGCTTTGGATGGCTTTAAATCAGGGAAATATCGCGTGCTTGTTGCAACAGACATCGCATCAAGAGGAATCGACGTAACGGGAATTCAATTGATCGTAAATTTCGACTTACCGGAAAGTCCTGAAGATTATGTCCATAGAATTGGTAGAACGGGAAGAGCAGGCCAAAAAGGTCGTGCAATATCAATCGCCACTTCAGATCAACATCACAAAATCTACCAAATCGAAATGCTTACAAAAACGAAAATGAAAGTTTTCGGAGACGCCAAAGACCTGCCAAGAGCCTCACAAGGAAGATCACATCCTTCAGAACAAAGACATTTCTTCAAAAAACGCCAATTTAGAAGAGGATCAGGAGGTGCAAACAGGGGAAGAGGAAGATAAATTATCATCCACATTCCTCAACTTACGTGATTTGCTATAACTTCCTACAAAACTCCGCCTTTATGTAGTGTGTAAAGCATGACCGCTATTTCGCCTCTGGTACTCAAAACGGAAGGCAGAAAATCGGCCGAGCCGTCAACTAAATTGTTGGTTTGAGCCTCGCAAACGTAAGGATAATACCATTCGCCTTCGGCGCCTCCTTGATATTTAACGGAGCAAGTCGGAGTGGTATCTATCGCATATTGCTTGGCGATTTTCAACGTCTCAAAAATCAATTTGTAAGACTCAACATAATTTACGGTGTCATGAGGTCTTGCGGTATTTTTTCCGGCATCACCTGTGAAAATTCCGAGAGATTTTCCCGTTTTAATATATTTCATATACCAATCACCGGCTTTTACATCGGAAAATCCGAGAGTTGATCCATCATCGCTCAAAATGTTTACACCAAGCCCTTCAAGAATTACTTTTAATGCTTCAACTCTTGAAATCGGTTGGAAAACTTTGAAAGTACCGTCCTTATAACCGACAAAAATGCCTTCTTGTTTTGCCCATGTTATCGCCTCGCAATATTTGGAAGAGGGGGCGACATCTGTAAATCCGGAACAAGCTTCTCCGCTTGTATTTTCAGCGGAAGAGCTAACGGTTACTAAAACATCTTTCATCCCGCCTTCACCGCCGGAAGAAGCTTTTGAAATAACTAAAACGCTATATGTTCCCTGCGCAACATAATTCCCGCTGTCATCTTTCCCGTCCCAAGTTAAAGAAAAATTTGCAGGCTGATAAAGCTTGGAGCCGTCATACCCCGCGAAATTTTTAACCTCGATAGAATCTCCGGTTTCAAAACTCCAAACACTCACATCAAGATATGCGGCTTCTTCAAGCCCAAAAGTGATGTTCGTCGTTTTTCCGTCAGCGGAAGAAAAATTAGTAGGATCGGCAAACAAATCTTTAACCTCTATAAGTGCATCATTCCCTATCGTAACAGTTTTCGTCATTAAATGGCTTCCGGCGTCACTCTTTGCATAAACTCTGACGGTATAATCGCCGTAAGGAAGCATTTTTCCGCTGTCATCTTTTCCGTCCCACGTCACTGAATGTTCGGTCAGGAAAGATAAAGGATAATCCGAAGATTGATAAAGTTTTGTGCCGTTATAATCGCTGTAAGATTTTACTTTTTTCCCGGTGCTGTCAGAAATTGAAAGATCAACATACCCCGGCTGTGATAGGGTAAAACTAAGTTCGGTAGTCTTTGCTTCAACCGAAAAAATCTCCGGATAAGTGAAAAAGTTATAAATTGAAGGAGCATCTGAAGTATTAACTTTTGAAATATCTGCAGTGGCATCGGTTTTTATTTCAAACTCCTTGTCCGCGGAATCACTTCCGGCTCCATTTGTAATTGAAACATGAACATTCCATTTGCCGTCTGCAAAAAAGTTTCCATTGGCATCTTTCCCGTTCCAAATAATGATTTCATGGCCGGTAGCCGCGGCCGAAGCGTCATAACTCGGAAATAAATATTTAGATTTACCTGCAGTGTCAGTTATTTTAACTGTCAAAAAGCATTCCCAAGAACATTCACCTCCAACATTGAAATAAATTGTGGCTTTTTCCCCGCTCCTTGGATAAAAAACATCGGATTCAAGCCTCAAATCAATAATTTTAGGAGGATTCAACGCAAAAACTGTTTGAGAAAAAAAGGTCACAAACAAAAACGAAACAACAAAAAACAAACTTGAGAACTTTTTAAACATAGGAGGAATGAGTTATTAAATACTAAAAACCATTCTACTGCGTTTAAAAAAAATTGGCAAAAATAATCACAAATCCGTGATACCCATACCTATGCTCTCTTATCCCTTTTTCTGTCATTTTCAGTTAAAAGTTTTTTGCGTAGGCGAACATTTTTCGGAGTAATCTCGGCATATTCACCTTCTTTGACATACTCGATCGCTTTTTCCAAAGTCATTTCGAGCGGGGGAGTAAGCGTAATCGCTTCATCCGAACTTGCCGCGCGAATATTTGTAAGATTCTTGTTTTTAATGGCGTTTACGACAATATCAGTACCCTGATTGTGTTCCCCCAGAATCATCCCCTCGTAAATCTCAATAGCGGGATTGATAAAAAGCGGCCCTCGCTCCTGAAGTTTCCATAAAGAATAAGCCATCGCTTTGCCGGTCTCCCCGGAAATCATCGATCCAACCCCACGTTTATCGATAGCTCCCTTGTAAGGCGCAAAATGATCAAAAGAATGATAAAGAGTCCCTTCGCCACGCGTCATTACCATAAACATCGAACAAAAACCGAGAAGTCCTCTCGTAGGGACCTCAAATTCAAGAGCCGTATTGCCTCTCTCGGCCTTCACACTTTTAAGTTCTCCTTTTCTTTTTGAAAGAGCTTCAATAACTTTTCCGCTCATATCATCGGGAATATTAATCACCACATACTCAATAGGCTCGCATTTCTCGCCGTTTATTTCCTGCATAACCACCTCGGGCTGCGAAATCTGCAATTCAAATCCCTCGCGTCTCATCGTCTCAATCAAAACCGCAATATGCATTTCTCCTCGCCCGTAAACTTTTATAGCATCGGAACCCGGAACATCTTCAAGTTTTAGTCCGACATTCGTTTCAAGCTCTTTCTCAAGCCTTTCACGAATATGTCGCCCTGTCACGTATTTCCCTTCTCTTCCGGCAAAAGGAGAATCATTCACTGCAAATTCAATAGCAATGGCCGGCGGATCAATTCTTATCGCAGGCAAAGCCTCAACATTTTCATCGGTCGTAATTGTCTCTCCGACACTTATATCAGGGATTCCGGATATCGCAACAATATCCCCTGACGAAATTTCATTCGCTTCAACTCTTTTTAATCCTTTAAAACTAAAAACTTTTGTGATTTTCCCTTTACGTTTTTGTCCGTCATAGCCTATTACAAACACATTTTTTCCCTCACTGGCGGTTCCTTCCGCAACTCTTCCGATCCCCAAACGTCCGATAAAATTATCATACGCAAGGGTGGCCGGTTGCATGCGAAAAGGCTTGTCCAGGTCGATTTTTGCAGGTTTCACATGTTCAAGAATAAAATCAAAAAGCGGATAAATGTCCTTTTTCTCATCGGTCAGATTTTTTATGGCGATTCCCTCGCGCGCAATCGTGTAAATATAGGGGAAATCAAGCTGTTCCTCGCTCGCTCCAAGTGAAGAAAAAAGGTCAAAAGTAAGATCAACAACAGCATCGGGTCGCGCCAAAGGCTTATCTATTTTATTTATAACAACGAGCACTTTTAGCCCGAGCTCAAGCGATTTTTTTAAAACAAATTTTGTCTGAGGCATCGGCCCTTCGTAAGCATCAACAAGAAGAAGCGTCGCATCCACTGTTCGTAGCATACGTTCCACCTCTGACCCGAAATCCGCATGTCCGGGAGTATCCACGATATTGATTTTCGTATCTTTATAAAAAATCGCGGCATTTTTCGCATAAATAGTGATGCCTCTTTCCTTTTCCTGATCATAAGAATCCATCACGCACTTTCCCACGTGTTGGTAATCCTCGAAAGCTCCACCGGCTTTTAGCAGAGCATCCACAAGTGTGGTTTTTCCATGATCTACGTGAGCTATAATGGCAATATTTCGAATTTCCATAATTATCTGTAAAGCCAAACCATTCTACACGGAAATGGCCCTAGCACAAGGGAAAACGGCAAAATCTACAAAAAAACACAAATCCCCAAAAACAATCCTGGACAAAACACCCCGAGTATGTTATAAATGCATTATGAACCCAATGCCAACACAGAAAATAGGGGAAGATATTCCGGAAATTCAGCCGACACTGCCAACGCTGATAGATTCCCAACGCGCAATTATTCGCTACTTGATCGAAAAACACGGAGGAGTCACACTTATTTCCGGTACAGACGAAAACAAAGTGGAAGCGGTCGGGGACGCGGAAGGAATACAGGACATAGAAACAATAATAGAAGGCCTGAAAGCGGCGGTGGAAGCCGTTTTTGCCGGAGCCGATATAAAAATAAAAGCAACGGATGACCGAATCGAAATCACAAAGCAACCTGAAGTCGAAAAAGTATACACAATGAAACATTGCAAAGTGGACACCAAAGGAAGAATCCAGCTAACAGGAATTTCATATTTAAACGAAGGGCAAAGAGTGACGGTACACGTGCTGGAGGAAGCCGGAAAATATTACGTAATACTTTCAAAAGGGAGCAGATTAAGTTTTATCACAGGCAAAGGTTTTACTCACCAAACGCTAACTCCTGATTCCAAAAACAGAATAACCCTAAGCAAAGGGAAAATAATTTCTCTGGACACAATCAAGAATACAAATGTAACGCTATACACAATCGGAAATTACACGATCTTAATTCCTCAAGACAAAAAAAAGGAAGGACAAATCGCCTTCCCCGGAGCGACATACGCCGAATACAAGAAAAAATCGCTATTGCCAAAACGCGATTCTAATGCTTAAATTTACACATACAGGATATTACTGTCCTGCATATTACTTATTACAAAAATATGTCCAAGAAAAAAGTATTTGTCACCAGAGAAATACCGGAATCGGGGCTCAAAATGCTCGAAAAGCACTTTGATTTAAAAGTGCGCAGAGAAGACAAACCAATCCCAAGAGAGGAATTGATAGCGGAAATAAAGGATTGCGACGGGATTTTGACCATACTAACGGACAAAATGGATCCGGAGGTTTTAGATGCGGCAAAAAATTTAAAAATAGTTTCAAATTTTGCGGTGGGCTATGACAATATTCAGGTCCCGGAGTGCACAAAGAGAGGCGTCGCAGTGGGAAATACACCCGAAGTTTTGACTCAATCAACAGCGGAACACGCGCTTGCGCTGATAATGTCTGTGACGAAAAGAATTCCGGAAGCGGACATGGTGATGAGAGAAGATTCATTCCCGGGCTGGGGGCCGATGTACATGCTCGGCACGGAATTATATGAAAAAACGATAGGAATTATCGGATGCGGAAGAATAGGGCAAAGACTTGCAGAAATAATGCAAAAAGCTTTTGACTGTAAAATACTTTACACGGACAACAGCGACAAAGGCATTCCTTCCGCAAAAAAAGTGGACTTGGACGAACTTTTAAGAGAATCCGATATTGTGTCGGTTCACGTTCCGTTAAATGACAAAACGCGACATTTTATAGGAGAAAACGAACTTAAAAAAATGAAGAAAACCGCATATTTGATAAACACTGCACGCGGGCCGGTTGTTGACGAAGAAGCGCTTCTAAAAGCCCTTCAAGATGGCACAATCCGAGGTGCGGCGATGGACGTTTTTGAAAAAGAACCGAGACGTTTGGCCGGACTTGAGAAATGCAAAAATGTTGTAATGACTCCGCACACGGCTTCTGCGACATGGGAAGCAAGAAGCAAAATGTCGGAAGTTGCGGCACAAAATATTATCGGAGTGCTTATTGAAGGCGAAAAAACGATTTCTATTTTGAATCCGGAAGTTTTGAAAAAATAAACTTATGATCAAAAATCGGAAAAAGTTACTCAAGGACTTGCCTGATTCAAGGCTTCTTCTTGATATTGCTGAAGAAGCGCTAAAATTTTTATCTCCTGAAAATTTAATAAAAAATTCAGTAAAATTGAAGGGTGAAATTTTGCAAATCGAAAAAGCAAAATTCGATCTCAAAAAATACAAAAAAATCTTCGTCATCGGCGCGGGAAAAGCCACATACTTCATGGCAAAAGAAATAAATCACCTTCTAAAAAACCGCATCGCGGAGGGCTTTATAAATGTACCGGAAGTTATTACAAAAAACCTCGGTAAAATAATAGTGAACAAATCCGGCCATCCTTTTCCGGATGAAAACGGGCTAAAAGGCGCACAAGAAATTTTGAAAATCGCAAAACGCGCGAGCGAACACGCAAAAAAAACAAACCAAAAAATTCTCGTCATCTGCCTGATCAGCGGAGGCGGCTCCGCGATGCTACCCGCACCAATCGCTCCATTAAGCCTAAAAGACAAAATTGATATAACTAAACGCCTTCTAAAATCCACCGCGACAATTCATGAAATCAACACCGTAAGAAAACATTTGTCACAAATAAAAGGAGGAAATCTCGCGGCAAAAATAATGCCCGCGGATTTGATAGCCTTATACATTTCCGACGTGAAAAACGACGACTTGGACATCATCGCATCCGGTCCGACGGTACTGGATAAAAGCACTTCAAAAGACGCATTGAACATTTTGAAAAAATATAAAATAAAAAATCAAAACGCCGAAAAAGTGCTTGCACAAAACGAAACT
>JBAZQZ010000030.1:0-10282 GCA_041663205.1 Candidatus Altimarinota bacterium
TGAATCGGGGATCGAGGTTTCGCTTTATAACATTAAACATAATCTTCCGGGATGGGAAACTAAAGATAAGGGCTTTGTGCCATTAAAAATCGATGATGAGAAAAAAGTTGTAACGGAGTATAAAGTCGATAATACTTGCAACGCTTATCCGTGTTTCGGTTCCGATTTTAATAAAGAGAAGGTGGATGATTTGAGCGCTTTTTATGATGTACTTGAGCTAAATGAATCTATCACGATTCCGCTTTTTGTGGTCAAGGATGTGGTTGAGAATAAAGTCGAAAATTTCACCGTGGAGTTTTATGGGGTTTTTAATCCGAATAATGACCTTAAAGTGAAGAGTAAATCCGGTTTTACTCTTAGCGGATGGGACATATTGAGATGGAAGATTTTGGGAATATCGGGGGATGAAAATGTTAAAAATAAAACCGAGTCTGTCAGCGATTTTACGGCGCTTTCGACGTTGAATAAGGCCGGAGAAAAAGACCCGACTAATGCCAAAAATCCTTCGTGGTTCGGAAGTGTTAGATGTAATCAAGTTAACGGGGAGAGGTATACCGATGAGATTGAGTGTACGGATTATGGGTTTGGGAAGGGATATCAGGAGACAACTCTCGGGCAGGATGTTGCGAAGACGGTTGTCGGAAATTGTGACAATACAGAGGCGCGGGAGCATTATGTTTACGCGAACGGAGAGGTTCAAAGCACGGTGTCTTGTTATCCCATTTCCGATTTTTTGAAGGAACATAAGCTTAATTATTTGACTCTTACGAACTTGATGAATCCGTCGGTGTTTAATGATGATTTTTCCGAGGATAAGAAAATTGCGATGTCGAAATTGTATTTTAGAGTTGAGCTTTTCGGGGAGGATAATAAGACGGTTCGCGAATATGCGGAAATCGTTTCAAACGGGTATAGCGGGAACAGCAAACAAAGTATCAGCGTGAATTTGAAGCGCGATAGTTTCATGCCGGTTTTCAATTTTTCTTTGTATAGCACGTTCAAGAAAAAGGGAAATGAAAAGGCGTGGGAGTAGGAGTGTTTTTCCCAAGGGGGCGTTCATGATTGATTTGTGATGGTTTTTTTGGTAGGCTTCCGGCATGAATAAATTTTATTTGACGACGGCGATTGCGTATGTGAATGCGGCGCCGCATATAGGACACGCGCTTGAATTTGTGCAGGCGGATGCGATGGCGAGGTATCATCGTGCAAAGGGGGATGAGGTGTTTTTTCTTACGGGAACGGACGAGCATGGTGTGAAAATTTATGAAGCTTCTCAGGAAAAGGGCGTGGATACGCAAAAATTTGTGGACGAAAATGCGAAAAAATTTATTAATTTAAAAGAAACGCTGAATTTGTCGTATGACGGTTTTGTGCGTACCAGTGCGCCGGCGCATAAAAAAGGCGCGAAGAAAATTTGGGAAAAAATGTTTGAGGCGGGGGATATTTATAAAGATATTTATAAGGGGAATTATTGTGTCGGGTGCGAGTCTTTTATTCCGGAAAAGGATTTGGATGGCGAGGGGAATTGTCCTATTCATAAGAAAAAACCGAAAACGCTTGAGGAAGAAAATTATTTTTTCAAGCTTTCAAAGTATTCTGATGCTATAAAAAAGGCTATTGAAAGCGGAAAATTGCTTGTTTTGCCGGAGGAGAGAAAAAATGAAATGCTGAATTTGATAGGAGAGGGCGGGCTTAAAGACGTGAGTTTTTCGCGTCCGAAGGACGTTTTGCCGTGGGGGATAGAGGTTCCGAATGATGAATCTCAAGTGATGTATGTTTGGTGCGACGCGCTTTCGAATTATATTACGGCGCTTGGGTATGCGGAGGACGGGGAAGAGGGGGCGAATTTTAAAAAGTTTTGGCCGTGCGATGTGCATTTGATCGGGAAAGATATTTTGAGATTTCATGCGGGAATTTGGATCGGAATGCTTTTATCCGCGGGGCTTGAATTACCGAAGGCGATTTATGTGCATGGATTTGTGACGAGTGAAGGGCAGAAGATGAGCAAGAGTCTTGGAAATGTCGTAAATCCGCTTGAGTATACGGAAAAATACGGGAGTGAGGCGATGAGATATTATCTTCTTAAAGAAATTCCGACTACCGATGACGGGGATTTTTCGCATAAAAGATTCCTGGAGGTTTTCAACAGCGAACTTGCGAACAGTATGGGAAATTTGGTGAATCGCGTCGTGATGATGACGGACAGATATTGTGGCGGAAAAGTGCCGGCGAAAACGGATGGAGCGGGTGTTTACGAACAGCTTATGCTCCTTGTGGATGCGTATAAAACGGCTTTTGAAAGGTTTGATTTGAAAGTTGCGTGCGAGGCTCTTGTCGGGATTGTTAATCTTGGGAATAAATATATCGATGACAAAAAACCATGGTCTCTCGCGAAAGAGTCGCCTGAGAAAGTTCCGGAGGTTTTGTATAATCTTCTTGAATTGTTGAGGTTTGTCGGAATTTTGTTTTCTCCGATTTTGCCTGAGTGTTCAGTGAAAATCTTGAAACAAATCGGAGCGGATTTTGGGGATGTGAAGCTGGATTCTTTGAAGTGGGGCGTGTTAAATGAAGGCGAAAATGTTCAAAAAGGAGATGTTCTTTTTCCGAGGATTGAGGATTAGCTTGCGGCGGCCGTTAACGCCATGTTTATCACTATTCTTACAAGCGAGTAAGAGAGGATTATTAAGAGTAGGCCGAGGACCGCCCATGTCAAACTTCGTTTGCCTTCTTCGATTTTTTCCGATTCTGCTCCCTGAAAAGCCATGTTGAAGCCTGTCATTGCGATTATAATTACTGCGATCGGGGCGGCGAAATACAAAAGTCCGCCCGCCAGAATTTGTAAAAACACTATTGTTCCGGAGGTTGTGCTTGCTTGTGTATTTCCTTTTGATGGGTCGAGTTCTTTTCCCAAACTGAAGGGTTCGTTTATCGGTCTGAAGTCTTCCGGGATTGTATACCCGAATGCGGAAAAAGCGGATATCGCCATCGTTATCGCGATTGCGAGGGTTGTCATTATTGCCAGTTTTTTGATTGTTTTTTTCATTTTATACCGCTTCAAAGAAATTTATTTTTGCTATTCCGGATACTATTCCGTAGGATGCCGCGATTACCATGACTCCGATTAGTAAATACATTATCATTTTTTTTGCTTTTGACGTGTCTTCGTCTTCACCTTGCGATTTTAGGTAAAATATTCCGGTAACGACCAGTGCGACGAGGGTCAGGATCATCGACCATCCCAAAACTGTTTTTATTATGTTTGAAATTGCCGATTCCATTGTCAGGCTTGGCAAGTCTTTTATGGCGTCCAATTCTTTGTAGTCGTTTGTTTCAGTTTGTCCCGGGCGAGGGGTTAATTTGTCCAAATTCGGTTGATCCGCAAATGCGGCGGTCAGACTTGTGATCTTTAGAAATGCTGTTACGGCGGCCAATTTTAGTGTTTTTATGTGTTTCATTTTTATGGTTTTGCCGGTGTTTGTGTTTCGACCGGTTGCGGGTTTTGGTTGTCCAATTTTATGTTTGTAATCGCGATTACTATTGTGTATGAAAGCAGAGCGATAATCATTCCGACTATACCGTATATGATTTGGGTTTTGCCTTTTCCGGCCGCTTCGTCGTTGCTGTAGGCCGTCAGGTAGCGGACGCCGCCGATGACGATCATAAGTAATGCGAATCCTCCGGTCATTCCTATCAATCCTATCGCAAATTTTGGAAGAATTTCGTCGACAAGCTTTGTTCTTGTTCCTTTTGTTTCTTGTTCCGTGGCCTCGGGGCCGGGAAGATTTGCCGGTTTCGGGATGTATGACGGTTTGAACGGTTGTGTCGTCGTGGTTGGAGTTGCGGGTGTGGCTTGTGCATCTGCGGCGTATGCTATCGTTGTCACCGTCAGCAAGGAGATTGAAACGAATGCCAGTACTAATATTTTTTTAATGATTTTTTGCATATTATCTTGTGAAAAAAGTTGGATTTATTGTGTAAAGGATGAGTCCCGATAAAAATAATACCGCTATTCCGGCCAGTGATTTCAAAATTCTGTCTTTTGCTTTGCCGATTTCTCCGGATTCTCCTCCCGCAAGTGAGATTTGTATACTGCTGATTATGACGACTATTACCGCTATAAGGCCCGAAAGTCCGGCCGCCCATCTGTAAATGAGGCCGACGTATCCTTCTATGAACGAAGCGCCTCCTTTTGCCAAAATCACCATAATTGCCCGGCAATTGTATGAAACTTTGTATTTCGAGATCATTTCGGGGTCATTTGCGAGGGCTTCAGCTTTTGAGGAACATCCCGTGTCTTGGTCTTGCGGTGCTCTTGATAAAATCGGAAGTGTTTTTTCGATTCCATCTTTATTTAAGAATCGGAGGGTGTTTCTGTAACAAATTCTTTTTTGCAATTTCGGGTCGGTCAAGTCTTCTTCAAGAGAAAGAGGCTCTTCCACGAAGGTGATGACCCATCCTCCCACTCTGTCTTTGTCTGTTATACATTGGTTTTCTTTTTTTTCTTGTTCGGACAGGGCTGTGTCAAGTAGTTCTATTGTTTTGGGGTCTAGTGTCGTGGGTTTCGGGTTGTCGTCCGCCGCGAATGATGTTGTCGAAAAGGATAATGTTAATGCGAAAAGTGCGACAATTATGTTTGTTATTGTGATTCCGCTCAAGATTTTTCCGATTGTTTTTGTTTTGTTTTTCATCGTTTTATGCGTTTTATGCTGTGGTTTGCGTTATAAATAATGACTGTGCGAAGATAACGATCAGGTATGACATAAACGTTATGAGTAAGCCGTAAATCGCGTATTTGAAAATTTCTTTCGCTTTGTCGATTTTGGTTTGATCTCCTTGTGCGATCATGAACATGAATCCCGCGATTATGAAAATTATCATCGCGATTGTTCCGATGATGCCTGTTGCGTATTCTATTATTTTTAAAATGAATGAAATGATCGGTGGATTTTTTGTGTCCGTGAAATATGTTTTTGGCTGTTGATCGTCTTTCCCGGGCGCTGACCCCGGAAGTTTCAGTTCTTTGTTTACGTTATATTTAAGGTCTTTGAGATTGTATTGTTGTTCTTCGGTGGTTGCCGGCTTTGGTTCTGTTTTGGTGTTTGCCGCGAGAGAAATTTGTGAAAATGTCGTGAAAAACGTGATCGCGAATATCATTGTTAAAATTATTCCGAGAAATTTCTTATTTTTTTGTGTTTTTTGTGTCATATTTTTGTTTTATCCTTCAAAGTCTTTAGGCATGTTTAACATTGCGTTTTCTTCCGTGATTAATCCTGCTTCGAGAAGGTCTGTAAGCGATTTTTTCATGGTTTGCATTCCTTCTTTTGAGGATGTTTCGATTACGGAATTCACTTGATGAGTCGCCGATTTTCTTATCAAGTTTGCGATTGCGTTGTTTGCGAACATTATTTCGTAGGCTCCCACACGGCCTTTTCCGTCTTTTGTTTTTATAAGTGTTTGCCAGAATACAGCTTTCAAGCTTTCGGAAAGTTGGGCTTTGATTTGGTTTTGTTGTTCTGTCGGGAATGCGTCGATGATTCTGTTTATCGAGTTTGCGCATCCTCTCGTGTGAAGTGTCGCGAAGACCAAATGTCCCGTTTCCGCCGCTGTTATCGCTTGTTGGATTGTTTCGATATCACGCATTTCTCCAAGAAGAATAACGTCGGGGGCTTCGCGAAGCGCACTTTTGAGCGCTTTTTGGAAACTGTGTGTGTGTACGCCGACTTCTCTTTGTTGAATAACCGACTGGTTGTTTTGGTGAGTGTACTCAATAGGATCTTCGATTGTGATTATATGTTTTTTCTGATTTCTGTTGATTTCGTTAATCATTGAAGCAAGCGTTGTGGTCTTTCCACAGCCGGTAGGGCCGGTTACGATTACAAGTCCGTTTTTGAATGTTGTCGCTTTCTTCATCTGTTGCGGAAGGCCGAGTTCGTCCATTGAAAGCACTTTTTCTGAGATAAGCCTGAAAACGGCCGAGATACCTTTTCTTTGGACAAACATGTTGACCCTGAATCTCGCAATCGTTTCGATGTCTATCGCGAAATCGATGTCGAGAGTTTGTTCAAACATCTTTTTTTGATCCGGATTCATTATCTCCAAAAGATATTCTTCCGCCATTTTTTTCGTTAGTTCCGGGTGTTCCTCGATTTTTACGAGGTCGCCATTTATGCGGAGAGTAGGCTTTATTCCCGTTGAGATGAAAACGTCGGATGCGTTGTACTGTACTGCCGTGCGTAGTATCTTTGATAATTTGAACATTCTTTTGTTTTTGTTTTATTCATGTAATTATAGCACAAAAAACCCCTTTTTGAAAGGGGATTTGTATGTTTTTTCCTTATGCTTGAGAGCTTTTTATCTGGGGATTTTTTTCGGGATTTCCATGGTTGACGGATTTGTTTCTTCCAATACCGCGTTGTCGTATATTTCGTCTGTCCCCGTTGATACGTCTTTTAAGTCTTGTATCGTTTTTCCGAATTCGTTGTTTTCGCTTTCAGCCGAGGTTTCTGCGTTTCCCGCTCCGAGTGATGGGGGAGGTAAGTCTTCGGTTTTTTCCGTGGTTATTTCCGTGGTTTGTGTGTCTGTGGCGGAGGCGTCTGTGGTCGATTCGTCGCTAAATGGAGAGGAAACTGTCGGGGGCGGAGGGGTTGCTGTTCCGCTGAAGAAGAATGAATATGCTATGTATCCGATTGTTGCGAGGCCGATTACTGACGCGAAAATTGTTATGTATAATTTGAAGTTTGCAGGAGTTGGTGCTGGCGCAGGTGCAGGGGCGGGAGCAGGGGCTGGAGTTGGAGCTGGTGCAGGGGCGGGAGCAGGTGCAGGGGCGGGAGCAGGGGCGGGTATCGGTGCCGGTGCAGGGGCGGGAGCGGGAGCTGGTATCGGTGCTGGTGCTGGTGTTGGTGCAGGTGCCGGTGCTGGTGCAGGTGCTGGTGCTGGTTGAATAGGGTCTAGTTTTATTTCCTGTGGTGCGGGGGTGTTTGGTGTAGTGTCTGCCATATTTTTTTGATTATATGTCTAATTTTTCTGCTTCCAAAGGCATTACGTTTTCAATTGCCGCCCATTCGCTGTCTTCAACTTCAGGGACTACAATTGTCACTTTATTGCCTATTTCTCCTTTGAAATATGTAACCGAGGCGAGCAGTACTTTGTATGCTTTTCCGCTTGCTATCACCTTGTACTGGCCATCTTCGTATGTGAGTGTTCCCACAATTCGTTTTCTCGGGATGGGGCCGATTTGCTTATAAACAAACGATCCGTCCGGTTTGATGGTCAGTTTTAAAACGTCTCCGGGGATTAATTTTGATTTGCTGGCGTAGTTTGCGGGGACCGGATATTCTTTTTTATTTTTATCGATCATCATTTGTCCGTTGTAGACGCCCTCTACGATTGTGTCGTCTCCTTCGTGGTCCATGTCGTCCAACGTTTCGGCTACTTTCGCGTAAGTTGTTTTGACTGATTTTGCGCCTGTTAATTCGCTCAAAATCTGTTTTGCCGAACGCAAACCGGACTCGGCTGATTCGATTAATTCTTTTATAAGTGCAAGTTTGGAAGCTTGTGACATTTTGTTTTTATTTTATGTTTTATTTTACGTTCGTACTGAATTATACCAAAAAAATGAAGTTTTTACAATTAAGCATTCGTTGACGTTTTTGCTTATTTATTGCGTTTTATGAGTTTCTGAAGTAATGAGCGGCGAATGATTGCGAGGTTTGAAAATATTCTGAATGTGAAGACAACCGCTACGGCAAGGTATAAATCGAGGCCGAGTGTTTCTCCGAGAAGGGTTATCGCCACTCCCAAGATGATGTTGAATCCAAGTCCTGTAAGAAAAATTACCGGATTGTAGTCTTCTTTTGTTGTTTCCGCTCTTATTGCGCCGAACAGGGAGTCCAAAATGCCGACTATTACTATAGCTGTATATTTGATGTATTCCATCGGAATTACGAGACTTGTTTTCAGTCCGATCATTATTCCTATCAATATTCCTGCAAGGGCCCAAAGCATACGCGTTTTTTGTTATTTTCGTTTGTATATTATCTTATCTCCGTTTTCTCCCGCAATACGAAGGTCGATATATGCCAGTGATTCTTTGTATATGTCAAGTTTTACAAGCGCTTTTTTCAATTTTTTGAATTGTGTTTCGAAAGGTTGTTCGATGTCGATCCATATTTCGAATTTTTTTTCTGTCAGAATGCGTATTTCGCGGGCATTTTTTTTGTAATTCGTTTCCAGTATTTTCATCCCGAATTTATCTTCATAATATTTTATTGCATTGAGGATGTATTCAAGTTTTTTGGCTTCTATCAGCGGTGTTCCTGTGTTTATCGGGGCATCGGCAGTCATCTTTATAAGTGGAAGCGTTGTCAGTTGCATGTCTTCTTTTATCACGTAGCCCACTGAATTTATGATGTATGTTTTTTTTACTACGTCGGTTGTGACGGCGATATTTGCAATTAGCGGATATTGCGCGAACGAAACTTCGATTGTTTTCGGGTAATTTTTTGAAAGATTTATTTCTTTTATTTCCGGGAATTTATTTGCGATTTTTAATTCCAAATCTTTCAAATTTGCGATTATTATATTTTCTCCGATGGCTTCGTTC
This sequence comes from Candidatus Altimarinota bacterium, assembly GCA_041663205.1. GTDB lineage: Bacteria > Patescibacteriota > Gracilibacteria > UBA1369 > LOWO2-01-FULL-3 > UM-FILTER-38-24. Next base: position 8,603 of record JBAZQZ010000030.1, read on the forward strand.
AGCGTTTTTTTGATGTTTTCTGTGAGTGTTTTGTTGTCTGTTTTTCCTTCTGTTATTTCTATCGATGAAATCAAAAAATATCCTGAAAAGAAAAATTCATATATCAAAAAAATACTTGCGAATAACGTAAATGCTATCATCAAAAGTTTTTTTGTTTTTGAGAGGAAAAGGTTTGGTTTTCTGAAAGAGCCTCTTAGCGGAGGTCTTACCGGTGAGGATATTGGCCGTAGACTGCGTACTTGTCTTATTCTTCTTTTGTTATCAAACATTTTTGTGTAGGATTTGTTTCGTTAATAGATATACCAGAATATATGAATTATGAGAAGCACAGGAATTTCAAATATAATGAAAAATATTTCGATTTGGGAAATTTGAAAAAGTTTTTATACGCATATTTTCCGGATTATAATAAGTTTGATTTTGTGCATGTGGCAGGCTCAAAAGGTAAAGGCACAACATGTAAAATCGTTGCAGATTATTTATCTGATTTTTCGAAAACGGGACTTTTTATTTCTCCACATGTTTTGAAAATAAATGAAAGAATTTCCGTGAACGGGGAAAATATTTCCGACAAAGATTTTGCTAGAATTAAAAAAGAAGTTGAGAAATTTTCCGATAATTTTTTTGTTGAAAACGGGGTGAAGCGTCTGACTTTTTTTGAGGAACTTTTTGTGGTTGCTTTGAAATATTTTTACGAAAAAAAATGTAAATATGTCGTTTTGGAGGTTGGGCTGGGGGGGCGTCTGGATGCGACAAATATAGTTTTGCCGAAAGTTTGCGGGCTTACTTTGGTAGAGAAAGAACATGCTGATATTTTGGGAAAAACGGTCAAGAAAATTTTGAATGAAAAACTTGGGATAAAAAAAATCGGAGTGCCTTTTGTCATAGGTCGACAACAAAAAAATATCGAAAAATTTTTGACGGAAAAATTTGAAAAAGATAAAGATGTTTTTTTTGCCGAGGAGATTTTTTGCAAAGACGCGGTATGTAAAAATGGAATTGTCGGGACGTGTTTTAATCCGAATTTTTCGCTTGCCTATGGGCTTTTGAAGAGGTTGATGGGAAGTGTTGATTGTGGGAAATTTTTTGAAATTTGTCGTGATTTTAAAATGGTGGGCAGATTTGATGTCAGAAAAAAATCTGGAAAAGAAATTGTTTTTGATATTGCTCATACTCCAAAAAGTATGGAAAATCTTGTCAGAAATTTAAAAGAAAAATATCCGAGTGGGAAATTTTCTTTTGTTGTTTCTGTGATGAAAGATAAAGAAATTTTGCCTATTTTAAGGCAAATTTTGAGGGTTGCGAATAGTGTTGTTTTTACAAATGCGAATAAGGTGAGGGGAGAAAAAAGTGAAAAGTTGAAAAAGGTTTTTGATGAAATTTTGAGAGCTGATGGACAAAATAAGTCGAAAAGAATTTTGGTGAAAAAAAGTGAAAATCCTGTTGTCGCTTTTAAGTTTGCGCTTAAGGATATGAAAAAAGAGGATGTGGTTGTTGTGACCGGATCCTCTTTTCTTGTTTCTGAAATTTTAACTTACAGTCTTTAAGCTTTTTTAGCTGATACGCGAGCGGCTTTTCGTACGCGTGCTTTTTCTTTGTTTAGTCTGTTTCTTAGCTTGCTTTTTGGTCTTTTCATCCCAACAAGTCCGTGTTTTTTACTTGCATGTGCGTTAGTCATTT
>JBAZQZ010000031.1:0-9475 GCA_041663205.1 Candidatus Altimarinota bacterium
TTGCCCGGGCAGACTTTTTGGGTCAAAAAGCGGCTCAAACAAGCCATTTTGTTTTTCATCTCTCACCAAGGTTTCCACAGCACTTTTTGAAAGAATTTGCACCTGGTTTGCCAGGAATTTTTCATTTTCAGGTTTTGCGATTGAGACGATTCTGGCAAGTTTATTTATGCTCACTTTTCCGGCAACTAAAAGTGTTTTTAAGGCGGGCGTTTCTTCAAATCTTTTTTCCAAATTCAAAACCAGTCTTGTTTGTTCTTCGCTTAGCCCGGCCAATTTTTTCGAAAATTCAAAGATGGAACAAAAGCCTTTTTTCTCGTACAATTTTCTTTTGAAAACTTCCGGAAGTAGGCCCGTAAATCTTTGTCGCCAGATTCGCGTGCGTTCGCCGTATTCCTTGCAGAGATTGTATAAATTTTCGTCGGGGAGGGCTGACAGATCGCGGGAGAAAGATGTTGCAGGGACCGCATTGTTTTGATTGTTCATAGGATGATTTTTTAAGATATTTTGTGCCCGAATATTAGCATCTGTAAGCCAAAAATTCAACTTTTTCGAGTAGCGAATTCTTAAAATGTGACGTGTAATAAAACTCGGGATTTTGGCTCAAGAAAGCCGTGAAAGGCACTTGCTCGGGGTGAAAAATGTTGTAAAATGTGTGGCGGGAACGCGGCGAGAACACGCGGCGAGAACACGCGGCGAGAACACGCGGCGAGAACACACGGCGGGAACGCGGCGAGAACACACGGCGGGAACGCGGCGGTTTTTGGCTCAAGAAAGCCACGAAACGTCAAAAGTAAATTATATTTATCTTTGACGTTTTTGTTTCATCGCTTCACTCAATGCCAACTCATCTACGAGGTTGTTGTATTTGTTGGTGGCGTGGGCTTTTACCCAAATCCAGTCGATGTTTAGCCAGCCGCGGAGGGCGTCCAACTGCGCCCACAAATCCGTGTTCGCTTTTTTCTTCCAACCTTTTGTGATTGTTTGGATGAGAAGGTTTGAGTCACTGTAGAGTTTTATCGTGTATTTTTTTGAGGTTTCTTCGTCTATTTTCGCGTCGTTTCTCAGCCAACGAAGCGCGTTTATTATTGCTGTCATTTCCATGCGATTGTTTGTCGTGTCAGGTTCGCCACCTTTTATTTGAACTTCTTTGTCTTCCGTTAAAATAATCACTCCCCAACCGCCCGGGCCGGGATTTCCGATACAGCTACCGTCGGTATAAATTTCTATTTTGTGTTTTTGCATGGTAAAATTCTATTATGAAAATCAGAATACTACAAGTTGGGAAAAATAAAGATGCTTATATTTCCGATGTTTCAGCGGAGTTTATAAAAAGAATTTCTCCGTATGCAAAAGTGGAAGTTTTGGAAGTCGGCGAAGATTCCCTCAAAAAAATTGATGAAAAAGATTTTTTGATAGTTATGGATGAGCGCGGAGAAGAAATGGATTCCGTAAAATTTTCAAAATTTATTTCAGAAAGAAAAGATGACGGGGACTCTTTGTGTTTCGTGATTGGTGGTCCTTTCGGGCTTAGCGATGAGATAAAAGCAAAAGCCAAAAAAATAATTTCAATGTCGAAAATGACTTTTACGCATCAGATGATAAGAATATTTTTGTTGGAACAAATTTATCGCGCATTTTCAATAATTCATGACAAGGGGTATCATCATTAAGAAGTCTTTGATATAATTTTATAAATTTTTTAAAAAATTCCTATGGCAGAAGTAACAATCTATACGAAATCTTATTGTCCTTTTTCGAAAGAAACAAAAAAGTTTCTTGAGGAAAAAGGCGTTAAATATACCGAGTTTGTCGTGGACGGCGACGAAGCACTTGAAAGGGAAATGGAGACAAAATCAGGTCGCACAGACACTCCTCAGGTTTTTATAAACGGCGAGAGAATCGGCAGTGGCGATGATTTGAAGGCGCTTGATGCAACTGGAGAATTCGATAAACTTTTAAACAATTTAACTTAAAAGTTTCTGTTCAATAAACTTTTAAAATTATTTGTTTTCGCGATTTGCGGATTCGCTGTTTTTGATTTATTTTCCGGGGGAAATACCGTGAATGATTTTTTTATGGTTGCAAAAACAAGCCCGGCGGGTGTTGTTCAAAGTGATGAATCTTTAAATGAACCTGATGAGACTTCTTCCGTGACTGAGGGCGAAAAATCGGCTTCCGCCGAGCATATTCGCGTGCTTGCTTTTGGAGATATGATGCTTGGAAGATATGTGCGAACACTGATGAATAAATATGGCATGGACTATATTTTTGAAAAAATTAAACCCGAGAAAAACGGCGAATGGTTTTATAAAAATGCCGATTTTGTTTTTGGAAATTTTGAAGGACCGATAAACGGGAAAGGCACGAGCGGCGGGACTTCGATGATTTTTTCTTTCAATGAAGATACGGCAAATTTTTTGAAAGGATACGGATTTAATATTTTATCGATTGCAAATAATCATTCACTCGATCAAGGATGGGGAGGGCGCGAAAAGACCGTTAAGGCTTTTAATGATGCGGATCTTGGCTGGTGCGGACACCCTACCGATGAGGAAGAAGGAAGCGTTTATTATGGTGAAAAAACGGCGTTTGTTTGTTTGCATGACGTGACTTCCAGAATCAATTTGGAGAAGGCTGTTTCTCTTATAAAAGAGGTGAACGAAAATGCCGATTATGTGATTGTGTCCGTGCATTGGGGCGTTGAATACAGCCATAAACCAAATAAAACGCAAGTGAATTACGGACATGCTTTTGTCGATGCCGGAGCGGATTTTGTGATTGGACATCATCCTCACGTGGTTCAGAGTTTTGAAGAATATAACGGAAAAATTATTTTTTATTCTTTGGGCAATTTTGTTTTTGATCAATATTGGTCGACTGACACGCAAGAAGAACTTGCTATTGGAATTGACCTTTCTCATGACGGGGATGCGCTAAAAACCACTGTCGATCTTTTCCCGATGAAAAGCGAAAGATCTCAATCCGGACTTTTGACCGAGGATGAGCGCGAAAAGTGGATCAAGAAATTTATTTCTTACGGGAATTATGATGAAGACACAAAAGCCGAGATAGAAAACTACAAGATTATTGTTGGAGAGTAAAAATTTTGGGTGTATAATTTGTCCATGAAAATTTTATTTGCAGGAGCGGCCGGTGAAGTGACGGGTTCTAAACATTTAATCACTTTCAATAACAAGAAAATTCTTCTTGATTGCGGGATGTTTCAGGGAAAAAGGAAGGAGTCCTACGAAAAAAATATTAATCTTGGTTTTGATCCGAAGGAGCTGGATGCTGTGATTCTTTCTCATGCGCATATAGACCACAGCGGGGATTTGCCTATTCTCGTAAAAAACGGGTACAGCGGCCCGATTTATTGCACACATGCGACACGCGATCTTTGTAATTACATGCTTGTGGACAGTGCTTTTATACAAGAAAGTGAAATCGAGTATTTGAAAAAAAAGAAAAAATTGAAAAAAGATGACATCAAAGAACCTCTCTATACGATGAAAGATGCCGAAAAAGTTTTGCAACTTTTCAGAGGGGTCGGGTACGAACAGAGTTTTGTTGTTGAAGACGGTTTGGTGGCTTCGTTTTATGATGCGGGACATATTTTAGGGTCCGCTCTTGTGCATCTTGTATTTTACGACAAAGTTAAAAAAGAACACTTGAGATTTTGTTTTACCGGAGATCTTGGAAGACGCGGACTGCCTATTTTGCGCGACCCACAGCCTATTCCTCCAACTGATGTTTTGGTCTCCGAATGCACTTACGGAAACAGGCTTCATAAAGCGCTTCAAACTATCGAAGATGATTTGGCGGTTATTGTAAATAAAGTTTGTGCGAATGGCGGAAAGCTTATTATCCCCGCTTTTGCGCTCGAGCGCACGCAGGAAATAGTTTATCATTTGAATATTTTGACGAGAGAAAAAAGAATTCCTGAGGTTCCGATTTATGTTGACAGTCCGTTGGCGGGAAATGTGACCGAGGTTTTCAGGTCCCATTTGGAGTGTTTCGGGAAGGAGGTTACGCAAGAATTCACTGAACATGGAGACAATCCTTTTGGTTTTGGCAGATTGAAATATACGAAAAGTGTTGAAGAATCCAAGTCTTTAAATGAAAAAACCGGCCCGATGATTATCATTGCGGCGTCTGGAATGTGCGAGCATGGAAGAATTTTGCATCATTTGAAAAATAATATTGAAGGCAAGAAAAACGTGGTTTTGATTGTCGGATATCAGGCTGAGAATACGCTTGGAAGGAAGCTTGTCGAGGGCGCGGGCGAGGTAAATATTTTCGGTGACACTTATAAAGTCGGAGCTGAGGTTTATGTGATGGATGCTTTTTCCGCTCATGCTGACAGAAGCGATTTATTGGATTATATCGGTCGAATAAAAAAACTTAAAAAAATATTTTTGGTTCACGGGGAACAAAAACAACTTGACGCTTTTTCGAGTTCTTTGCACGAAAACGGCTACAAAGACGTGTATATTCCGAAAGCAAAAGAGGAGGTGGAAATAGAGATATAGATTTAAAATTTGTATTTGAAATTTTTTACTTGAATTTTTCTCCGATTTTGGGTAAGTTTTCCGTGCTTTCAATTTTAGAAACCAGCAGGTGTCGTATAACGGCTATTACTATAGCCTTCCAAGCTGTAGACAGGGGTTCGACTCCCCTCACCTGCTCCAGAAAATTATTTCACTTCAAAATCACCTCAAGCGTTCCTGTGCCTCCCCTGTCGAAGCGGCCTTCGTAGACGTTGCCGACGAATGGGAGAGTGCTTAGGTATTCGCGCAAAAACGGTTTTATTACCGGCATTCCTTTTTTTGAGTGAAGGCCTTTGCCTGTGATGAAAATCACTTTTGTGTAACCTCTGCGCATGCAGTCGTGCAAAAATTCATCAGTCATGCGTTTTATGTCACTTTCATGCAAAATCCCTTTATCATGAAAATCAAACTCCGCCTGCGGTTTACTCAAGTTTTCGTATTTGTTCATGGATCCGATTATAGCATATTCAAAAATTTGACAATTAGACTATTCTGTGTTTAACTGGGGGCACTATGAATATTCAGCCAGAAAAATCAGGTAGCTTGTTCGGATTTTGTTTTGCATGGAACGATTTCTTTTATTGGCGCATGTAAAAATTTTATTTAGAACAACAATACCTATGCGCCAAAGAAAAGGGCGCATTTTTTTATTTTAATTATTTTTAAAATCATGACTAATTTAGAAACTCGAGAAATTCAAAACCCACGTTCACTACATTTCGACGCAAGAGGAAGCAGAGATGACGTGGTCCAAAATCTACAAACTCTTATAAGAGGGCTGGATTCTGCGGTAAATTCAGATAAAGAAATTCCTCGCAATGAATCCACCCTTGCAATTCGTCCTCCTGCGAAACACGTTCAAGAACTAAAACTCCAAGAATTAACGTCTGATTCAAGACCAAAATTCACAATTGCCGAATTCGTCGATGGATATGATCACGGTGATTCGATTTTGATTTTGCAAAATATTTTGCCGTTTCTTTCCTCTATTGGAATTGGAGGGGAAGTTTCGAAACATGGTGGAACGATAACAATCCCTGAAATTGACGAAGTCTGTTTTGATGAAAATGGACTGATAACTCAAAGCAATAATCCTGCGATGATTGGAAAAGATATTTTTCATTACGTATCTTGTTTCATCGGACAAGAAATTGCCGTTGTCTTAAAAAAAGGAGATGAATTCAGATATGTTTCCGATATTTCGGCGTTTGAAAAAACTCCAAAAAATGCAGAAGGAAAAAATCAATTCCTCGGCAGAGACATCGTTGATTTCCATGCGAAGGCTCCAAATTTCGGAAGGATTTTAGCGCCGATGTATAGAAAACTTTTGGAATGTTTCGCGGCAGGAAAACTTGATCTTTTGACCGTTGATTTGCACGGAGGAAATAAATTTTTCGACACAAAAACAAGGAAAGAAATTCATAGATTCGAGAGAGATTATTTCTTGCCATTAACCGGAGAAGATGGAGAATTTGCCGGATTCATCGGACTTGCCGACACCGTCTTCAAGCCTGTAGATGAGCCAAAAAGTCCTTTCGAAGGTGGTGATTATGTCGAAGAAGTAAAAACTCAAACAGATTTATTTAATGCAAGATATCTGACTGCATGTGACATGGATAAAATGAGAAGAGATTTGGTGCAAAAACTTTCTTCCGATGAAATTTCTGATGAAGAAAGACTTGAAATTGCAAAAACTATTTTGGAAGATAAAGAATTTTTCGGAGATGAAGTTCTTGCTCAGGCGAAGGCGTTGAATAAAGAAAAATTTGGAGAAAAAATTGAGCTTTATGGAATAAGTTATATATCTGATTCGTGTGCAAATGATTGTACTTATTGCGGACTTAATTCTGGCATAAAACAAGAGAGATCATCTCTTTCGGACGCAGAGATGGAAGCAGATTTCGAAGCTGTTTTACAGCATAAGCCTGAAGAATTCTGCATTTTGGCCGGAGAAAATCCAAAGAACAAAATAGATATCGTCCGCGCACTTGCGATCATTGATAAAGTAAATAAAAAATTCGGAAATCCTCTAAGATGCATCACAATAAATATGGCCCCAATGAGTGAAGCAGATTTTCGTGAAATTGCGCAGTCAAATCCTTCGGCTGTACCTTTGCAATACAGAATATTTCAAGAAACTTACGATAAAGACCAATATGCGAAATACCATACTCGTGGACCGAAAAGTAATTTCGAATTTCGCAGAAATGCTCAACAGCGCGCGCTCGCCGGAGGAATCGATAAAGTCGGGATTGGATCACTACTTGGCATAAATGACCGAAATGAACCATATAAACATGCAGGCAATGATGCTGAAATTCTTGCGTTGATGGAACATGCAACTCAACTTGGAGGTTATTGCAGCCTTTCACTACCTCGCCATCAACCTGTAGAAGGATATGATTTCAAAACGCCAAATCCTGTTGATGATAAATTATATATTTTTTATCACGCACTTTTGAGACTTGCTTTGCCAAACACAAAACTGATGACTACTGCAAGAGAAACCCCTGAGCTTATTCTGGAACTTGAGCCATTCATCAATATTCGCGACCTTGCTCCAAGGCCTGGAGTAGGCGGAAATTTCAGAGAAAGAGCCAATTTCCAAAATGAACTTGGCGACAGCAGAAGTGCAGGAGAAATAATAAGAGATCTTATGGAAAGAGTACGAAGATAGTCTAAAAGAGGTGGGGCGTAAATTTATGCTCCACCTTTTTCCCATTGCAACATTTGTGGCTTTTTTCTAGAATGACGGGGCTGAAGAAACAAATATGACAAAAAAAGATATAAAAATGAGCGAAGTGAAAATCGAGGACGTAAAAAAAAGCTCGTCCTGTTGTTCTTGTGAGAGTGTAGAGAAAAAAAATGATTGTTGCGGAAGTTGTTCCGGTGTTTTTGTGAAAAGATTTTTTTCACTTCGGAATGTTTTTCTTTTTATACTTTTTGTTCTTTTCGCCGTCCAGTATGTTCAAATTCAAAGGATATTCGGGAATTTTTCTTTTCTGGAGGGAAATAATACTTCGTTGATTTCGGAACTCGGGCAGATAAAAGAAATTTCCACAAAAATCGGCGGGGATTTAAACGAAGTACGTGAATATATCGGGATGCCGGTGACTGATTATTCATCGGCTGAAGCCATGGAGGAGTCTTCGAATGATGAAAGTAAAAACACAAATAAGCTTCAATTGGCCCTTTTCCAGTACGTAGATTATCTTGCGAAGAAAGAGAGCACGGAGACCGGAGTGGCATTAAACAAATCTTTTCTCGAAAAAATAAATACCAGCGCCGCACTTGTTTCCGCGATGAATACTTACGGATTTTCGTTTTCGAAACTTAATGATTATGAAACCGCTATCACTTTGTCTCTGCTATATCAGGGGCAAACACCTTTTGAATTTCCTGCGGTATTTTTCTATCTTTCGAAAGAAGACGGCAAGCTGTTGCGAAAAACCGTTGCCGATAAACAGGAGGTTTCTTATGCAAATTTGGAAGAATTTTTCACCGATCTTGTGAATTTTATAAATGCAAACGGGGCCGCATGGAAAACAAGTTTGGACAGTGTAAACAAATCGCGAACAGACATTGAAAGTGCAATAAATGGCGAGAACGTGCAGAAAAAGCTCACTGAATTAAAATCAAGAATCGATATTGTTCCCAAAGAAAAAGATTTTAAATACACGTATTCCGTTTTAAATATGACCGGTGACAGTATCGGGGAAATCGTGATTGATTTCAAAACATTGGAGGTTTCTTTAGTAAATAAAACTGACAATTCTTTCGATAAAACTTCGGATATAAAATCGGATCTTCTTCCTTTTCTTGAGAAATTGGACACTAAAACTTCGATAGAAAAAAAGGCCAAACAGGTCCTTGAGGACATGAAAAACACGCTTTCCGACAAAGGGTTTTCTCTTGCCCTTGAAGCCGCCGGACTTAAAATTTCCGAGCCTCGCGAAGATGATGACAGATATTATTTCGACCTTATGACAAAAGCCGGGAAAGTGCTTAGCGCAATCGTTGTTGAGAAAACCACGGGCGTTGTAAATATTGTTGCGCCGAATGGGACAAATTCGCAAAATCTTCTTTTTTTTGAACCCGAAAGCAAAAAAAAAACTTTAGAGATTCCTAAAGACTTGTCTTCTTTCGCCGGAAAAACTTTTAATACCGATAAAACTTTCAATGTCCTTTTTGCCGGTAAAAACGGTAGTTTGACCGATACACTCATCTTCGCCCATCTGGACGAATCAACAAAAGAGATCAAAATGATAAGCATCCCTCGGGATCTTTTTTATAATGGTCGCAAAATAAATGCTTACTCGTATATGTACGGCATGCCTGAGCTGAAAAAACTCATCAGCAATTTAACCGGATATAAACTCGATAAATATATCGTGATTGATATGTACGCTTTTATCGACGTGATTGATTTTATTGGTGGGGTCGATATTCATTTGGACAAGGCGGTTGTGGATCCAACGTATAAAACTATCGACAACGGCGTCGTTGGAACGCTTCATTACGAACCCGGAGATTATCATCTTGGCGGAAAAGAGGCTTTGCGGTTGGCAAGAAGCAGACATACTTCTTCCGATTTTGCGCGAGCGGAAAGACAACAAATGATTCTTGAAGCGATCCAAAAAAAAGCGCAGAATTTCGGGTTTGGTGATGCGGAGACCATTTATCAAATTGCGAAGGCTGTGCTCGGGAAAACGGAAACCGATATTTCTCTTGATGAAGCCATAAAATATTATTTCAAATATCAGAATTACAAGATTGTTTCGAATGACGTGATGTCGTCCGGAAATATTTTCTTTGTGCCGCCGTATATCACAAAGGAGGATTGTGAAGCATCTGTCGCCAGTGGCGGCGATAGAGGTTGTGAAGGGCAAAACCATGCTTATACCTTGCTCCCTCTCGACGAGAATTGG
>JBAZQZ010000032.1:0-9155 GCA_041663205.1 Candidatus Altimarinota bacterium
GCACAAGTTTTATTTCCGCAAAGAATAATTTTCAAAGACTCAACTTTGACATATAAAATTCCGGAAAACTTAAAAGTTGAAAAAGGATCGCTAGTAAAAGCGCCAATCAGAAATTCACAAAAAATAGGCGTAGTTTTAGAAATTTCAGAAATTCCTCCATCATTCAAAACACTGGAAATTCAAGAAATAATGCTACCATATCCGATTTTGACAAACAGTCAAATAGAGCTATTAAGATGGATTAGCACTTACTACTACTGCCCTATCCACCAAATAATAAAGCTATTTATCCCAAAAAAACTACTTGTCGCAAAGCAAACAAAAACACGCACAAGTAAAACAAAAATCGAAGAATCTGAACAAATTATTGATTCTGAACAAAAAAAATTAACAGACGAACAAGAAACAGCCATAAACAAAATACTAAAAAGCTCATCGAACACTTTTTTGATACAAGGAGTAACCGGATCAGGCAAAACAGAGGTTTATGTACATCTGGCAAAATATTTTATAAATCAAAATCTCCAGGTTTTAATACTTGTACCCGAAATTGCACTAACCCCACAAACAATAGAGTATTTCGAGAAATCAATCGGCATAAATTCCTCTGTTATCCACAGCAAACTTTCCGAGGGGGAACGCTTAAAAAACTGGAAAAACATATCTGAAGGAAAATCAAAATTGATAATAGGATCACGCTCTTCAATATTCACCCCATTCAACAATCTTAGCTTAATAATCATTGATGAGGAACACGAATCATCCTACAAACAAGAAAATTCCCCAAGATATTCAGTCCAACGCATCGCAGAAAAAATTCAAGAATTATCAAAAAACCAACAAATAAAAATCGTATACGGAAGCGCAACACCCTCGATTGAGACAGCGGAACATTTAAAAAAATCAACAATAAAATTATTTAATCGTATCGGCGATATCCCGCTTCCAGAGATAGAAATCGTAGATCTAAGAGAAGAATTTAAAAAACAAAACCATTCAATATTCAGCGAAAAACTACAGAAAGAATTACAAAAAATCTTGGCGGAAAACAAACAAGCAATTCTATTTTTAAACCGCAGAGGCTCATCTTCTTCGGTAGTATGCAGGGATTGTGGATTCGCATACAAATGCGAAAATTGCGATCTACCAATGACATACCACGAAAAAACATTGGGTTCACCAACCATGATTTGTCACCATTGCGGAAAACTTTCAAAACCTCCAAGCACATGCCCAACATGTAAAGGCGTAAACATAAGATTTCTTGGAATCGGCACCGAAAGAATAGAAAAAGAAATAAAACTGCTTTTCCCGAAAGCCAAAGTGATAAGAGCGGACAAAGATACGACAAGCAAAAAAGACAGTTTCAAAACAATATACGAAGACTTCAGAAACCATAAAGCCGACATACTCGTGGGAACACAAATGATCGCAAAAGGCTTACACCTGCCACTTGTAAACCTGGTCGGAGTAATTCTCGCAGACATAGGATTAAACATTCCGGACTTCAAAACTCTGGAAAAAAACTTCCAACTTTTGACACAAGTTTCGGGCCGAGCGGGACGCACGGACACAAAAGGCAAAGTAATTATCCAAACATACAACCCGGAAAATCTGGCACTAAAATACACACAAGAAAACTCATACGATGAATTTTTCAAATACGAAATAACCCAAAGAAAACTGCTAAATAATCCCCCATTTTCACATTTAATAAAATTAACAATCGAAGATAAATCACTGAAAAATTGTCAGACAAAAACAGAAAAACTATACACTCAAATAAATAAAATTCTTTCAAAATTAAACGCGATGTCTGGAATAGAAGTCCTAAAATATCCAGCATACATGATGAAACTACACGGCAAATATCGCTACATTATCCTTCTAAAATCTCAGGATCGATCTCTTCTCGATAAAACATTAGAAAATATTGCAAAAGAGATTATAATGGACACGTCTATAAAAATAGACATCGACCCAAATACAACATCATAAAAAAACCATGCCTCAAACAAATAAAAAACGAATTTTATCAGGCATACAGCCAAGTGGCCGCCCACACCTCGGGAATTATCTAGGAGCAATGCGCCAACACATCGAAATGCAAAAAGACTTCGAATGCTTCCTCTTCATCGCGGATATGCACGCACTGACAACAGTCCACAACGCGAAACAAATGCAAGAAAACACTTACGATCTTGCCGTATCATACCTCGCTCTCGGACTGGATCCTCAAAAAACAGTTTTCTTTAAACAATCGGACGTAAATGAACACGCGGAATTATGCTGGATCTTCGATTGTTTGGTAAAAATGCCGTTTCTGGAAAGAGCACACGCATGGAAAGACGCAAAGGCAAAAGGCAAAAAAGAAGAGAGCGTCGGTCTTTTCAATTACCCAGTTTTGCAAGCAGCAGACATTTTATTGTATCAACCGGACCTCGTCCCCGTAGGAAAAGACCAAAAACAACACATCGAAATGAGCCGTGACATCGCAACAACATTCAACACGACATTCGGAGAAACCTTCAAAATTCCCGAACCGCACATAAAAGACGAAGTCGCAATAGTTCCCGGAACAGACGGCCAGAAAATGAGCAAATCATACGGAAACACAATCGATATTTTCGCAGAAGAAAGCGAATTAAAAAAACAAGTAATGGGCATCGTGACAGACTCAACGCCACTCGAAAAACCCAAAGACCCGACCAAATGTAACGTCTTCAACCTGTACAAACTTCTGGCAACAAGCAAAGAAATAAAAGAATTGGAAACAAAATACAAAGAAGGCGGTTTCGGCTACGGAGACGCAAAAAAAACACTACTCACAAAAATCCTTGAATATTTCAAAACTGCGCGAGAAAAATACAAAGAACTCTATCCGCAAAAAAAGATGATTTATGACATTCTTGAAAATGGCTCCGCCAAGGCAAAAAAAATAGCGGAAGAAATGCTAAAAGAAGTTAAAACAAAAGTCGGATATATAACAAGATAAATCAGAAATTTATCACTTGAACTTTCCCCTCCCTTCGATTAAAGTAAACAGGAAGGGGCAATTAATTCCATAAATTTGTGTAAATATATATTCGTCACAGGAGGCGTGTGTAGTTCATTAGGGAAAGGAATATCCTCAGCGTCCATCGGCGCACTACTCAAGGCTTCGGGACTAAAAATATTCACACAAAAACTCGATCCGTACCTGAACGTAGACCCGGGCACAATGAGCCCTTTTCAGCATGGAGAAGTCTTCGTCACAGATGACGGAGGCGAAACGGACTTGGATTTAGGCCACTACGAAAGATTTATCGATACTAATTTAAGCAAACTTTCCTCTGTAACAACAGGAAAAGTATATAGCGAAGTCCTCGAAAAAGAACGAAAAGGAAGCTTCTTGGGCCGCACAATCCAAATTATTCCACATATTACAGATGCCATTCAGGAAAAAATCACAAATGCCGCACAAGAATCAAAATGCGACATAATGATGGTGGAAATAGGCGGAACAGTCGGAGACATCGAAGGACAGCCATATCTTGAAGCCATAAGACAACTGCGAAATAAACTCGGCACAGAGAACACATTTTTTGTTCACCTAACGCTTTTACCTTATCTGGCCGCCTCAAAAGAGCTCAAGACAAAACCGACACAAGCCTCGGTAAAAGAACTAAGATCAATAGGAATACAACCCGACATGATTTTGGCAAGAGCAGACTATCCTATTAAAAAAGACATCCTTAAAAAAATATCTCTATTCTGCGATGTTCAGGAAGAATACGTAATCCCCGCCCCTACCGTAAGCACAATTTACGAAGTCCCTTTGAATTTTGAAAAATACAACATCACACAACTGATCGCCGACAAATTAAATCTTGGCAAGCTGAAGCCGGATTTAAAAGAATGGGAAAAAGTCGTTGAAAAAATAAAAGCAAAAAAAACATCGCTAAAAATTGCACTGGTCGGAAAATACACGGGACTGGATGACGCATACTTAAGCGTGATAGAATCTTTAAAAATCGCTTGTTACCACAACAATCGGGACTTAAATCTGCTTTGGGTTTCGTCAGAAAGTTTGGAAGAAAAAGACAAAGAGACTTGGAAACTTTTGCGCACAGCAGACGGAATCATCGTTCCGGGGGGATTCGGATCGCGCGGAATAGAAGGAAAAATCCTGGCGGCAAAGTACGCAAGAGAAAATGCCATCCCCTATTTGGGCCTTTGCCTCGGAATGCAAATAATGACAATAGAATTCGCACGACACGCAATGCAAGATCCAAAAATAACATCCGAAGAATTCGACGAAAACAAGAAACTTTCTCCGGAAAAATATGTAATCCATTACATGCCGGATCAATCCGACAACAGAGCAAAAGGCGGAACATTAAGGCTCGGATCATATCCGTGTAAAATAAAAGAAGGAACAAAAACACACAAACTTTATAAAAAAACATTAATAGAAGAAAGACACAGGCACAGATATGAATTCAATAACGATTACAAAAAACCGCTTGAAGAAGCCGGAATGATATTTCCGGGAATAAATCCGAAACAAAATCTCGTAGAAATTGCGGAAATAAAAGATCACCCGTTCATGATAGGATCACAATTTCACCCGGAATTTAAATCAAGACCACTCAGGCCACATCCTCTTTTTGAAGGATTCATTGAGGCCTGCAAAAAACTCAAAAAATAAAATCCATGGAAGTTTTTAAATATATCGTCGCCAATAAAGACGGGAAAAAACTTACAGGAACAGTGGAAGCTCCGGACGAACAAACAGCTCGAGTCGAATTAAACAACCTCGGATTCTCGATTTTGACATTGGAAAAAACACAAGAACTTCCAAAACACGACGAATCTTTAATAAAATATATTTTTGAAGCGATAGATTCCAACTCAAAATTGGTTTCAGGAACAATCCCCGCAAAAGACCCGGAAGAAGCCTTTTCAAAGCTCACAAGCGGATATTCTCTGATCGTTACAGCCATCTGGAAAGAAGGCGCCTCGGAACAAGAAATAAACGAAGCACGAAAAAAAGGTAATCAAAAAATGCAGGAATTTATAGAAAAAAAGAACGAAGAAGACGAAAAACAAAAAACAAAAAGTATCGAACAACAAAAAGAAGAAGCGTTCGTAAAAGAAAAAATCGAAAATCTTTTAAAAGAAATAAATACGTTACTCGTGAAATTCGATCAAGACTTCAGCCTCGACCAAAAGATGGAAATAGACAAAAAATTAAACAAACTGCTAAGAATAAAAAATAGTACAAACTTAAACTACATATTGGAAACAGCGGAAGATCTTTTGAATACAATAAAAACACAGGAACAGACACTCGTGGAAAAAGGTTACTTTGAAAAAAAGATGCACCTTGAAATGGAGACACAAAAACTCATAAAAGAACTTCATAAATCCTCAGCTCCAACCTCGCTTTCCGAAGACATAATAAGCAAAATAGACAACTGGAAAAAAACACACGTCGGGGAAAAAAAAGAAAATATCCCTACGAAATTACTGGAAAAAATTCTGACCCGAATAAAAAAAATATTTGAAAAACCACCGCAAATAGTGGTAATAGAAGAACAAATAAGGGCATACAACCACCAACTCTGGGAATTCGCAAAAATGTATTTCAAAGAACCTACAAAAGAATACAAAGACAAAGTAAAAAACGCACTGAAAACAATTTGGGCGGCAAGAAAAAAAGCCGTACACAGTTTGGCCCAAGCGAAAGCACTACTGAAAGGACGAGATATAGGCCAAAAAACCAATCTCGACATGGAAAATTTCGTTGAACCGGCGATAGAAGAATTAAATTCATTAACGGGATGGCTGTTGGTTTTTTATTTGATTTACTATTTTATTTCAATAATCATCACAACAAAAAACTTGGGATTCACCGTAATCCCTCAAGGATTTTTCGTTTACAAAAGCCATATTTTCAAATACATACTCGGAATACTATTTTTGACACACGCCGCCACATCATTAAAAATAAATTTCTTCAAAAAAAATATTATCGCAAATATATTACTTCCGACAGGATTCGTATTCGGAAGTGTTTTAATTTTACTTAATTTTTAGAAATGAACCCAATATTATTCGAAACAAAATATTTCGCAATCAACTCTCTCTGGCTTTTTGTAACAGCAGGAATAATCGCGGGCACATACGCATTAATAATTTTGGCGGAAAGAAACAGCCTGAAATTGCAATTCCTAAGCGAAAACTCATTAAAGCTCGTTCTTTGGTCATTAATAGGCGCAAGAATTTTTGCAGTCATAAGCAATTCCCAAACATATCTCTACGAGTTCTCTCTCCAAGCAATTCTAAATATTTTTTACATATGGGATAAAGGCCTCGATTTCGGAGGAGCCGTACTTGCGTTCTTGATCTACTTCTACATAATCTGCAAAAAAAACGATCAAGACTTTTTCAAATGGCTGGACGTCTTGATCCCGGCATCTTTCATCGCAATCGCATTCGGAAATCTCGGTACATTCTTCGACGGATCAAATTACGGACACGAAACTTCATTACCCTGGGGCGTAAATTTCGAAAGCCCGTCAATAAAATACACGGTACCGATCCATCCAACACAAATATATTCATTTATTTACACCGGAATAATCGCTGCGGGACTGATACTCTTAAACCGCACGGAAAAAATTTCCAAACTTGAACAAACGGGATTCATAGGACTTTTAGGTCTTATCGCCTACAATTTCTTGAGGTTTTTAGAAGAATTTTTAAGAGGAGACGACGCAATAATACTTTTTGGGATCAGACTGCCACAAATAATAGCAATACTCATAGCAATATTGGCTGGAATATTTTTGTATCTTCGCTATAATTCGGCTACCACAAAAAAATTTATAAATAAATTTAAAAAAATATGGAAAAAGTAAACGCATTCTTCAGATATCTTTTCGACACAAACCCTGGGTCAGATTTCAGCTACTACCTGCCGATATTAATACTATCGGGATTATTAATCGCAGCAGGAATCGCATTCATGTTTGTTTACAACAACAGAAAAAAATACGACTTCGCATTCAAAAAAATGTTCAAGAACACAAGCAAAACTCTAGTCCTTTTCGGCATTCTATTCATGTTTCTTCTTGGGACAAGATACGAAAACATTCCATACTTTGGAATGAGATTTGTACTTTACATTTCACTTCTTGGGCTTGCATACGTACTTTTCCGCTACATCAAAACCCACAGGATTGATTACAAAAAAGAGATAACATTAAATCCAAAAAGCACACTCAAAAAAGAAGTAAAGAAAGAAACAAGCTACTCGGCAAAGAAGAGAAGAAAATAATCAATCCAACTTTACGATCTGATATTCAACGCTTCCGGCAGGAACAGAAACTTTCACCTTGTCTCCTTTTTCCTTATCAAGCACGGCATTTCCTATCGGAGACTCGTTTGAAATATTCCCGGCAAAAGGATCAGCTTCGGTAGATCCGACTATTGTGTAAACTTCAAGATCATTTTTTCCCTTTGTAAGATTTCTAAGATGAACTGTCGTCCCAAGCTGAACTGTTTTCGTAACTTTTTTACGTCCTGAAATAATTTTCGCATTCTTGATTTTCTCCTCAAGCTCAAGAATCCTTCCCTCCACAAAGGCCTGTTCATTCTTTGCCTCTTCATACTCGGAATTTTCCGAAAGGTCCCCGTAAGAAATAGCCTCTTTGATTCTGGCTGCAACTTCCCTTCTCCTTGTTTCCTTCAACTCCTTCAATTCATCTTTAAGCTTATCCAAGCCCTCTTTAGTAATAAGCGTAACTTTCTTGCCATCCTCATTCACTTCATCATAATCAACCTCATACTGCTCCCTCAAATCCATCTCAGCCTTCTCGTCTTCCTCATCGACATACTCCTCGGACTTCACAGATTGTCCATCATCATCGTCGCCATCACTCCCAAACCCAACAATAACAGCACTATCTTCAGATAAACTATCTTCTTGAACAAATAAGTTATTCATATTTTTAAATTTATATTAATTAATCATTATATTTCTAGTGCGGGCGAATCTTAGCACTTGTCGGATGTTCTTTCAACTTCTGAAGTACTTTCGCCTCAATTTGTCTGATTCTTTCACGCGTAACCCTGAATTCTTGCCCAACCTCTTCAAGAGTATGCCCAACCCCATCCTTAAGCCCAAATCTCATCTCAATAATCTTCCTCTCACGTGGAGACAGATATTGCAACATTTCATGAATATTTTCCTTGAGTAACTGTCTGTTTGTTGATTCTGAAGGCGAAAGCGCATCATCGTCCTCGATGAAATCCCCAAGCTTACTGTCCTCCTCAGTCCCAACCGGAGCCTCAAGAGAAACAATATCCTGTGAAATCTTCAAGATATGCCGAACCTTTTTAATATCCATATCCATTTCCGCCGCAAGCTCTTCCACAAGCGGTTCGCGCCCAAGCTCCTGAACAAGCCTCCTTTGCGCATGCGTCAATTTATTTATAGTTTCAACCATATGAACCGGAATACGAATCGTTCTCGCCTGATCGGCAATCGCACGAGTTATGGCCTGCCTGATCCACCAAGTGGCATAAGTCGAAAACTTAAATCCTCTGTTCGGATCAAATTTCTCAACAGCACGGAAAAGCCCGATATTCCCTTCCTGAATTAAATCCAAGAAAGAAAGCCCACGCCCGATATATTTCTTCGCAATGCTCACAACAAGCCTCAAATTCGCCTCCGCAAGCTTTGATTTCGCAGACTGATCCCCCTTTGCAATCCTTCTCGCCAACTCAACCTCCTGCTTCGCATTAAGCAGAGAAACACGCCCGATCTCGCACAAATAAAGCCTGATTGAATCATTTGCAATTTCCTTGTATTCAGCCTCTTTTTTCTGTTTTTTGTCTTTAACCGCAACCACATCAAAAATTTTCTCCTCAGGAACTTCGGCAACCACCTCCTCCTCAACCGGGAAAAGATCTTCGTCTTCCAAAATAAACGCATCTTTGGTATCAAGAACCTCAATTCCCATATCCATAAACATGCTGTAAAGCTCATCCAAAAGAATCAAATCCTCTTCAACATTGGGCATAGCCTTAAGAAGCTCCTGCTGAGTGATAAACCCCTGCCCCTTGCCCTTTTTCACGAGCTCCTGCACTTCCTTGGGAAATTTGGA
>JBAZQZ010000033.1:0-9131 GCA_041663205.1 Candidatus Altimarinota bacterium
CCGCCCACAGCGGAAGACATGAACAATCCAAATCAAAATCAAATTGTGACGTTTAATCTGACGAAAAAACAGATTCAACGGGCGGATGAATTAGTACGAAAAAAGATCTTTAATTCGCGGGCACAAGTGATTTTGATGTTAATCAATACGATGTATCAAGATGAATATTTTGATACCAAACCGAACTAACTTTTTTAACTCTTTTTCGCTTTAATCTCTCATGAATCGTGCAAAAATTCACAAGAACATGAAAATGATCCTGAACCGGGACGGACAACCCTACGAGTGTGCCAATCCTAACTCGGTCAAAAATCCGCTCTATGATCAACCATGGTATTATTCGCTGCCCGTGAATTGTATCTTTAAAATCCCTGCATTGAAATCCGAACTCGAAGCCCAAATCTTACGCAAAATGAACTGGGATCGGTTTGTGTTCCAATTTCCACCGTATATTGATTTGGTGACCAAGACCAAGACATTTATCAATCTCGATAAGAGTATCTTAGATCGGATTGAGATCCAATCCCCGCGGATGGGGCATGAGCGGATTTATCCCAAAGCTCTCCCGATTCGGACGCGAAATACGATCATTAATGCGTGGAAGCGGTATCGAACCTATCTTGGGATCGATGATTCCATGCAGAAGACTTTTCCACTGTTCTGGGCGATATTGCGGGATTCTTATATTACCAACTATCTCAATGCCAAGAACAATCGCCAAGTCACCAAAATGCAGAAAAACTTGCTCTTTTTATTGACCAAAGTCACTGCGTTACTCTCGGAGATGTTTGATATGGTGAAAGAAAACGTCGAGCCATGGAATCCCCAGTTAGCGACCACCCAAAACATTAATCTCTTGAATCGAGTCCGTCAATTCTTAGAACCAATCCTTTCCCCTGAAAATGATCCCGAAGCCCCGAATCTACTCTATCTCCCCGAAGGCAAAGATCCCGAATTTCATGTTCAATGATCGTACTATCATCTTTATAAATGTTCTTTGGTTCTTTTTTAATATGACGACAGTTTTAGATGCACAGAATGATCACTGTCCCGACTGTCATGTACAGTTGTTGACATTTGATAACGAACGCACGTGCCCGAATTGTGGGTGGGTGGTCTCCGATTTTGAACTGAGCCCGTATATCGTGTTAAAAGACCATAAACGGGATAGCAAACGATTCCCGAATGAAATCCCTCGCTTTCCCGCGTTTGCGTGCGAGCTCGGGTCTGCTCATATGTATAGTAATTCTCTCATGCGTCATAAATTTCGGGGAAGTCGGTTTGCCGCCGATAACATTCAACGACGGATTGTCTATATTTTGATTCATATTGTGCGCACGGGCGACCGTCTTAATCTGCCGCCCGCATTTATTAATGAAGCTCGGATTCTTTTTTGGAAGCGCAAACATGATTATAATGTGATGTCATGGACGGGAGCATCGTGTTTGTGGTATGTAATGCAGATCCATCATTATTCCATTTCATATGAAGAATTTGCCGATATGTGGACATATTTGATTTTTTCCATGACTGCAACCCAATTACGGAGTACTTACCACAAATTATTCCAAAAAGTAAATCGTGATACCCGGACTTGTATTATTCTACAAATCCATAAATATTTAGACATGCATCCACAAGAATTGGTGATCTTGGATCCATGTATGAAAATGTTAGCCTATTTTTTTCCCAAACTTTCAGGACACTCTCCCACCATTATTGCCAGTAGCATTTTATATTTCCAATTAAAACGGCACAAATTTTCGATTTGTCAGCATACGATGTCGGAGTTTTTTGGCCACACAGAAGTCTCATTGCGGAATCTCGTTCATTATTTTCAAAAGCACATTCCAGCTAAAACTATTTAAATCTTTTTTTCACTTTATTTAGTGAATAATGTCAAACGAATCCGATGCTCTTAAACAAGCACTCTCCTTTGTCACGGGCAAGAAATTTAGCAATACGCTCCCTCCACTGAAACCCCCCAACCCACAAAATGCTCAAAGCGACCAAGAAATAATCGACGATCCGCCCGAAGCGACCTATTACAATTCGTATGAAGGATCAATTCTCTATCCGCCCGATCCACAAAATGGGAAAAAATATTATCATGGTGAAATGCTTCCGACGGGTCACCGAGCGAATTGTCCAATCTTAACCGATGATGAATGGGCTGCGAAATATGAACGCTTTCCAAAAAAAGAACGGGTCTGGAATGCCAAACGCAAATGTTTAGAAAATAAAACCACATATCCTCCCGTCACATTGGGAGCGGTAGATAAATATTTCATGGATATTCTCAATCAACATGATCGGGCGATTATCCTTGCCTTTCGGGCTGCCCATAAATCCGTCAATGTGCAAAGGAAGACTAAACGAATGATCTTAGATTGTCATTTAACGGTAGTCTATTATGGAGATACTTTTGATCATGCCGATTCGTTTTCTGCCAGTTTACGACGGGAAATGACATATAATGCGAATATTCTTCGTGATTATGGGTATGTCTTAGATGATGACCAAACCAATCGGACTAATAAAATGTTTTTTGTGTGGCAAAAAAATGATGCTGTCCGTGATCCTGGTTTAACCGTCGGAAGTATGGATGGAACAGGACAAATGGGTGGTCACCCCGATGTGATTGTTTTGGATGATGTTATCAATGAAAAATCCAAAAATTCCACAGCTCGTTTAGATGGTGCCAAAGATTGGTTTACCCGTCAAGTCGAACCGATGGCCAAAGATAACACTTATATTTGGATTGTTGGCACAATCAAAGACTCCAAAGATCTCTATTATGAATTAGAACAAACCCGTATGTGGTATGTCGAGAAACTCAAAGGAATTATGGAGTGGCCGAATCAAAACCAACAAATCCCCGGTGAATCGCATAATCTCAAGAATCAATGGTATTACACCTATTTTCAAAGCCCCCATGATAAAGAACCCATGATTCGCGGAGTCGCGGGTCTCATTGGCGGTAAAGTCTCTTTTTTGGAATATAATAACAATCAATGGTCATGGGAAGGACGCACCCAATATTACCAAAATGATGATCAAGCAAAAGGACTCGATAAGAACCGCATGGCAATGCAAGAATTTTTGCTCCGTCGTCAAGCGATTGGGATTGAAGCGTTTGAATCTGAATTTCAAATGAATGTCGTCAAACTCACGGGCAATATGTTGAACTTTGACAATATTCGGTTGTTTAATATCAATGATCCGAGTTTAGGCTATTTGGAAGAACTGAAACTCAATTGTGTGGCATTTTATGATCAAGCTCTTGGGCACTCGAATGAAGCAGATTATAATTGTGTGTCCGTTGTCGCCAATTATCTCGATGAATATTATATCTTAGATTTATTTGTCTGGAAAAATACGGGGAATGGGGTGTTAGGGAAACAACTCGTATTGGATGGGATTTTGCAATTATATCCCTATATCTCACTTTTAGCCATTGAAGCTGACATGGCGCAAACATCCGATGCAGAAATGTTAGTGCGATATTTTGAGCAAAAAGGAGTCAATGTCAAAGGACTCTATCAAAATCGTTTCGATACTTCCGAAGATAAAGATTCATCGTCTAAAGTGGTCTTGGATTTTGATGGGATTAAAGTCAAAGCTTCAAAGAAAGGGAAAATTCAGCGGATTTATAACCAATGGCAAGGTCGTCTCTTATCTAATCGTATCTTTATGCGGGAAGGCATTAGTCAAGAAGCTATGAATGAATTTAACAATGAACGCTCGTTTCCGCTCTGTGATCATTTCGATGTATTAGACGCAACGGGTTCTGCTATGGATCAATCCGATAAAGGATCAAGCCAAATTCATTTCTTTGGGGAATAAAAGAAGTGATCTCCATCACAGCACCCATCACCCTCTCCTACTTGTAATTCGCAAGTAACCGCAGTTACCGTTGAACCGTTCGACCAGACTCGGGGATGATCATTTGAAGATCTTAGGTGGTATAAGAATATCCCAAGAAGGGATAATAATAGATGGATGCTGTTTGTTTTGGTACAGCATACCAGAAACCATTCCAGTTGTTTTTGAGACCCGGAACAAACGGAGCAAACGGAGCAAACCGAGTTAGTTGACATGGTTTGTTTAAAGTAGCGGGCACAAGACCATGAAAAGCCGTCGAGATGTTAATGAGAACAACCCTATGAAAAATAAGTCTTAATTCCTATAAAAAGATTGTCATACAACCGATTGAGAATTGAAGGGCATGGTTTATCATAATCATCGATTGCTCTCCGATTTACTTTCCACCTTTACAAGAGTCTATGATCGGTAGACACAATAGCGTTAGCCCCGAACGCTCCGAGTGATCTTCCAAAGGTATAGACCAATGGCTCGGCTCTATGTATAGATAGATCAAAAGAGTATAAAAAGATATTTAATTCTTTCGATCAAACTCTAACTGCCCGCCATCGATGATTTGGCGACCAAAGATATAGTTGGACGGTTTGGGTTTGCACATATGCTTCCGGGTAGCGGTTTGTCCCCCATAAAGTTTACCCTCTTTCAATAGAAAGACTTGTGGCATAAATAACATAACCAATACTTTTTCAAATTCGTCCATGGATGTATGTTCCACCACAATATGCGCAGGACGTTTGATCACCGATTGAAGAGTGGTTAAATAAGCAAAAAAATCTTCTTGACAGCGAAGAGAGATACGAATCCAATCTTCGCCATTTTTACAATGCCATAGATTATACATTAGTGTAAGCAGTCCTTTTCGTAAGTGCATGATTTACAGAGATAAGTTACATTCCGCATTAATGGTTTTATAATAGGTTCTTGATCTTTGGGACGATAAATCGGACACAAGATTAAATATTGAGCATGAATGATTTGATTGCACATTAGAGATTCCTCTTTAATGGGGGTGGTAAGAGATCTTCATAGGTGGGATCGCGATGCATTTTACGAAGATCTTCTTTCATTTTGTCTGCGGTTGTGGTATCCAAATAATATTCGGTATAGTGTTCGGCGGTGCCTTCAATCTTCTGAATCTGCCATTCGATTTGCACAATGGCATTCTTTAAGATATTCAATTGTCGTTTGATTTCATCGAGTTCGGGTGTCATCGTTTACTCCCCCATTCCATCAACTTTAAAATGACAATCACGATCCCCAAATAAATGGCGATCATAAGAATCATGAGCCAATCCGAATCCATGGGATATTTATACTGAAAAAGATTAAAAAAGGTTTGTTTGATCCACTATAATTATTTCTTTTTCGGATCTGCGGGTTTTACTGCGACTGCGGGAGCGGGAATCGGTGCAGCAGTCACAGTGGGCACGGTTTTGGGCATTTCGATTTGGGCAATTAACCCAGATCGACCTTTCTTGACTTTAAGATTCCCAAAATAGCCTGGATCAATCTCAATCACTTGCTGAATTACGTGTTTGGGATGTCCATCTAACCACTCGCCAAGAGAGTCTGCCCAGTCATTGGTAGTTAACACTTTTCCATCCAAATTCAAGATGGAAATAATTAAAAGACGTGTTTTCGGATTGATCATAAGACTCAACCTATTAACTCAACATAAATAAAAAAGACATTTAAAGCTTTACTTCTGCATCGCTTCGAAATTCTTTAACCGAAACTTTTGCTCTTCTTGGTGAGCCGCAATCGTTTCTAATATTACATCTGCTCGTTGAGACCATGTATGATCTTTGGCTAAGGCTAATCCCCGTTGACGAATGACTTCGGCTTCATTCGGATGGTCGATCACCCATTTGATTTGTTGGTCGATCTCCTGTTCGTTTTCAAACAATAAACAATTGAACTTATCTTGGAGTCCTACGGTTTTGTATTCGGGATATTTCCATTGGAGTAAAATACACCCCATCGATAATGCAAAGAATTGACGTTCATTCACTCCCCCCCAATTACCGGGACAGTTAATGGCAATATTGACATGGGACATAAATTCGATCCATTTATCCATGGTTTGGAACGACCAATCCCGATCTTTTAAGACAAACCGATCTTTAAACGGCGATTGGTTCTTCAAATACATGAGAAAGCGTTTGCGATTATCATACACATTTTTCATGCACGGATCGGAGATCGTTTTACTATCTACTTTCCAATCCCACGATCCCATAAACCCGACCAAATAATTCCGTGGGACATGGGGAATCGCATGATAAATTTCGGTATCCACCCCATACGGCACCAACACATTAAATTTATGGGTGATATATTGCATATGATGTCCACAATTGATTCGCCCTTCCGCTTCATGGAAGGCATAAAACATGCCAATGATATTACATGCATCGGTATGGTAGGGGTATTTGGGATACGCGAGTTCTTTGAAATAATAATAGATCGGGTTATAGACGTGTTCTACATCGAATTCCATGGTTGTATGTGATCCCAAGAAAATACAATCTACTTCGGGATATTTTTTAACCATGTCAGCAATCTTTACAGCTTCTGTGCGATCCCGAATGCCTTGAGATCCTTGGGTAAAGATTTGATAATCGATCTTGGGATCTAAATATTCTTTTGGTTGCCAATCGGTCGAAATGCGGATGACTTTGTGCCCGCGATCTTCAAATTCCCGAGCGAGTCCCGTACCATATTTATCTTTCAAAAACCATCCTACTACCATAATATTTAAAGGTTTGACAAATGTGGTTTTGTGCTTGGAAAAGAACATGACATCCCCTTTCTTTAATTTGAGAAAATAGCCATATTTCCGAAAGAGATTGGTGACATCCGTTTTGGACATGGCTAAAATATGCGCTCCGTTATAATTTTCCCAATTAGGTGGATCGGATTGTGGAATGGGGACTTCAATCAAAATATTATTACAATTCTGCAGTTTATCCAATAATTTCTCCGCATCTTCATTGGTCAAATGTTCCAAGACATGCGACATAATAATCAGATCATAATCATAGAATGCGGGATAATCCCATACCCACTTCCGAATAATTTCAACTTTATAACGTTGATCGTTTTCCACCGTTTCAGTTTGAGCTGCATGGGTAATATCTAAATTCCGCCATTGTCCAATGTGGGGATATTTCGGTAAAATTTTATGAGCCAATTCCCCTTTCCATCCACCAATTTCTAAGATGAACTGCATATGATGAACATTCAAAACCAAATATTGTTCAATGAGTTCGATTAAAGTCTGACTAAAACATTGCTGCTTCGGGTATTTTTGCGACCATTGATCATGCTGTTTTTGGTGGTCTGCAAACGTCATGGTGCGGTAATTCTGCCGCCACAGATTAAATTCTTCTGTCATTGATCATTCACAACTTTCAATGTTAGATTATGCTTTTGGGTTAAAAAATAATGAGCGAGACGATTTTGTGCCCGAAGAATGATCTCGGGATGACTTTGACTATTTTGATTACTGGAGATGTCATTGTAGATCACATAGGGATCGCGGATCGCAACAATATCTCCTATCGACATAGCAATAGCTTGATCCATACAATACGTAATCCCATTATCGTAAGGTATGGACAATGTTGGAAGCGTTTTTTTATTCAAAAGCCAAGTGGACGGCATGCAATTCCATAACCCCAATCGCCCATCTATATTTGGGATCGCTTTCTCTCGGATTAATCGTTGATGTTTTTTTTTATAATCGGGAAAAGAATAAATAAATGCGGTCATGCATAATTTATGATCCCCAATCACTCGGAGTTGATGGGTAATTTTATCTTTGAGCCAATAATCGTCTTGGTGACAAATTGCGACATACTCCGCAGTCGATTCATCATAGGCTTGTTTGACTGCATTCCATTCGCCCAATGGATACCCTTCTTGATATTGAAAGCCAACCCATTTTTGAATCTCGGGTACGGGATCTGCAGTAATTACCCGAATCCGATACTCTGCTTTAATATTATTATTGAGAATCCCATAGATCACTTCGCGGAGTATGTCCAAATCAGGATGAAAAATCGGCACAATAATATCGATCAAAATTTTCACTCCCAATAATAGACTAACTTAGGTCTCGGAATGGTTTTCGCATAGGTGCGTAAGGCATTTCGACCCTCTTCCACTTTACTCGCGCATGTATTTACACCTTGGTTGTTATTATGTTCGTTATATAAGATCCATGAATTCTTTATCACCGCAATCGGTCCAATGATACTAATGGCTAACAAGACACCTAAATCCACACAATAAGGTGCAAAGAACGGGATGGGTAACGTCGGTACTAATGTTTTATTGAGTAACCATGTCGACGGCATACAATCCACTAACCCATATTGTTCATTGTGCGTCAGTACGCGGGGACGGAGACAATATTCTCGCTGTTCAAACCGATCTTTGTTGAGAATATAACCCGTGACCACAATCGGATATTTTTGGATATATTTCAGTTGTGCATCTAATTTACCCTCAATCCAATAATCATCCGTATGGCATATGGCAATGTATGGACCACTCATAGAATCGTAAGCTTCTTGGACCTTCCCCCATTCAGTATTTTGCTCGGTGTGATGGATGGTAAAATAATGATGCACCAACAATTCTACATCTTGCGGGCTAACGGTATTATCCACAAAGGCATGGCGATCTAAGTCATAGTTATCTAAATAACATAAACATTTATGAAAGAGATGCTGTTTATAGACCGTATCAATCGCATGACATGGCATCAACAGTTGAACTTTCATGGTTTCTCTCCAAAATTATTATTCTGATCGATAATCCACCAAAAGAAATTGGAATGCCCACAATTGGTTTTCTGCATGAGTTCAATGTCTTGAATCACGCACTTCCCCCCAATTTTATTTGGGACAAAGATCGGACGCTGCATATATTCTAACGGAGTCTTGCGATAGTCTTTACCAATCCGAGATCCTTCCGTGTATTGGGTATAAGCTTCCTCAAAGTTCAAATGATATTTGTCACAGATTAATTTCATCATTTGGCAGAAGGCTATATTCATTCCGAACCACGATACTTCCGCTAATTTGCCCATGACTAATGCTTCTGCGTCTTTGAACCATTCTAATTCTAAATTCAATCTTTTCATATAATCTAAGATTTGTCCATTTCCAATATCAAGATTATTTATTGCAGCAATAAATCGTTTTAACATCTTGGTTTCTGTAGGCATATCCGCTTCG
>JBAZQZ010000034.1:0-9120 GCA_041663205.1 Candidatus Altimarinota bacterium
TGAAAATGGGGCGTCGTATTTTTGATAATATCAAGAAAGCGATGGCATATATCATAAGTGTTCATGTGCCTATTGCTGGGTTGGCGCTTTTTCCCGTGTTATTTAATTGGCCAATAGTTTTTTATCCTTTGCATGTCGTTTTCTTGGAGTTGATTATTGATCCTGTGTGCTCTATTGTTTTTGAGGCTGAAACAGAAGAGGATGATGTCATGTCCCGGCCGCCGAGAAATCCGTCGGAGCCGCTTTTCAGTAAAAGTCTTTTGCTGAGGAGTTTTTTGCAGGGAGCGTTTTCTTTGATTATGATTTCCGTCGTTTTCAATACCGCTTTGTCTTACGGTTTTGCCGATGCTTATTCCAGAACGCTTGCGTTTATTACTCTTATTTTTTCAAATCTGGGACTAATTTTTGTTAACAGATTTTTGGGGCATTCGATTCTGAAGGCTTTTACGGCCAAGAATCCGGCGCTTTTGTATGTCGTTTTTGGTGCGATTTTCCTTTTGGTTTTGACTGTTTATGTCCCGTTTATGCAAGATATTTTCAGGTTCGAGAGAATTTCCATTTTACATTTCTTGACGGTTGCTTCGATTGGTTTTGCGGCGGGGATGTTTTGGAAAGTTGTGGGGTTATTTGAATTTAAAAAATAGTTTCATGCTTTTGTTATGGAAAAAACTTGCAAACAATGCGGTGAAAAGTTTGAGGTGATGGAAGAAGATTTAAAGTTATATGAAAAAGTTTCGCCGGTTTTTAATGGGAAAAAATATTTGATTCCGGCTCCTGATATATGTCCGGATTGCAGATTTCAGAGGAGGGCTCTTCTTAGGAATGAACATTCTTATTATCACAATGTTTCCGCATTTTCAGGGAAACCGCTGATTTCCATATATTCTCCGGATAGGCCGTACAAAGTTATTTCTTATGATGAATGGTGGGGGGATTCTTGGAATGTGCTTGATTATGGGGTGGATTTCGATTTTGATAGGCCGTTTTTTTCGCGATTTGATGAGCTTTTTAAGGCTGTTCCGAAAATCAATTTAATCCAGGACGGAACTTCTGAGAATTGCGAATATACAAATTTTGGCGCTGAAAATAAAAATTGTTATCTTGCCACGGCATTTCGTTCGGAGAATATTTATTATTCAATAGACGTGTTTATAAGCAAGGATTGCGTGGACTGTTTGCACATTATGAATTGTGAAAAATTGTATGAAAGTGTTTGTTGTGACAAATGTTACAACAGTTTTTATTTAAAGGACTGTAACGAATGTTTCGATTCATATTTTTTGGAAGATTGTATCTCGTGTAAAAAATGTATCGGTTGTAAGAATTTGCGACACAAGCAGTTTTATATATTCAATAAGCCATATTCCGAGGATGAATATTTGCGCAAACTTAAAGAATTTAATTTTAATGATGTGTCCGGCGTTGAAGAATTCAGGAAAAAATTTTACGAATTTAAGTTGAAGTTTTCGTATGTTTTTGCGAGACAAAAATTTTCGGAGGATAGCAGTGGCGATTTTTTGGATGGAGCAAAACATTGTCATCATTGTTATATTGTTGTAGGCGGAGCTGAGCATTGCAGGTATTCGAATACAATCGGACTTAATGGCAGGGATGTCATTGATTCCAGCAATACCACTGGCGAATTAAATTGTTTTGTTGACGGTTTACTTAATTCATCGAGAGTTATTTTTTCGCATTTTCTGAGAAATTGTTCGGAAGTTTCCTATTCAATGTTTTGTTATAACTGCCAAAATTTGTTTGGGTGTACGGGGCTTGTACGTAAACAATATTGTATTTTCAACAAGCAATATACGAAGGAAAAGTATGATGAAATTGTGCCAAAAATTGTTGAGCACATGCAGAAAACAGGTGAGTGGGGAAAATATTTTCCCGCGAAGCTTTCGGCTTTCGGATACAATGAAACTTGGGGAAATGACATGGTGCCTTTAAGCAAAGAAGAGGCCTTGGATAAGGGATTTAAGTGGAGTGATTATAAGCAGGAAGTTGAGGTGAGTGGTGGTGGTTATATTATTTGTGAAGTGAGCGGAAGGCTTTTTAGACCGGTAAAACAGGAGGTTGAGTTTTATAAAAAACAGGGAATTCCTTCTCCGCGTTTGCATCCCGATGTGCGTATTGCGCGGAGGTATGCGATGCGCAATCCATTCAGGTTTTGGGAGCGTAAGTGCATGAAATGTGACAAAGATATTGTGACGACCTATGATCCGAAGCGTCCGGAAATTGTGTATTGCGAGGAGTGTTATTTGAAGGAAGTGTATTAGTTTGGTATTATGCGGTCATGCAACATTTTTTTATAAATCAGGAATTAAAGGAGGGGAAAATTGTCGTTACGGACGAGGATTTGGTGCATCAGATGCGGAATGTGATGAGGTTTGAGGCGGGGGACAAGTGTGTTTTTCTTGACGGGAAGGGCGCGAAGGCGGATGGGGTTTTTGAGGTTGTTGCGAAAAAAGAGGTGGTTATAGTTTTGTCGGAGGTCTCTTTTTGCGCTTTAGGTGGACGAAAAGTTAGTCTTTATGTCGCTTTGTCGAAAAAACCTGCGACGATGGAATTGATCGTGCAAAAAGCGACGGAGATTGGAGTCACCGATATTTTTCCGCTTGTGACGGGCAGATGTCAGGTGAAGGAAATGAGGAATGTTCCGAGATTTCTTTCTATTGTCAGGGAGGCGGCCGAGCAAAGCGAAAGATGTGTTTTACCTGTATTACATGAGGTTATTTCGTGGAAAGATTTTTTGAAAAATTTTCCGGAGGGCGAAGTCTTGGTCGGGGATGCGAGAAAATATGACGTGAAGTTGGGGGAATATTTGAGGGGGAGGAATGTGGGTGGAGAAAGGGAAAACTTGGATGTGGTTAGCGTGGTAATCGGGCCTGAGGGAGGGCTTAGCGATGAGGAAATTTCTGATGCTAAATCTAAAGGTGCAAAAATCTTTTTACTTGGTGAAAATGTGCTGAGGATTGAGACGGCGGCAATCTCCGCGCTTTCTCTTGTTATTTTTGGATAGGTTTGGCATACTTCAGCCTTAAATTTAATTTTCAGGTATAAATGGCGCAGTATGGGGTTTTTCATAGGGGAGGGAGTGTTGTCGGTGGCAAAGAACCGCGTTTTTCTTTCGGGGAAAGGGTTCTTGATCCGGCTGATTGTGCTGAGGTAAAGGAAACATATGGCGCTTTGGTTAAAAGAGAGGCTGAATATTTTTGTAAAGGAATTTGTTCTGCCGACGGGATTGTTGAAAATGTTTTAAGTCGTGTTTTGGGGGTCCTTGAAAATGGCGAGTGGACTCATCTTTTGCAGGTTGTTCAGTATGTCAGATTTTTTATAATTTTGGCGGTCGGGAAAGAAGCTTTTTTGAACGGAATTTTTAATGGTTATAACAGGAAAGAGTTTTTGAAGAAGGATGTTGATGTCATTGTTTCGGAATTGAGGCGGGCTTTTATGGAGACTGTGGCATCACCGGAGTTTTGTGCCGAGGGGGCGTGTTTTGTCGATGAAATGCGGAAGAGCGTGAAGTTGCCTTCTCTTTTGGTCCGTAGAAAATTCAAGGCGGTGTCGGCTTTGGCGGAGGAGGAATGTGATGATTCGATTGAGGATGCGGTGAAAGTGAAACCCGAAGATAAAGGTTCGGGGGTCGGGTGCACGGATCTTAAGGAGAGGAGTATTAGCGAGAAGGCGAATTCTCTTGCGCAGAAGGCGTTTGGGTTTGATGTTGCCTTGGATAGAAACTGGAAACTGATGCGGGCGGTGAGAATTCTTCCTGGAAGCGAAGTCGGGAGGGCAAAGGTTTTGGAGGTTACTAAAAAGATGCTTAAAACGAGGATTCCGGCGGGATTTTTGAATGTTGAAGGGGTTGAGGAAGACAGATTATCTTATTCTCAAATTAATGATACTGCGACTAATTTTATTTTTTGGGCGCTTGATAATGTTTTTAAAAAAGGCGGGGGACTCAAAGACAGGGAAAGGAGATTTTCCGATGTCCATAAATTTGTTTTGTATCTCGCTATTTTCAGGGGGATTAGTTTTGAAAAAATTTGTGAGTATTGTAAATGGATTTCCGCCAAGAACGAGAGGAATAAGGAAAAATTGGAGAAAAGAGGGGTTTTTTCTGAAATTCCCGCTGAAATACGGGATTTGACTCCCGAGAAGGCCGAGGAAATTTATGAGGAGGTCAGGGCTTTTGTTGAAGAAGATGGTGGCGTGACTATGCGAAAGTTTTTGCGTGATGTCGGGAGCGGGGTTGACAGAGGATGGTTACGGCAGATGGAAGGGGTCAGCAGGCTGAGAAATTCTTATACCGATGTGCGCGGGCTTGAGAATGTGGCCGAATTGGGAATGGTCGGGTTTGGAGAAATTCCTTATCCGAAAAACGATTTTGAGAGTGAGGTGCTTTGTACAGATGTTGTTTGTATGCAGGCCGGAAGTTTGGTTGCCAGGAGGAAAGTTTTGACTTCTGTCACGAGGCTTATAGCAAAGTATGCTTTGAGGAAGCATAATGAAGATGAGGAGTACTCGGATGGGGTTCCGGAAGAAAGTATTGATATTGCGCAAGAAGTTTGGAGAGGTGTTTTCAGGGTGCTTTCCAGGATTGATCCTTTCAAGTCAAAGCCGTCTACGTATATTGCGTGGTGGATAGATCAGGTCGGAGGAAGATATTTTATGGAGAAAGGGTTGGTGCGTGATCCCGTTTATTTTTATTCCATTGTCAAGTTTTTTCGCAAGAATCCTGATGCGACCGATGAGGAAGCCAGACGCGAATTGAAGTCGTACGGCAGTCGTCGAGATCAAGCCAGGATTGGTGATGATATTCTTATGGATGCGAGAAAAAGAGCAAGAGGGGAAAAGGGGCTTGATTATATTGATTCGGTTGCCGGGGACAAGGGGACGAATGACAGAGGGGCTATGGTCAGGGAATTGACTGTCGGTTTTTTTGATAATGATGAAGATGCCAGGATTGATTCCACTATTAAGGGAAAGGCTGATAGAATTTCTCCGTATTTGAGTGAGAGAGACAAAGTTGTTCTTGAAAAAAAGATTGTAGGTTTGCAGACGCTTGAAGAAGTCGGGACGGTTCTTGGGGTGACGAGGGAGAGGGTTCGTCAGCTTGAAAGGGATATTCTAGAAATGCTTGTTCCTTTTGGTCAGGTTGGGGGTTCGAAAAAACCTTCATCAAGAAAAATAAAGGGCGTGGATCTTTTTTCCCGCACTTTCAAGAGGATTGAAGGCGGGGGAAATGTGATGGTTGTGGTTGAGGACCCGGCGGCTTTTGAGTCTTGGATTGAAAAAAATGTTCCGGAGGATTTGAGGGCGGCTTTTAAAATTTATTTGTCTGTTGATATAAGTGGCGGGGCGTCTCTTTTTAAGCTTTTTGATAGGATTAAGGATTGTGTGGGGGATGGCGAAGGTGCTCAGATTGGAGTTGTCAAAAAGAGATTAAGGGCTGTGTATGCCACGCTTTGCGCTCAGCTGGAACGTGTTGAGGAGGAGGAGAGATTTGTTCATATTTTTTTCGGAGAGGAATATTCGCGTAGAGTCAGGGCACAATTTAATTCTTTATTGGACTTGAATTTGGATGAGTAAATTGCTAGTATTGTCCAGCAAACTTTTTATATCTTTAATATTTTTTAATTCATTTCAGATGTCCACATACCTTTTCGCTTCGATATTCGGCATCAGTCTTGTTTCTCTTGTGGTAGCGGTTTTGCTTGCGCGCCATGTCCTTTCTCAGGACAAGGGTACGCCAAAAATGCAAGAAATCGCTGAAGCTATCAGAGAAGGGGCGATGGCGTTTTTAAAGAGGCAGTACGTGACAATCGGTACTTTGTCACTTGTTTTGACGGTAATTATTCTTGCCGCATACGCTTTTAGCGGTGATTTCAGTTATGGTTGGTATACTGCGGTAGCGTTTGTTCTTGGTGCGGCTTGTTCCGCGCTTTCCGGATTTTTGGGAATGTATATGAGTGTAAAAGCGAATCTTCGAACTGCGGCGGCGGCTCAACACAGCGTAAATAAAGCACTTAAAATGGCGATTCGCGGTGGA
The DNA here is from genome assembly GCA_041663205.1 of Candidatus Altimarinota bacterium. Classification (GTDB taxonomy): domain Bacteria; phylum Patescibacteriota; class Gracilibacteria; order UBA1369; family LOWO2-01-FULL-3; genus UM-FILTER-38-24. Next base: position 6,053 of record JBAZQZ010000034.1, read on the forward strand.
GCTTTCTCCGGAATTTTGGTCGTAGCGCTTTCTCTTCTTGGAGTCGGCGGACTTTTTGTGGCTTACGGTGGAATTGCAAATCCTACGGAAGTTCCTCTTTTGTTGGTTGGATTCGGATTCGGAGCTTCTTTCGTGGCTTTATTTGCACAACTTGGAGGTGGAATTTATACAAAAGCGGCTGATGTTGGAGCCGATCTAGTCGGGAAAGTTGAAGCCGGAATTCCCGAGGATGATCCTCGAAATCCTGCGGTTATCGCCGACTTGGTCGGGGATAATGTCGGAGATTGCGCAGGTCGTGGAGCTGATCTTTTTGAATCTACTGCGGCTGAAAATATCGGAGCGATGATTCTTGGAATCGCGCTTTTCCCTGTTTTCGGATTTAAAGGAATTATTTTTCCTCTTGTGGCTCGCGCATTCGGACTTATTGCTTCTATCGTCGGAGTTATGGTTGTTTCCATCAAGGAATCACAAGATCCGATGAAGGGCTTGAATAAGGGATATTTTGTTACAACCGCTTTGGCGATAATCGGATTTGGTACGGCCAGTTATCTTCTTCTTTCTCCGTCGGCCGAATATTTAGTCGCTAATCCGTTGATTTCCGCTTATACGTGGGCATGGTTCTTCGGAGCCGGTCTCGTCGGAATTGTTGCCAGCGTTGCGTTTGTTTATATCACTCAATATTATACAGAATATAAATATCGCCCTGTGAAAGAAATCGCAGAGGCTTCGGAGACAGGAGGTGCTACAAATATTATCAGCGGTTTTGCCGTCGGTCTTGAGAGTACAGGGCTTCCTGTTCTTGTTATTTCGGCTTCGTTGATGGGATCTTATTTCCTTGGAAATGCCACCGGAATTATGCATGGCGGACTTTATGGAACTGCTGTTGCGACGATGGGAATGCTTGCAACTGCGGCTTATATCCTTGCAATGGATAATTTCGGACCTATCACGGATAATGCCGGCGGAATTGTCGAAATGTCAAAATCTCCAGAGGAAATCAGAAAGAGAACTGACCGTCTTGATTCCGTTGGGAATACGACTAAAGCGCTTACAAAAGGGTATGCTGTCGGGTCTGCGGCGCTTGCGGCGTTCTTGCTTTTCTCCGCGTTCATGGAAGCGGCAAAGATCACGGTTATTGATCTTGCCAAGCCGATTGTTTTCGTCGGAGGTCTTGTAGGAGCGGCACTTATCTTTGTTTTCTCTTCGTTTGCAATTCGTGCGGTTTCGCGCGCGGCCGGTTATATCATCAATGATGTTCGCGCTCAATTCAAAGAAAAACCCGGAATTATGAAAGGAACTGACAAGCCGGATTATGCTCGAAGTGTTGATATTTGTACAAAAGGTGCGCTTAGGGAAATGGTTCTTCCGGGGCTTACCGCAGTGGTTGTTCCTACTGTTGTCGGATTTACTCTCGGAGTTGAAGCGGTTGGAGCGACTCTTATGGTCGGGACTATCGCCGGTGTGATTTTGGCGCTTGTTCTAAACAATGGAGGTGGCGCTTGGGATAATGCGAAGAAATTTATTGAAACCGGAGCGCACGGTGGAAAGGGCTCATTTGCTCACAAGGCGGCGGTCGTGGGAGATACTGTCGGAGATCCCTTCAAGGATACAGCAGGTCCTTCACTTCATGTTTTGATCAAACTTTTGTCCACTTTGACATTGGTTTTGGCTCCACTTTTCTTGTTGGTACAGAAATAAGACGGTTTAATTGGAATTGGAAAAGCCCTTCTCCGATTACGGAGAGGGGCTTTTTGTGTTTTTGCTTTGCACTAAGGTAAATAGTGTTATATATTTTTATCATGAGAGCAAGAAAGCCTTTTCACTTTAAATCTGACAGTGCATTGATTTTGGACAAGCTTCCCGGATATTTTTTGCTTGTTTGTCTTTTGTTTGCGCTTTATTACATGATTGATATTTTGAGTCCGTTTATTACGGTTGTTTTTGTTGCGGCGATTTTGGCGATAGCATTTAATCCTTTGCATAAGATTTTGTTGAAGTTTCTCAGGGGGTGGAGCAGGCTTGCGAGCGTGTTTTCCTGTCTTTTGATTGTTCTTATTATTCTTATCCCTATCGCTGTTTTTATTATTTTGCTTACCAGCGAGGCGTTTTCCACTTATGAAATGATTCAATTGAAGATAAATTCTGGGATTTTTGATAAATATTTGCAGTGGAAGGATGGCGGATTTTTCTATGATCTGAAGAATACGATAGCTCCTCTTGTGGATGTCGAAAATATGGATTTGAAAAAGAATATAATCGAGATTGCGAAATCCTTGAGTACTTTCCTTGTTTCTCAGACGGCTTCTTTCTTGAAGAGCATCTCGGAAATCGCACTTAGCGTAGTCGTTTTATTGTTCTGTTTGTTTTATTTTTTCAAAGATGGGACGGCGCTTGTGGCCAGGATCGGACAGCTTAGTCCTCTTCCTTCTTCGTATGAAACTCAGCTTTTTTATAAAATAAGAGATATGGTGAAGGCTGTGGTTTTTGGAGTGTTTTTGACTGCTGTTATTCAGGGAGTTGTCGGGGGGGTCGGTTTTATGATCGCGGGGATTCAAAATCCTGTTTTTTGGGGGACAGCCATAGCGTTTTTCTCGCTTGTTCCGGTCGTGGGGACTGCAATTATTTGGGTCCCGGCTTGTATAATTCTTTTTATTCTCGGGGATTATTATTCGGCGTTTTTCCTTTTCTTGTGGGGAAGCCTTGTTATCGGGATGGTGGATAATTTTGCGAGACCTTATCTTATTCGCGGGAACACGCGCACATATCCTCTTATGATGTTTTTGGTTGTTTTGGGCGGAGTTGTGACGATGGGGCTCAAAGGTGTTGTGATTGGACCTCTTGTTCTTATTGTGCTAATGTCATTTTTGCACATTTATGAATTTGAATATAAAAATCTTTTAAAAAAATAATTTAATAATTTATTATGCCAAAACTAATTCAAAAGAAAAGTAATCCTGTTCCGAAGAAGATAATTAATCCGAAAGTCTCGCAAAACAAAATGGATCAGATTCTTTCCCGTCATTCTTTTTCCGGAATGGATGTTCCTAAGGCCTTTTTAGCCCTTCTGA
>JBAZQZ010000035.1:0-9097 GCA_041663205.1 Candidatus Altimarinota bacterium
GACTTCGGCCAGAAGAAGCCTTGTTTCCGTGTTCTCCATGGCTGCGTTCGCCATCAAAAGGTTTTCTGCGATCGCTCGTCTTTCTGCTGCGCTTTGAGGTTGTTCGTTTTTGGCTTCGGGTGGTGCTTTGGTTGTTGAGTCTTGAGGGTTTTCAGGCGTTTGAAAACATAAACGATTTTCTTTGCCAAAAAGATTTATGGCTGAAACGAAAAGATTGAGTTTGTGCATGGTTTTTGTTTTTATTTTATTTTATTTTTCTAACAATAGATTATTATACCAGGAATTCGTGCTTGGGACAAGAGGGAAATAGTTGTAGAAAGTTCCGACAGGAAAGGTTTTTCGACCGGGAAGAATGTGATTGTTTGGCGGGAGGGGGCGAGGTTTTTTGCCGTGATGTAATTTTCGACATACAGTTTTTCGGCTTAAAATAGGGCTTGAAAGCGAGGGGGCTATCCATGTATCAAGGGTGCATGTTTAATATTAATTTTTAAAAAATATGACAAACGAAATGGCCGGAATTTTTTTGAAAAGGCCCGAGCATTTATTGGATATGACGTATGCGGAAATTGAAGAGAAAAATTTGGAGATGAAAAAGGCCAGGCTTAGCGGGACGCCGAGAAGTGTTTTTAGGGAAAAATTTTTGGATTATTTGAGGGAGGAAAAGGGGATAAAGGCCGTGACGGTGTGTTTTTCCGATTTGGAAGGGAAACTTCACACTTTGGATTATGACAAGAATTTTTTGGTTGAGAGCGAGGACAATCTGACTTTTGACGGGTCGTCCATAAAAGGTTTTACGGCGCAGAGCGAATCGGATTTGAGGCTTAGGGTAGACTTTTCTACGGTTCGGTTCGTGCCGGCGGATCTTTTCGGGAGCGGGAAAGTGCTTGTTTTTGCGAATGTGAAAGACAAGGACGGGACTTCTTACGGGACGGATTTTAGGTCGGCGTTGTATGAGTTTTGCGCGGAGCTTAAAGAAAAAGAGGGGATTACCGTGAATATTGCGCCGGAGATTGAGGGGTTTTTGTTTAAGGGCGGGAATGCCGAGCAGGAATTTGATGAGGAGAAAGGTTTTGAATTGGCGACGATGAGCGGGTATTTCAGTTCTCTCCCTCAAGATACTTTGAGGCTTTTTATAGACAAATTCGCGGAGGCGCAGAGGGCGCTTGGTTTTGAAAACGAGAAAGATCATCCGGAGGTCGCGCCGGCGCAATTTGAATTGAATTATAAATATACGCAGGCTTTGGATAGCGCGGATCAGACGATGCTTTACAAACATTTGGCGAGGCAGGTTGCGAAAACGATGGGGCTTACGGCTTCGTTTTTGCCGAAGCCCGTGCAGAATCTAAACGGGAGCGGGATGCATGTGAATATTTCTTTTGAAAAAGACGGGCAAAATATTTTTTATAAAGAGGGCGGAAAAAATAATCTTTCGGAGGGGGCTTGGAACGGCATTACTTCTTTGCTTTATCATGCGAATGATTTGTGTTTGGTGATGAATCCGAGCGTGAATTCTTATCGCAGGCTTGATCCGCATTTTGAGGCGCCGAATGAGATAAAAGTTTCGGCGGTGGACAGAGGTTCAATGGTGAGAATTCCCATCGGGAATGCGAAAAGCGCGAGGATTGAGGTGCGAACTGTTGCGCCGGACGTGAATCCGTATTTGTGTTTTTATGCGCTTATAAAAGCCATTTTTCGTGGGTTTAATGTGTCTGCGGGAGTTGGTGCGTCTGCCGGAGTTGGTGTGTCCGCGGAGGAAATTAAAAAAATGGAAAAAAGTGTTTATGGTGATGTCAAAAAATTGCCGGGGGATATTGGAACGGCGATGGAATATTTTGCCGCGAGTGATTTTATTGCGGAAATAATAGGCGAAAATTGTCGTGATAAATATGTCGCTTTGAAGGGGCGCGTGGCGGTGAGATCACCTCGGGCGCTTGGGACAAAAGTGAAAAAAGAGGAGGTGCTTTTTCACCACGAAATTACAAATCAATTGCTTTGGGCGGATTTTTAGGGGCGGGAGTGGCGGGGGTTGAGGGGTAAGGGTTGTGGGTCGTGGGTTGGTGGCCGTGGGTCGTGTTTTTTTTAAGGGAGTAGTTTATAATGCTTGGGATAGTTTGTTTATAAGTGTTTTTTATTTGAATGTTTTATGAATAAACATGTGAAAATTTTCGGGAGGGATTTGGAGGTTTTGGTTGAGAGTGATGCGGATAATTCCGTGTTTGAGGAGATTTTTTTGGACAGGGATTATGCGATGTGCGATGAGGTGGTGAAGGGGGCGGGGGGGTCTGGTGCGGGAGGGCGTGGTGGAGCTGGTGAGTTTAGCGGGGGCGTGATTTTGGATATTGGCGCGCATAAGGGGTATTTTTCAATTTATGCGAGTGTTTTGGCGGGTGTTTCTGGGAATGTTTCGGGGAATGTTTCGGGCGGGAGAGATGGGGTGGGTGTTGGTGGGGGCGTGAAGATTTTTGCGTATGAGCCGGAGGAGAAAAATTTCGCTGTGTTAAAGGAAAATTTGAAAATGAATCGTGTGAAAAATGTGTTTGCGAAAAATGTGGCGGTGGGCGGGAAAGACTGTGTGCGAGAGCTTTTTTTGAGTAAGGATTCGCATAATCATAGTTTTTTTGGAGAGGGGGCCGGGGTGGTGGCGAAAAAAGTGAATTGTGTGAGTTTGGAGAAAATTATTGAAAATCATTTGGCAAAGGAGGGATGCGGATTTGTGGATCTTGTGAAAATGGATTGCGAGGGCGCGGAGTTTGAGATTTTGGAGGGTTTGGACTCTTATATCGGTTGTGCGGAAATTTTCAAAAAAATAAAATCTTTTTGTATTGAATATCATGAATTTTCCGAGGGGATGCGGGCGGAAAAATTGGTGAAGATTTTGCGGGGGCGCGGGTACAAAGTGGAGGTGAAAAAATCGCGTTATGACAGCCGGTTTGGGATGATTTGGGCAAGGCGAGGTTGAGAGGCGGGGCGAGGCGGGTGTGGTAGTTTTTTTTGAAGAGCGTCTTTGATTTTATCTTTTTTGTGGTATTGCGTTGTCGCAGGTTTATGTTCTGACTTAACGTTACCGTTAACGGGTGGTTTTTGGGTGTTTTTGGCTTGTTGATCGCAAGAGTGGGGCGTGGTGGCTCTTGTGGCATGTGTAAGCCAAAAATTGGAGGTGGAAAAATCTAACGCGTGCGTTAAGTCACAACACAAGGCGGAGATTTTGCAAGAGTGCGGGTTTTTATGGTAGGAAAGGGCTATGCTTCGAGCGGGCGGTGGGTGGCGAGTGGTGGGCGGCGGTGAGGATGGGTCTTGGAGTGAGTGGTTGGATTGGGGTTGGTGTGGATCTTGGGGATGGCTTTGGCGAGTGGTCGGTGGCGAGTGGTCAGTGGTCAGTGGTCAATGGCGAGTGAGTGGGTTTTGGTGAGTGCTTCGAGCGAGTGGGCTACTTGGGGCGGCTTGAAGCTTGACAGGCGACATTCTTTGTTGTAGTTTATTGCCTTATTATTTTTTTGTTATGTATGGAGGATTTGGAAGGGAAAAAATTGGATCCTGAGAAGGCGAAGATGTTTGTTGCGTTTCTTGAAGACGTGGTGAGACATTTTGAGAAGGCCAAAGCGGACTATGAGCGGTTTTTGGCTGAGAATCCCAAATATACCGAGATTGAGTTTTGGGAAGGGCTTGTTGGGAGGATCGGGGAAGAGAAAAAGGTTTATGAGGAGATGTGTACTCGTTGTGCTAATACTTTTTGGAATTTTAGGACTGGAGAACTGGAGCTTTATGCTTTTATGAATGTTACCGGAGACGTTTTAAGGGAGATGAATTCTTGCAAGGATAGGGAGTCTTTGTTTGATGATGTTTTGGCTTTTACTCCGTGGGCTGACAATGCACATTTTGTACATAATCTTGGTTTTACGCAATTGGGTGCTTTTTTAAATGAACAGTCTACTTTAGGAAAGGGCGCAGGAGGGGGGTTTGGCGGTTTGAATTATTTTGTCGAAAGAGTGCGTTTTTTGCCTGATCTTATTGAGCAAACAATTTGTCATTTAAAGTCTGTTATAAATTGTGTTAATGAGTTGGTGAGGAAGGAGGAGGGCGGAGTCGCCGGAGGGGAGGGTGCGGATGACGGGAAGGTCGTCGGAGGGAAGGTTTCCGGAGGGGAGGTTTCCGGAGGGGAGGTTTCCGGAGGGAAGGTTTCCGGAGTGGATGGTGTGGAAAAAGAGTCTGTTGGAAAAGAGCATGTGGAAGCCGCTTCTGTTGTTGATGCGTTACGATGTGTTTTTCGGAGTAGGATTTTCTTTGATTTGCTTAATATGCCCGGAGTGTGCGATGTCGAGGAGCCTGCGCCTACTTTTTCTTATTTTGTCGACAGCGGTATATCTGTGAGAATTACTTATGAAGAATTGGTGGAAATGTGTTATGTTCTCGTTTCCAATGCTCATAGAGTTATGACGAAGGAAATCAGGGAGGGAAAAAATTCTGACAAAGTTTCTCTTAAGGTTTTTGCGAGGGAAGTTAAGTTTGAAGGAGAGGATTTTACGGTTATGGAATTTTACAATACCGGCAGTCAGGTTGATTTGAATGCGTTGCAGGCGAAACTTTTGGAGATGAATGAAAGTGTTTTGGAGGGGGCTTCTCCGGAGATTTTCAAGGTTGTTCGCGCTATCAAGAAAGGGTCGCGTCAGGCTGTGTTGCATGCTTCTCCCGAGGTGCTTGTGTTGGACGGGCTTACGATGGGTACCGGTGGAACCGGAGTCGGACTTTCCGATATGAGAAGGCATGTTGATGGGAAAAACGGCGTTCTTATGTTGAATAATGTATATGATGTTGATGTTCCCGATAACAACGGTTTTTGCGTAACTTTGATTTTGCCGAAAGGGAAGGTGATTAATCCCGAAGGTTTAAAAAGATCTTTGAGGACTCTGAAAGAATTGATGCAGAGCGGGGAGTATGTTTTGAGTGAGCATGTTTCTGAGGTTTCTGCCGTGGAGGCGGAGGGGTAGGGTCTTTTCCCCGGAGCTGTGTGGCGGAGGGGTAGGTCAGAGGTGCGTGTCGGCTTGACAAGTTTTTGAAAATTTTGTAAGTTGCGGGCTATTAAAATTTAACTTTTATTTATATGATAGATCGTATGCCAGAGTCAGAACAGATGCCAAGGGGACTTTTTTCCAACAGGGGAATCGGGGGAACATCGCTTGAAGGGGATGCGATGACACAGCAGGCTATGAGGCTTCTTGATGATCCGGAGGTGGCAGCTAGAATGTTGAGAGCCAGACAGAATGAGGCCAGATTTTTGGAGTCCAGAGGTTCAAGACCTGATCTTTTGGCGAGCGTCAGGGGATTGTGTGAAGGTGGAGAGGTTGGAAGCGGAAGGAAAGATGTAAGGGGAATGGTTCGTGGTGTTTTTTCATTTGCAAAAGTGGCCGGAGCGCAGAGAGGGATCAAGACTTTGCCTGAGACGCCTTATAGAGGTGTCGGAGTAAGAAGAAATAAGAGGGGGCAGGAAGGCGGAGAAAACTAGGACTAATTAATCTGGCGTGACTTTTTCGCAGTAGGCTTTTTTGTCTTCTCTTTGAGGAGTTTTAGGATTTCTTTGATTCTTTCGGCGGCGGTTTTGAATGTGGTTTTTCCTGATTTTGAGTTTCCTTTGTTATTGTTTGGCGTAGGGGTTGCTGTTGGAGTAGGTGCAGGAGAGATAGCCGACTCTGTCGGCGTGGTCGGCGTGGTTGGCGTGGTTGGCGCGGTGAATTTGAAACTCTTTATCACTGTTTCTTGGTCTGTGCCGGCGTATGGGGCTTGTCCGTCTATCATCCAGAAGTTTATGTGGACTTTTTCGCTGCCCGGGACGAAATTGTTTTCTCCTGTGTATGTCCACTGCAGCAGTGTTTGGCCGTCTTGGACGGTTTTGAAGGTTATTGAGTCTTTCGACCATTCTATTATGTTGTTTGTGGTGGCTTGGCTTAGCGAAAGATCGTAGGTTTGCATGTTACCTTTGATTTTGTACGGTTGCACGACGTATTGGTAATTTTCGCCGTCCGAATCTTCCCAGCGGGAAGCCTCTATGTCTATTTCGTGTTCGTCGTTTTGATAAAGGAAAAGCCCGACTACGAGATTTCTGTCGGTTTTTGTTATGTCGTTTACGGTTTCAAATTCGTAAGTGCCATAGCCCAAAGATGACGGGAGGAAAACTTCGGATGAGTACCATTTGTCTGCGATTTTCGAGACTTTTAAATGGAGCTGGTTTGAGCTGTCCAAAAATATGCTTGCGTCGCTATCGTCGAAATCGTTCGGGCCCGGGCCGCTATGGCCGGATTTTATCGTCCATGTGTGTCCGGAAAAATCCAATTTTTTTGTGCCTTTCGAGGCGAATGACGGAAGGCTTATAGAAGAGAATATTAAAGCTGAAATGACTATGCCTGAGACGAATTTTGAAATAAGTTTTGAGATCATGTTTTTGTGTAAATTTTTAGCAGGGTGATATGCTACTATATTTTGTTTCTTGTGTCAAATTTTGTTTTTGTGGATTGTGTTTGGCTTGACAGGTGTGGTTTGATTATTGAAAAGTGTCTTAAGAAGTATTGATTTTTGTAAAAATACCTTTATATTGCTTATCACTTTACAAAACAATTATATATTTAACCCTTTGTAAAAATGGATAAGAATCTATATGTCGCGTTGGCTATCGCTATCGGCTCAGCTATGCCGGCTCTTGCTATCGGTCTTCTTGCGTCTAAGGCTCTTGAAGCTATGGGAAGAAATCCCGAGGCGGCAGGTGCTATTCAGACAGCTATGATTTTGGCTATCGCATTCTGCGAAGCTATCGCTATCTATGCATTGGTTGTTGCTCTTATTATCAAATTCGTTTAAAAAATAATCAAAAATTAGATGGAGCTCATTTCAAAGCTGGGTATTGATGTGAAACTCATCCTTGCCCAAATTGTAAATTTCGTTATTATCCTTGTTTTTCTGCGGGCGTTCGCCTACAAGCCGATTCTTGCGCTTCTTGATAAAAGGAAAAAGATGATTGAGAAAAATGTGGACGATACGAGAAAAATCGAGGAAAGAATGGTGAAAATGGAGGAAGAGAGGAAGCAAATGATTGCCGAGGCCGGGAAAAAGGCCATGGAAATCATAGAAAAGGCGAAGGCCGAGGGGCAAGTCGAGAGGGAACAAGCGCTTGCGAATGCCAAAAAGGAGATTTCCGGATTGGCTGAAAGATATAGAGCCCAACTTAAAGCCGAGGAGGTGAAAATACTTAAAGATGTCAAGGAGGAGGTCGCGACGCTTATTGTTGCGGTTTGTGAAAAAATCTTGAAGAAAGATTTTGAAAAGGCGGACCAAAAAAGGCTTGAAGAAGCAATAAGAAAAGAAATTGTATCATCAAAATTAGAATAAAGGCGATACGCCGTTTTTTATGAGAATATCACTTAAAAAATATGCGCAAGCGCTCACCGAGTCGCTTTATGGCGAGGAGGATGGGGCTAAAATAAACGAAAGAATCCAAAATCTTTTGAGAATTCTTGTGAGAAGGAAGCAGGGAAAACTTGTGAAACAGCTTACTCAGGCGTTTTTTACGGAGTGGATGAAGAAAAACGGCAAAGTTTTTTGCAAGGTCACTCTTCCTTATGAGCCTAACGACGCCGAAACCAAGGAGTTGGAGAAACTTTTGAGTGATGCTCTTGATAAAAAGGCTACTATTTCAGTAAAAATTGATCCAAGCGTGATTGGAGGAATGAAGATAGAGTTTGACGATTGTATTATAGACGGGACGGTTTTAACCGGTTTGAAAACACTAAAATCTCAAATTGTTAATGCTTAAACACAATTAATTATGGAAGTTAAAGATCAAATTTTATCCTCGCTCAAAGAACAAATTGAAAAATTTCACTCTTCCGCGAAAGTGGAAAAAGTGGGATATGTCGTTGAGGTGGGAGATGGAATTGCACGTATTTCGGGGCTTTCCGATGCGAAATCTCAGGAAATGTTGCAGTTTTCAAACGGACAAGTCGGAGTTGCGCTAAATCTTGAAGAGGACTCGGTCGGTGTGATTATTCTTGGAGATGATGAAGGGATTAAAGAAGGAGATGAGGTCAGGACTACAGGAAATATTTTGTCTGTACCTGTGGGAGAGGCTTTGATTGGACGTGTTGTTGATTCGCTTGGAGTTCCACAAGATGGAAAAGGCGAAATTAAAACTGATAAATTTTATCCTATTGAGAAAGTTGCGCCTCGTGTTATTAAGAGAAAAGGTGTCGATGTTCCGGTACAAACAGGAATTAAAGCGATTGATTCAATGATCCCGATTGGAAGAGGACAACGTGAGCTTATCATTGGAGATCGTCAGACCGGAAAAACTGCGATTGCTATTGATGCGATCATCAATCAAAAAGGACAAGATATGATTTGTGTTTACGTAGCTATTGGACAAAAAGATTCAAAAGTTGCGAAGATTGTTGCCGAGCTTGAAAAGAATGGAGCTATGGAATATACGATTGTTGTAAGAACTTCTTCTTCCGATCCCGCCGCGCTTACTTATCTTTCACCGTTTGCCGGATGCGCGATGGGTGAATACTTTTTGGATAAAGGAAAAGATGTGCTTGTTGTTTATGATGATCTTTCAAAACACGCCTGGTCTTATCGTGAGATTTCACTTTTGCTGAGACGACCGCCGGGACGTGAGGCTTATCCGGGAGATATTTTTTACTTACATTCAAGACTTTTGGAAAGGGCTTGCAGACTTGATAAACAATATGGCGGGGGGTCACTTACGGCGCTTCCAATCATTGAAACGCAGGCCGGAGACGTTTCCGCGTACATTCCTACAAATGTTATTTCAATTACAGACGGACAAATATTCCTTGAATCGGATCTTTTCTACAAAGGAGTTCGTCCCGCGCTTAATATCGGTATTTCCGTTTCGCGTGTAGGTTCTGCGGCGCAGACAAAAGCCATGAGAAAGGTTGCCGGGAAACTGAAACTTGAGCTTGCGCAATATCGTGAACTTGCGGTTTTCGCGCAATTCGGATCGGATTTGGATGAGTCTACAAAAAAACAATTGAATAAAGGAGACCGTTTGTCCGAGATTTTGAAACAAAAGCAATATTCAGCGCTTGCAGTT
>JBAZQZ010000036.1:0-8584 GCA_041663205.1 Candidatus Altimarinota bacterium
TCGTCATACTCAGGCCACTCGCAATCAACAACACTGAATTTTCCTCCCAAAACTTCAAAACATTCCTCGGCAAGATGCGGAGCGATAGGCGCGATCAATTGCGTCAAAACTTTTTTTGCCCCGGCGTCGATTCCGTTTTTGACTGCAAAATTCAAGAATTCCATGAATGCGGAAACGGCTGTATTAAAATGAAAAATCTCGATGTCCGCGCCGACTTTTTTGATAAGTTTATGCAAATTTTTCTTCAACAAATCTTTGTCCAAAACTTCCTCCGTCCCTTCATTTATCAAACTCCAAAATCGCTCAACAAACCTGGCGATACCGGTGATTCCCTTGTCATTCCAGTCTCCGCCATCCGTGAAAGGGCCCATAAACATCAAGTACATCCTGAAAACATCACTTCCGTACTTCTCGACAAAATCATCCGGACCCACGACATTTCCTTTCGATTTGCTCATCTTCGCGCCATCCTTGGTAATCATTCCCTGATGCACAAGCCTTTTAAAAGGCTCCTTGAACGGCACAAGCCCCAAGTCATGTAAAACCATATTTATAAATCTCGCATACAGCAAATGCATGCAAGCATGCTCTGGCCCACCGACATACATGTCTACCGGAAGCCATTTTTTGATGGTCGCCTTATCAAACGCCTTATCATCCAAATCATTGCAAGGATATCTCAAATAATACCAACTGCTACAAACAAAAGTATCCATCGTGTCGACCTCGCGTGTTGCAGATCCTCCGCATTTCGGACATTTACAATTTTTGAACCCCGCATGTTTTTCAAGAGGGGATTTCCCGTCGCCACTCGGAGTAAAATCCGCATCGTCGGGAAGCACGACAGGCAAATCTTTTTCCGGCACCAAAACTTCTCCGCATTTATCGCAGTAAATCACGGGAATCGGCGCGCCCCAATATCTTTGTCTCGACAAAAGCCAATCGCGTAATTTGAAATTCACCGTCTTCTGCCCAAACCCTTTGCCCTCGATGAAGTCCATGATTTTTGGCAGAGCCTCGCGATTATTCATCCCGCTAAATTCTCCGGAATTAAATAAAATTCCATCTTCGACATAAGCCCCCTCAAAATCTTTAGGATCAATCGGATTTCCATCTTCAGAAATCACAAACTTAAGCGGAATATTATGTTTTCTCGCAAATTCAAAATCACGCTGATCATGCGCATCCGCCATCACGACGCCGGTCCCGTACATCAAAACAAAACTAGCCATATAAACCGGAATTTTTTCTCCATTAACAGGATTTATCACGTACTTCCCGAGGAAACATCCGAGTTTGTCTTTTCCGCTGACCGAAGCTCTTTCTATCAATGTTTGTTTGTTGATTTGCTCGCGCATTTCACGAACTTCTTTTTCGTATTTTGTCCCGCGAACAAGATCGTCCACGAGCGGATGTTCCGGCGCAATCACGACAAAAGTCACACTATGAATCGTATCCGCGCGTGTCGTATAACAAGTCAAAACATCACTTCCGTCCTCCAGCGGAAAATTTATATTGCATCCGTAACTTTTTCCAATCCAATCTTTCTGCATCAAAATCGTCTTTTCCGGCCAGTCCAAGCCTTCATAATCCAAAAGTTTATCTCCATAATCACTTATTTTGAAAAACCACTGACTCAAATCTTTTTTTGTAACCTCGCTTTTACATCTGTCGCAAGCCCCGTCCTTCACTTGCTCGTTCGCGAGCACCGTTTGGCACGAAGGACACCAATTCACAGGCGCATTTTTCTTGTAAGCCAAGCCATTTTCGTAAAGTTTACAAAAAATCCACTGCGTCCATTTATAATATTCCGGCAAAGAAGTAACGACTTTCTTATCCCAGTCCCACATAGCTCCCATTTCAGTCAGCTGTGTGATCATTTTTTCAATATTTTTCGCGATAGAGATCTTTGGATGCACTCCCGTCTTAATCGCATAATTCTCAGCGGGAAGCCCAAAACTATCAAATCCCATCGGTTGCAGAACATTAAAACCTTTCATTCTCATGTATCTTCCATAGCTATCCACAGGCGAAAAATTGTACCAATGTCCTATGTGAAGTTTGTCTCCGGACGGATATGGGAACATCGTAAGATTATAAAACTTCGGTTTCTTCGATTTCAGATTCGTGTTGAAAAGTTCGCTTTCTTTCCATTTTTTCTGCCATTTTTGCTCAATTTCCCGTGCTTTATACATAAAATTTATATTTAAAAAACTCGAGCAAAATTCTACTCGAATATCCATACGCAATCAAGAAAAAGCCTAGCCCAGCTTATTCACCATAAGTTTTAGCTCGACTTGGTCCTTTATTTCCTTGAAATTCGGATAAATATTTTCAATCCAGTCCGAACCTTTATTTTCCTGAGAGTCCTCGGGAGTATTAGTTTTTTCTTTATTCATGTCGTTCACTTTGTCCGTAATATCTTTCGCAAACAAAGAAACCGCAAAAACCTTCCCCTCGCTGAGCAAAGGCTTCGCGTCAAACAAAACTATGATTTCATTTTTGCCTTTAAGAAGTCTGTATGGCCCCATTCCGTCGATTTTTTCGCCGGTTTGCAAAAGTTTTCCGTGAGTCGAAACGAATCCCGAAAGATCTTTCGAATTGATAAAATCGAAAAACAAAACCCCATTCAATTTTTCACATTTTACCGCAAGTATCTCGCAAAATTTCTCATTCGCATATTCAATTTTTCCCTCCGCGTTAATAACAATTACAGAATCTTTTGTTTCGCCGATAATCTTCTCGAAATCCACTTTTTCTTCGACTTTAGCCTCTGTCCCTGCCTCATGCGCGCCCATAACATTAGCCTCTCCTCCGTGCCCGATATCGCCACTGTTTTTCAAGAACAAAGCCATCATTGCGAATGACACAACGAACAGTCCAAAAGCAGAAAACGCTATTTTTTTATTCTGTGACAGATGAGTCATTTATAATGTTTATTTTTATTTATACACACCTATTATACAACAAAAAAGAGAAAGCGTCAATCCCCCCCCAAAAAACTACCCCCGCAACGCAAACCCCGACTTTCACCCCTCTACGACCTCTCTCGCAGAAACGTGTTTTTCAGAAGTCAGAGCAAGGAAAGTATAAGTCCAAACCGTATACGAAAAAATATCGATAACTCCGTTAAGATAAGAGGCAAAAAACAGCGCGACAATCCCCACAATTCCACCGATAAGAAGTCCTGTGACCGGAAGCGTGATAGTGGCGATATAGCCTGTAATTACGATAATAAGGGCGGGAATCGCAAAAACCATTATCGCCTGGATGAAAACCCTGACACCTATAAGAAGCATCAAAATGGTAATCAAGACTGTGTGTTTCCAGCTCAAAATCACCAATTTTCCACTTGCTTTCATTGACTCAAATACTCCTTTTCCATCGATAACAATAAAAAAATCCGCGTAAGTGAAAAGAAGTGTTAACGCAAAACTTATAATGATAAAAATGAAGAAAACGGGGAGCATTAGCTTGAAAATAACAGGTCCGAGATTTCTGACGACAAAAGACATTTCTATCAACAAAGAGAAAAAAGAAAATGTTCCAATAAGCAGGTGATACTCAAACAATTGCAAAAAAGACATAATCCCGTACTTCAAACCGGTGCCGACACCGGCCTCCTGTCCATTTCGATTTCTCGCAATAACTTGCAACGAAGATGCCTTCGCAAGAGTCGGGAAAAGAAAATAAAGAACGCCAAAAATCGCCGCGATAATAATCAATGGCACGGTCCAATTAAGATGAGTTTTAATAAAATCCCACATAAAAAAAACAACCTCTTCCAGAGCACTGCCTTCATCATCTCCAAATATATAAGATTTTTTGAAAGCGAAAATCTGATAAGCAATCAGATAAATATTTACAGTTGTGGTCAAAAGTGAAGGAATAAAGCCAAACCAGAGGATCAGTTTCTTGTTATTTTGAGTGTAAATCCATGAATCTACTATGATTTTTTTGTAGTCCATGAAATTCATTTTACATTAACTCTTGCCAAAATCAATTTTTTTGTGTAAACTAACATCCGCTATTAATTTTATATACATTTTTACTCGAAAATCATGGATAGAGCAAAGAAAAAAGTCCTCATTGGAAAATATGGTGTACATCAAAAAGACACAGGATCGTCACGCGTACAAATCGCTGTCTTGACGGAAAGAATAAATGAACTTTCCGGGCATCTTGAGGCGCACACAAAAGACGATCATTCAAGACGAGGTCTTATCGGACTCGTAGGGAAAAGGAGAAAACACCTGAACTATATGAGGCTCCATGATAAAGACGCTTACGACAAACTTCTAAAAGAATTGAAGTTAAGAAAATAGTGTTGGGAGAAGCCAAAAATGTCCTTTAAAATTTTTAATTAAGCCCGAGTGGAAGCAATTTTGCTTAAGTAGCAAGCTTGAGGAAACGACAAAACTCGTTTTCTAAATCTTGTAACTTAAGAAAGGTTCCGTTTGGGTCAAATTTACTTCCATAACCCAAAAAAAATGGAACCAAAAACAAGTACTATGACTCTCGCGGGGAGAGAATTTAAGATCACGAATTCCCCGATTTCGTCGTATGCGAACGGATGCGCGATCGTTTCTCTTGGCGACACGGTCATCATGGCAAACGCTTTGATGAACGAAAAAGGTCTTGAGGGAGCGGATTTTTTCCCGATGACAGTAGATTACGAAGAAAATATGTATGCGGCCGGAAAAATCAAAGGCAGCAGATTTATAAAACGCGAAGGAAGGCCGTCTGAGAATGCGATTTTGATTTCGCGCATGATAGACAGACCTGTCCGTCCGCTTTTTCCAAAGGGAACAACAAACGAAGTACAGCTCATTTGTACGGCTCTTTCAGCCGACCTTGAAATAGACCCCGCCACAACTGCAATGAACGCCGCTTCGGTGGCGCTTTTGATGAGCGGCGCGCCATTCGAAGGGCCTATCGGTGCGGTCAGAGTCGGATACAAAGACGGAAAAATTATCATCAATCCTACATACACAGAATGTGAAGAAGGCCAAATGAATTTGATCGTCGCGGGAACGCTTGATGCCATCACGATGGTTGAAGCCGGAATGAAAGAAGTGACGGAAGAAGTTGTCCTGGAAGCGCTTACAGAAGCCCACAAATACATTAAAGAAATCTGCCAATTCCAATTGGATTACGTAAAAGGATTTGAAATCACAAAGATCGAACCCGTTTTACATGTCGTAAACGAGGAACTGAGCGCAAAAATCGCCACAATGATTTCCGCGGACGAACTAAACGCAATCGAAGGAAAAACAAAAAAAGAGGTGAAAGCAAAGATCCACGCGCTTGAAGACAAACTTTTCAAAAATTTTGCAAAAGAAATAGAAGAAGAGGTCTACACACAAAAAGAAATCGCGGAAATCCTCAACAAAATGATGGAAAAGAATATGAGAAAAAATATTCTTGAAAAAGAAACGCGGCTGGATGGCAGAAAACTCACGGATGTTCGCCCGATAAATATTGTTTTGGACGTTTTACCAAGAACTCACGGATCGGCAATTTTTCAAAGAGGAGAAACGACAGCACTCACAATTACAACGCTCGGAGGGCCTACAGATGCGCAAATCATAGACACGATGGACAAAGACAAAGTGAAGAGATACATGCATCATTATCATTTTCCGTCCTACGCAACCGGAGAAATCAAACGTTTGAGCGGACCGAACAGACGCGAAATCGGACACGGAGATTTGGCTGAAAGAGCGCTAATCCCTGTACTTCCGGAAAAAGAAAATTTTCCATACACAATGTGGTTGGTATCAGAAATTATAAAATGTAACGGGTCAAGCTCAATGGCTTCCGTCTGCGGGTCTACGCTTTCATTGATGTGCGCCGGAGTACCGATCAAAAAACCTGTTGCGGCGATTGCGATGGGACTTGTTTCCGACAAAGAAACAGGTGCTTACAAAATTTTAAGCGACATTCAAGGGATGGAAGATTTCGCCGGAGACATGGACTTCAAAGTCGCCGGAACACCGGACGGGATCACGGCTCTTCAAATGGACATCAAAATAAAAGGACTTCAAATTGAATTACTTAGAAAAGCGCTTGCACAAGCCAAAGAAGGTCGTGATTTTATTATGAAAAAAATGCTCGAAGCATTGCCGGAATCAAGAAAAGCGCTTTCAAAATACGCGCCTCTGATTATGACCGTAAAAGTTGATCCGGATATGATCAGAATCATCATCGGAAAAGGTGGCGAAACAATCCAAAGAATTACCGCAGAATGCGAAGTTGAAATGGATATCAGCGATGAAGGAATTGTCACAATCACGGCTCCGGACCAAGAAAAGGGAAACAAAGCCTTGGATTGGGTTGCAAAACTTACATACATTCCAAAAGTCGGCGACACATTCGAAGGAAAAGTCACAAGAATCATGGAATTCGGCGCATTCGTGGAATTCGTCCCGGGAAAAGAAGGCTTGGTTCACATCTCGGAACTTGACGTAAAAAGAGTAAATAAAGTCGAAGACGTAGTGAAATTAGGGGATAGCGTAAAAGTAAAATTGATGCAAATTGACGACCAAGGCAGATACAATTTTTCCAGAAAAGCACTTTTGACAGGCGGCACAGTCACTCAGTCAAATGGTGGAAACGGAATCGATGATGAGCTTGTAGAAGGCACACAATCTGTTAGGAGAGTAGGAAAGAGATAAAAAAAGTTGACCCGCGGGGGAATGATAATTATTATTCTCCCGCACCTTTTAAAATACATTTAGACGCGCGCGGGTATGGTATAATGGCTATTACGCGACCTTGCCAAGGTCGAAACACGAGTTCGATTCTCGTTACCCGCTCCAGAATATCCTCTCAAAATCTTTTGAGTTTTTTTGCAACAAAACTTTCTTAAAGATTATTGACGGTGAGCGTACGCTCACCTATAATACAAACGTTTAAAAACAAAACATATGAAAAAAGAAAACGGGATAATAATTTATCAAGCAAAAACAGGAGCAATCGAGCTTAAAGAAGATGTTTCGGCGGAAACGATATGGGCAACTTTACAACAAATTGCCGATCTTTTTGAGACAGATAAATCAGGTATCTCTCGACATATAAAAAATATTTTAAACTCCGAAGAGCTCGATTTTAAGGCAACTGTTGCAATTTTTGCAACAGTTCAAAAAGAGGGAGGGCGTGAGGTATTACGCGATATTGAGTACTTCAATTTGGACATGATTATCTCAGTTGGTTATCGTGTAAATTCGAAAAAAGCTACGACATTTCGCCAATGGGCAACCAAAACCTTGCATCAACACATCGTTGATGGCTATACGATCAACAAAAAACGGCTCGCGAAAAATTATGATTTATTTTTAAAGGCCGTTGAGCAAGTAAAAACATTATTGCCATCTGGCGGAGCTGTTGGAGCAACTGATGCACTCGAATTGATAAAAATGTTCGCGAACACTTGGTTTTCACTCGATGCATACGATAAAGAAAATTTTCCAAAAACAGGTGTAACAAAGAAAGAATTTCAACTCACGGCACTTAGATTCTAGATCGAATCGCAACTTTTCCTGAGAAGACTTCTTGCGGAGTGTGATAATTAAGCCGTTTTCTAGGTCTATTATTTATCAACTTCACTGCTTTTTGCAAATCAAAATCTGTAATTTTTGTAAAATCTGTGCCTTTTGGAAAGAATTGTCGAAGCAATCCGTTCGTATTTTCGTTTGTTCCACGTTCCCATGAATGATATGGATATGCAAAATATATGGCTGTTTTTAGCCATATTCCAGTTGTTTCATGTTCAGAAAATTCAGAGCCATTATCGTAAGTAATCGTGCATAATTTCTTTTTCGAAAGTTTTGAAAATTCAGCTATTGTTGTTGTTCTAACTTTTTCTGCGAGAGCCCTTTCAAGCCTATTGGCAAGCAAATATCCACTTTTTCGATCGACATGGGTCAAAAGGGCAGATTTTTTGTCTCCGCCTCTGACTGTATCGCCTTCCCAGTCACCAATTCTTGCTCGTTTTTCGACTATTTTCGGTCTGGTGTCTATACGCCGTTTCTTGGCTTCTTCTCTGTATTTTTCACGATCTACAGTTCCATGTCTTCTACGATATTTACCTTTTTTGCCTCTGAAATATTTTTTCAAATCAGGTCTTTCATTGTATACAATTTGATAGATGGTTTCGTGACACAGTTTGAGCCCTTTTTGGCTTAATTTAGCGGCTATTTGCTGAGGCGACCAATATTTCTTTAGTTTTCTGATGACATATTGTTTTAGTGAAGATTTTGAGCACAATTTTTTGAATTTTTGATTCGCTTTCGTTCTCCGTTTTTTCAGTTTTTTCTTTGCTGTTTTTACTGAATATTTACCGTTTTTTCCTTTGTTTCTGGCTAGTTCTTTTGAAATCGTTGATTTAGGTCTATTCAATATTTCTGCAATCTTCTTTTGGCTTAGATTAGAGCAAAACAATTTTTCTAGAACTATTCGTTCCTTTGAGCTAAGCTGTTTGTGGGACATCTTTTTTGGGGTTAATGATATGATTCAGCATCACTATCATATCCCAACTAGATGTCCTCTTTTAGTTTCGATTCGAACTAGAATTCACCACCCG
>JBAZQZ010000037.1:0-8151 GCA_041663205.1 Candidatus Altimarinota bacterium
GAATATCCTTGATTTGCGTCTAGTACTATTTTGTGGGTTTCCGGGATTATTTTTTGCGCGGTTTTTATTCTTGATATGTCCTCTTCAATGTCGAGACCGCATTTCAGTTTTATTATTTTGAATCCCTCGTTTAAGCGATTTTTTATGTCTTCGATTGTTTCTTTTTCGTTTCCTATAGGGATTGTTATCATTGTGTCACATTCGTTGCGTGAATTTCCGAAAAAATCTTTTAGCGGGATTTTTGTGATTTTTTCCCATAGATTTAAAACTGCCTCTTCGACCGCCGATTGCGCGGAGGGCATTTTTTCAAAAGTTTTTTGTATTTTTTCGTGATATTTGTACCATTCGTTTATCGGAAATTCGAAAAAATCCGGAGTCAGTTTTTTGTTTAATTCTTCAAAGACCGCTTGAACTGTTTCGCCTGTCACTTCCGTGTCGATTGATGCGCTTCCGACTCCGGACAGGTCGTTTTTATCTATTATTTTTATGAAAATTATTTCGCAGGAATCGACTTCTTCGTATGCAATTTTAAAAGGAGTTTTAAAATGGAGGATTTTTTTTGCAATTTGAATGTTTTTTATCGGGTTCATATCCTGTTTTATTTGGAGAATTGCTTAAGTTCCTGATTAAAAATGTTTAAAATGTCTTTTTTAAATTCAGGCGGGATGTTGTGAATTATCGGATGTATTCCCAAATATTTTTTGAAATATTTTTCTTTGTTTTGTTTGAATTTGCCGAGCAATTCTTTTTCAAATCTGCTTATGCTGTCGCCCTTAAATCCGTTTAGGTGTGCGAGTAAAAATGCGGAGCCCAGTTCTTCTTGTGAGCCGTATATCGGAGCGGCGGGATTGTAATTAAAAAAATGATCATAGATGTGCGAATGTTCTTTGTCGAAAAGATTTTTTGTAAAACCTATTTTTTTCAAATCGAAGTTGAAGGCGCAACAGAGTGCGTACATATAGCCGCATTTTATGCAGTTTTCGCACCATCGATTTTTTTCCGCGTCTTTTGTGTCGGCCATGCATGACATTTGATATTTTCCGTATTCAGGATAGCGGTTGTGCAGGATTTTATTGATTGCTATCTCGTAAATCGGTTCCATGAAACTTATGACGTCTATTTTTCTGCCCAAAAGCAGTGAGCTTAAAAATCCTTGCTGTGAGGTCCATTCGTTGTGTCGGTCGTATGCGGCTTTGTATGACAAAATCCCTTCTTTGTCGAAAAATGTGTCGTTGCAGGATTGCTCGTTTCCCAAAATTATATAATTGGCATTGAAATAATTTGCGAAGGGGAGACATAGCAGGGAATATTCTGTTGTTTGAAGTCCCCAGCCGAGATCTGTTTTCAGTCCCCAATGCTTGCCGTATCTGAGAATTCCGGGGTTGTATTTTACCGTGTAAACTTTGAGTCCTGTTTCTTTTTCGAATTTTTTGATTAATTTTTCTTTGTGGAAAAATTCAAATTCATTTGATGGTTCTATAAAGTTTACCAGTATTGGTTTTATGCCTATCTCTTGCGCTAAATTCACGCTCAACATGCTTTCTTTCCCGAAAGAAAAGGGGATTATTGCGCAAGGTTTTTTGCCTTTTTTGTTTTCAAATTTTATATTTTTCGGAACTTTTAAGGTGCTGTTTTCGAAAATGTAATGGGTGTTGAAAAATTTTTTTATATATTCCGTCGAGGATTTTCCGTCTCCCGCCGCGCATATCGGCATGTCATATATTCCGTTTTTAAAAAGAAAAGTTTCCGAAATCGGCCGTGAGGTTTTGTATGTTATTTCAAGCAAATCCAGTATTTGCGGCAGAAAAATTGTTGAGCTGTAAGAGATGTTGTCTTTTAAAATTTCTTTTAAATCTTTGTCGTATGACTGCCAGATTTCTTCCGGATATTCTATCGAAAATGTTTCGTTGTTCACGATGATGTCGAGTCCTTTTTGGCTTATTTTTGCGTCAATTTCTATTTTTTTGGGTTTGTTCATCCGATTTTTAAAATTGGAGGTGATAAAATGGAGGTTTGTCTTTATATCTTTGTACGGCCATCCAAATGATTTTTTCCAGAAGTTCGTCGTAGTTGTATTTCGCGAGTTTTGCCGAGATTGCGATGAAATCGTCTTTGTCGATAGGAGGGTTCGGATTTAATTCTATGACGTAGGGATTTCCTTCTTTGTCGACCCGGAATTCGATTTGTCCGTAATCATGACAGTCGAAAATATTGTAAACATCCAGCGCCATTTCGCTGATTAGCGTTTCGAGTTTTTTGCTTATTCTCGCCGGTTTTTCCACCTTGATCGTGTCCAGAACGGACTTGTTTTTTTTGTCCCAAAGGTCGGAGGAATAAATGTGCCAGCGACCTTTTGTCATTTTTTCAAATGTTGAACGAATCAATGGAAGAACTTCAACTTCTTCCTCGTTCCCTATCAATGAAACGTCGAATTCCGTTCCCTCGATATATTCTTCTATGAGCGCCGGTCTTTTGTATTCTTCGATTATTATTCTGAGTTGTTTTTTTAATTCTTTTTCGTTTGTGACGACCGAGTGATTGTTGATGCCAAAGAAATTGTCCGCATTTGCAGGTTTTACGATTAGCGGGTACTCAAGTTCGTCGCTTATTTCATCGTCCATGCTCTCAACGTAATCCCAGTTTGGAGTCGGGATGTCGTGGTATTCCAGAATTTTTTTTACTTTTATTTTGTCTAATGTGAGAGCGAGTGTCGCCGGATTTGAGCCTGTGTAAGGCAATTGTAGCATATCGAAAAGCGCGGCCGAGTGAGATTTTAATAGCGGAGAATTGTAGATTGCTTCGCATAGATTCATTACGAAATCCAAATTTGCTCTTTGGATTTTATCTATCGGCAGCGTTGATTCGCTTACGTCGAACAGGCTTACGTTGTAGCCTTTTTCTTCTAAAATATTTTTAATATTTTCTCCGGTGTAAATTCTTTTTGTGCTCTCGTTGTCGATGGGGATTGTAGAATTTGTTACGATTCCTATGTGTAGTTTTTTTATTTTTGCGTCATCCAAAATTCTGATTTTTTCGATTTTTGAAGCTTTTATGATTTGTTCGCGGACCAGTGATGCGGAGGATAGTGAGGATTGCCTTGTGGTTTTTCCGAGCGATGAATCCTTGTGGAATTTGGTGACGTTCATCTCGATTTTGTTTATCGTGCGGTTCATCAGGGCGTCGGCTTCCTGATATGTTCTTCCTTTTGCGACAATCCATCCGGCGGTTTCAAATCCTTCCGGCGGTACCAAAATTGCGTCTCCGACATTTTTTGTTATGAGTAGTCGGGAGATGTTTTTTGTCTTTTGCGCCTCTTTTATCCCTTCAATGTTTGTGATTATTCCGGAGTGATTTGGTATGAAATATTTACATACCATACAGCCTTTGGCCGGTGTGCGAGTGTAGTTCGCATCTACTCCGCAGGCGATGCGTAAGCCTATTTCCACCATGTCCGCGTCCCAAATATTTTTTACGTACATGTGAATGTCGTCTCCGCCCATTCTTGATCCGACCTCGACAATTTTCGGGCCTGTTGATGTTATTTTGACTTCTATGTGGGCCAGACTGTTTTGTACTCCCAACGCTATCAGGGCCGATTCCGCCAATTTTATCGCTTCCGGTTCTATTTCCGCGCTGAGTCTGGCGGGTGAAACGTCTCCGCATTCCACGAAATACGGCGGTTTCATCGGTTGTTTTTCGTTTATTCCGATGACGTGCGGGATTCCGTATTGAATAAAACATTCCAAACTGACCTCCATTCCGTCCATAAATTCTTCGTACAAAAAAGTTCCGTTGTTGTATTTGAAAATCGGATTGAATTTTTCGTTACAGTTTTTTTGTAAGTAATCCAAAGTGTTGCGGGCTTCTTCTTCGTTTTTAACGAGGATTACGAATTCACTGTCCGCTCCCCATGCCGGTTTCATTACTGCGGGGAAACCGATTTCTTCCGTTGCTTTTTTTAAATCGTTTTTATTTTTTACCATGTGAAAAAGCGGGTTGCCGAGGCGTGTTTCGGTGAGGCGCTTTCGCATTTCATATTTGTTTCTTGTTTTGATTGCCGTGTCGTAGCTGTTTCCTGTCAGTTTGAATTCTTCGCATACTTTAGCCAAAAGTGGGATGTCGTCTTCCCAGAAGGTAATTGCTCCGTCAAATTTTATTTCCGGATTGTTTTTTTGAAAAAGTTTTAATTTTTCTATTACTTCTTTATGATTGTATGTGTCCGCTTCTATAAAATGAGCGACGAGTTTTTTATGTGTGTCGAATTTTTGATTCACCAAAATAATGTTTATTCCCAGATTTTTGGCTCTCTCCAATGTGAATTTTTTCTTCTTCCCCCCCGAGTTTATAAAGATAACATTTTTGCCCAGCAGTTCCTTTTTTGGCGGCATGTAAAATTTTATTTATTAAGATTTTTTATATTTATAAAAAACATAATCTTATTTGAAAAAAACACAAGAGGTTTTTTGATGAAATTTTTTCGTTTTGTTCTCTGAAAATTTGCTGAAAAATTTTTTTTGGGATAAAGTTAGAATATGCTGACACAGGTTCATTTATGGATTATTTTTGCCGTCGTTATCGTCGGATTTTTGATTTTCGATTTGGGATTTTTCGATAGAAAAGCGCATAGGATAGAGCCCAAGCCTGCGTTTTTACAATATCTTTTTTGGGTTTCGATGGCGATTGGTTTTGGCGTTCTGGTTTTGTTGTCTTTGGGGAAGGAAATGTTTGCGCAATTCATGAGCGCTTATCTTACGGAGGCGATGCTGTCTCTCGATAATCTTTTTGTGATAATGCTCATTTTCAGTTTTTTTAAACTCGATGAAAAATATCATCATAAGGTTTTGTTTTGGGGGATTTTGGGAGCGGTTGTTTTTCGCGGAATTTTTATTACCGCCGGATCGATAATCATCAGTCAGTTTCACTGGGTTCTTTATGTTTTTGGGGTTTTACTTGTTTATACCGGTATAAAACTTTTTTCCGACAAAAAAGAGGAGCATGTCGATTTTGAAAATGGCAGAGTCGTGCGTTTTGCGAGAAAATTTTTGAGATTTACCCCGAGTCCGCACAATGGAATGTTTATTGCGATTGAAAACGGGAAGAGATATTTCACGCTTCTTTTTATGATAATGCTTTTGGTTGAAACGACCGATATTGTTTTTGCCGTTGATTCCATTCCGGCGACTTTTTCGATTTCTCAAGATCCTTTTATAGTTTTTACTTCAAATATTTTTGCGGTTATGGGGCTTAGGGCGCTTTTTTTCTTGATAGAAAATGTTTTTCACAGATTTCATCATTTGCAGAAGGGATTGGCTTTTATCCTTATATTTATAGGAATGAAAATGCTTGCTGATATTTTCGGGGTGCATATTTCTTCGATTGCTTCTTTTGTTGTCATTTTGGTGGCGCTCGGGTGTTCTTTACTTCTGTCTGTTATTTTCCCTAAAAAAATATAATTTAATCAAAAAAATATGAAAAAAGGATATAAAGGTGCGATTGAAAAGCTTACGGTTGAAAATGAAAATTTCAGGAAAGTGCTTTATACGGGCGCACATAGCCAGCTTGTTTTGATGAGTCTTAAGCCGAAAGAGGAGATTGGAATGGAAGTTCACAATGAAAATGATCAGTTTTTTCGTTTCGAGAAGGGCAATGGAAAGGTTTTTATCGACGGGAATGAGTATGATGTCACCGACGGGGATGCTGTCGTGGTGCCTGCCGGTGCGCAACACAATGTTGTAAATATCTCCGACAGTGAGGGGCTGAAGCTTTATACCATATATTCTCCGGCTCATCATAAGGATGGAATTGTGCGTGGGACAAAGGAGGAAGCTGAGAAAAACGAGGCTGAATTTGACGGAATTGCGACCGAGTAATCTTCTTGTTTTGCTTGAAAATACGTAATTTGTCAAACATTCTATTGACTTTTAATTTGATTACGAGCAAACTCTTGTTTGTTATTTTTTAATCACCGTTATGGGAAAGAAATTATACGTAGGGAATCTACCCTATACAGCAACAGAAGAATCTCTTCGCACTGCGTTCGCAGATGCAGGAACTGTTGAATCAGCAGCTGTAATCGCTGATAAATTTTCAGGCAGATCCAAAGGTTTTGGATTTGTTGAAATGTCCACAGAAGAAGAAGCTCAAAAGGCTATCGAAATGTGGAACGGCAACGAGATGGAAGGAAGAAAGCTCGTTGTTAACGAAGCACGTCCAATGGAAGACCGACCTCCAAGAAGAACTGGTGGTGGTGGATTTGGCGGAGGTGGTTTTAGAAGGAGAGACTCAGGAGACAGAAATAGTTTCTAAAGTTTTCGATTTTTAAGAATCATATAGATGGAGCCTGCAATAAAATGTGGGCTCCATTTAGTTTTTTACTTGTTTTGTTTTGTTTTAGGTCTTATCCTAAATAAGTTTTATTCCTTTATACTTATTTTATGGCTCTGGCTGAAGCACAAGTGCAGAAACTCAACGGTCTTACGGCGAAAGAGGTTGAGCATAGCTTGAGAAAACATGGATACAACGAGCTTCCTTCGTCGAAGAAACGAAGTGTTTTTGCGATTATTTTTGAAATTTTGAAGGAGCCGATGATTTCACTTCTTGTGGTTTGCGGGGGTATTTATCTTGTTCTTGGAGATATTAAAGAGGCGATATTTTTATTGTTCAGTATTTTTGTTGTTATCGGCATTACGCTTTATCAGGAAAATAAGACTGAGAAGGCGCTTAGTGCGTTGAAAGATCTTTCGAGTCCGCGTGCATTGGTGATTCGGGATGGCGAGAGAATGCGCATTGCCGGCCGTGAAGTTGCGGTCGGAGATCTTATTATTTTGAATGAAGGTGATCGTGTGCCTGCGGATGCCGTTATGATTTGGGAAAGGAATCTTTCCGCCGATGAATCTCTTTTGACGGGGGAATCCGTGCCTGTGAGAAAAGTGGCCACGGATGATGAAAATGTTGATTCCGTGCGTCCCGGAGGGAATGATAATCCTTTTGTTTTTTCCGGAAGTATGGTTGTCGGCGGGCAGGGGGTTGCGAGGGTTTTTGCGACAGGAATGAGTACGGAAATGGGGAAAATAGGCAAAGCCCTTATTTCAATTGTTCCCGAGAGAACTATTTTGCAGAGAGAGACCGCCGGACTCGTCAGGTTGTTTTTTATTTTTGCGGTTGCGGTTTTTGCGATAATTATTTCCGCTTTTATTTTTTGGAAAGGGGAAATTTTGAATGGATTTTTGTATGGAATTACCGTGGCGATTTCGCTTTTGCCCGAGGAATTTTCCGTTGTGCTTACTGTTTTTTTGGCGCTTGGGGCTTGGCGAATTTCGAAGAAACATGTGCTTACAAGAAAGGTTGCGGCCATAGAAATTTTGGGGGCGGCTACTGTGCTTTGCGTAGATAAAACAGGGACGCTTACGCAAAACAGGATGTCTATTAAGGAAATTTTTGTGAAAGGGAAAATCCATGATGTTGTTAAGAGTAAGGCAAAATCTTTGCCCGAGCATTTTCATGAAATTATTGAGTATGCGATTTTGGCCAGTAAAAAAGATCCTTTTGATCCGATGGAGAAGGCTTTTCTTGAGCTTGGAGATATTACTTTAAAGGATACGGAACATTTGCATGAGGAATGGAGTTTGCTTAAGGAATATCCTTTGTCCAGGCATCTTCTTGCGCTTTCTCATGTGTATAAGTCCGATAAGAACGGGAGGTTTTATGTCGTTGCGGCGAAGGGGGCGCCGGAGGCGATTTTTGATCTTTGTCATTTGTCCAAGGAAAAACAAGAGGTTTTGGAAAAGGATGTGGAGGCGATGGCGGCCAAGGGACTTCGTGTTTTGGGTGTTGCCAGGGCGATTTATCGAGGTGAGAATTTGCCGACTTCTCAGCATGATTTCGATTTTGAATTTTTAGGGTTTGTGGCGCTTGCGGATCCTATTCGCGAGACTGTGCCGTTTGCGATAAACGAATGTTATAAGGCGGGGATTCGCGTGATTATGATTACCGGAGATTATCCGATTACCGCGAAAAATATCGGAGGGCAGATCGGGTTGAAGGATCCCGATCACATAATTACCGGGATGGAGCTTGAAAAAATGTCTACGGCTGAGCTTTCCGAAAAAATTAAAAATGTAAATATTTTTGCGCGTGTTGTGCCGGAGCAAA
>JBAZQZ010000038.1:0-7849 GCA_041663205.1 Candidatus Altimarinota bacterium
CCCCCCCACGCCAAACATTTGACAACCTCCTCCGGAAGCCGTAAATTAAACATGGGCTTAAAGTCATAGGGGAAAGCGTAACAAGTTCGCCTATGTCAATCTTCAACACATTAATGATCATAACAGTTTTAGGATCAATCCTATTCTGCTCTCTTGTGATACACCGAACCATTCAGTACAACAAAAAATATCATTTCCCGGAATCAAGTTACACAAGATTATTTAGAATCATCACAAAAGAATATATAGCGGCGGTTTATGCCGCTTTTGTTTTATTTATCTCGATTTTCGGGATATGGTTCATCATAACTCTATGAACACAATCGCAAACAAAGACAGATTTTTCAAAGGCCAGCAGGCCGGCGAAGAGTTTGTGTGTTTTTTTAGGCATCACTGGATAGAGCTTCTAAAAGACATAATTTACTTTTTGATTCTTTTAACGCTGGCAATCCTCGCGATATCGGCGATAGAAAAAATCAAAATAATGGTCAAAGAAAGTACGGAACTGAAAATGCTGTTTTTGACGTGTTTCATTATGGGCAATTTTTATCTGCACAAATTTTTTCTGAAATTAATGAACCATTTTGTAAATATAGGGATAATTACGGACAGGAGAGTTATAGATCACAAAAAAACAATATTTTTGTCGGACACGATAGATTCGATAGACATGGCGCAAATTCAAAACATAGAAAAAATCGAAGAAGGGCTTCTGCCGACAATTCTAGGTTTTGGAGATATAAAAATATATCTGTCGGCATCTGATGCCGTAAAAACTTTTTGTAGCGTGCCGAATGCAAAATTTCATTTTCGCTGTATAAGTCGTCAAAAAGAAATCCGCCAAATGGCAACACTAAAGGAACGTTTGGCGCAAAGCCTCGATCACGAAGCGGCGATACACACGGAAATAAAAGACATCCGCCCGTTTACACCGGTGGACCCTGAAGAATATTTGAGAACAAATTAGGAACTCTCGGAGCCTCTATTCAAGGCCGCAATAACGAATCTGTTCCACTCTTTTTTTCCGTTTCTATTTAAATGTGTTCCGTCGCCATAAAACTCCGGCCTTACTTTTGTGCCGTCTGAAACAGTTGTTTGAGAACTTACATCGATGCAATTACCTCCGTATTTTTTCTTCAATTCCTTGTTAAATTTCGCACAGGATTCTCCATGTTTTTCCGAAGGCTGAATTGTGATGAATTTGACAACGCTAACGCCTTTTCCCGAAAGGAAAGCCCTGATTGCTCCATACTCGGCAAGACTTTGTCTGACGGTACTGTCGCTTGAAACGCTATTTTGAGCCATTCCCGTGAGGACAATTTGTTCCGGCAATTGAAGTTTTGCATTTTCAATCTTGTCCCACCAAACATCTTTTAAATTTCTCAAAAATTCCCTCGGACCTATGCCGACTATCCCAAGGCGTCCTCCGATATTTTTTGGCACTCCGACGACACCACTGCTTCCGAAAAACCAGTTTTTTTGTCCCGAAGAAAGGTCACAACCGCCTTTTTTACTTCCTCCAAGATCAATATCAAAACGCAGACTTTTGCCATCGGAAACTTCAGAAGAAGCGCTTAAAGCAGGGGATGGCGCAGACGCCACAGCTTGAGGCGCAGGAGTGACTCCACCTCTAAACACATTCCTCGCTACATTTGCACGTTTTTCCATTTCACCCTTTTCGTCCCCGGGTCTTTCGATATACTTTGAAAAAAGCGCTGTCAATTCAGCAATATCCGCGCCCTCTTTGGCCCTTCGGATAAGGGTTTTTCCTCTACCGGTAAAAACCTCTTTATCCAAAATCAAATTAATATTATTTTCCGGTACTTTTCTATACGCAACACTTCCACCCCAAGGATGCACCTGAAAAAGTCCAATACCATTCCCGCTATCTCCGGCGGCATTAGGATTAAATTTGGATTCTTGATTCACATTCACAAGCGCGGCGGCGACAATTCTGCGAATTGCTTCGTCAGACAAATCTCTGTCAAATTGCTTAAGTCTTTTTGTAAAAATATTCTCAATAAGACAAGCCATTTCTCTTTGTCGACCGTTTAGTCTCATTTTCATTTGATCAACAACACTTCCTTCTCCAAGAGTGACAGCTCCCTGCAAAGTCGCCTGCACTTTATCTTGAGTCTCTGCGGTAATACCTTCTTTTTCTTTATCAAGTTTATCCATTTCCTTGTTGAACTCATTCCAAAATATTCCGACTTTTTCAAGGAAACCTTTGTCTCCGCTTTTGGTCGCAATTTCGAGGGCCTTTTTAAAGCTGGGGACAGCACTTTCAAACCAATCGAGGCCCAAAGATTTTCCCAAGGATTCCAGTCCGAGCGTTTTTGTTATTGATTCTAATATTCCCATAAACTATGCGTTTAAACTTCGTTGTTTTTTATAAACGGATTGACCGGCGATTCCGTGTTCCTTCCGCCATTTATTTGTATAAATCTCCCAATGCCAAGGTTCCGGCTTGTAATTTACGAATCCGATTCTCGGCAATATTTCCTTCAGCAATTTTTGATTTTTATGCCAAAGTCCTCCGACCCACTTGCCGTTACCGTCCATTGTCATCGCGACTACATCTATGGTCCCGCCGGTGTGGTGATTCGATTTTCCAGGCTCTGCAACCCAAGTGCTGACATCTTCTTCCCCGTGTACTTGAACCCCGTGTTCATATAATTTTCTTTGCGCCTCAAAACTGCGATACGAAGAAGAGACCTTCAGCTTTACTCCCGTTTCTTCCGCAACCTCCATTGCTTTTTCAAACGCCTTCATCGCGCTTTCCCTCAAAATTACAGTGTTTCCGAAATGGTCTTCACCTCTGACAAAAGGCTCATCTGGGTCAATTTCCAAGTCACTTTCAACAACTGAATCAGGTGAGGGCGCAGAATCATCCGCAGGCGCATCATTCGGCGCTTCCGCAATTACTTCTTTAACTTTCTCTGTAGTCTCTGAGGAAATCTGTTCTTTATCCCCATCCAATTTATCTTTTTCTTCATTGTAAGTCTTCAAAAACATCCCGATTTTTTCGAGGAAACCCTTGTCGTTATTCTTAAACGCAACGTCATAAGCCTTTTTCAGGCTCGGGACAACGTTCACAAGAGATTCGAGTCCAAATGATTTCGATATTGATTCAAGTAATGACATGTCCGGATATTATTTTATCCGAATATTATACCACAAAAACGAGCAAAAAAGAAGCTCAAGCCCACTAATTATTTTTTCTCAACCTTGGCTTCCTTGAAAAGCTTTTTGGCAATAACGAAAACCACAAACGCCAAAATCAAAAAGTTCAGCAAATCGGCCAAAAAACTACCCCACGGCAAAGCGAGAGGTCCGACAGTCAAAACAGCGCTCTGCCATCCTCCCGCGGGCATAAGGACGCCAACAAACGGCATAATAATGTTATTAACAAGAGACTTCACGAGATCGGTGCTGGCTGTGCCCATGATAAAAGCGAGAGCCAACCCCATTATCTTATATTCCCTTATGAAAGCCAAAAATTCTTTCCACATAAGCGTAAAAATTATATAATAAAACGAAAAATTATTTGCTCATAGCAAACGATACAACTCCCGAAACCAAAGCGGAAATAAATGCATTTATAAGAACAAAACCTCTTGAAAATCCGATGGAAATTTTGTCTTTGCTTCTCCAAACATCCATTAGTATTTCCTCGACTCTATCAACACGTTTTTCGAGATGATCGAGACGCCTGTCAATTTGATCGAGACGTTGCTCTACTAAATCTAAACGCTGTTCGACCACGGTCAAACGTTGCTCGACCGAATCTAAACGCTGTTCGACCACGGTCAAACGTTGCTCGACCGAATCTAAACGCTGTTCAACCGCAGTTAAACGCTGTTCAACTTGCTCGAAACGCTGACTGACCTCAAGCTTAAAAGCTTTGAGGAACTCGTACAGCATCTCATTTGTGACTGTTTGGCTGTCCATAAATAAAGAGGTTAATTAATAACAGCCGTAACCATACTATCACGACATTAAAATTTCGTTAAATTTTTATAAAATTTTCTTAAAAAAAGATTTTTGGTTGGGGCGGTAGGATTCGAACCCACGAATAGCGGGACCAAAACCCGCTGCCTTACCACTTGGCCACGCCCCATCAAGCAGTGAGAAAAGCTTTTCTCAGTTGTTAAATAACGCCAGAAAATCTACCAACCTCCGCCAACAAAGTCAAACAAAACACATTGTTAAGCTTGCGCGCTCGGACAAATCTTATTCAATGGACATCCTTTGCAATTTGGCTTTCTCGCGAAACAAATGCGCCTTCCGTGCCAAACAATCATGTGCGAAAATTTTCCCCATTTTGACTTTGGCACAATTTTCATCAGCTCCTGCTCTATTTTTACGGCATTTTTTTGTAACGCCATCTTTTTTGTAACAAGTCCCAACTTTCCGCTTATTCTGGCCACGTGCGTGTCCACGACAACTCCGACATCTTTCCCGAAACCGGAAGACAAAATGACATTCGCGGTCTTTCTGGCGACACCGGGAAGCGTCAATAAATCATCCATTTTATCCGGGACTTCTCCGTGAAAATCTTTCAAAATTTTTTCCGCCGCGCCTTTTATATTGCGCGCTTTTGCCTTATAAAAGCCCGTGGAATAAATATATTTTTCGATCTCCTCCGTTGTAGCCGAAGCAAACGCGCGGGCGTCAGGAAATTTCGCAAAAAGCGCGGGGCTTACCTGGTTTACGCGAAAATCCGTGCATTGTGCCGACAAAATCACGACCACGAGCAGTTGAAATATATCCGCAAAATTCAGCTCAATTTTGGCATCGGGATAAGTCTTTTCGAGGATTTTTATAATCTCAGAAATATTATTTTTCACATCCCAAAGTGTATCCTAAAGTTCAATTCTTCTCAAATATTTCTCCGGAAGAAGTTTCAAATTTTCCGCGGAAAATACATTCAAAGGAAGATAATTCAAAGGATCAAGGTGTTCCCCATCTTTAAGTAATTCGAAATGCAAATGCGGCCCTGTCGTCATATATCCCGCGCCCTGCGTTCCAGGCATACCTCCGCTGAGGCCGAGAATCTGGCCCTGCACGATTCGATCGCCCTCCTGAACCAGGATTTCGCTCACGTGGCCATAAACCGTGCTATACCCGTTTGCGTGAGCCAAAATCACATAGCTATACCCGTATCCGTTGTCTTTCGTTTTATAAACAACGCCATCGGCCGGCGCATAAATAGGGGAGCCCTGATACACGGGAATATCCACGGCCTGATGAGCGACGCCAAAAGTATTTGCGTAAGCGCTGTCATGGAAATACGCGCTGATGCCTTTTTCGGGAAGAATAGGCCATGAAATCCCTTCCGGATTAAGCAGGGGAGCGGTGGAAAAGAACTCATACAAAGAACGAGTTCTCTCATCCAGAAGCCCCGAATACTGATTCGGGTTGAAATTCTCCCCGTCTTGTGCGATTTTTTGCTGTACAACGCGTAGCGCGTCCCCGAGCTCTTTTACATCTTGTACCATCGTATATTGCTCTTTTTGGCTTTGTTCAAGCAATTTCGAATATAATTTTTCCTGGCCGAGAGTAAGTTTTAGTAAATTTTCTTTCGCAATTCTTTCATATTCAAGCTGTTTTTTGTTGTTTGCAAGACTTTCCTGAAGCGCGGCCAATTGCGCATGTTTGGCTACAAGACCTTCTTCCTGCGTTTTCAATTCTTCCCCGAGCCCGGCAAGTTTATCGACCATTTGCGCTCCGGCCTGACTCAAAAGATTCAAATAATTCAACTGTCTCATTTTGCTTCCGACACTTCCGTCGGACAAAAGCAGTTTTAGTGCATCAACTTGCCCGTTTCCGTCGACCGAAAAATAAGAATTTTCCTCTCTGTACATTATTTTCACATAATCCGTGAGAAGACTTTTTTGCGTTTCCATAGCGACTTTTTTTATTTCAATCTGAGCCGCCATCTGCATTATGGAGTTTTTTGTTTCACTCACGGCCTCCACGGTTTCTCTTAGGTCGTTTTGCGTGATAAAACTTTGTTGATCGATATTGTCTAGCTGTTCCGTCAGCGTCATTTTCTCTTCCGTAAGAGCTTTAATCTTATTTCTTTGATCGGAAATATTGTTCAAAAGTTGATAATAATCGACTTTTTCCGAATTATATCTATCTTTGAGCTTCGACAAAAACTCCTCTTTTTCGTCCGCAAAAGCGCTGTTCGAAATGAAAAGAGCGCATATCGTAGCCAAAATCGTAATTTTCTTAAATCCTGACTTCATTTATATTTATTTTTGTTTGCATTAATTTATCCACACATTCTACCACAAATACGAATAAAACACAATGAAGTTCAGCGAGCCACAGACTAGGAAATATTCTTCGTGGCGATTCTGTTCGTTTTACGTCTAAACACAATGAAGTTGGTCGGCAGGAAGTGAGGAAATGTTCTTCATGGCGATTCTGTTCGTTTTACGTCCAAACACAGGAACCAGACAAAGAAAGCGAGCCACGGAGAATATTTCCTAGTCTGTGGCCGATACCCCATTGTGTTTTATTAAAAATCAGCTTGCACATCCAAACAAAAACCATTAAAATCACTCCGCAATTTAAGAAATTTAAGAAAAAACCATGTCACACAAAAAAGCAGCAGGTTCCACTAAAAACGGCCGCGACTCGCAGGCCCAGCGTCTGGGGGTTAAAGCGTTCGGAGGAGAAGTCGTAAAAGCGGGATCAATAATTATACGCCAAAGAGGTACGAAATATTTCCCGGGGAAAGGGGTGGAAATGGGTAAAGACCACACAATTTACGCATTAATCACGGGACAGGTGCACTTCACGGAAAAGGCCCTGAAAAAGTACGATGGCAGAATTTACAAAGATAAATTTGTAAATATAAAATAGCTTTCAGCTAAATGTCTTTAGAAAATTTTTTTGGACTTGAAGGGGGAGAGCCGATGTCGGAATCGGCTTTTGAAGCATTTAAGGAGCGCATGCAGGAGGCATGGGCCCAAATTGCCGCAATAAAAAAAGAGGAACAGAAGCAAAAACAAAAAGAAGACAATTTATTAAAAATCCTTTTGGCCTTTGTAAAAAACAGCCAAAAACAAGACCTCACTCTGTTGATAAGCCGCGCGCTCGAACAAAATGTTCCGGCCGGATTTATTTTGGCGATGATAATGCTGGAAAACGATGAGCTTAAGCCCTTTACAAATGGTTTTATCAAACAAGATTATTCCACCCGCGCCCTTACTTTTTTCGGAGAAAACGACGCGTCAATGCCTCTAAAAGCCAAAATCGCAGTTGACGCATGGATAAAAGGGATGATGTTTCAGGCTGAAGAATACCCGCAAAAATTACTAAAATACTGTTACGACATAGAAGAAAAACAAGACGATGAACCGGCACAAAAAACCGTAAAAAAAGTCCTCACACAGCTATGTACATTCATTTTACGTGATTATTTTGAAAGGATGAAAATTGAAAACGACTTTGAGCGTTTACGGGAATTTTCAGAATTCATATTGAAAGGAATCCTCGAAAAAACGGAAGAAAACCTTCGCTCAAGAACGTACCTCAATCCCTCGAAAGCCCCTTGAGCTTGAGCTCCTGCATTATTTCCTCCGCAGGCTTGTTTATAAGTCCGGTTTCGCACAAATATTCGGCGACATTTTTGGCCTCGGGAACACCAAAATCCTCAAACCCGGCCTGATACACAATCGTCGCGACCTTTGAAACCATGGAGGAATCGAGCCCGTATTTCACCGCCAAATCAATAAGTAATTTATTTTCCATAGAAATTTATTAATACCGACAAACATTCTAATGAATTAAAGTCCCGATTACATCTTCAAGCCCTTGCGAAATTGCATTAAAA
>JBAZQZ010000039.1:0-6529 GCA_041663205.1 Candidatus Altimarinota bacterium
ACCGGCCGAAAAACTTATCAAATAAATCAAAATTTTTCTAAGCCTATCAATCTTTATCGACAAAGTAACAACCCCGACAAGTGATATCAATCCGACGATAACAACGCTGATAAGCGCATAAAACCATGTTGCATTCATATTGATTATTGTTAAATTTTATTGTTTACATTTTTCGCAAAGCCCTTCAAACCGAAAGTTATGCGAATTTATTAATAATCTTGGAAACATTTTCGCAAGTTTACGCACAAAAGACCTGTCGTTCACATGTATTTCCTCCGTCCTGTTACACGACACGCAAACAAATTGATGATGACAATGCGTCGAATTTTTACAATCAAATTTTTGGCACACGATAAATTTCCCTTCGGACATCTCATGAACAAGCCCCAATTTTTTAAACAGCGACAAATTTCTGTAAACGGAAACAACATCCACTTTTTTATTTTTAGAAATTTTTTTCGCTATTTCATAAGCATTTTGCGAGACATCGGACACTTCAAGCAAGCCCAAAACAAGCAACCTCGGAGTCGTAAGCTTATAACTATTTCTTGAAAGAATCTCTTTTGCGTAATCCGAATACGACATATTTTTAAATCAGTAAATGCAACAATGTTGCGATTACCAATAATTTAGCACACCGAAAAACAGATTGCAAGTTATAAAAAAGTTGGGATCATCCGATTAACAAAAATATTCCCATGACAACCATAATCACACCCGCTATCAAATGTAGGATTTTCAAATTCCTTATTCTGGTTTCTTCCGCTCTTTCGATACTCATCCCAAAATAAGCGGCAACAGTGATTCCGACCATCGGCAATATAAAAATCAAATTATACAAAAGCAAAAGTAAAACCGCCTTCAAATAAGTTTCCCCATGCCCAAGCATACCAAGAATCACGATATAAGGACCGCTTGTACAAGGCAATAAAAACAAACTCACCAAAAAACCGACAAAAAATGCGCTAACAGGCCCGGTCATAGACCTTACAATCGCTTTTAATCTTGGCCTCCAACTCAAAGGCACTTCCATAACAAAAATTTTGCCGTACCAGAAAAAATCTTTCAAATTAAAAACACCGATAACGATAGCCACCCACCCGACAACTTTCATAAAAACAGCCGTCGTCCCGGCACTTGAAATTATAGAATAAAGCCCAAGCCCCATCAAAAAGTATGAAATAAAAATGGACACCGAATAAGCAATTCCCGAAAATAAAGCTCTTTTTTTACTGCCGGCCGCAAGAACAGTGGTCATCAAAATCAAGAGCACCGCAAATTCACACGGATTTATTGAATCCACAAACGCCGCTCCTATCAAAATCGGCAAAGTCAAAGCATTCGAAGACTTCTCCTCTCTTTGCCCCGACCCAATTCCCACGACCTCTTTACCCTTCATATCCCCGTGCTCCTGAAGATATGAGATTATTGGCTCATCTCCGACAACACATTCCCCCTCGGCATAAAGAAACGGGACCCCTCTACTCATCAAATCCACACCTTCTTTATCGCAAACTTCGTTAAACTCCTCGGCGTTATCCTGATTTTGATAAATCTCTTTCTTCTCTATCTCAATACCAAAAACATTGTCCTGCATGAATTTTTCAACTTTTGCGCAATGCGAACATCCATTGCCATAATACAAAATCGCCTTATCCCCTTCGGCAAAAACAACACCGGAAGAAATAATCGCCAACACAAGAGACAGAAAAAAAGAAAAAATTAATTTCTTCATATTTATTTTTTAATTTTTACGAAATAATAAGCGGAAATAGATGCTGTAATCGGTATCAACACAACAAGAGATATCGCTCCGACAAATGTTCGCGTCAACTCGAAAGCGATAAAATCCATATTTATCAATTCCCCCAAAGTACTACCTTTCCCCAAAGCGATAATAACCAAAAAAGGCAAACTGCTGGCCAAATACGCAAAAAGCAAAGTATTTATCATTGAACCAAGAACATCTTTCCCGACCTCCATCCCAATCTTGTAAACTTGCCCGAAAGTCTGCTTCGAATGCTCTTTCAGCGCCTCAAAAACAGCGGAAGATATCGAAATAGCGGTATCTATCAAAGCGCCTATCGCTCCCATAAACAAAGACGCGATCATTATCCCTGAAAGCTCAATGTCCGGATACATAACCCCAAGCATACGAAATTCTTCATCCGGAGCATTTCCCAACTGCACAATATTTTTAAAAACAAACACAATCAAAATCGAGAAAACATATCCCACAAAAATAGCCAACATCGCCGACAAAGATTTTTTATTAAATCCATGGATAAGCGGAATAGTCAAAGCCGTCACCATAAAAACAAAAATCAAACATGAAATTAATGGCGGATATCCGGCCATAATCATTTTCAGAAAAACGAAATAAAAAAGAACCAGCGAAACAACAATACTTAAAATTGCCGTTAATCCTTTTTTACGAGCGACAAAAACAGCAACCATGGCAAAAACAACAAAGAACCATTGAAGCCCGGCCTGATGATAGTAATCGGCTGTTTCATAACTGACATCCCCTGTCGCTATTCCGGTCATCTTATAAACTTGGACTTC
Organism: Candidatus Altimarinota bacterium; assembly: GCA_041663205.1. Lineage (GTDB taxonomy): Bacteria > Patescibacteriota > Gracilibacteria > UBA1369 > LOWO2-01-FULL-3 > UM-FILTER-38-24. Next base: position 2,566 of record JBAZQZ010000039.1, read on the forward strand.
ATCACCAACCTCATAAGAATTAAAATTATTCATAGAATTCACGGGAACATTTATCATTTTCCCACTCTCTTCCCCTGAATTAATTTTAACTTCAAGAATTTGCGCCTCATCCTTTTCCGAAGAAAACGTCACATTACGCACCTCCCCATGTATAAATTCATAAACGTAACTCCCCTCCTGCTGATTCAAGACAAATTTTTGAGATTGCCCGGACACAACAAACATCAATCCAAGCGCAAACATTCCAATAAATACATACAAAATAATAAATTTCTTCATATTATTGCTTTGATATTTTAATAGCTAAGCCTTTCACTACCGCTTGTCCAAGTTTTTTTTGAGCCGACGACAAGATTCTCTGCAAAGTACTCTGAGATGTCCTCATTTTTTTCGCCGACTCTACCTGGCTAAACCCCTCCATATGCTTCAACCTCAAAGACTCCCACTCCTCGCAAGACAATTCTACCACATCCAAAGAACACAAAGGGACCCCTTGCGGCTTATAAAACGTAACATCGGGACTTGACGCTATCCTCCTGCAAAGTCTTGGTCGAGGCATTATTTTAAGAATTATTGTTTTTTTTGATTTTCAACGGAAACCGAATTCTTTCCGGAAAAACCTCTTCCGCAACATCTCATCCCTCTTCCAACCCCTTGCCCGCACCCTCGCGCATCCGATTGCTGTCCGCCCGAACAAGAACCCCGCCCACAACCGGTCACAGGCCCCTTCCCGACAGGCCCGCTCTTATCAAAATTTGGCATATTTTTTTAATTATAAAGATAAAAACCATAATGAATATATACCCACAACCAACAATGGTCAAGAATTTCGCCAAGAAATAAAAAATTGTTATTTACAATTTTCACTCAAGTCATATCCCTCCGCCTCCCAACCGGAAATCCCGCCCTTAAGCTCAACAATATTATTGAAACCGGCACCCCTCATTTGCGCTACGGCTTGAGCACTTCTGCCCCCGCTACGACAATAGACCAAATACAAACCGCTCTTGTCCAACAAAGAAATTTTGTTCAAAAAATCGGAAGATTTAAAATCGATATTTTTTGCGCCCGATATACATCCGGAAGTAAACTCCGCCAAAGTTCTCACGTCAATAATCCGCAAACCATCAGCCCCCAAAATCCGATTCACCTCGCTCGGCGATTTCAAAGAATTGCCGACGGACAAAACATCGACTTTAACATCCGAAGAAGACACACAAGCTACCAAAACAAGAACCGCCAAAGCAAACACAACTGTAAATTTAAAAACTTTCATAAAAATAATTTAAGAAAACCACCCCCATTATAGCATAAAAACCTCTACCATCCACCACTCACTCTCTCCTCCAAAGCCTTTTTCTCCTCCATCGGCAAAAATGCACTTCTGGCCGCATTCAAAGTCAATTCTCTCACTCCATTCAGTCCAAAATGAAATTTCCTCCCTACCGCGACAAGATTTTTAGCCAAAGAACATCCAGGACCGAAAATCCCCGGATCATCAGAATTCACAGATACCAAAATCCCTCTTTCAAGCAATTCATCAACTCTGTCAAAATCCTCACCGACAACCATGCATTGATTTGAAATCGGCGCCCTTTCGACCCTGACCCCATTTTGTCGAACAAAATACATTTCCCTAAGCATCGAAGGCAAACCTCTCGCATGCCCAAGCCCGTTCGCGCCCATTTGATAAAGCGCGGTTTTGATATTTTGCTGCATTTGCGGCCCGGTTTCTCCGGCATGAACAGTCCTTTGCAATCTCTCCCCAAAAGTAGACCTGAAAAGATCGATATAAGGTTCAGGTCCAAAATGCTCACTGCAAGCCAAATCTATCGCGACTACCCCCTGATCCTGAAACTCCAAAGCGGTTTTCACGATTTCCTTAGCGCTAGGCCCTTTATACCAATCCACATGCTCTATTTCCCTCGGAACCACCACTATCAATCTGGTAACAACCCCTGTCTCCCGCTCTCCCTCTCTCGTAGCCCTCAAAACAGCCTCAACCATCTCATTCATGGAATGTCCCTCCCTGCAATGATAATTCGGCGCAAAACGCAACTCCGCATAAACCACATTCTGCCGCTTAAGATCACGAATCACCTCAAGAGTGGAATCATGAATCGTCTCAGGCTTCTGCATAACAGAAAGAGCCTTCCCGAAAAGCGCCAAAAATCGATCAAACTCCGGCTTAGAACTCGCATGAAAAGGTCCGAAATCCGGATAAACTTCACTTAAAGCATCCAAACTTTGTTCCGAAATCCCCGGCACGGTCACTCCATGCCTTTGCGCCACACTCATGATAGCCTCTCCGGAAAGAGCTCCATCCAAATGCAAATGAAGATCGATCTTCGGATCTTTGTCCACCTGCCTAATTTCCTTTTCATTCATAGCCATAACAAATATGATTAAAAAACAAATTTGGCAAACAAACTTACAACACAATACAAAATAAGTCAACTTCTCACCATTTTAAACAAATCCAAAAAAACGGCAAATTTGAATTATTTACTGAAAAGTTTTGAAAACTTCAGTTTAGCCACTGCAAATAAATATATGATTTCAAGAATTCCAAGAGTATTCACTACAAGAAATATAACAAACCACAACGATTGACCGCGTCTTGAAGCATGCCAAAGAGCAAGACCCTTCCAAAAAAAACTCCATATCAACAAAAGAATCATCCACGAAGAAAACAAATGAAATTCTCCCGGATAAAAATTGTGCATATATATAAATTAGAAAATTAACATCGTAAATATACAACAAACCCGGGTATAATGGAAAACAGATTCCCAAAATTATGAAAAGAACACAAAGAAAAATTTTATTTGGCATCTTAATAACAATTTCCGTCGGAATTTTATTTTCCGCATTCTCCTTAAACAAAACAAAGCCGGTCCAAATTTTGGAAGGAGAAAAAGACTGTGTGATTTTATTGCATGGATTGGCACGGTCATCTTCATCAATGGAATCCCTGGCCGAATTCCTGAATTCCAAAGGATTCAAGACCGTAAACATAGATTATCCGTCCACAAAAAATGACATTGAAACACTTTCAAAATTATATCTGGAACCTGCGATAAAACATTGCGGAAACGACAAAAAAATCAATTTTGTTTCACATTCATTGGGCGGAATCATCATAAGAAATTTCCTCGCAAAAACCGATGTCAAAAATTTAGGCAAAGTGGTCATGATTGCTCCCCCGAATAACGGCAGTGAAATAGCGGATATATTGAAAAATTTTAAAATCACAAAATGGTTTTTTGGGCCGGCCTTAGCCCAACTGGGAACAGACAACGAAAGCTTTACACGAAAACTCCCCATCCCGACTTATGACGTTTTGGTAATTGCGGGAAATTCACCTCAACTCATTCTTTCGGAAATTATTCCGGGCGAAGACGACGGAAAAGTTTCCGTAGAAAACACAAAAATCCAAAACTCAGATTTTCTCTTAATCGAAAGTTCTCATACTTTCATAATGGACGACCCCAACGTAAAAAAAGCTATCGTAGAGTATTTTTAAAAAATATCCTGAATTTTCCTCTTGCAAAATCACATATAATCACATATAATTACATATAGACGACGTGTCTTAACGCAAAACAATGGAAAGATTCACTAAAAGATTGACCTTCACCCCCGACATCACCCATAAAATATATGGATTAATAAGCCAAATCGAAGAACTCAAAGGCCAATGGAGAGCGGGCACAAATCTATCCCCTCAAATTCTGGGACGATTAAAAAAATCCGTAATTGTCACTTCTGCAGGCGCATCAACCCGCATAGAAGGAGCGAAATTATCGGACGAGGAAGTCGAAAAATTACTGAAAGGATTAAAAATCCAAAGACTCAAAACACGGGATGAACAAGAGGTAGCCGGCTATGCCGAACTACTGACAAACATTTTTGATTCTTTCAAAACCATCAAATTCAGTGAAGGAACAATCAAGCATTTTCA
>JBAZQZ010000040.1:0-6393 GCA_041663205.1 Candidatus Altimarinota bacterium
CTTGGAATTCTTGAAATCATATATTTATTTGCAGTGGCCAAACTGAAGTTTTCGAAACTTTTCAGTAAATAATTCAAATGAATTACGATGTTGTTATTGTTGGAGCCAGTTTTTCCGGTTTGACTCTTGCTCACCATTTGCCGAGAAATTTGAAGGTTTTGGTTTTGGATATGAAAAAAGATCTCAATGCTTATATTGAGTCAACGGGATTGATTACGCAGGCTACATATGATTTGTTGGCTGATTTTGTTGATATTAAGCCTTATATTCCAAATAAAATTATGGCAATCGGTGTTGTGGGAACTGATTTTAATCGGCATTTTTTCTCGTATTCGGATTTACCGTGGATTTATTCAACCGATACTCCCAAGTTGGTGAAACATATGTCCGAGACTTTGCCTGAAAATGTTACGTTGAGTATTAATTCAAAATTTACGGATTATAAAATTGAGCAAAATGCCGATTTTTCGCTTGTGATTTCTTTTTTGAAAAATAATGAAGAGCAGATTGTCAGGTCTAAATTTATTGTTGGAGCTGATGGGGCGAAATCTTCGGTAGCCATCAGCAATAAATCATTGTCGCAAAATAAGAAATTTTTGATTGGGTTGGAAAAAGTTTTTTGTGGAGATATTTTGTTTGGTCCTCATCCGGATGAAACTGTTTATCATTATTGGTTCGGTGAATTTTCTTTGGGATACGGGGGATGGCTTTCTCCCACGATAATTAACGGGGAGAAGGCTTTTAGATTGGGGCTTGCGAAATTAAGTGAAAATGCAAATGAGTTCGGCAAAATTAAGGATTTTGTTGAAATGTTGAAAAGCAAAAATATGATAAAGATTAAGGATTCCACTCATGAAATTTTGACTTTTGCCAGCATGATTCCGATCGGTGGGCCGCTAAAAAATGTTTATGATGATTATTCTCTTTTGATCGGGGATGCGGCGGGACTTTGTGGCGCGTTTGCGGCCGACGGAATAAAAGGGGCGATTGTTTCGGGGAAGGTCGCGGCGAAACTTATTCCGGCTTATTTAAACGGGCATAAAAATGCTTTGAAAAACTATCGTAATGAAATTCAAAAATGTAACAAATTGATGACCTATTATAAAAAACAAATTTTGTATAGATGGCTGTGGGATCGCATGAAAAGCAATAGGACTTTTGATACCATGTTTGACATTATTTCAAAATCGAAAGAAGGTTTTTTGAGTCAGTTTTGTGATAGCAAGGATCGGCATAAGAGTTTGCTAAGTATTGTTTTAAAAATTTCCAATTTGCCGATTCTTTTGAAATACGGTTGGTATATGTTTTTGGATTTGTTTAAAATGGTGAGGAAAGGGGATTAGATTTTCCTGGTTGGTTGGAAAATATATTGTAACAAAAAGCTATGAATACAAAAAATCAAGATTTGGAATGTTGTCCCAGGTTTGATTCTGTGGCTTGGGATGATAAGATTTTTGAGTGGACTGATAAAAAATTTATCAAGGACAAGGTTTTTACTTTGTTTTTTATTCCGATGAATTTCGGGGCTGTTATTAAAAAAATGATGGCTAAAGTTGATAAGGCCGGGGCTCAAGCTAAAGATTGGATGGGGCTTTGTGATCATACTTCCAAATGGAATATGGATTTGTATGTCGCGGTTGATCGTGAAATTCCGAATGCTGAAAATGTGACTTTGGGAGGAAAATTTTTCAGTAAAGTTTATGAGGGGAATTTTAAAGATACCGGGAAATGGTGCAAGGATTTTGCTGATTGTGCCAAGGGCAAAAATTTGGAAGTCAAAAAAATGTATATGTGGTATACCACTTGTCCGAAATGTGCCAAAAAATATGGTAAGAATTATGTGGTGATCGTTTCGCAAATAGGGTAGAGGTTTTGCGCAGTGGCGTTGCAATTGTTTTTTTCGTGTGTTAAATTTTTGGTATATGAATACAGCTGTTTTTTATGCGCTTATCAGCGTTGTTATCGTCGGATTGATATCACTTGTCGGGGTTGTTACTTTGTCGATAAAGATTGATAGGCTTAGAAAAATTTTGATTTATTTGATAAGTTTTTCGGCCGGTGCTTTGATAGGGGATGCTTTTATTCATCTTTTACCTGAAGCCGTAGAGGAAAGCGGAGGGTTTTCGACGGCCGTATCTTTGTATGTGATTTCAGGAATAATTATTTCTTTTGTGATAGAAAAATTTATCCACTGGAGGCACTGTCATATGCCGATAACGGCGGAGCATACACATCCTTTTGCGTGGATGAATTTGTTTGGCGATTCGATTCATAATTTTATCGACGGACTTATTATCGGGGCGGCGTATCTGGTCAGTATTCCTGTCGGAATAGCGACGACCATCGCAGTGGTTTTGCACGAAATTCCGCAGGAGATAGGGGATTTTGGGGTATTGATTCACGGCGGATTTTCGGCGAAAAAGGCTATATTTTTAAATTTTGTCACAGCTTTAACAGCAATACTTGGTACTGTCGCGGTTTTGATTTTTGGCGCTCATTCGGCGAATTTGAGTTCTTTCCTTATTCCGTTTGCGGCCGGAAATTTCATCTATATCGCATCGACAGATCTTATCCCCGAGCTTCATAAGGAAACGGTTATTTCCAAATCCATAGGGCAACTTTTGTCGTTTTTTGCCGGGGTTGCGGTGATGTTTTTGTTGTTGTTGCTGGAGTGATCAGTAGGTTATATCCAGTCTGCCGGTGTTTGTGTCGCCGAGATAGAAACTGAAATTCATTGTCATTCCTATTTTTACGGCGGTGAAATTTCCGTTGTCGTTTTTGTCGAGCTTGTAGCCAAGGGTTTCCATCGCGGTTTCTATTTTAGAGATGTCGTCTTTTGTTACGAGTCGGCTAAATCTGTACGCGACCCATCCGCTGATGTCGTTGTCCCACAGTTTAACGTCTTTAAATACGTCTTTTAAGATCGGTGTTACTTCGTCGTTTACCAAGATTCCTTTTGCGGTTGTGGGTTCTATTGCGATGGTTTCATCGTATTTCATTTGGGCTCGTGTTTTTGTGGTCGGAGTTGTGCCGCCCGTTCCTGTGAAAGTTTCCGTTTTTGTCTCGCTGCAGATTTGGGCTTGGTAAGTCATTGTTTCTGCAGTGGTTGTATTTCCGCCGTCTTTGTTTGTGATACTGATTGTTCTGGAGACGTTTTCCATCGGATAATCCACGATGAGTTCCGGTGAACTTAAGCTGTTTGCAACGATGTATACGCTGACGTCGCTTAATTCAATGTCGCTGAAATCCGCGACAAGATCGCTGTTTCCCAAATCGCCGTTTGTGTCCAATTTTAGAATCATTGCTTCGGTGTATTCGAGCCATGTGCCTAAAAGTTTGTATTTAATTCCTGTATGCCAGGTTCCGGCGATTGCGTATCCCGAGTCGGTGGTTTGAATTATGTCGTAGCCATCCAAGTCTCTTGTTCCGCCGATATTTTTGCCCCATTGGTAATTAAAATTTTTGTCCAGTTTTATCAATATGATGTGTTTGGCATTGAAGGGGGATTCTGTTTCCGCAATAGTGTCGGCAATTATCTCCATGTCTCTTTTTGATGCCGGAGTTTCCGGAGATCCCGGTGGGTATTTTTTGTTGTATGCGTTCATTAATTCGTTATATGTTGTGTTTCGTTCACTGAGTTGTTGGTCTGCAAAATCGACAGCTGAGCTGTTTCCCATGATGATATATCCGCCGTCGGCAGTTTTTTTGAGTGAGGTGTTTTCCATGAATTTTTTTGCTTTGATACTTCTTGCCCACTGCAATTTTCCTTTTGAATCCACTTTGATCCCGACGAGTGTTGATTGCCCGTAAATTTCTTTCAGTCCTTGGGCGATTGCGGCATCTGACAGGATGGAGAAATAGCTCCCTAGAGCGATATAACCGCCGTCAGAAGTTTGTTCCGCATCGGTGAATTGTCCGAATCCAACGTGTATTTTATTTGGTGTCCCCACTATGAGTTTTTTTCCGTCCGGGTCCATTGTCAAATTTGGAATTTCCATTGGTACGTTTTCGAGGCCTGTCGCCCATTGAAATTTTCCGTTTTTGTCCAATTTAACAAGGGCGGGGACTTTCTGATCGTTTTCTTCAACAAGTTTTATGTTTGCGATCATGACGTATCCGCTATCTGAAGTTTGGTTTATGGATTTGGCCATGATTTCATCGCCTTCAATTTTTTTGAACCAGTTTGTTTCGCCGTTTGCGCTGAAATTTCCGAGAGATAGAACGTCTTGTATATCTGCGACATCCGATTGTCCGACTAAAGTTCCCGTTGATCCGGACATAGTAAATCCGCCTGTGTTTGTCGGTAGAAGTTTTGCGGGACGGTCTGTGCTTTGTTGGCTCACTGTCCTTGTCCAAGTGTTATTCCCGTTGCTGTCGAGTCCCACCAAGAAATTGTCGCCCTGTCCTTCGAGTTCCGCTTGGTCTTCGTCTGTTCTGAATTCGCCGCTGACTTCTCCTGCCGCCACAAGATTTCCGTCTGTCAGCTGTGTGATTGCGTAGCCATCCGAGCTGCAATTATGAAAAAGTTTTTTCCATTGTTTGTTCCCGTCGTTGTCGGCTTTGATAAAAAACATACTGGTGCCGCATAGTTCGTTTGGTGTCCAAGTGCTTCCCGTTAAGGCATATCCGCCGTCTTGAGTTTCAACTATCCCGAATGTGTCGGCATTGCCTTTCATCCGATATGATTTTAAAAATGTTGTTGTTTGTACTGTTTTCGGATTTCCCGTGAAAAAGTTTGTGGAGGTTTTTGTTACGATTTTTTCTTTCAATCGGTAAATCATTTCCGCCATTTCCCCTCGTGAAATATTTTTTGAAACTAGACGAACGGTGCTTGGAATGGCCTTAAATTCCTCCAGTTTTTCGACAAATGATTGGTACCAAATTTCTTTTGGAGAGGTTTCGTAACCGAAAGCGTTTACGATAATTTTTGAGGCTTCGGAAAAGCTTATGTAGTTTGAAGGCTTGAAAGAGCCATCGGTGTAGCCGTCTACAATTCCGTTTGTGTTGGCCATGCAGACATATTGATAAAACCAGTCGCTCGAAGATACATCGGAAAAAGTTTTTGTCGGGGTGCATGCCGAAATTTCGTTTTCGGAAAAAATTGCGCCGATAATAATTTTTATAAATTCAGCGCGATTGACTTGATTGTCGGGCTTGTAAGTGCCGTCCTCGTATCCTTTTACTACGCCTTTTAGTTTCACGAAATCCACGGCGTCGTAGAAAGGGCTGTTTGAATTTACGTCTGAAAATGCCGGTGTTGTTGTGGAAATGACACTGCTAAAAAAATCTTTTGTGTTTGAGGAATATAGTAGTGCCGTGGTAGCGGAAATTATTGCCACTAAAATTATCAAAATTATCGGAATGGAAAAAAAATTATTTTTTTTACGCATAATGAGGGGGTTAGTATTCCAGTATTTTATCTTCCTACTGCCGTGGATAAATTGCAAATTATTTGTCGGTGGTGTTATACTTTTATAAAGTTTTCTAACAATATTCTTATGAATAAACTTGTTGTTTCGGTTTCGGTTCTTGTTGCAGTTGTTTTGACAGGGTGTGGGTTTTTGGCTCCGAAAAGCGATGTTCCTGGTGTGCCCGGTGTTCCCGGTGGCAATTCTTTGAGTGATAAAGTCGGGAAAGAACTCGGGGAACAGATGGCCGAGGAGATGTTGGGAGGTATTGATGTTGAATTTGCGGAGGAGGGATCCGGGGACGTGGTAGCTTGGCCGAAACAAATTCCGAGTGATGTTCCTGAATTTAAATATGGGAAAATCGATGCATCAATGGCGACTCCGGGTGGCGAGGCGGATTATTCCGTTATGATGCAATTCAGAGAGGTGGAAAAGGAAGCTTATGCCAAATATGAGCAGGATTTGGTGGGAGCCGGGTGGACGATTACCACTGATTCCGATTGGTCCGGTCAGCATATTTCTGCGGAAAAAGATGGGGCGATGGTTGATATAGACAAAGATCCTGTCGGGGAGAATACCGCATTCTTGTATTATTTTCCGAGGCCAAGCGAGCAGGCTGTTGAGGAGGAATCTGCTGAGGAATAATTACATGTCGTAAACGGGCGGGATTTCTTTGATGAAGTTTTGGGCAAACGTGTAGGTGTATGCGCCTTGAAACGGGACTACGATGACGTCATTCGGTTTTGGTGTTCCTTTTGTGTACATGTAATATCCCCAGATGTCGTCGGGCATGCAGAGTGAGCCGTAAGTGATGAATGGGATTTCGTTTTTTGTGTCGAATTGCGATAAATTTATGACTGGGGCGTAGTAAAAGAATTCATATTTTTCCCAGCCGATCATGTTTCCGCTGCCGTCGGTGATTCCGAAAGAATTGTTTTTGTTCTTCTTGATGTCGATTATTCTAAGCAACATGTGCATGCATGTG
>JBAZQZ010000041.1:0-6302 GCA_041663205.1 Candidatus Altimarinota bacterium
TTGAAAATCAAATTCTGTTAGACAACCTTAAACGCGAAGATTTTCCTACCGATAGAACGAACGTGGTAAAAGAAATTGGAGAAAAAATGATGGGAACGCAAATAAAAAAGAAAGAAAGCAAATCCAGAGCGACATTTAAAAATGGAAGTATAAACATAACTTTACAAAAAGAAGTTTTCAGCCACGTCCAGAAACTTCTAAATGACGGACATTATTTTAATGCGGTTGAGGAAGCATATAAAATCGTACGAAAAAAATTAAAAGATATTACGGGGTGCGAAAAAGCGACAGACGCATTTAGTGAGTCAAATTATGAAAAGATTTTTGGTCACACCCCCGCAGATAGTATTGAGAAAGATTTTTTTGAAGGAGTAAAATTTCTGCATATGTCAATTCAGTTTTTGAGAAACGAAAAAGCACATACACCGGCTGGTGATTTGGATAAAAATTTAGCAATTCATTATATTTCATTAGCAAGTTTAGCATATGATTTGATAACCAGAAAATAAACATGACAAAACTAAAAGACACACCGAAATTTGAACGACCGCGAGAAAAGTTTTTGGAAAAAGGCGCGGATGCATTGAACGACAGCGAGTTGCTGGCGATTTTGCTCGGTAGCGGAATAAAAGGAACAAATGTAAAAGTTTTAGCGCAAAAAATTCTCAAAAAATTCGGAGATAATTTTCTGAATGTTACCGTTGACGACCTCAAACAGATTGATGGAATTGGACCGGCAAAAGCACTGCAAATCGTTTCCGTTCTCGCGCTTGCGGGTCGTTTATATGACAAACAAAATGCACCCGATAATCTTATTTTGTCCGCACAGGACGCAGTGGCACAAGTTTCCGAATTGAAAGAGAAAAAGCAAGAACATCTCGTGTGTTTATATTTGAATGCTCGCAACGCATTACTGAAAAAAGAAACGGTTTCAATCGGAATACTTGATAAAAGCATTATCCACCCGCGCGAAATTTTCGCGCCCGCGCTTGAAATGCGCGCCGCAGGTGTGATTCTCGCTCACAATCACCCGTCGGGCGATTGTGAGCCGAGCGAACAAGACAAACAAGTCGCGAAGCGAATTGTTGAAGCGGGCAAAATGATGGGAGTGAACGTCGTTGATTTTCTGATTGTCGCAAAAGGCGGAGTTCACAGCATACTTGGAGAAATTAAAGATACGAAATTGACCGAAACGGAATACGTCGCGGAAGGGGCGATGGCGTCATTGTTTGATCTGCTCGTTGACGCAAACCAAACATATTTTTATGAAAAATATTCAAACGAGAACATGAAAAAAAATCCAAACAAAAACGAGCCGAGATTTATTGATCTGTTTGCCGGTATCGGTGGTTTTCATGTTGCTTTTGATAATGCGGGCGCAAAATGCGTTTTTGTTTCCGAATGGGACGAACCAGCAAGAAAAACATACAGACATAACTTTTACGAAAGATCGCCGGAGGTTTTTGATTCGGGAAATTTTATCGGGGATATTACGGAAGTAACGAAAACAAAAGAAAACCTGCAAAAAATTCCCGATTTTGATATTTTGACGGGCGGATTTCCATGTCAGCCATTTTCTCAAGCGGGTTTCAAAAAAGGATTCAGCGAAACGCGCGGAACTTTGTTTTTTGACATTGTCAAAATTCTTGAAGAAAAGAAACCCGCGGCTTTCTTTTTGGAAAACGTACGAGGTCTTTATAAACACGATGACGGAAAAACATTCGCGACAATCAAACGAGTGATTACCGAAGAATTGGGATATTCGTTTTATTCAAAAATAGTAAGAGCGTCAGATTTCGGAATGCCTCAAAATCGCCCGCGCTTGTTTATGGTTGGTTTCAAAGACAAAACGATTGATTTTGAATTCCCCGAACCTGTGGCAAAATTAAAATATACGATGTCCGATGTCCTCGGCGGAAAATGCACAAAAGAAATCGGTTTCACTTTGCGTGTTGGTGGTCGCGGGAGTAAAATCACAGACAGAAGAAATTGGGACGCATATAAAGTAAACGGGAAAATCGTTCAGCTGAAACCGAAGCAAGGTTTGAAAATGCAAGGGTTTCCGGAATGGTTTCAATTTCCGCCGACATTATCAGAAGTTCAATCAATGAAACAACTTGGAAATTCGGTCGCCGTTCCGGCGATTCAAGCGGTAGCGGAACAAATAGTAAAAACATTAAAAAAACATGGAAACGGGAAATAATAAAGGAGAATGGTCGGAATTTTATGCTTTCCTCAAAATTCTTGATGAAAGAAAAATTTTCGCGGCGGATAAAAACCTTGAGATTATCGAGGGGAAATATTTTGTATTTCACAAAATAATCCGCGAGGAAAAAGATGAGGTGTTGAAAATTTACGATATTTCACAATCGGAAACACACGTTTTGATTACAGATCGAGATGAAGTTTTGTTGAAAGATTTTGACGCGAGTTTGTTGAAAGAAAAAACGTTGAAAATATTTGAACGGATAAAAAATGAAAAAAGCAGTTCATTTATTATTCCCGAAGCGGAAGAATTGATGAAAGAGTTGCTTTGTACAAAAGTAAAAGCAAGCAACGACAAAAAAGCCGATTTGGTTGCGGTCATTTATGACCGAATTTCCAAAACAATGCCAATGCTCGGCTTTTCGATCAAGTCGATGGTTGGTGGCGCTTCAACTTTGTTGAACGCCGGAAAAACCACAAATTTTGTTTACAAAATTTCAAATTTCAGCGGGAGCGTTGACGAAGTCAACGCAATAAATACGAAAGCGCAAATTCGGGATAGAATCAAAAAAATAAAAGAAGATGGAGGGGCATTTGAATATATCGGAGTATCAAACGAACAATTCGGTTCAAACATGAAAATGATTGATACCGCTTTGCCGGAATTTGTCGCACACATGCTTTTGGATTTCTTTTCAGACGAACGAAGAACGCTTGCCGATTTGACAAAGGAACTTTCTGAAAATGAAATAATTTCAAAAAAATTCGGTCTTTCTCTCACTGATTACGAATACAAGATCAAAAATTTCATTGACGCCGTTGCTCTTGGAATGGTGCCGAGCAAACCGTGGGACGGATATTCAAAAGCGCACGGTGGTTATATCGTGGTAAAACAAAATGGCGATGTAGTTTGTTATCATCTTTATAACCGCGATGAATTTCGTTCATATTTATATGAAAATACCCGTTTTGACGCTCCAAGCAGTACTCGTCATGAATACGGTTCATTATATGAGGAAAACGGAGAATTGTTCTTTAAACTGAATTTGCAAATTCGTTTCTTGCACTAAAAAAACATGGCGGACATTTTCACCAAAAAGAAACGAAGCGAGGTAATGTCCAAAGTGAAAAACAAGGGCAGTAAAATAGAGGTGGATTTTCAAAAAAAACTTTGGGGCGCGGGCTTTCGCTACCGTAAAAATTCCACGAAATATTTCGGGAAGCCCGACATTGTTTTGCCGAAATACAAAACGGTTATTTTCATTGATTCCTGTTTTTGGCACGGGTGCAAAAAACACGGAACAATTCCCGAAACGCGGAAAAATTTTTGGTTGCAAAAAATCGAAAGAAACAAAACCCGAGACAAAGAAGTTACAAAACATTATAAAAAAGTCGGATGGAAAATTTTTCGCGTTTGGGAACACGATTTGAAAAAGAAAGATTTTGATTATAAAAAAATACATATATGAGTCCTCGAAAAAAAGCAAATGAAAAAGAATCCTGTCATTTAAAAATCTTTCTTTTAAAAGAGGATGTTAAAACTGATGATGAAATTTTTAAAACACCAAACGCTCTTTCAACTCTTGAAATCTCAGATGTTGGTCAATTGTTTTATGCACAATCTTTCCCAAAACAGCCAAAGTGGTTAGAGCTTTTTAGTTCACTTCCCGAAGAAGATCAAAAAAAACTTTTTAATTCAAGCACAAAAGCCGTATTGATCACAGAAACACAAGGAAGGAAATTTGCTCTTGCGTTTGGTTATGGAAGATCGTTGATAAAAGATGGAGCGGTGGAACCGCGCTTCGGTTTAAAAGTTGTTTTGAATACAGTAAACAAAGATTCAATTCGCAGTATTGATAAAACATCGATAGGTTCTGTACCGCTTCATTCTCGCGAACAATTAAGTCGAAGTGGAACGACGAGAGATTTTGGAATAAACGTTGATGAAGATCTTATACGTGCAGTGACTGGTATTTCAAAATATACAGAGTTTGGGAAAACAATTTCTGGAAATGATGAACTTGCAATTTCCGTTCCTTTTGAAATATCCGACATAAAAGATATTCTCTCAAAATGTTTAATGCGAGAACAATCAAAGGATTATTTGGAAAGTTTTCCATGGATAGATCAAGTTCAAGAAATACGAGATAAATTCCGTATAAGCATTCTCAATGAAAAACTTATTGAGCAGATTAACAACAACCAAACAGATAAAATTTGGCTTGCTGTACCGGAAATAGTTGAATGGGCAGATGTTGCAGGATTTAAGTATAAAGAAAACGAAGAGGAGCCAATCTTTAACGATTTATCTTTGCATGATTTTTTAGAGACGATGAGAGAAACGACAAAACTTACCTTCGAGTATATAAAAACGCGAAAAATTTTCTGTATAAAATCAAGCGATGACAGCAAACCTATTGAGTGGTCAGTGTCGCAATGTATTTATGCAGAAATTGACGACGGAGGAGAAAAATTTATTTTGACAAATAACAGTTGGTATAAAGTTGATACGGAGTATGTTTCAAAAGTTGATACTGCTTATAAAAATGTGAGTGAATACTCTGGAAATCTTCCATCTTACGATGTTTCTGTTTTTGGAGGGACGGGGAAAGATAAAGGTGAAGCAGGATATAATAAAATTTGTTGTGACACAGATTCCGTCAATCGATTTTTGATGGACGGTGGAAATGATAAAAAGAAACTTATTTACTATGGAGGCGGACATAGTCAAATAGAATTTTGTGATATTTTTACAAAAAAGAAAGAAATTATTCATGTAAAACGATACGGTGGCTCTAGTTCACTAAGCCATCTCTTTCAGCAAGGACTTGTTTCTGGGGAAATGTTTCGGCAAGATCAACCATTCAGAATTTTGGTAAATGATAAATTAGGTGACGGGTTTAAGATTGATGACCCAAAAGTGCCTCCTCAACAAGATGAATACGAGATAGTTTTCGTAATTATAAATAATTCCAATAGAGAACTCGATTTACCTTTTTTCAGCAAGATTACTTTACTTGCGGCAACAAGGCGTCTGAATGGTTTCGGGTATAAAGTATCACTGAAAAAGATTAAGTCCGTTTTGCCTCCTGTTTCAGAAACAGAAGATGCTGAGTAACTTTTCGTATAATAAACATATGACAGAAACCGAAAATCCTAAACCCGACGAAGTCGGAACGACGGACGGCGAAGCCGTTTCGGTCGCTGAAAGCGTGACAGAAACGGCTCAAAATGAGCCGAAAATTGCCGAATCGCCGACAGGCGAATCGGGTCAATTACCCCTAATTGACCCGATTGTTTCCGTGGAAACCTCCACAGGCGAGGCGAAGCCCGCCGAAACGATTTCGGCGCAAGACGAAGCGGTTGCAGGCGCAACAGCGCCAGTGTCGCAGGCGGTAACGCCTGAACCGCGAAGCGGTGAAAACACCGCAGGTGTTATCATTCCGCCCGTGGCGGTTGTCGTTTCTCCGCAGGAAAATAAGAAAAGCTTTGCTCTTTCTCTCCTCGCGCAAGTGAGGGAGAAATTGCAATTTAGGAAACAAAAGAAACTTGATCGGATTTTGGTTGAAATAACCAAGAAAGGAAAAATCACAAACGACGAAGTGGAAAAACTTTTGCACATCTCCGACAAAACCGCAGAGCGTTATCTTTCGCAACTGATAAAAGAGCAAAAGATTAAAACCAACGGAAAGAAAGGAAAAGCCATTGAGTATTTAGCAAACTAAACTCTAAAGGTAATTATCGAAGCCACTGAGCAAACATCGTCGTCGCCGAAGCGGACGGCGGAGTGAGCGACCCAAAGGAGCGAACGGAGTGGACGGCGGAGGCGATGGCGGTGTTTGCGTCGCTTGAATTACACAGCACTCTCGAGATGGCACTGAGCGCCTCGGCCGCCGCGAAACACGGAGAAATGAGCAATCCTACATAAGCACGAATAAAAAAATATCGATTGCTCATTTCGTAGTGTGAAGCGGCGGTAGCAAAAAGAGAAACGGGCTTTTCCATTTTCCTGTAAAATTTGGGGGGCACGAAAAAATAGAAAAAAGTCAAAGCCCGTTTCTCTTTTTGCGTAGGAGAGACGACGAACGGAGACAGCC
>JBAZQZ010000042.1:0-5000 GCA_041663205.1 Candidatus Altimarinota bacterium
TTATTCCGAGGTTAGTTTTTCTTTTGGTACCGTTTTCTTTTTTCTAAAAAGAAAATGGTACTCGCTGGCTTTAGACAGCGAAACAACCCACTAGCAAACAAAAAATATTTCGATCCGACACAGTCCGATAATAACATTTATGTATTTATTGATTAATTAAAGTTATAATAATTACGAAACATAAAAATGGATTAATTTTTGTCAAAGTTGAAGTGGAAATATAAAAATATTGAGATTGCTCCAGAAGTTGAAGAACTTGTGGGGTCTAAGATTGTTGCACAAATTCTTGCGAATAGGGGTGTTGACACATTTAAAAAGGCTGCATACTTTTTAAACCCTGAAAAAATTGTTCCGCAGAGTCCGTTCGTGTTCTCTGATATGCAAAAATCGGTTGAAAGAATAGCAAAAGCTATCGAAACCGCTCAAAAAATTGCAATATACGGTGATTTTGACTGTGACGGAGTTACAAGCACCGCTTTATTGTACAAAACTCTTAAATATCTAGGTGCAAATGTTATATATTATATGCCAGACAGGGCTCAAGAGGGACATGGTCTTAACAGTAAGGCTATAGTACAGCTTATCAGTAAACATTCTATAAAATTGATAATTACAGTTGATAACGGAATCAGTAATTTGGCGGAAATAAAACTGGCACAGGGGTTTGGTACAGATGTGATTATTACCGACCACCACGAGGCACCTCCTGAATTGCCTTGTGCTTTTGCCATTATTAACCCTAAAGCTCCCGATGCTCTTGATGAAAAATTGTCGATAGAAGAAATGAGTGATTTGCAGAATCTTGCGGGTGTCGGTGTTGCATACAAATTGGCACAGGCTTTGCTTGCACATTATAAAAAGGAAGATTTTGCGGATGAAATTATTCATCTGGTGTCTATCGGCACAATTGCCGATGTTGTTCCTCTCATTGGCGAGAATAGGCATTATGTAAGAAAAGGACTTGAGGTTCTTGCTTTAAAACAGCCATCAGGGCTTATCAAACTTATAAAAAGTGCGGGAGCGGATATTTCCAAAATCACATCAGAGACAATAGCTTTTTCCGTTGCTCCGAGAATAAATGCGGCAGGGCGTCTCGATAATGCAGGGCTTGCGGTAGAATTTTTTGCAGAGGAAGACGATGAAAAACTTGATTCTTATGTAAAACAGTTGAACAATCACAATCAAAATCGTCAACAGCTTTGCGATACCACTTTTATGGAAGCTGAATTCAAGATAAAAGAAGAAATCAATTTGAATATAAATAAGGGAATTGTTCTTTATGACGAAAACTGGCATGCGGGTGTTATTGGAATTGTTGCATCCAAGTTGGTAGAAAAATATCACAGACCGGCTTTCTTAATCACTTATAACAAAGAAAAAAATCAGGCTCGCTGCTCCGCAAGAGGAGTGGAAGGTTTTCATCTGTATGAAACCTTGAAAGAGCTGACCGATATTTTAGGTCATTTTGGCGGGCATGCTCTTGCCGCAGGTTTTTCTTTGGATCTAAACACAATCAAAATAAACGAATTTATAAAAATATTGAACAATACAATAAATGCCAGATTAAGCGAAAATCCACTGCAGTCCTTTTTGAACATTGATGCGGAAGTAAATCCCGAAGATGTAAATCTTGATTTAATAAATAAATTGAGCATGCTTTCTCCGTTTGGGTCTGCAAATCCTTCCCCTGTTTTTAGCCTTTCAAGCCTTCAGCTTAAAGACTTCAAGACGATGGGAAGCAGTGCCAACCATTTAAAAATGTTTTTTTCCACAGAGGAAAAGGTTGTTTTTGAAGCGGTCTGGTGGAACAGGAACACAATTGAGGCTCAAGTCCTTGAAAAAATTGATGTTGTTTTTTGCCCAAAGGCAAATTTTTTTAACGGAAAATCCACGATACAGCTTGAATTAAAGGATATTAGGCGTATTGCGGATGAAGAAGAACCTGTCGAAAATATTCCGGAGCTTTTCCCTTCATCTCTAACATGGCTCGATCACAGGAAAAAAATAAATATTTTTAAAGCCGTAAATAATTATCTGAAAACAACAAGCGATGAAATAGCTGTTTTTGTTGAAAATAGAGAGATTGTAAAAATTCTTGAAGAGTACAGCGAAATAACTTCAAGGATAACAGACAGGTTGAATGTTTCAAAGGTTGATGAGGTCATGCTTTTTGACTATCCGGCAGATTCTATTATCTTGCAATCAATTATAGAAATGGCAGAACCGAAAAAAATACATGTCATGCCCTTCACTTTAAAAACCATTTCGCTTCCTGTTGTTATAAAAAACGTCTCAGGCATGCTTAAATATGCCCATGCTCAAAAAGACGGCATGATTTATATAGATGAAATAGCTTCAAAACTTTCTGTTTCCGGCAAGCTTCTTGCTTGTTGCATAAAGCTTTTAGACAATTCAAGCATTATTGAAATAACAAACATGAACGATGAACTGTGTGAATTTAAATTTTTGCAAGGCAAAGAGTTGAACCTCTTGATGAACCTGCCGGAGTACAAAGAGTTGGAGCGAAATCTTGAAGAAATACAAAAATTTCGCCATGACCTTTGCCACGACGAAATTTTAAAATTACAGAATTTATTTATTTATTAATTATTGACTACACCCATTTCGTTTTTAATTTTTTTCTTTGTTTTTTCAAGAGCGTTAAGTCTTTTTTGTGCATCTTTAATTTGTTGTTTAAGAAGTTTTCTTTCTGTTTTGACCATAATATAATTTTTGTCTATTTCAGCGTATTTTTGCTGGGTTACGCTCAAATTTTTTCTGATTTCTACCTGTGCTGAATCAATACTAAGTGTAGCATCCTGCAATTTTTGAGATGTCAGGCTTGAATTGTCGTTGGTTGTCGTGTTGTTATAGTTTGACGGAGGCAAAACTTCATCATAAGGAAGACTTTGCGGAACATTGTCCGTCTTTGCACTTCCGAAGAAATTATCTTTTGCAAAAGTCGGGTTTATGCTGATTGATGCGGTTAATGCTAGTACAGTTAGGCTTAAAGCCAATTTTTTGGTTAATTTCATGTTACACCTCTTGTTTTTGTAATTGTCTTTTCTTTACGCTCTATTATATATAATTCACCCTAATACAGTATCAACTAAATTCATTATTTTTTCAGGCTTTATTCCATACATGCATGGAGCCTTATCTTCTTTTTCTTTGTTGAATTTACATTTTTTCTTTGAGCATGGAATGCATGGCATGTCCGCCTTGACCACTAAGTGCTCTTTTCCGTAAGGTCCTGTTCTTGTATCGGGAGCTGCACCATATATACCTATACTTCTGGTTCCAACGGCGGTTGCTATATGCAGAGGTCCAGTGTCTCCTGAAATCACAGTATTACACAGAGACATGGCTGCTGCCGTCTCGAGGAGAGATAGTTTCCCGCAAAAAGATTTGACATGGGGCACTTGCTTAACAAACTCATTTGCTTCTGGCATGTCTTTTTCTCCTCCTAAAAGTATTATTTGGGCATTATATTTTTCTAATATATAAGAAGCCAAGTTTACCCAGTAGTCAAACGGCCATTTTCGACCATGCCTTGTGGTGCTGACTCCCATATTGAAGCCGACGAGCAGCTCTTTTTTATTATCTATAAGTGATTTTGTTTTGAATTTTATTTCGTCGGGTACATGTATATATATATTGTCGTTTAATTTTAAGTCTTTAAATATAGGTTTTGCTGTTGACCAAAAATTTTCAACGGCATGCAGTTTGTATGTTTTCTTGTAAGTCAGCTGCTGTAAGGGCTTGGAGAGAAGTGTCAATATTCGGCTTCTTGTTGAAGGGTGCAGATTGATAATTACGTCAAAATTTTCTTTTCTCAGCTCTTTGGATAATTCATATAAGGTTTTATATGTTTTGTCTTCAAGAATCCAGATTTTTTCTATGTCATTGTCATCAAGGAGGAGAATTGAGGGTACTTTGAAAGTTAAATAATGGATCGACATGCTCGGCTCTGATTGCTTTAATGCACGAAAAAGTGCAGTCGTATGGACAACATCTCCTATCGCTCCAAACCTAATAATTAAAACTTTTTTAATCGATCTTTTCATAATTTCCTTTATTGAATAAATGATAAAACTTTTAATTCTATAGGTAAACTTTATAAAGAAATCTTAGCATAATATAAGGCATGCTTTATTTTAGGCGTAGGTATGTGGATTATAAAAAACATTTGTTTTATAGCCATGCGGATCCTCTGATAGGAATAATTAAGAATTGTGTACGTGTGTTCAGTTCAGCAATAGTCATAGTTTTGAGGATTTGATGTTGAACTACACCAAATAGATGGTTGGCAAACGGGTGTCTTTAAAATACATTAGAACCTACGCCCTAATTTCAGAGAAACTAACAACAGTTAGTAGGAATTAAAGGCCAGAGCAAATGGGCTAAAAAAACAAAAAAACTTTTTTAAAACAAATGCTTGACTCTAAATTTTGCTGGTGCTAACATAATAAAACAGCCCAAAACAAACGGCTGGCAAAGCAAATAACAACTCGAACATTGAAAACTGAATAACTGAAAACGAAATTACTTCCGTTAATTCAAAAACAATTAGCCAGGTAAACAAGCAAGGAATAATGAGGACTTTGTCCGATTTAATAAAGCTTTTCCGACAACGGAGAGTTTGATCCTGGCTCAGGATGAACGCTGGCGGTATGCTTCATACATGCAAGTCGAACGATAAGGCCCTTCGGGGTACATAAGTGGCGGACGGGTGAGTAACACGTAGGAAATCTACCCTAAGATGGGGGACAACCTTGGGAAACTAGGGCTAATACCCCATATGTGGCGAGTTGAAATATTCGTCATGAAAGCTTTTGCGTCTTAGGATGAGCCTGCGTCTGATTAGCTAGTTGGTAGGGTAATTGCCTACCAAGGCGACGATCAGTAGCTGGTTTGAGAGGATGATCAGCCACAATGGGACTGAGACACGGCCCATACTCCTACGGGAGGCAGCAGTAGGGAATTTTGCGCAATGGGCG
>JBAZQZ010000043.1:0-5682 GCA_041663205.1 Candidatus Altimarinota bacterium
AAAAGCTTGACTTTTGTTGACGGGAAATATATCCTAACCCCTCAACATTAACCCGATGGATATGTTCAATACTCCTAGTTCTGTTCCCAGATATATAAAACCAGAAAGACACTCAACTCCAGCCGGCATCGCGCTTCTCATAATTGCGATATCCGGTTTGACATGTGATAGAGTCAAAGAAACTGTCCCAAGAGTTCTTCCTGAAATTCAGCTGGCAGACCCAATCCTAGACGAACGATTAAAATGCGCAGTTGATACCGCTAATAGTCTATGTGAAGAAATTAATCCGAGCGATTTTGAATTAAAAAAATGTCCCGGATCTAATGGTACAAAGGCGGAGAATATGATTCCAGCTATAGATGATATTTTGGCAAAGGCTGGGGTTCAAGGTTCGTTAACATTTAAATGTACAAACATAGGGCATTTCAGGCCTACTCTAGAACAACATGTTCCACCGAACATACTAAAAAGAGGGCAAGGTAAAGCTTTTAGGAGAGAATCTGGACACAATTAAAATAAGAATGATAAACTTTCCTAGATCATTATCCTGCTAAAAAAACAATATGGCAAAGCTTAGAGAACAAGCTCCTCAAGCAAGTTGTAAAGAAGGGGAAGTATACAAATACGATTTTTTGAAATTTCCGGAAGCCAGATTGACGGACGTAAAAAGCCAAGAGCTTATAATTGCAGGAACAGGGTCATCCATAAAAATTGCTGAAACTACGCAAGCCCCGCTCACAAGAATTAAATTCAGGCAAGCAGAGGACGGGGTGATGGTAGACCATGATGTGGCAATCCCGACAAATTTTTTAGATTGGCTTAATTCACGTACGAGGACGGACAAATTCTGCACAGATCCGCTAACAGGAGAAACGGTATGGATTCAGGGTTCATCGGAAATAGAAGTCGTCGAAGACGCAGGGACAACCCCTGTTGTAAGAATTATCATAACAAAAGAAGACGGTGGTAAAACAGAAGAGCATTCAGTAGACCCCGGGAACTTAGAAATCTTTTTACAGCGAGCTTGTACTCCGATTTCACAAGCTCAAGAGCCGGCAACTCCGGCGGAAACGACAGATCTACAAAAAGGACTAAACAAAGCCCTCAGCGCCGTCACGAGATAAAACAACTCAAATGGAGCCACCTGTCGGATTTGAACCGACGGCCCACAGTTTACAAAACTGTAGCTCTACCGCTGAGCTAAGGTGGCTCGTGCTCTTTTTAAGCAGGCGAATTCTATTTTAATAGGATATAAATGTCAATTTATTTTTGAGCGTTAAAATGGTATCCTGCTGTCATGGCAAACGAAAATTTACAAACAAAATTTACTGAAATATTTCCCGAAGGGATCACAAACGAACCTTTGGACAAATATTGCACGTTGAAAGTCGGCGGACCTGCGGATTTTTTCTGCAAAGCGAAAGACGTGGAAACACTAAAAAACCTGATCGCTTTCGCAAAAGAACACGCTATCCCCTACTTCATCCTGAGCGGCGGAAGCAATGTTTTGTTTGACGACAAAGGGTTCCGCGGACTCGTGATAAAAATGGAGTTAAAAAATCTCGAAATAAAAGACGAAGAAATCACCGCGGACGCGGGAGTCATAATCGCAGTAATGATGAAAAAGGCGCAAGAAAGCGAACTCGCAGGTTTTGAAAAATGGATCGGACTTCCGGGAACGGTTGGTGGAGCGGTCCGTGGGAATGCGGGATGCAACGGCCTCGAAACAAAAGACATTCTCGTAAAAGCGACTTTACTCGACACTGAAACCGGAAAAATCCACGAAGAAAAAAACGAATATTTCGGCTTTAAGTACCGCGATAGCAAAATTAAACACTCAAATGAAATTATTTTAAATGCGACTTTTAAGCTCAAAAAAGGCAATCCGGAAAAGATAGAAAATCCAAGAATTTTCACTCAACCGAAAGGCATGTCCGCAGGCTCATTTTTCAAAAATCCGTCTCCCGAAAATCCCGCAGGCGCGCTTATTGATAAGGCCGGATTAAAAGGCGCGCGCATCGGCAACGCGCAAATCTCCGAAATACACGGAAACTTCATTCTAAACCTCGGTGGCGCCACCTCAAAAGACATTCTAGCCCTGGTCTCTCTGGCAAAATCCACCGTCAAAGAAAAATTCAACATCGATTTAGAAGAGGAAGTGAAAATTTTGGGAGAAAGATGATTAAACTATCTCCTTTCGACAATCTTGCAATTTTTTTTCCTCCCTGCTAAAATCAAAAAGTAAAAATATTTAACTCACCCCTATGACATCAAAAGCAAAAATCATTAAGCAGGCACTTATCGTTATCGGCCTTATGACAGGCGCGATTTTACTTGTTCAGTTTATTCCGGGAGCATTGGCAAACGGATTTATCAGCGGACAAGACAATCCGGCAATCATCGGAGGCGCAACGGGAGGAACAGGAGATCTTAGAGAATTAGCGCTAAGAATAGTAAATTATTTCTTGGGATTCCTTGGATTATTAGCGGTTTTAATGGTTATCTACGGAGGTGTTCTCTATATCACAGCCGCAGGGAACGAAGAAAATGCTAAAAAAGGAAAAACAATCATTATGTATGCCGCAGTCGGTATCATAATTGTTCTATTGTCATTCGCTATCATCAATACAATCCTTGGAGCCGCTACATCTACGGTTTCAGGTGGCGGAGCGATACAATAAGGAAACATAAAAAAGTAGACCGCTTAAACCCTTCCCTCAAAACGGGGAGGGTTTTTGATTAACACACAAAAATAAAATTATACAGCCAATTCTTCGACGGCGACTTTCCCTAAATCCTCTTCTTTTTCAGCCTCTTTGCTGTCTTTTACGATTATTTTATCGGACTTCACTTCCAAAATATTTTTCGCGGCGATTATCAAAGCGTTGTATCTGAAAAGCCCCAAAATATCTTTTGCAACAAAGATTTTATTTAGATCATAAGTTTTTGCATCAATCGAAAAATCAAAAACTTTTCCCAAATATTCCTCGGATTTTGTAAAAACTTTCGCCCCGTGAACAAACCTGCCGGACTTCAAAACTTCGCTTACCCTAAGGATTTCCGCCGCCTCAACAACATTATCCGCGCTATTTATTTTCATCACTTGTTTCAACGAAATAACGTCCATCGGAGAGACAACCAATCCCTTATTTTGGTTCAAAACAAAAGCGATTGTCGTTCCCTTATCCGGATCCACGACCAAATCTTTCACAATCGCAACAGGCCTTGGAGAATCCTCCTCAAAGACCAAAGTACCGACAATATTACTATAAAACATCTCCATATGGAAAATTGACTTAACAACGACCTGATTATTGTATAGAATCCAACAGTCAAAAACAAATTAGTTTCCTTCGGGGTGTAGCTCAGTTGGCTTAGAGCGCTTGGTTTGGGACCAAGAAGTCGAAGGTTCGAGTCCTTTCACCCCGACCAAACACGACGAAGTATATACTATACCTCATATTCAAAATCCGACCTCGCCAATTGTTCCAAAACGTCAGACTGTATTCCTATTTTCAAAAGCTTCTTAGCATTCTTTTTCAGGTCTGCCGCTTCTTTAAAAAACATTCCCGCATTGAAACGATATGCTCCTCTGTATCTTGTTAATGCGATGATTTTTATTCTTTGATTTTTAAGATTTTCTTTCGCTATCGGGACTATATTTTTTTCAAACAAATACTTGCTCCCCTTATAAAGGCCCGTAAAACTCACCAATGGAGTTTCAGCAAGCTTATTTCTTGCCAGATAGATATAAACAAACGCGGCAGTCATTCTAAAATTAGGATCAATAAAATAAAACTTCCCATCATTATGCACAAGCACATCCACTCCCCCGACTCCATGCCAGCCCCACCTTCTGACCTCGGGCAAAACGGTATTTTCCAAAAGCTTATAAATCTTTTTCAAACTTTTGATTTTTTTCTTGGGATTAACGATCCCCCCGAGATAATCACCCTGCTCGGACGTAAGCTGCTCATTAAAACCGATAATTTCAATAGGTTTTTCAGAGTCATAAGGTATCCCGAATTGAATCCCGAGATTATGAGCCGCGGTAATAAATTCCTCCACTAATACTGAGCCCCTTATACGTTTAAAATCCTTTTGCGCCGCCTTAAGAGAACCAATATCTTTACAAATCCTGACCCCGTCTCCAGATGTGGAAGAAGACACTTTCACAACACATGGCAAAGGAATAAGCCCTTTATACGCAAAAAGCTTTTTCCCGTTTGAAAAGCGTTTATACCTGACAGGCAAATATTTTTTAGGAATATATAACGGTTGATTGATTTTATCATTAAGCTTGTTTGAAAGCTTCGGACTTATTTGATACATATCAAATAAATGCTTGTTTAGATAAGGCTGAGTCATAATCAAACGCCCCTGGTGATTGAACATCTTTAATGCGGCCTTAACCAATCTATTTCTTTTTGAATCGTTAACTCCGGCGGTTATTTCATCAGGTAAAGGGATTATTTGATTATGATCAATAGTCGCGGCATTAATTTTTTCAGTAAACATTTTCCATGTTTCCTTCTCAATCGTAGATGAGAAAGTTATAACATTTATTTTATCTCCTGCGCATATAAGAGGCCTGGCTCCAATAAGCTCCTCTTTCCAAGGAATGGTGCAATTATAAAACCTCGAGTCCTCTCCGACAGGAAAAGAATAAAAATAAACGGTGCCGGGAGGCAAAAAATCAGACAATGAAAAACGCAAATTAGGTTTTGGTTTCTTGCGTCTTTTTTGCTCGCTTGAGGCTAGCATAAATTCTTTGATAAAAATAGCTTCCTTAAGGGAAATGCTACTCCAACAACGAATCCCCGTCAATGCTCCAAAGAACTCTTGTCTACAAGACTTGCAAAACCAACGTTTTGAGATATCTTCCCTCCGAAAACGACAATTTGTCGGTATGGTCCGGTGCCTGCCCTATTGTGGAAAGAACACGGACATCCTTTTTTGCGCTTCCGGCGGCGATTTTTAAAGTGTTTCTGAAATCATCCAGCGAAACTCTTCCGGAACAAGAACTTGAAAACAAAATCCCATCTTTTTTAAGCAAAGCCAAACATTTTTTATTCAAATCCATGTAAGCCTTCAAGGCTCTCTGCACGTTACCTCCAGACTTTGCGAAAGCCGGCGGATCGCAAACGATAATATCAAAATCCCCGGGCTTTATTTTCTCGGTTGAAAGAAAATCAAAAACGTCCATGCACACAACCTCCCCAAAGTCCGATTTATTCAATTCAAAATTCTTTTTTACGAGCTCCGTAGCGGGTTTTGAAATATCCACAGACGTAATTTTTATAGCTCCGCCCTTTACGGCATAAAGACTGAAAGCTCCGGTATAACAAAACAAATTAAGCACTTTTTTGCCTTCGGAAAGCTCAAAAAGCCTCTTCCTCGCATCTCTTTGATCAAGAAAAAATCCGGTTTTTTGCCCGCCAACAACATCGACATAAAATTTTATTCCGTTTTCTTCAAAAACAATTGCGTCATCAACTTTTCCGAAATGAATCACGGGCTCAAGCACTTTTAGCCCTTCCTGCCTGCGTATTTCGACATCAGATCTTTCTATGATCGCGGAAGGTTTGAAAGCTTTTTTAAGCGCGGAAACAATTCCTTCTCTAAAAACATCCATCCCGAAAGTGTGAATTTGGAAAACAAAAACATCATCATATTTGTCTA
>JBAZQZ010000044.1:0-5489 GCA_041663205.1 Candidatus Altimarinota bacterium
AACGGGGCGAGTATATATTTATGAAAATAAACGATTTGAAAGAATTGTTAATAAGCCGACAAATGTGGTTAATGGGATTTTTGACAATGAATGGTTTGGTTTTTCCATCGCGACGGGGGACATAAACAGGGATGAGAAAGCGGATTTTGCGATATCGGCGTTTCCGTATGAAGGGCCGAGAAATAAAAGTCGTGTGAGCGTATATTATGGCAGAGATGATTTTTCCAAAAAAAATATTAAGGCCGTTTTGCCCGATTTTGTCATCGAAAACCCGTTAAATGAACTTTTACTCGGTTCCAAAGTTTTACTTGAAGATCTTGATAACGACGGACAAAGCGAAGTGATTATCGGCGCTCCGGGAATAGGAAATCCTGTCGGACTACGGGAAGGAAATGTTTATATCGTGGATATTGATGAGAAAAAATCCCGTTACAGTATAAGGAAAAATGAGTTTTCTGCCGTGATACACGGGGAAAATTCGGATGATTGGTTTGGTTTCAGTTTGGATATTGTGGATTTTAAAGGAGATTCAAAAAAGGATTTGCTTGTAGGGTCCAGATATTCCGATTCCCCGAATCGTATAAATGCCGGGAAGGCTTTTGTTTTTCTTGGCAGTGGTGAATCTTTTGGCGTAAAGAAGCCCGTTTCAGCTCTTGATAATGAGAGGACTGTTTCAAGAGGGGAGGCGATTAAGATGATTGTTGACAGGTTTGATTTGAAAGACAGGCAAGAGGAGGACATACAAAAATGTCTCGATCACAGGGAATTTTGTCTTTTTAATTTTATGGCGATGTCTTCTTTTGACGGCATAGAGCTTGAACCGGATCTTGTTTTGTATCCCGATGTCGGGAAGAACGATCCGTATTATGATGAAATCAATACCGCGACTATGCTCGGAATCATAAGTGGCTATTTGAGCGACAAGAATAGCCCTTTTAAGCCTGATGAAACGATCTCCAGAGTCGATGCGCTGAAAGTCGTTCTTACCGCGACGGAGCTTGTGGAGAGTAAATATAGATTCGAGTTGGTCAAAGAGCTTGGAGGAAGTGATAAGCTGTATGGGCAAACTTCATATTTTGTTGATATTAACCCGAAAATAAGTTATATGTGGTGGTATCCGCGTTATGTGAATTTTGCGGTGGATAACGGTATTGTCGACAGATATGAGTATTTCAGGCCGGATGAGCCTATAACGATGAAAGAGCTCGATGATATGATTGTCCGAACATTTTCTTTCATAAACAAGTAAGATGAAGAAATTAACGCACGAGGAGATTATCCGGATAAAACCTTCTATCGAAGATGTAAAAACCGCCAAAAGAAGTCCTTTTGTGGCTTTGCTCGATAATGTAAGAAGTCTTTATAATGTTGGCGCGATTTTCAGGACGTCCGATGCCGTAATGCTTGAAAAGCTTTACCTCTGCGGAATTACCGGACATCCTCCGAGAAATGAAATTTCAAAAACCGCTCTCGGCGCCGAGGAAATTGTCCCGTGGGAGTATAACGACTCCGCCGTGGATATAGTCAAAAAACTTAAAAAAGACGGTTATACAATATGCGCCGTAGAGCTTGCGCATGAGAGTATTTCGTATGACAAGGCGGATTTTAAATTTCCGCTTTGCCTTGTTTTCGGGCATGAGGTTGAGGGAATTTCGGACGAAGTGATGGAGTTTGCAGACATGGCCGTGAAAGTGCCGATGCTCGGACGCGCGAATTCTTTGAATGTTGAAACATGTTACGGCGTGGTTGTGTATGAAGTTTTAAAAAAATTGAATGAAAAAAATTAGCATTTTTACATGGAGTATCGTTGTTGTGATTATTTTGTCCCTGTTTTTTGGGGTGATTTATTTTATCGGGATTCCCAGATTTATGCCCGATTCCGGCTACAACAAGGGCAATAATGCGGTATGGGCCGGGCACGAATGGATAGGGGAGAGGAAGAGTTTTGACGAGATAAAAAAGTTCGTTGATGATTTGAGCAGTCATGAAATTTCAAATGTTTTTTTGCATGTCGGGCCTATTCTTGAAAACGGGAAAATAGATAAAAAGTCTTATGTCTATTCTTCTTATTTTTTGAGGCAGGCAAAGAGAATAAATAAAAATATAAAGTACCAGGCGTGGCTCGGGCAGATACGCGGAAAATTGGATTTGGATGACGAAAACATACGAAAAAATGCGGCTAATCAATGCCGAATTTTGGGCCAGGTTATCGGCTTTGACGGGATTCATTTTGACGTAGAACCTGTGTCCGACGAGGACAGCGGTTTTATAAATTTATTGCAAGAATGCAGAGATAATATGTCGCCTGAAAAAGTTTTGTCTGTCGCATTGCCCGATATTATTCCACAATCTTTTTTGTGGTATACAAATAAAATTTTTAAATTCAATAACGTGAATTCGGAAATAAATTATAAAAATGCGGCGAAATATGCAGACCAGATTGTCGTCATGCTTTATGACACAAAACTTCAATCCGAATGGCTTTATAAAAAATTTGTCGCGGAAGAAGTTATACGAATCACTTCTCTTTTTGATGATCGGGAGGTTTATTTCGGGATTCCAGCTTATGAAAAAGGGGAGGGGTTTGATCCGAATATTGAAAATGTCAGAAACGGGATTTCGGGGGTTATCTCCGGGCTTAACGACTTGAGAAGTGATCCTGACAGCTTTGAGGGAATTTCGATTTATCCGTATTGGGAAATTTCAGAAGATGAATGGGAAATTTTTGATAAATTATGGCTTAACAAAAAATAAAAATGTCCATGGAATTTGATTTTACAAATGAGACGATAGTAAAGATCGGAAAAAATGTTTTTGAAAATTTGTTTGTACGATTTTCGAAATTTTTTGAAAAAAAAAGCGGCAAAATTTCTTTGATTATCGTTGACGATAAAAAAATACGTAAAATAAATAGCGAGTATCGTGGCTTTGATGAGCCAACAGATGTCATTTCTTTTGAATACGCCGACGATTCTTTTGTCGTGGGCGGAGAAAATATTGTTGCGGTCGGGGATATATTTATTTCTTTGGATACCGCAAAAAGACAGGCGAAAGAACACGGTCATTCTCTTGATAAAGAGTTTGAAATTTTGTTTGTACACGGGCTTCTCCACGTAATCGGATTTGATCACAAAAACGACAAAGAAGAAAAGGAAATGGAAAAACAGGCGAAAAAAATTCTCGGATAACCTTTACAGTAGCGCATCCAAATCCACAGTTTGCCAATCGTTTGATAATTCCGATTTTCTTTTGAGAGTCATGTTTATCCTCGGAGATGGCGTTTCTTCCAAGTATTTTTTTGTTCCTATGCCCTGAATCCGTGCGGTTTCTTTCCTCCTTGTGAGCTCGAAATCCATTTTGTTCATATTGAATTTCACTTTTCTTTCAATGCCAACTTCCAGCTCCTGCATGCCGATATCCGCATACAGCGGATGTGTTTCATCTTCCGTTATTTCACCTCCCGCGTCTTCTATGCGTTGGATTATTGCGTCAAAGGCATCGTCTCGCCCGGCCGCCCGTGTTTCATCGATTTCTTTCATTACCGGTTTTTTGCCTCCCACTCCCATATTTTTTGTGTTATGTGTATAATCCAAGTATGACTTATAAAGGTAAAAAAATAAACAAAATTTATTCTTCCGGTGAAGGATATGATTTGTGGGCAAAAAATTATGATAAAACGCTGTCTTTTTTGGACGGACTGGAGGGCAATGCTTTGAATATGATTTTGAAATGCGTGGAAGGGAAAAAAGTCTTGGATTTGGGTTGCGGGACCGGACGTGGGATTAAACATTTGTATGATTTTAAGGCCGCCGAAGTTTACGGCGCGGATGTCTCGAAAAATATGCTTCAAATTGCAAAGAAAAAATTCAAGACGACTAATTTTGTGCTTGCAGATGCGGATAAATTACCATTCGAGGATGAATCTTTTGATGTTGTCACCGGGCTTTTTTTGATAGTTCATATCGGAGATTTGAGAAAAACTTTTGATGAGGTTTACAGGGTTTTAAAGACCGGCGGTGTTTTTATTTTAAGTAATATAAATCAACGAAAACCACCGAAATTGAAGGTTGAAAAAGATGAGGTTATCATAGAATCTTTTTATCATATGCCGAAACATGTGATTTCCGCGCTTGAGGATTCTTTTTTTGAAATAGAAAGCGACGAACTTGTGTACGAGGACGGCGTATGGATAAACCAAATCATAAAAGCTGTCAAAAGAGCTTGATTGACAACGTATCTGTATTGAAATAGCATTGTTCTGCTTATTTTTTATAAATATCATTATGAATAAATTTATTCGTGCGACTGTCGGCGTTTTCGCTGTTTTGATTTTTTTGTCCGGATGTAGTGTTTCCGGCTCTAATCCCGCAAAAGACGGGGATAAGATAATAAAAGAAGGTCTTGATAATTTTTATGACTTAACCGCCGCGGATTTTGACGGGGCTTTGAAGGGTGTTCAGAAAAGCTCCACGGGAGATACAACTTTTGATATTTCTTTTTCCGGTTCCGGGGACATAAAAGACCCTAAAAATATTCTTTTGAATTTGAAATTTGATGGAAGCGGAGCCCTTGATAAACAGAGTGAAAATGTTTCCGGGGAGATGAAAATCAATAAATCCGATTTGTATTTTTTTGTTTCGAAAATAAGCAGTTTCGGAGGAATGATTTCCGAAGATATTTCAAAACCGTTGATCAAGCAGTGGTGGAAAACGCAATTACCACAAGACATGGTGGATTCCTTGAAGGAATCCGCGGCTTTCGGGGACGAGTCAAAACTTACACCTGAAGAGAAAAAATCGAGAGAGTTGTTGAAAGAAACTCAGTTTTTTAGCGGAGCAAAATATATCGGGGAAGAAAATGGAGACTATCGTTATGAAACGACTTTGGATCCGGAGGCTGTAAAAACTTATGTAGAAAAATCCGCAGAGATATACGGAGAAACCACTTCCGAAGATCAGCTAAAAGCGATAGATGAAAACTTCAAGAACACTCACGTGAAAGCTGAATTTTGGGTTGGCGCGACAGATAAAACAGTTCATAAATTTAACCTAAATATTAATGTTGATGATTCGGTGGCCGACATAAAAATGGATGCCACTCTTAATTTCTCAGTTAACAATATCGACAAACCTGTAACCGTGGAGGCGCCAAAAGATGCGAAAGAATTTGACCCTAACGTGATTTTTGGCGGAGTCACTCAATAAAATTCAATGTCTGATTTATCCAAAATAAGATTAAAACCGAAAAAAGATATGCCTGTTGTTTCGGGGCATCCGTGGATTTTTTCCAATGGAATTTCCGAGTGCGAGGCTAAAGATATCGGCGAAATCGTGGAGGTGTTTTCCGACGGGGGAGAGTACGTTGGAACGGGTTATTTCAGCCCAAACGGCTCTATCAGTGTAAGAATTTTGTCGAGGAACAGGGGAGAGATTTTTGACAGTGATTTTTTCGAAAAGAGATTTTTGGAACTTGATAAAATCAAGAGGGGA
>JBAZQZ010000045.1:0-5231 GCA_041663205.1 Candidatus Altimarinota bacterium
GTCGAATTGCGATAAATTTATGACAGGGGCGTAGTAAAAGAATTCATATTTTTCCCAGCCGATCATGTTTCCGCTGCCGTCGGTGATTCCGAAAGAATTGTTTTTGTTCTTCTTGATGTCGATTATTCTAAGCAACATGTGCATGCATGTGTGATTTATAAACCGGCCCGGTTCGGCGTAAAGCTTTACGTTTGGCATGACTTTTAGTATGTCTTTTTTGTAAACTTCCGCGATTTTTTTTGCGACGATGTCTATCGGGGTGACTTTGATTGCGGTGTACGGTTTTTTGAATTCATTATTTGCGATTTTGTCCAAAAGTGTCGAACCTTCGTCAAAAATGTTCATTTCTTCTTTCGGATTCCATATGTATCGGCCTTCGAAACTTTCGGGATAATATCCTCCTCCCATGTCGATATATTCGAATTGCGCTCGTTCTTTTTCGCTGAAATTTTCTTTTACGTATGAAGCGATTTCTTTCAGTGTTTTGAGGTATGGTTCCGGGGTTTTGTTCATGCTGATGTGGAAATGTATACCGCAGAATTTTATTGATTTATATTTTTTTGCCTCTTTTGCGAAATTTTTCAATTCGCTCAGCGGCATGCCGAATTTTGTCCATCCTTCTTGCATTTTTGTGTAAACTCTTACTCCGCATCGCATGGTGATTTTTTTTGCGGCGGCCATTTTTGCCAAGAGTTGAAGTTCTCTGATTGTTTCAAGATTTACCGTGATTTTTTCATGATTTTTCAGTATTAATTCGAAATCTTTTTGTGTTTTTCCCGGGCCGGTGTATACGATTTTTTTTGCTCCCGCCGAGAGGGCGAGTTTTAATTCCCGTTGGCTGGAAGCGTCTAAATTGCCTCCTTCTTTGACCACGGTTTTGAGCAGACCGAGGTATGAATTACTTTTTATCGCGTAAAAAAATGTAAAATCGATGTTTTGTTTTTTGAATGCGGAGGTGAATTCTTTGATGTTTTTTTTGACTTCGCCGGAATCATAAACATACAGAGGCGTTTGTTTATCGGCTATCTTTTCGAGGGTCGGTTTCAGTTCTTTTATTCTTTTGAAATATTGTTCGAAACGAGGGAGGTTTTGAGAGTTTATTCTTGACATTTTTCAGTATTATGTTAAGATTATATCTTATATTTAATATCATTATATATGACAAATCAAGATTTGAAAAATGTTAGTGTAGGGTCGGAGGTTTTGGCGAGGACTGATGCTGAAGTTGCGAAGCCTGATGCAGAAGTTGAGGCTGGGGGTTCTGCTGTTGAAGGGGCTGCGAAACAGGAGGCTCCTGTTGTTAAAAGTGGCAGGAGGGAGACTAGAGGTTCTGTTGCTGATGTACTTAAGGGGAAGTCTCTTGTCGATGTTTTACGGGGAAAATTTGGAGAAGTTGCTGATGTAACTCCTGTTCATTTTGATTTTCCCGAATTGAAGGGGAAAGAGGTTTTTAGGATAGATGTCCGTGATATGAAAAGGTGGGCTTCTCGCAGGAATATGAGAAAATTGGTTCCTGCTTTCGGGGAGACTGTTTTTGAGGCTTATAAAGATCGGGAGGATCCCGCTGTTTACAATCCAAGTGATAGGGCTTTTATGGAAAACTTTTTTGAGAATGATATGGATGGGACGGACTTGTCTGCTTCAAATAGAATTGTCGCCATTGCGGATGGAGGGAAAGTTATTGGTTTTGTTTCTTATTCGGATTTTCCTGTGGCCGATTTGCCTGGAGTAAATGTTGGTTTTGAAAATTTGGGAACGATGCATCCGAATTATAAGGGTGGTGGAGTTTTTAGAAAATTTCGTGAGGCTGTGCTTGATGGTTGTGGCTATGATGCGTTGGCGAGCGTTTCTCATACTCCTGCCGCTGTAAAGTCTTTAATTCCCAAGGGGAAAAATGCGGAAACGGATGTTATGTATTTTGCAGGTGCTAGAAATGGGGATGACGGGATTCAATTGTCTGACAAAGAGAGTGCATTTGTTAAAATCATGAATGATGCCGTTAAAAAAGCATCTAAAGATGATGAGGTTATTGGTCATTTGCAAGAAGGAGTTCCAGATGGATATGTTTCTTACGGTACTTTTGGTATTCCTCCGAGGAAAAAGACTGAGGTTGATGTGGCTAGAGTTGGGCAGCCTCTTGCCGATAAACTGTTTCAGCTCATTGATTGGCAAGAAAGGAATAGACCTGCTGACGATTGTGTTTACGGAATCGTTGTTTGTGCGAAAAAGAGTGTCGTAGAGGGTGCTTAAGTAGTCATCTTTTTCTTGAAATAATCGTGCAGGAATTTTCCTTTTTGGTTTAGTTTGCCGGTTTTTACGTTGAAAAGGGGATAGTTGCTTACGATTGTGCAGATTGTGCAGTTTTCGTATTCCATTTTTTTGTCGGAAAGATCATGGAAGATGAAAAAGCGCTTTTTGTCATCGGTGAAATCTTTCAGGTCTCCGCTTATGAATTTTACCTTGTTGTTTTCGAGGCTGTATGTTCCGATTTCCGGCACGTGGGTGATCTTTGTTTTTTGCATAACGTCGACGTCCAACAGACATCCTTCAAAATTTGTTTTCGGGGTTTTGTTGGCTTTGACTTTGATGTTTTTGTTTCCGCAGAAGGTGTTTAAGAAAAATTCCCAGGGATTTTTTATGTTGCACATGTTCGGGACTGAGAATACGTGTTGTGTCGCCGAGGACATTCTCGGGTTGCATTCGATTATGTATGGAATGTTTTTGTAAATCACCACGTCTATGTTTGCGATGCCGATAAAGTTTTGTTTAAGCAGTGTTTTTGCCAGGGATTCCATCAATAAATATATTTTTTTCATTGCCGGTTTTGGGAAAAAATCTTTTCTGAGCCATTGAATTCCCAAAAAGATATGAGGGAAAATTCCTTTGTAGTCAAAGCATTGACGTCTCATCCCGGAGAAAAAATAATTTCCGTCTTTGTCCAAAAATATGCTTATTCCCACGGGAACTCCATTTAAGTATTCTCTGATCAAGTAATTTTTTTGTTCCGTTTCGCTCATTTTTGAAAGAGTTTCCAGAAGTGTTTTTGGGTTTTTGTGAAATGTTGTTCCGAGACTGGCGATGCTTTTTGCTTTTTGCAATACGTAGCTTTTGTCTTTTGGCAGGGAGTTTTTTGTAAATGTTTTTGGAGAGGAAAGTTTGTATTTTTTTAAGATTTCGTCGAAAAATAATTTGTCTTCGAGGTTTTCTTGAAGAATTGAACTCGGTGCCGTCATTTTGATTTTATTTTTTTTCGACCATTCTTCTATCTTTTGCAGGTTTTTGTGCGGGAGGACAAAGTATTCCACGCCGCTTTCTTTAAGGCGTTTTGCGAGATCTGTCATTTCGGTTGTTTCCAAAAAATCCAAGTTTACGAGATCTTTGTTTTTCAAATTTTTTATTGTGATGATTTTGTCTTTTTGAAAATTTTTCAACGTGAATTTGTACAAACTTGAATTTTCAAAAACTACGACATAGAGATTGTTTTTATTGTATTGATCGAGAAAAATCGGATCTATGTTGTTGATTGAGGCTGCAATTTTTGGAAGTGTCATATTTTTTTTGTTAAAAAAGTTTTTATGTTTTTGCAGATATGGTCGACGTCCTTTTCTTTTATAATATACGTTATCGGCAATATTATAAATGATTTGTACAAGTCTTGGTTTACGTTTTCAAGAAGTGATTTGTCCAAGTCGTTTATATCCCAAAGTTTCTCCGCGAATATTTTGTTTTCGTGGAGGTGTTTTATCAACGAATCTTGTTTTTTTTCGTCGATAAAAAGCGGAAAGTAATTTCCTTCGTCGCATTTGTTTTTTACCAAACAACTGTCCAGTTCCGATAATTTTTCATGGTAGTACTTTGCGATTTTTTTTCTGTGGTCTGCGATTTTTTTGAGATCCAGATGCGAATGTAAAAAATAATCCAAGGAATTTCCGAGTGTCGGTCGGTGGTGTTTTCCTATGATGCCGTCCAGTTTAAGAAATGTTTTTTCGCTCAAATCGTAAAGGTGTCTCGAAGAAAAAATGTGTGCCAGAAAAAGAAGTGATTCCGTCAGATGTTGTAAAAAATGACATTTTAATTTGTATAAATTTGTTTTATCGACCGTGCTTTTTTGAAAATCGAAGTTTTCGTTTATCAAGTTACAACCCGTGAAAGGGGAATATTTTCTTATGCTGTCGATATAAAAATGATTTTTGTTGATTGGTTTTACGTCCGAATTGTGAAGAATTTTATGTGCGTAATCTTCTATTATTATTGTTGATTTTTTGCAGAGTGCTCTCAGTTTAAATCCCGTGAAGCAGTAGTTTAAAATAATTCTCGGTTTATATTTTTCTATCTTTTTGAAATAATCTTGTTCGTCTACGGAGAAGTCGTTTTTTATCTTGTAGAAGACAATTTTCAGGTGTTCGCTTATGAAATTTAAAGTGCTCGGGCAGTAGAAATTCGGCATTAAAATGCAGTCGTTTTCTTTTGAAATTTTGTATGTTTCAAAAATACATTTTAATGCGTCCGAAAATGACATGAAAAAATTTTTCTTGTGTTTTTTGTGCAGAAATTCGTTGTGTCTTATTGACAACGGTTGTAGAGGAAACGGGCAGGCAAATGAAATTAAATGTTTCATAAATTTAGATCCAGCGGTTTATTTAAAGTTATTTTTCCGTTATGTACTTGTGCTCCGCCTATCGCGGGATCGTCCGGAAAGTCCAGATGTCCGCTGTCCAAATCAACGTAATCCAGAGGTAACCCGAGCGCTAAATTCGTTCCCATCGTGATTGATGTGTTTGATTCGTACATGCATCCGATCATCATTATTTTGTTCAGGTTTTTCGCGAGTAAAAATATTTGCAGAAAATTTATAGGACCTCCGCATTTCATCAGTTTTATGTTAACTCCTGCGGCGTAGTCATTTAAAAGAATGTTGCATGCGTCGCGTGGACTTACAACCGATTCGTCGGCGACAATCGGAATTTTACTTGTCTTATGGAGGTGTTTTAAATTTTCCATGTCTTTTGCGTCGATCGGTTGTTCGATAATATCCACGTGTGTGTTTGCAAGTTTTGATAGTAGCTTTTCTGCGTTTGTTAGCGAATATCCTTGATTTGCGTCTAGTACTATTTTGTGGGTTTCCGGGATTATTTTTTGCGCGGTTTTTATTCTTGATATGTCCTCTTCAATGTCGAGACCGCATTTCAGTTTTATTATTTTGAATCCCCCGTTTAAGCGATTTTTTATGT
>JBAZQZ010000046.1:0-4244 GCA_041663205.1 Candidatus Altimarinota bacterium
TAAAATTGGATTTTTGGTCCGGCCTTAGGATTTTTCGCAGGAACTTGATTCCGAATTTATCCGTCGTTGGGAATCTTCCCGGTTTTGGGCTGGAGGTTTTTTTGAATAAATTACATCTAAAAAATCACGATAAGATCGCTGTTATCGACTGGAAAAATGTTATTTCTCCGCGGAAAACGGTTAAGAGGGGATTTCTGGAAGGGAATTATCAAGATTGGAAAATGCTTGTTGAGATATTTAAAACTCTTGGTTTTTTTGGTGTTTTTACGCAGTTTTTGAAGATGCTTTTTTTGCGGAAGGTTGTGCGGGAACGAGATTTTCGATGAATTTGTCAGTAAAATTATTCCAGGAATATTTTTCGGCTTCTTTGCGACAAAGTTTTTTGTCGAGTTTCAGGCATTTTAGTGCGTTTTCTTTCAGGTCGCTTCCTATGTATCCGGTTTTCCCGTTTTCGATTATATCTTTCGGGCCTTGCACGTTATATGCGGCGACGGGAAGGCCGCAGGCAAGCGCTTCCAGTATCACCAAGCCAAAAGTGTCTGTTTTTGACGGGAATACGAATACGTCTGAAATAGAGAGTAAATCGATGATGTCTTGACCTTTTTTATATCCCACAAAAACCGTATTTTTTGTGAATTTTTTTTCGAGTTTTTTTCTCGCCGGGCCGTCGCCGATTATCAGTTTTGTTCCCGGCAAATTGAGGTTCAAGAAAGCTTCAATGTTTTTTTCTATCGCAACTCTTCCCAGAAATGTGAAAATCGGTCTTTTTATTTTCGGGAAAACTGGCGGTTCTTTATTTTGTTTGAATAGTTTTAGGTCTATTCCAAGCGGTACGATGACTCCCTTGTTTATTTTGTGTTTTTCCAATTCTTTTTTTAAAGAGTCTGTGCTGACCATGACTTTTTCGCTTGTTGAATGGAACCATTGTAAATATTTCCAGATTATTTTTTCCACTGCATTAATTTTTAGTCTTAATGCAAAATATTCCGGAAGTTTTGTGTGATAGGAGGAGGTGAATTTTAAATTATTTTTTGTGCAAAATATTTTTGCGGCAAGGCCGAGTGGGCCTTCCGTAGCGATATGTATGAAGTCGGGTGCGAATTTTTTAAAAATTTCTTTCAGTTTACTTCCGGTGAGAATCGCGAGTCTTATTTCGGAATAAGTCGGGAGGGGTAGGGTGCTGAAAAGGCGCGGATGGACGATTTTTACTTTTAGATTTTTTCTTTCGAGGCCTTTTTTTGCTTCGATTATTGAGGTCACAACGCCGTTTATATTTCCCCAAACGTCTGTGACAATTATTATTTTTTTTGGCTTATTTCTCATTGTTTCGGCTCTTTGTAAAAAAGTATATTCCTACCCCGAGGATGAGTGCGATTGTTGTGACTGCGCCGTAAATTCCGAGATATTCGTTTATCATGTCGTATGTTTCTCCGGCGAAATATCCTATGACCAGAAATAGAATTGTTTTGGGGAGACTGATTATTAAATTTATTAACATGAATTTGCCGTATGGCATTTTACTCAGTCCGGCTGCGGTTAAAAACACCATGCCTATCGCTTGGGTTTTCCCTACAACGAGTGTTTTTCCTGCATTTTTTTCGAAATGTTTTTCGATTTTCAAAACTTTTTCTTCAGTGAATCCTAAAAAGTGTCCCCATTTGCGGATCAGAGGGCGGCCGCCGAAGCGTCCGATTGCATAGTACAGCGTGTCGCCTCCCCAGTCTCCGAGAAGGAGTATTGCGTATGTTATAGGGATATTCAGGATTCCCGTCGAACATAAAAAGCCTGCGATAACCGAAATTATCGGTCCTTCCAAAAACGCTATCGGCAAAAGGATTAAATATTTATAAGTCGAGAGAAGTAGAACGATGCTGTCCAGGTATGAGGTTTCCATTCTATGATTTTTCTAAAATTACAATATCGCGAACGACGATTTGGTCTTCACGATCGTATGAATACGTATTTCCGATTTTGTAGCCCGCGAGTTTTGCGATTTCTTGGAAGCGTGGAAAGTGTGTGACTGATCCGTTTTTTTTGAATGCGGTTAGACACATAACTATTTTTGAATCTTTTGGTGTGAGTTCGTGTATTTGTTTCAACCAATTTAAATGCAGATTTGAAAGTTCGCGGAAGATTTTTTCTTGTTCTTCCTCGGTCGGGAATTTGGTTAGTGCCGGCCCTAAATAGCCTTCGGTGACTATTGCTGTTGTTCGTTCCGGAAGTTCGGTTTTTGTAAGATGTCTTGCGTCGTGGGTGAATGTTCTGAAAGTGGAGTTTTCGTTGAGTTTGAAAGTTTTGATTAGCCAATTTAAGTTTTCTTGTGTGTACTCGACCATTTTTCCGTCTATGTCGGAGCCGATTACGTCGTATCCGAGCAAAAGTCCTTCCATCGGGATGACTCCTGTGCCGCAAAACGGATCATAAATTATTGTTTTTTTTGTGTCGGTATTTTTGGCTTGTCCAAGCGCAAGATTGATCATGACTTGTGCCAGTTTCGGTGGAAGCATCCCGACTTTTGCGTCACGTTTCGGTCTGTCGAAATCCCGTAGTGAATAATTGTCGATGTCTTGAATCGCCACTGTGCGTCCGATGTATAAATCTTTGTTTCCGTATATTATGTTTATGTCCATTCCTTTTTCGATCACTCTTGCTTTATAGATTGTGGATGGCTTCGTGTTGCCGAAATTTTGATTTACGAATCTACTGTTCAATCCGAGTTCTTTTAGTATTTTTTTTGAAAAGGTGAGAAGATTTTTTATCAAATTTTTGTCCGGAAATTTTTTGCTTAATATGCTTACGGAGAAGGGGATTTTGCCCGAGGCATCTTTGAAATTTTCTTCGAGGTATTTTTTTATTATGTCGTTTATTTCGTTTTCTTTTTTTATTTTTTCGAGAATTCGGATGATTTTTATTGTGCCGCCGAGGGAATTTTGTAAAGCTTGGATGTTTTTTGTTTGTGCTTCAGTAAGGCTAAAAATGGCCGTGTCCAAGTTTTTTTCCACGAGATTTTTTTCTCCAAGCACACTCAAAAGTTCTGCGAGACAGAGTTCTTTTTTTCGGCCGAGTTCAAATGCGTAAAGGTTCATTTTTAAAATTATTCACTTTTGTGAGAGTAGCAGATTTTGTCTATTTTGTTAAGAATTCTCCGAAGATGTGGCTTGTGTTTTCGAGAGGATTTTTTGTGCCGAGAAGTGAGGCGGAGGAGGTGCGTTTGTAAAATGCGAAGGTTAACGCGTCTTGTTTTTGAAGGAGTTTTAGGGCTGTATAGAGCGATTCAGGCGAGTCGAGTGCGACCGGATAGTTCTCCGAATTTTCGTTTTCTGTTTTTGCGTTTTCAGTGGTGGCCAGTTTTTTGATTTCGTCAAAATTTATTTCTTTTGTTTTGTCGAGATTTTCGAAATATTTTATAAATTTTTTGTCGTTTTCAAGAGCGATTTTTTCATCCGTGTAATGTGTAAAATCCGCGCTGACGACGATGAGCGTGTTTTGAGTTGTGATTTTTGAAAGTTCGTTTATCAGCATATCCAAGCGGTCTTTTGGTGTTCCGTTTTTTATTCTGATCGGAATTATTTTTGCATTTTGGAAATATTTATTGGTGAAAATAATTTCATTTATTATGCCGTGTTCTTTTTCGAAATATTTCGGTTCGATGGAAAATGCGCCGGTTTGTGAAAGTTTTGCGATTTCATTTTTTGCGAGATTTATTTGTTTTCCGTCTTTTCCCGGGAGTGAAGTTGTGCTCTGTATGTAGCGGTTTCCGAAGTCGAAATGATTCGGACTTACGAGAATTATTTTTTCAATATTCGGATTTTTTTCGGAAATTTGTTTGTAAAAATCATCGATATAATTTTCAACGAGAAGATGATGGGGGACTATTATCGCTTTTGTTGTGATTGGAGTTTTTGTGCATCCGGAAGCGAAAAATAACATCGTTGTGATTGCGAAAAGAAAGAGCGCCGCGGAGGCACTCTTTCTAAAGATATTGTTTTTCTTGTTTATTCCATCCATGG
This sequence comes from Candidatus Altimarinota bacterium, assembly GCA_041663205.1. GTDB lineage: Bacteria > Patescibacteriota > Gracilibacteria > UBA1369 > LOWO2-01-FULL-3 > UM-FILTER-38-24. Next base: position 4,011 of record JBAZQZ010000046.1, read on the forward strand.
TACTGATGATGTTCCGCCCCATTCAACTACTGTGAATCCGTTTCTGTCGATTGTCTTGAGGTCTTGTTTTTCCGTTCGTAATGGCTTGTTTAGCGGCATGTAGTACATGAAAACTCTGATCAGCGTGTCCGGTGCCGGGGAGATTTTCAGCGGGGCGACTTTGTTGAAATCCCGTGTGCCGACGAATGAAACGAAGAAATATTCTTCATTGTTCGTGAGCATTTTTTCAAGCCA
>JBAZQZ010000047.1:0-4241 GCA_041663205.1 Candidatus Altimarinota bacterium
AGAGCTGGTTACCGTCGTTGTAGATGTCTCCTGTTGCAGGTGCGGAAGGTTCGGTACCCGTTGGTATTCTCATTGATGCGCGAGATGAGGTCGCGCCGTCAAGGGTAAGAAGTTCACCGACGACAATACTTCCGGAAACGCCAAGGTCATTGCCGATGGACACACCATTCCCGCTCCCGCCTGTCAGCACGGAACCGAGATAAATGCTGCCGTAGCTTACCCCACTGCCTGCATTAATGGTTATGTTTCCACCGTTATTCTGCCCCCCGCTGTTGAGACCGCCTGTAATGGTAACGCCCCCGGCGTCTGAATTGTAATCAGATGTAAAGCCCGCTTCTAAGTACAAGGATCCACCTCCAGCAGTTGGTCCTCCTGGTCCTGGTCCTATATTTAAATCTTGAGATAACCCCCCAGCGCTGATATATCTAGTGCCCGTACCTGTTAACAAAATGTTTCCATTAACGTCCAATGTACCTAGAGGATTCGTGGTTCCGATTCCTACATTGCCATCTGATTTCACATACAGCCCCTGGTTAGCATTTGCGCCTCTTAGCCAGGCTGTCCCTGCAACATCAAACGATGCGACGGGGTTGGTAAATCCGATTCCAAGTCTCGAGCTTGCACTATTCCACCAAAGATTATTAGATCCTGTTTGTGAATCCGTACCATTCCAAAAGCTTACTTGCCCTGAAATACCTGAGCCTGAAATACCTGAGCCACCAGCACTTGTAGCGCCAAGATCTTGCCATGCGGAGCCGTTGTAGTAGAAGAGTTGATTGCCGTCGTTGTAGATATCACCTGTTGCAGGTGAGGAAGGCTCTGTTCCTGCTCTTATTCTCACCGATGCTTCAGCTGTTGTTGCTGCCTTCACATCAAGCCATGCCAAAGGAGCTGTCGTCCCTATTCCGAAATAACCTGCGCTAGTTAACGCTGCGTTATTAGTATTGCCGCTTATGAACACTAGTGAGGATCCGGCTGCGGCTGCTCCCATTCTTACTACCGCATCTTCGTTGTTTGAAATATCCCCCTTCATTATGAGGCTGCCGGCGCTATTTACGACCATACGATCAGAGCCAGAGCGCTTCATAATCCATTGATCTCCGTTTATTTCATAAGACCACGCAACTTGGTCGGTCTCGTTGAAAGTAATTTTTGGAACTATCGAAGTTATTTGTATGTCGCCGGCAACGTCGAGAGCTTGCGCGGGGCCTGTTGTTCCGATACCTAGTCTTGATTGAGCGGAATCCCACCATAGGTTGTTAGACCCTGACACAGCTGTGGACCCGGTGAAGAAGGTTAGTTGGTTGGCGATTCCTGAGCCTGCAAGACCGCCACCCGCTCCTGTAGCTCCAAGATCTTGCCAAGTGGAACCGTTGTAGTATTTAAGTTGATCACCGTCATTGTAGATGTCTCCGGTTACAGGAGCGGAAGGTTCAGCACCTGATGCTACTCTTATAGAAGGTTTAGCTGTCGTTGCAGCTGAGATATCTAACCACGCTGTGGGGTTGGTTTTTCCTATTCCTACGTTGGCGTTGAAGGTTAATAGGTCAGATGACATGTCGCCGTATATGAATGCAGATCCTCCCGGAGATGAGTTATTGTCTATGTACAATTTATTTGAACCTGTTTCGTAGTATCCTGCTTTATACCCAAGGAACAAGTTACCAGCCCCATCATAGTTGTTGTTTCCTGCGCTATATCCTAAGGCGGTGTTAAAGTTTCCGACCCCGTTTATGTTAAGAGCCTTATAACCGATGGCTACATTCGAATTACCGGTAGTGTTTGATGCGAGAGACTGGTACCCAAGCGCGGTGTTACTGTAACCGCCCGAGTTAAGCTCTCCCGCTGACGACCCTATAAATGTATTGTATAGCCCGCTAGTGCCTCCGCCCACAATATTTGCACTTCCTGCGAGTCTACCTACAAAGACGTTAGCAGTGTTGTCAGCACTAATGTCCAGCAACTCCACCCCGGTTGAAGATTGGAGCTGTATTAATGGGTTTGCAGCTGATTGTGTAGCGTTAGCTCTTATTACAAATTGCTCGGTGTCAGCTGAACCTGCGAGCATAAGTTTAGCGGTAGGATCTGACGTTCCTATTCCCAAGCTACCGGTTGTGTTATTCCACCATAGGTTGTTGGACCCTGATACTGCGGTAGAACTCGAGAAGAAGGATATCTGGTTAGCAACACCTGAGCCTGCAATTGTTCCTGTACCCGTTGTATCAAGGCCAAGATCCTGCCAGGCTGTTCCGTTGTAGTAGAAGAGGGAAGTCCCGCTGTTGTATACGTCTCCTGTTACAGGAGCAGAAGGTTCGGCACCTGTTGCTACTCTGATTGAAGGTTTGGCTGTTGTTGCTGCTGCTATGTCTAGCCAGGCAGTAGGAGCAGTTGTTCCTATTCCTACATTTCCACTGGTGTTTATAAATAGCCCCGCGTTAGCTGAAAGACCTCTTAGCCATGTTGTTCCGGATACGTCAAGCTTGGCCAGAGGTGACGTTATTCCAATGCCCACATATCCCTCGCTTGTTATTCTCATCATTTCCGCGACCGTTCCGTTATATGTAGTTTGGAATGACATAAATGAATCCCGACTGCCTACTGTGTTTATATCCCAGACGTTTTCTGCACCTACCGAAATTCTGCCAGAAATTGCAGGACCGGCATCTGCGTTGTCGTCACCCAAATTCTGCTTAAATAATATCGATGTAGTAGTATTCGTAAGGGTGCCGCTGTAGACTGTGTTGGCTAATTCCAGTATGTCAAGGTTTGCTCCGGCCGTACCCATATACGCTATGTCCACTAAGGAACTTGGTGCCGTGGTACCAATACCCACATTTCCCGATTCATTTACGAATAGTCCTGAGTTTGCTGACAAGCCCCTAAGCCAAGTAGTTCCTGAGACATCAAGGTTGGTTAAAGGACCTGATGTTCCGATACCAAGTCTTGTTTGAGAATTATCCCACCATAAATTGTTTGAACCGGATAGGGCAGTTGAGCCTGAGAAGAATGAGACTTGGTTTGCAACACCGGAGCCTGCGATTGTTCCTGTACCTGTTGTATCAAGGCCAAGATCTTTCCATGCTGTTCCGTTGTAGTAGTAAAGGATGGTTCCATTGTTGTATATGTCACCTGTTACAGGTGAAGAAGGTTCAGAACCTGTTGCTACTCTTATCGAAGGTTTAGCTGTTGTAGCTGCTGCAATATCAAGCCATGCTGTAGGAGATGTTTTTCCTATTCCTACATTTGCATTGAAGGTTAATAAGTCTGAGCTCATATCTCCGTAGATGAAGGCACTTCCTCCGGGGGCAGAACCATTGTCTATGTAAAGCTTATTCGACCCAGTCTCGCTGTATCCTGATCGGTAGCCTAAGAATATGTTGTTGTCTGAGTTACTCGATAAACTATGACCTGCTTCATATCCTATCGCTACATTGTTGTCTGATAGTGTTCGTGTGTTGGTGCCGTTTCCTGCATAGTCCCCTAAGAATACATTTCCTGACCCAGTCTGGTGGTATCTTCCTGCGTAATATCCAATCGCGAGGTTGCTCCCTCCGGTTGTATTCGTGATAAGAGAAAGACCACCAATTGCAATGTTTTGTGGACCGGACGTGTTCGCGTAAAGCGATTGTTGTCCAAGCGCGATGTTATTACTTCCTGTTGTGTTTGAGCGTAAGGACCAAAACCCTGCTGCAAAGTTGTCCCCACCTTCTGTGTTGTCTTCAAGTGCCTGATTACCAAGCGCAATGTTTTTACTTCCTGTAGTGTTATTTGGAAGTGTTTTGTCTCCCAAAGCTATGTTATAAGATCCATCTATGTTGTCTTGAAGCGCTGTGTACCCAAGAGCTACGTTGCCAATCCCAGTTGTGTTTGATTGAAGGGCGTTACTTCCGATTGCGACGTTTTCATCTCCGGTGATGTTATAATTAAGAGCGTAAGGTCCTAGTGCAACATTGTTTGTCGCATCCCCCATTAATGTATTTCCGGCGCTGTATCCTATTGATATGTTAGTCCCTGCTGACCCCCCTGTTCGGAACTCCATAGGTTTTGTTCCTCCATCAGCTAGGATATTAAATGCGGGGGATATCGAAGACGTTACCTCTTGAATAGACACATTAGCAATCGTTCCCTTCCAAGTGGTGTTTGGTGTAAATGTTAAGACGCCAGTTCCGGTTGCCGTAATAATTTGGGTCTGTGTGACACTATCTATAGTTTGTCCTACAGCTTTTCCCGATGCCCCACCG
>JBAZQZ010000048.1:0-4158 GCA_041663205.1 Candidatus Altimarinota bacterium
ACGAACAACAGCTGAAAGACAACCAAGTGAAACTCGATAAAGAACCAAACAATTTCACATGGCAATTCGAAAAAGCGTTCCAATTACAAGCACTTGGAAGATATGAACAAGCGGTCGAAGAATACGAAAAAGCTCTGACGATGGCTCCGGATGACTTTGCAACATTAAACAACTTGGCGGCAATCTACGAAGAAGTGGAAGACATAGAAAAAGCGCTGACATACGAGCAAAAACTGTACAACAAAAACACAACAAATATCGAAGTATTAAAAGACACAATACGTTTGCTTGTAAAAAATAAACAATTCAGCGATGCACAGGGAGTACTGGATACATTCGCGAGAACGGAGGAAGGGAAAAAAGAAGGAGCATTCTTGAGCGAAGAAATGACTTATCTCAAAGGTGAAGAAGCAAAAGAACAAAATAAAAAGTAAAAAAATAATCCCACCTCCTATGAAAAAAAATAACCTCATTCTTTCGCTCTTGGCATTTCTGCTATTCTCAAATATTGCATACGCACTGCCGATAGTTTCTTCTGGTGAACATCAAAATTTCGCACAAAATATCGAAACGACTCAACTCAGAGAAATTTCAATCACCGATGACGCTCAAACAAGCTACATAACTGCCGGCAATTTAAAAATCACAATTCCTGATTCAATAGAAATTATTTTTGACAGCAAAAGAACAAAAGCGGAATTACTAATCTACGGAACAGCGGTGGACAGCGGAAAAGTGAAAGCAGTACCGGCAATAACATTTGAAGATGAAGACAAAACGCTCGTAATCCCGATCGACAAAAATTTCGCAAAAGGTGAAAAGATGGTCGTAAAACAAGTCTACGCCGAAGGATTTCATTCCCAGCCGATTCAGTCCGCAAAATTCATAGTGACGCTTCCGGACGGGAGTAAATATTATGATTTATATGATCTCTACGTCCTAACCGGCAATATCGAAGACAACACCGCGCCGGACATGCCTACGAATATAAAATTGGAAAGACAGGAAACCGGAGTGCTGATTTCATGGACGGAGCCCACAGATTTGGATCTTCAAAGAATACAAATTTTCAAAGGAGTAAATGATGATTCGATATCAGGAACAGTTTTGACGGAAATTTTAAAGGGAACTCAACAATATTTGGACAAAGATATAAAGATAGGCGACAAAGTAAAATATGCCCTGAAGTCAACAGATGGCAAAAACTACAGCGATTTAACGGCTGAAGTTTCACTGGTTGTGACGAAATATGTAATAGAATATGCCACTCCTGCGGCCCCTCTCGACACAACTCCATCCACGGAAACAACAACACCAATAACTGAAACTTCAACCTCTGAACCCGAAACTTCTCCCTCTCTCGACACCACTCCTTCTCCTGAGTCCTCCCTCTGCCAATCCTTCTCCGACATCCCCGCCACGGACGACTTCTGCGCGGCACTAAAAATCGTAAACCAAAACAATATAATCACCGGCTACTCGGACGGCACTTTTAAAGGCGACAATGAGATAAATCGCGCCGAACTTCTCAAAATAATTCTTGCATATTCAAACACGGAAATCGCACAACCCGCCCAAAACGAACCGATTTTTTCGGACATCAACGGCAATGAATGGTACGCAAACTACATCTACACGGCAAAAACCATCGGCATCATCGACGGCTATCCGAATGGCACTTTCCAGCCGGCACAAGCCGTAAACAAAGCCGAAGCCGTTAAAATAATTCTCAAAACCCTGAAAGCGGAAACGGGAATAGTCTCGTCCGCCCCCTACGAAGACACGCCGGTTAATCAAAACAACGCTTGGTACCTGCCATACGCGCAATACTTAAAAGACACCGTCGACACAAATTCCGCAAACTTCGATCCAAGCCACTTAATGACAAGAGGAGAAGTGGTCGAAATGCTGAATCTACTGCAAAAATAAACCACAGCGCGGACCCATGTGGTGTGCCTTGCCAATCTTCATGTAAAGTCTAGTTGACAACAAATGGGCATTTGATGTAATCTCCAGTTGACATCAATTTGCTTAAACCTATTTTATGGCTTCCGGAAAGGAAAAAATTATTAATTTCTTGAATGAGCAGATTGCCCAAGCGCAATTTAGGGCACAAGCCTATGTTTTTAATGAAGAAAATAAACGGAGGCCGCAAAGAAATGTTTTTGTAAGAATTAAAGGCTATTTAGATGCTTTCTTAAAGGGTGACGTAAGTGCCAGGTGGATTACTCTCACGGGGCTTAGGGGCGCAGGAAAAACGACTGTTTTGTCGCAGGTTTTTTATGAGGCAAAAGAAAAAGAAGTATATAGGCTTTTTCTTTCCCTTGATCAAACCAGTCAGATTTTAGGAGTTTCTCTTGACGAGATAATTTCTACTTTTGAAGATTTAATCGGGAAATCCTTGGAGTCCCTGGATAAACCTCTACTATTGTTTTTGGATGAAGCACAATACGATCCAAAGTGGGGTATCGTACTAAAAAGCATTTTTGATCGTTCAAATAAAGTTTTTATTTTTGTGACAGGATCGTCCGCCCTGTTAATGAACAGAAATACAGATATTGCCAGAAGGTCGATATACGAGAAATTGTTCCCCTTGAGCTTCACCGAGTATTTGAAAATAAAGAATCAGAAATTTGAGATAAAAGGTTTGTCCGGCAATATTCGCGAGGCTCTGTTCTCCTCGGAAACGGCCAAGCAAGCTTATGACACACTGGTTGAGCTTGAAAAAAAAGCCAATGAATATTATTTGGGTGTTACCAGGCATGAGTTTGATAAGTACCTGAATTATGGATCTTTGCCATTTATGGTCGTATCAAACAATGAAGCCATTGTTTATGATCAGATCAACAAAACTTTGGACAGGGTGATTAGTGGAGATATTTTAAGTACGGGCCGTTTTACGTCTGAAATTATTTCAAAAATTTCAGGAATACTTTATTCGGTGGCGGATATGGATGCTTTTAATTTTTTAACAATCGCAAAGAATTTTGAAATAAGTAGGCCAAAAGTTGCAGAGATCTTTGAAGCGTTGGAGCATACTGAGATTTTACAGAGAATATATCCGCACGGGTCACATCTCAATCAAGTTGCCGTTATAAGAAAACCGTCAAAATATCTTTTCGCTTCTCCTGCGTTTAGAGCGATGTATTACAAGATGCTTGGCAACACCATCTCCGCTGAAAATGCACGAGGAAAACTTATAGAGGATCTTGTTGGAATGTATCTCAACAGAATTCTATACAAGAACACGGGAAAATCACTCACCTATGATAGCGCCAAAGGAGGCGCTGATTTTATCCTTGGCATAGGGAATAGAAAAATGATAATTGAAGTTTGTGCAGGGAAAAAAGATTATCGCCAAATTATACAGACGGCGAAAAAAGTTAATCCGATATACAGTTTGATTATTTCTGATGACAGCCTGAGTTATTCCAAAGAATTTGATGCAATTAAAGTACCTTTGAGGTTGTTTTTATTGGCCTGAATTAAACCAACCCCATCCTCGTGTTAACTTTTTACCACGCCTTGTTCGTCAAATCATTTCAGTAAATTATAAAAAAATATAATTATATGAAACTGAATGCCTATAAACAGGCCTCTAATAGCTATCTTAAACACTCCGACTAATCAAAACACTCAAAAAAGCATCCTGACTTTTGTCAAACAAAACATCAAAACTCCTTTTGCGTTTCCGCCCGTACAGTACTAATATTTCACATAGAGAAAAAAATTCTCAAATTTAAATATTTTTAACTTAACAAAACATGAATATCAAAAGGATTATTCAAAACCTCTTGCTCGCAACAGGACTTTTCCTGCTTATGAGTGCAGGAACCACGTTTGCGGTAAGCATTTACCAGGTAACGGAGGCAGGAACGTTGGGAGCAGCCACGGTCGGAACAGCACAAGCATATGAAATAGAATATACGGTAGATACAGCGGCTCAAACATGGGCGGAAGGAGACACACTAGCAATACAACTTCCTGCAAATTTCCCTGAATGGGCATCACTGACATATACAGTAGAGATTTATGAAGACGTAACCAATAACGGAACAGACGAAACAGCGATATCCGCGGGGCTAACTGCAGGGACGTATGTAGTGGCAGGAAGAACACTTCAAATAGAATGGGCCGCGGTTGCACCAGAATCCGTCT
>JBAZQZ010000049.1:0-4144 GCA_041663205.1 Candidatus Altimarinota bacterium
GACACCGTAATTTGACCACCTCTTGATTACAGAATATCGTATATTCTGTAATCAAACAGATGGTGAAAAAACACACGCTCATACGACTGAAAATACTTATTGAAAGGCTGATATTCGGCTTTCTTGTTGCCGTGTTCCTTGTTGTGGCATCTCCAATGCTTCCGTTTACCAATACTCCACGAACATATATCGTCTCTACCGGCTCTATGGAACCAATCATTCCAACTGGTTCCATTATCCTCAGTAAACCGATAAAAAAATCGGAGATTAAAAAAGGCGCAATTATCGCGTTTAAATCTCCCGAAAATCCAAAAAATATTATTCTCCATAGAATTTATAGTATAGAAAAAGAAAATCCCTATGTTTTGAAAACGAAAGGCGACCATAATAACGCTCCTGACAACTGGGAAGTACAGGAATCATCAGTGATAGGGTCATATGTACTGACTATTCCGCTCCTCGGTCATGCAGCTGCATTTATGAAGAAACCTCTCGGTTTTATTATCATGATAGGAATACCCGCTCTTCTTATTATCCTGTTCCAACTCGTGAGTATAAAAAAAGGCATTGAAGAAGAAGTCGAAAAACGGATCAAGAACACTCTCATTGACACAGATAAAAAAGATAAACAATCGATACATATAAAAATCCTCATCGGATTTTTACTGATTGGAATTCCTACTACCCTCTTCCTTTCATCCTCTGTTATCCATGCAGCATACCAAGACACCGTATCCGTTTCCGAAATCTCTCTTTCCGTCAAGGATTTCGTTCCTCCAAACAAACCCACTAATCTCCATTGGAATAATCCGGATATATCCTGCGGGGGAGTTACGAACAGCTATACCATAACCGCGGATTGGGACGATGGAGTTGATGGCGGTGGATCCGGGATTGACCGGTATGAATACAATATCATTTATCCGAAAGTGGGAGGTGGTACAGGAAATTGGACGACAACCGTTATTCCTTCACAATACTCCGGAGTATTTAATGCGGACAATGGTGTCCACACATACAAAATCCGGGTATGGGATAAAGCAGGGAATGTCTCCGAATGGTCGGATCCCTGTACTATCTCGTACGACAGCACCATTCCCACTGCCTCTCTCTCCGTCACCGGATCGTGGATAAAGGAAGTGAAAGAAGCCATCGGAAACGGCGGATTTGAAAACGGTCTTAATAATTGGAAAACCGCCGGCGATGTCGCAACCCTTTCATCGGATGTTGTAGACGGGTCAACGATTACCCCTACAAACGGTACGGGTATGGCGCGGATTGGCAATGATGGTCTGACGGGAAATTTTACGTGGGAAAACCGGCTCATGCAATCATTTGCAACCGGTGCCAAAAGCCTGTCGCTTTCTTATAATTTTTTTACCCGCGACACACTTCTGGATGACCCGGGATTTTTTATCAAACTCAACGGCAATGATATTTTTCACCAAAGTAGCTGGATGACGGATCCTGTATCGGGTTCCGATACTCTGTATTCCACCGGCTGGCAACAGTTTACTTATGACCTCTCCCCGCTTTCCCAGGTAACCCATCCATATACCGCGCTCCAGCTGTCTTCCGGCAATATTGGGGATACGGATAATCAATCATGGGTCTATGTCGATGCAATAACAACCTATTTTGTCGCTGCTCCGTCCCACGCGACCTATACGCTGAGCGGTTCGGATAGCGGTTCAGGTATCAAAACATTTTTCTACAAAATAGATACTGCATCTGACTACACGGAATATTCTGTACCTTTCAGCATCCCTGACAACGGACCGCATACCCTGCACTATTACAGCGAAGATAACGCAGGAAATCATAGCGGTATCTACACGACCCAAATCATTACGGATGCAACCGGTCCCTCAGCTCCTGATGATTTTGCTGTTCAATCAGTAACTGAAAATAATGTAACGCTCACCTGGACTGCTCCGGGTGATGACGGCGTCGTCGGTCGGGCAGCCTCCTATGACCTACGGTACAGCACGAACCCTATTACAGACGAAAATTTTGACCAAGCAACTAAATCCGGAACTCTTTCCTCGCCAACTATTGCAGGATCCCCTGAATACGCTTTTATCGAAGGTCTCAACCCGGGGACACCATACTTTTTTGCACTCAAAGTATTTGATGAAGCGCCAAACGAATCCCCCATGGTCGTGACCTCAGCCTCCACACTGGCAGGTCCCACGGATAATCCCGGAGATATCGTCATCAATGAACTCATGTGGGAAACGTCCCGCGGGACCGATGACGCATGGCTAGAACTCAGGAACATGACTGACCGGACGATTGATCTCTCCGATTGGAAACTGAAAGAATATGTCGATCCAGTAACTGATGCGGATATGTACACGATCCCGACCGGGACAACGATTTCTCCACGGGGATTTTTGGTTATCAGTACATTAAGCGCAGCGGATTCAAATGTAAAAAATACAACCATCGTTGCACCCGCTCTCACGCTCAACACCACAAATCTCCGGATCAGTCTGACTGATGCATCAGATATGCTGATAGATACCGCATGGGACGGAACAGGAGCACCATCCTCTTATATCCAGCCAGGAACCTACTACTCTTCCATGGAGCGGACTGAGGTACCGGGCAACGGGGAAAACCCGATCCACTGGTATCCATGTATCGACCAGGCAAGCACAACGGAATTTTTTGACGGAATCGGGGGCATGGATTTCGGGACGCCCGGATCGGCAAACCGGTCAGAAAACGCACCACTGGTCTATGATTTCCTCAAAAGAGCTACGGATTCAGCGTCTCCCAAAGAGCCGACTCTCACACTCACCTATGATACGGGTAAACACATAATTTCTTTCACTGCTTCGAATATTCAAAAATTTATTACTCTCAATTGGGAACTCTCCTATGAGACCGACAAAGGTTCACAGGGAGCGATAGGAAAAGCAGAGCTCACCGGACAACCGGTATACCAAAAAGATTCGATTCTTCTTGGCACCTGTTCGGCGGGAGGCACCTGCGTCTATCATCAGGAGATTAAAAGCATTTACATCATCGTAACGCTCTCTGACCCTGACAATAACGAGATTATTTTGGAGCAAAAACTATGAACCATCCCCTCTCTCCGACAACCCAATTTTTTAGCTTCGCAAGGCCAGGCCTTGCGAAGCTAATTTTATTAACGCTCTTATGTTTGACATATGCGACGTCTCCGGCATATGCGTATGATTTGACGGTCACCTGTGGAGGAGACTGTACAAAAAGCTCCAATGATCCGCTTTTTTCCGCTACCACTATCTGGTATCCAGGACTGAGTCAGGAAAAAAGCGTTCACATGATAAACACCAGAAACAAACCCCTGTCACTCACTACAAACACCACAAACGCGGTCAATACGGATAATCTCGGCGACATGATGAACCTCACGATCAAAAAATCCGGAGAAATCGGGTCTCTGTGGACAGGGACGCTCACCAACTTTTATATAGCAGTACCGATTTCCCTTGGATCCGTTACTGAAAATAACGGAACAGCGGATTTTACTTATGTGGTCTCAATGGATCCTACTGTTGGCAATGAATTTCAAAATAAACAAACTGTTTTTGATCTCAACTTTTCATTCCAGGGAGAGGATGAATCCACGACGACGGAAACAACGACCAGCGATGGTGGAGGTGGAAACACATCAAATAGTTCTTCAACGTCTACCGGCGGGGGGAATCCTCCATCATTATCCACTCGGATTCCGACGGTTCTCGGCAATTTCTTAACCCCCTATTTCCCAGCCGTCGAAGAAATCATTCCTGAATCTACAGGGGTCGTCGAAGGAGTAACCACAGAACCGGAGCCTGAGGGTGAGGTAGAAGGCGCTACGTCCTGCCAAACCTGCTTCTGGTGGCCGCTGTTAGTCCTGCAGATACTCCTGACTATCTATTATTATCGGCAGTCAAAAAGAAAAAGCAAAAAAACTTTTTTTGGCGGCGGCATCGCGGTCGCTTTCTTTACCTATGCAGTCTTTCTCTTCATCAACCGCGACTGCAGAAACGGGTGGCAGTTCTGGATCTCCTCAACCAATGTCTGGTGCAGATATGTGATCCTCTGGATCACCCTCATCTTTCTCCTTCTCTCCTCCCTCATGAAGCCAAAAAATGAAGAAGAGTACGAA
>JBAZQZ010000050.1:0-4101 GCA_041663205.1 Candidatus Altimarinota bacterium
AAACTTCTCGAACTTCAACAAAAAGGCCTCGACATAAACACAATACTTATGGAATTTCTGCAAACCCGTGAACAAGAAATCGCGCAGAAGAAAGAGGAAATCAGTCAAGAACCCTACGGCAAGCCATCAAGACACATCCCCGTCTCCGTCAAAAAAATCCTCTACCTCGAACACGGCACAAAATGTTCCGTCCAAAATTGCCAAAAACCTTCAACCCAAATCCATCACGTCCGCAGATTCTCAGCCACACCAAGCCATAACCCGCACTACCTCGCGCCGCTCTGTAAAGCGCATCACGAACTCGCACACAGCGCGGACGCAGACTACATAGAGATACGAAGAAAAGCCTGCTGAAAACGAAACACAACAACCTTGCGTCCTCCGCAAACACGAATTACGTAAGCCAAATAAACCCACCAGGTTTGATCCACGCAAAACTTGATCCACACAAAAAACATGTACACTCAAAAAACCAAGCCCGACAAGCCAAAACCAGCCTCCCACAAAAAATAATCCACCACAACAACCCCGACAAGCCAAAACCAGCCCCCACAAAAAATAATCCACCACAACAACCCCGACTCAAACAAACCCAGCCCACCCACAAAAAACCCGATTCCCGAGATTCCAAAGCTAAAAACCATCAAACCACGCCTTATTTCGTCTTCGTAAGAGTCCTTAGCGCAGAAGCTGAAATCCTCATTTTGCGAACCCTCCCCTGACTTGCATCAAAAAGTTTCTTTGTGATCAAATTCGGGCAAAACGTACGTTTTGTAGCGTTCAAAGCATGACTTCTGTTATTCCCCACGCTTGGGTGTTTTCCGGTAAGTTGGCAAACTCTGGACATATCAATCTTTTTAATTAATGCTCAGCGATTCTACCTGTTTTTTAATAAATAGCAAGAGCTGTTTTCACAAAATCCTCAAATTCCTTCCCATGCGCAAAATAATGGAAACTTTCTATATCAAGACTCGCCTCATAAATAACCTCGGCATCATCACTGAAAACGAAAAAATGCCTTATCGCACGAGTGGCATTCACATTTTCATCGACAAAAACACCGTTTTTCCCGCCAATATCATAAAATTGCTTCGAAAAACCTGAATATTTTTTGGCCAGCATATCGCCCAAAGAATTATATTTCATCATATTTTCATAAGCGAAAAACTTGATGTCGTAGCCATATCCGCCAAGTTCCTTCTTCGCCGCCTTGTTCTTTTTCAAATCAAAATCATCGCCATCAGACCACCCCCTGAACAAAACACCGCTACCGTCAGGCAAATATTCCACCTTGTACAAAGTCGGCAAAACAACCGTAAAACCGTATTTTTCATTCACGTACATGGGCTTATCGGTAAAAGAATAAGCGATTTTATCAAGAAGTCGCTCGCACCCGCCCACCTCTTTTCCCTCATCATAAAGCCAAAAAACATAATCAAACGTTCTTAAATCCGCGGAATAAGCCACCAGCACATAATCCCGAGACAAAGATTCAAAAACACGACCGGCGTCCGCTTTTGTCTCCCTCTGGTCATTTTCTCGACGTTGAATAGTCGACTTCCACCTTTCCTTTGTCCCAAAAGAAACATTGCAATTTTGATACTTCAACACTCCACGCCCGCGAATGAAAGAAACCTCAGCGGAATCAGGATATTCAAAATAAAAAGTTTTATTCAAATCTTTGTCATCAATTTTATAAAACTTCGTTTTTTGCCAATTTACAAGCAAATCAACCACATTTTTCGCACCATCCGATCCGCCTAAATCCTGCCCGGAAAAACACGCAGACAAGAAAAAAACGGGAACAATCAGGCAAGAAAAAAACAAAAACTTTTTCATAAAAAGAGAATAAGTGTTATAAATCTAAGCGAACAATCCAAAACATGCAAGTTTGCGAAATATTTTATTCAATACAAGGAGAAGGCCAAGAAATCGGCCAACCGGCAGTTTTCCTCAGACTGCAGGGCTGCAACCTGCGTTGTAAATTTTGCGACACGGCATATTCTCAAAAAATAAACAAAAACATTCACACAAATTCCGAAAAAAACATTCCCACCACAGAAATCCTCAAAGAAATAAAAAAATTCCCTGCGAAGCATCTTGTAATCACGGGCGGAGAACCGCTCCTGCAACAAAAAGAGCTCATTCCCCTGCTGAAAAAATTGAAAAATTATTTTATCGAGATCGAAACAAACGGAACGATAAAACCTGACATATCTCAGTACATAAACAAATTCAACTGTTCCCCGAAACTATCAAACGCAATAAAAAATCCCCTCGCATACAACAGTCTGAAATTTTTTCCAAAAGAAAAAACAATCTATAAATTCGTCATAAACGACCAAAAAGACATAAAAGAAGCAAAAAAATTCATAAGAGATAATCACCTGCCAAAAAACAAAGTTTTCCTGATGCCTCAGGGCAAAACAACAGAAGAAATCATCGAGAAATCCAAATTCCTGATCGAAATATGCAAAAAAGAACTCTTTGGATTTGCGCCAAGATTGCATATAATGCTATGGAATAACCAAAAAAAAGTATGACAAAAAAAGAAGAAAAAAAATCCGGTGCCGTTGTTCTCCTTTCGGGAGGCCAAGATTCCACAACATGTTTGATGTGGGCAAAAGACAATTTCAAAAAAGTTTTTGCAATCACTTTTGATTACGGGCAAAGACACAACATCGAAATCAATTCCGCGAAAAAAATAGCGAAACTTTTGAAAATCCCTCTAAAAATACACAAAATCGAGATATTCAAAGGACTTACAAAAAACGCATTAACAGACAAAAAAGTTCCAATCAAAGCCGGAAAAAACGGCACACTGCCAACAACTTTCGTTGAAGGAAGAAACCTGATCTTCCTCGCAGCCGCGGCGATTTACGCAAAATCTCTCAAAATAAAAAATCTTGTCGGAGGCTTTTGCCAAGCCGATTACAGTGGTTATCCCGACTGTCGCGAAAATTTCGTAAAATCCATGGAAAAAACAATCGAACTCGCAATGGATCACAATTTCAGAATATTCACTCCGCTTATGTGGAAAACAAAAGCGGGCATTGTGGATTTAATGAAAGAATTAAACGGACTAAAACTTTTGGCACACACTCACACATGCTACGAAGGCAAAAAGAAACCATGTAAAAAATGTCCAGCATGCCTGCTTCGAATAAAAGGATTCAAAGAAGCGGAGATGACCGACCCGTTAAAACACTAAAAATGAATTCAACTTTTTCGCTATACAAAGAGAAAAAAGACTACATAGAAAAACCGGCCGAACAAATAAAAAAAGAGATAAAAAAAATCGCACCTCTTTTAACTTTCAAATTTCAAGAACTGTCTGACTCGGAACATTGGGTAACAATCTCAAGCCCGGAATACACATCCATATGCCCTTTTTCAGACTGGCCGGATTTTGGGACAGTGGAAATTTCATACGTTCCAAACAAAGTTTGCCTGGAATTAAAATCTTTTAAAACTTATATAAACGCATTCAGAAACGTAAAAATATTCCACGAAACGGCGACAGAACTGATTTTCAAAGACTTTTTGGAAGCGGTTAAGCCAAAAAAAGCAAAAATAGTAGTTGACATGAACGTACGTGGTAATGTAAAAACTATCTGTAGAAAATTTTATAAATGCAAACAAAATGACTAACGCACATGCAAGTAAAAAACACGGACTTGTTGGGATGAAAAGACCAAAAAGCAAGCTAAGAAACAGATTAAACAAGGAAAAAGCACGCGTACGAAAAGCCGCTCGCGTATCAGCTAAAAAAGCTTAAAGTCTGTAAGTTAAAATTTCAGAAACAAGAAAAGAGGATCCGGTCACAACAACCACATCCTCTTTTTTCATATTCTTAAGCGCAAACTTAAAAGCAACAATAGGATTTTCACTTTTTTTCACCAAAATTCTTTTCGACTTATTTTGTCCGTCAGCTCTCAAAAGCTCATCAAAAACTTTTTTCAACTTTTCACTTTTTTCTCCCCTCACCTTATTCGCATTTGTAAAAACAACACTATTCGCAACCCTCGAAATTTGCCTTAAAATAGGCAAAATTTCCTTGTCCTTCATCACCGAAACAACAAAAGAAAATTTCCCACTCGG
>JBAZQZ010000051.1:0-3734 GCA_041663205.1 Candidatus Altimarinota bacterium
GAAACCGCGACTTTGGAGACTTAAAAAATCACAAGGACTCATCGTATATTACGGACTGAATAATAAAGGTGCGGATGAAATTTCACAAAGACTGAAAAAAGCCCTGCCTGCCGGCAGGCAGGAAAAATTCAATTTCCCTCTCGGTATAAGTGTCGCAAAAACAAATTGCGAAAGAACGGCAATTTCGGAGGAAGGAGTCAAAGATTATCTCAAAGGTTTTAACCTCACGAAAGATATCGCGTCATACATGACGATAAATATCTCCTGCCCGAATGCGCACGGCGGACAGCCGTTTACGGACGCGGAGTCTCTCGATAAATTACTCAAAGAAATTACAAAACACAGAAATGAAAAACCGATTTTCTTAAAAATGCCCCCGGACCTGAAACACTCGGAAATAGATGACATAATAAAAATCGCGGAAAAATATAAAATAGACGGATTCATTTGTACGAACCTCACAAAAGACAGAACAAACAAAAAAATGATGTCGCACATCAGCGAAAAAAGTCCGGTCGAATACGGCGGAATAAGCGGAAAACCGGTCGAAGAATTGTCAAACGAAACAATCAAATACATCTACAAAAAAACGCAGGGGAAAGCCATAATAATCGGATGCGGGGGGATATTCGACGCGAAAGATGCATACAAAAAAATACGTCTTGGCGCATCACTGCTACAAATGATGACAGGTATGATTTTTGAAGGCCCTCAATTAATAGGGGAAATAAACCAAGGCCTCGTAAAACTTCTAAAAAAAGACGGCCTAACGAATATCTCGCAGGCCGTCGGGATCGATAACAAATAAATCGATTATTTCACCGGAAAAGTCTTCGAATCGGTAAGATCAACAAATGTCTCTACACCGGCGATTTCACCGCTTTTCTCGGCCGTGACATAATACTCGACGCTATCGGTAAACTTTAATTTTAGTTCGCTTTTCACTTCCACAACTCCATCTTTTTCGTTTATAACAAACTTCGAAAACTCATCGGTTTCCGCGGCGACAAGCTTTCCGCTTCTCCTCTCAATCAGATAAGATGCCCCGTCAAGACATGGATTTATGCCATTATTTCCGTAAGGTTCGCACATATTCACGTCCACTTTATACTTGTCGGCTCCGACATCTTTGAATTTTACGAAAAAAGCTTCGTCCTGTTTTGGCACCGTGTTTGGTTCGGAAATCGCAGGCAATTCGAGTTTTTCAGGCATAGGTACGGAAATCTCTTTCGCAACATAAGTCCCGTCCACAAAAGTGATTTTCACAAGAAAATCATGAGAACTTTTTTCCACATCGTCGCCTTTCAAATAAACGCTACATCTGTGAGGAAACGCTGATCTGTTACACATGTTTCCGCTTTCCGGGCCTTCATCGTCAGGAGTGCTGACATACATAAGTCTCGGATTGATAGTCTTTGGCAAACCAGAAGAACCAAAATCATGCTCCTCGCCTACGGGCTCCTTTACGCCAAGATCAGGACGTTCAAGGTAAACATCGAAGTTCAAAAACTTATCTCCTCTCCACGAAACATTATCAAGAGTGAGACTCAATTTCTCCGAAGAGGAAGAGCATCCTGTAAGAACAAAAGATGAAATAATCATCCCCAAAACCAACAGTTTTAAATTTTTCATAAAAAAATTATTAAATAGTAGCTACATTTATAACTTTGATTAGTCAAAAAAACAAGAAAATCACCTAGACTTTAGGTGGGGTTTTCCATATAGTGATTCTGCTTTTTGACTAGCAAAACCCAGTGGAGAGGTACTCAAGAGGCTGAAGAGGCGGGTTTGCTAAACCTGTAGGGGGACGTAAGTTCCCGCGAGGGTTCGAATCCCTCCCTCTCCGCCAGTTTTAAAGTTGATCATTGTAGGGATGAGAAGTTTATACCCCGCAGCGAAGCGAAGGGGTAAATCCCTCCCCCTGCCTACCGGCAGGCAGGTCTCCGCCATTGAAAAATAGCTCTGTCGAAGACAGAGATAGTTTTCAATCTGCTAAGAAATTATATGAAAAAAGAAAAAATACTAATTGCTCTTACGGTATTGGTCGACGTAATCGGAATCGGCATCGTTATCCCGGTTTTGCCATTTTATGTTGAATCATTTGGGGCAAATCCTCTTGTAATCACCTCACTTTTTGCGGTTTTTTCATTGTTTTCATTTCTAAGCGCCCCGTTTTTAGGCGCATTGTCAGACAAAATAGGACGCAGGCCGGTACTTGTCATAAGCATATTATCAACGGCAATCGGATGGATAGTTTTCGCGATGGCAAACCAAGTTTGGATACTTTTCTTGGGAAGAATCATCGACGGAATGGCTGCCGGGAATTTACCGATAGCCCAAAGTTATCTGACTGATATTTCAAAAAACGACAAAGAAAGGACCGAGAATCTAGGGCTCATTGGAGCCATTTTCGGGATAGGGTTTATAATCGGGCCGATGATCGGGGGAGTACTTGGTTCAGTCTCTCATTCATTCCCGTTTTGGGTTGTGGGAATACTCGCATTCGCAAATTCGATACTCGTATTTTTCTTTTTACCTGAAACAAACAAAAACATAGACGCCACAAAAAAACTTTCTCTAAATCCGATGATTCCTCTTATAAAAGCAGTGAAGAACAAAGAACTTTTGCCATCATACGTAATATGGTTTTTCTTCGGGCTGGCCGCGATAGGCATGCATTCGGTTTTTTCATTATTCTTAAGCCATGCGTTTGGATATGGAGCATTTACCTCGGGAGTTTTAATGACTGCGACAGGAGTTATAATAGCGGTAAATCAAGGTGTTGGCTTAAAACATTTCTGGCTGAAAAAATTCAAAGAATCGAATCTTACACTTTGGCTCATGCCGACTTTCGCAGTAGGATATTTATTAATGGGCATAGAAATTTTACCGATATTTTTAATCGGGATTGTGATGATAACTTTTAGCCAATCCGTTTTAAGAGTTACATTAAACAGCCAAATAGCCGGCACGGCAAACCAAAACGAAAGAGGGGAAATAATGGGTGTTCTTTCGTCGATAATGTCTCTAAGCGCAATAATAGGACCTATTTTTGCCGGGTATATCTTCGAGATAAAAGAAAACTTGCCTTTTATATTCAGTGGCATTTATGCGCTTATTGCATTTGGAATAATTATTTTTACACGACGAAAAATGCAAAACAAAACCCTACCGGAAGACATCATCGTAGCTCCTCAAGATATTTGATGGCGGCATCTTTTTGAGTGTCTTTTTTATTTTTCAAATCCAAGTCCGTCAATTCAACAACGATGTCAGGAGTAAGCCCGACCTTATCAACACTGCGGCCCAAAGGCGTAAACCACTTCGCGATAGTCATCCTTATGCTCGAGCCGTCAATGAACCCGTCAACTTCTTGGACACTGCCTTTGCCGTAACTCTTTGTTCCCATAACAATCCCACGTTTTTGGTCTTGTATCGCCCCGGCAAGAATCTCCGACGCCGAAGCGCTTCCCTCATTGATTAAAACTACGAGTGGAACCTTGGTCAGTTTCGGATTTCCATTCGTTTTCATCATGTCATTTTCTTTCCCGCGTTGACGAATCTCAACAGCCGGAGTGCCCGCAGGCAAAAGATAAGACAAAAGCTCCACGGCACTATCCAGATACCCGCCGCCGTTATATCTCAAATCGACAATAAGCCCTTTCGGCTCATTCAAAATCATCTCGGAAATGGCTTTCCCGAATTGTTCGTTAGTCTTTTCATTGAACTGATTT
>JBAZQZ010000052.1:0-1852 GCA_041663205.1 Candidatus Altimarinota bacterium
CGGGGGAAACATTCTCTCGTGATTTTAATTGCTCGCTAGTCATATAATTTATTTAGTTTTTTTAATAAGACTTTTATAAGGGACCTTGGCAGCCTTCCCGTCGACTTTAAGTTCATCAGGCAATAGATTCTTGGGAGGATTCTCAACAATTCCTCTTATTATCAAATTATTTTCTTCTATCCTAGCCTTTTGGTCTTCATCTATCTTTGCGTTTTGCATAGCCTTGGCTTTCCAATATCCAATCTTTTTGATTTCTTTTTCAAACATCTTAATTCTGTCTCTGTACCACACGAGAAATCCTTTCAAAAACACCTTATATTTATCTATATCAAGCTCTTGCAAATTATTTCCGTCCAAATAAACCTGCCCGATCATCTTTCCATATCCCGGAGGGAATTTGACCTTCCTGAATGTAGGCATAGGCCTTCTTTTTTGAATCGGATTAACAGACCTTACTTCATCAAGCTCTGCCTGTTTTTCCTTAAGTCTGTCCTTGGCATCCTCACCTATGGGATCACTAGCTACTGCCACAGTCAATCTATTAACCTCGGCTTCTAAACTCCTCTCGTCTTTTGTCTTAATGCTAATATTATCAACATTTTCCAAAGCGTTTTCTTCTGCCGCCATCTCTCCGTAAAAGAGTTTAAACTGCTTCATCCTCAGTTGCAGAGAAGCTACCATAATATCGAAACCGGCAATTTCACAAACCACAGGATCAAACTCTTCCCCGGAAATTCCGGAAAGCTCATTCCCGGCAGAATCCTTAATGAAAAAATTTTGTAATTCTTTATACTCAGGCATGTCGACACGCTCATTCATCCAATCTTTGAATTCAAAAGCCACTCCTTTTACTCCATTAAAAGTATAGTTAAGAACATCATTCCCGATTTTCAACGTATCGGCCGCGATCGTAAAAACAGTTTTTACCCCCTCTCCGACAGGAGTTAAAATCTCTTTCGCTGTACTGGCAATTGCCCCGGGAGTCGAAGGAGTAACAGGAAGGGAAGGAGGTACGATAGGACCACGAGTGGGATTTTCACCGGGAGCCTGATAAATCAGGCGATTAGGGCTAAAAAAACTTTTATTTGGGTACTTAAACATATTTAAGATATTTTATCTTTTATGGCATTCCAAAATTCCCTGACTTTAGTGGAAATAGATTTAGTTTCGAAATAAGTGTCAAAGTTGATATCATCAAGTATTCTGGATTCTATGACGCTATTAACCTTGGCATTTATAACTTCTTGCTGAATAGTCGTGGTGGCAACTCCGCCTCCGGTCTTTTCCATTATTTCTTTCTCTATGGCGGAAACATCGTGAATGACCCTGCAATATGGATGATATTTGAATTCAAATGGTCCAGAAGGGGGATTTCTATCTCCGACAGCCCTTATGACAGAATCATCCAAGCGAAGGTAATATTGCTTTTCCTCTAAGCTGGTAAAGGCGTCAACAACATATTCCTCAGGAAATTCACGTTTTAGTCCCTCGATTTTCTTACGCATAGATTTCATATATTGAAATTCTATGTCAGACATAGCCAACCTCTCTGGAGCAAGCCCCTCCTCATTTACAAGTTCCCTAAATTTCGCCCACTCCTCAGGAGTTACAAAATTCAGGTTAATAAAATATTCTTTTTCTCCAGCGCTATTCATATCCGATACAAGAGGACGAGGAAGCGACAAAGGCTTCGTATTCGCCTCCCTCTCCGCCGCACTCATCGCCAGCCACGCATCAAATGTCACATAGTCCTTGCCCATCTTCATTGCCTCAAGTTCAACCAACATTTCCTGTTTTACACTCTTTCCCTCCTCGTCTACCGAAACAAGACCTTTACTGTCATATTTCTTTT
>JBAZQZ010000052.1:1862-3579 GCA_041663205.1 Candidatus Altimarinota bacterium
CCTCAAAAGTCTCAAAACTGTCGATTCTCCAGAAATCGCCAAGTGGAGGCACGTCGTCTTTCACGTCGACCAATTTTGCCAACATTTGTTCAGTGACATAATTCGCATATTTCGCATGTTTCAGATAAATATCACTTCCGACGGTCACGTCCGCGCCGTCCAAAGCCGGATCGTCAATTCCATGCGTATAAGCCGCAAACACGCTCACGATTTTCGCCGCTTTCGCTACATCCCCCTCCTTCAGTTTTCCATATTTCCTGAAAATAGAAGTCGAGAATTTCTCGTACCATAGCGAATAAGTCGCGCTCTTGACCGAAAGTCTGGAAACCCCGGCCAAAATCTTTTTTTCGAATTCCTCGGCGGACATCTGTTTTCCGACTCGTTCGCCGTTTTCATTAATATTGGACAATTCAATCCTCAATCCATTAAGTTTCTCGGCTGATTTCTTTATAGAATTAGCTTCCTCATTTATAACAGCAGAAGCGGCATCAAGATTTCCGGCTCCTGCAAGCCCTGAAACAATTCCCGAAATCAAAAATTCGGATTGAGCGGAAACCATTGCCTTTGTGTAATTTTTTTGAATAGCTCCCGAAAAATGCTCGAGAGAAATTCCTCTGAACCATTTGTCCGCAGTGGCGTTTTTAAACCAACCCGGAACATTTTTAGCTAAATTAAATAGATAATCTTCCGGAACGGATTCCAAAACTTTGCCGAATTCTTCGGTGGCGATCTTCAAATCTTTGTTTTCACCGACAACATTTTCCGCAAGTTCTCTCAAGAATTTGTAATTCCCACTGGCAAATATTCTCTTTTCTTCGTTTTCAGCAAGAACATAACTCGAATTTCCCGCCACTTTTACAAGTTTAAATTTGACTTCGGTCTTACTGTCTCCGACGGCAACCGTGAATGTTCCATTTTCTTTATCTTCCCCCTTGAACACAAGCTTCTTCGCTTTATAAAAGTAGAAGAAAGGCTTCATGTTTTCTTGCTGACCTAATCCGGCCATCACAAGATTTCCGTAAATCTTGGCTTCGTCTGCGCTACTGTCAAGATTTAGGATGAGTTCACCGCTCTCCTTCTTATATACTTCGACGGATGAACCGTCTTTTGAAATTTTCAAAAATACCGGCGTTGTTTCGGCTTTTCCCAGCAAAGAACCCTCTTTTACAGTCAAAGTGGAAACAAATTTCCCGTCCTTATATTCGACAGGGACAAGTGGCCATTCCAAAGATTCTTTAGCCTTAGCCGACCCCTTCAATACATCAACAACCTTTGTAAATCTGCCGATTATGGCATTTTTCAATCTTTCAACTTGCCCGTCCGCATTTCCTTCAAAAGGAATTTCGGCCAAAGTATCGGTCGCGGCGTTTGGGCTTCCGTTTGACTTTTCATAATCGTAAAGAGAGAAAACAACGTATGTTTTATTCACACCGTTCTCTCTTACAGCCAAAGGAAAATCCATGACTTGTGCTCCAAAAACTCCCGAAACGCCCTCTTTAATAGTCTTTCCGGTCGTCTCAAGTCCCATTTTTTTGTCTTTAAACACTTCTTCAAATCTCTTTTTCATCCTGCGGGCTGAAACGTCAAATTCCAAAGTGCGTCCCAAAATTCCGGCTGCATACCTGTCTCTTTCACTTCCTGCGACATCTGCAAACAGCATCGCAAAATTCATCAAAGATACATTCATCAAATCGGGATCTTTTTTCAATGCTTCCTC
>JBAZQZ010000053.1:0-3205 GCA_041663205.1 Candidatus Altimarinota bacterium
TGGCTTTGTTTTTCAGCTTTTCGCGGTCGGCCTGGCTTGGACTGGCGGGCGGTTTAATTGTAATGATGGCTTTGGCGGTTGTTGGCAAAAATTTAAAACAACAAAGAAATTTAGCCGAAATTATTTTAGTCATGGGAATTTTGCTGTTTATTTTATTTAATCAATATCAAAATTTAATAACTTCGCGCCTAGGCGGGGAAGGCAGGCTGGAAGAAAAATCAACTTCAGAAAGGTTGGTCTCGTATCAAGAATCATGGCAGATGATAAAAAATAATTGGGCGATTGGAGTAGGTTTAGGCAACTATACTTTGGCGCTAAATAGGCAAGCGCCGAAACAAAATAGTTTCTATTACCAGCCGGCGCATAATGTGTTTATGCTGGTGCTGAGCGAGATCGGAATAGTTGGATTATTATTTTTTATCGGGTTGATATTTATTATCGCGAGCAACAATTTATTTTGTCATTCCGGCCGCCGAGCCGGAATCCAGTTTGGTTGCGAGAACCGAGTTTCTGGATTGCGGGTCAAGCCCGCGATGACAAGGTGTCTAGAGTTTTCTGATAACGAAAATTTAGCGGCAATTTTAATCGCTCTGATTGTTGCCATGTCGCTTGACCATTGGACCTGGAGTTTGCATTTCGGCGTGCTGTTTTTTTGGTTGGTTTTAGGGTTGATAATAAGCGGCAAAAGAAATAAAATTGACGCAGAAAAAATAGTTTAAATTTAAAAATATTTTATTACGGTTTTTTACTTTTTAATTTAAAATAAACCTTCGTGAGATTGCCGTATCGCCCGAGTACGGGCTCCTCGCAATGACAATGGCATAAAAATAAAACTGTGGATAAATCGGTCGAAAAATGTTTTAATAAATCGTCTTTGAGCGGGCGTTTTTTTTTATTTTTAAATGTAATAATTTTTGCTTTCGGGTTGTTTTAAAAAATAGGCTAAAAAATAGCCTTAAAATTTAGCCTAATCTAAGTCTAAAAATTATAACCCTATAATCAGCCTAACAGCAAAAGGCCGGAACATTTTTAAGGCCAAAAGAGCAAAAAATAGTTCAGATTTTTTGCTTAATTATATACTATAAAATTAAACGTTTTTATGTTATAATTAAACTAGAAAAAATTGATAAGCATTTGATAAGGCAAGATACCAATTTATCCTAAAATTAAACAAATATATAAATGTGGTTCTCGAGCTGAACAAAATAAAAAGTAAGCTCAAAAAACGATACATCCCCATGCGTCGATTACAATCGGATAATTATAAAAAACTAATACCTCTAAAGAGGATAGCCGAAGCTAGTTCTTATAGCTTTGGCTATGTTTCTATCCTGGTGCAAAGAAAGAAATTAAAGGCTAAAAAAATCGGCAATAAATACTACTCGACAGAGGAGTGGATGGATCAGTATTTAGAGCTTCACGCCAGGGACGAAAAAAGATTGGCGCCGGAAGTGGCTAAAGAGCTATCTTTAACCCCCCTAACCCCCCTTTCGAGAGGGGACATGAATGAGCTAAATAAAGTTTCCGAGTCTATGGCCTCGGCCAAATTAAAGAGCCAAATTGATAACTTGGTCGAGCGGGCGATTAAGGAGAAATTAGAGGTTCAGGCCAAAGAAAAAAATAAGCAGGAAAAAGATGAAGCAAGGAAATGGATTGCGGATCAGGTCCGCGATGACGATGCTGTTGTCGTGAATGCTGGCGAGGTGTTAAGCGGAGCAGAAAAAATTGTTACTAGACAACCGGAGATTGCTTCGTCGCTTTTGCCCGATGGCGAAGCTCCTCGCAATGACAATGCTGAGTTTGAGTTGTCCGCGATAGAAAGCGCGATAGAGGAACCGGAAGAAAAAGATTTGGCGGAAATTTTAAATAATAATATCGCTTCGCCGGAAGCCAGATTCATCGCCGACTTCGTTGAGCCGGAAATCAGGCTGCAAATCAAACTGCGGGAAAATTTAAATCGAGAAGCCAAAGATTTTTTAAAACAGCAAAGCGTTGCCGCCGGTAAAGCTAAAGCCGAAGCCAACAAAGAAAAACTAACCTCGCTCTCCAATGCTTTAAAAAGCTTAGCCGGCGGAGTTAGTTTTTTTGCGGCTTTAATCGCCCGAGCGGTTTTAAGAATATTAAAAAATATTCTGTCATTGCGAGGGAGCGCTAGCGGCCGAAGCAATCTAACGGACAATAGGCCTTTGCCTAAACAAGCCATACGTGAGATTGCTTCCCCCGGATCAAGCCCGGGGCTAAAGGCGCTCGCAATGACATTACAGAGGTTTGTTGCGTCGCTTAACTATAAGGCGAGGTCGCCGGCCATGACAATAGCGGCTGCGAAGGAGAAAGTTAAGCAGGCTCTGACGTTTAAACCCCGGCAGTTAAAAACCGCGGCCGTTGCCATCGCCATAGTTTTAGCCATAACGGCTTTAAATCATTTCGCGCCCGGCGCCGCGGCCGACTTTAGCCGGATGGCTAAACGCACCGCCGGTAGCGTGGCGGCTCAATTTAAGGGCTTAGCCGACAGCGCCTTAAAATCAAAATATTTAGCTCGAGTCGAACAGGCAGGTGAAAAAGTTAACCCCGTTAAATCCCAATTCGCGATTGGGGCGCTTCGCGTATTTAACGGGGTAAAAAAAATGCCGGAACAGCCGGGCGTGATAATCCCGGGCCGGGGCATAGCCGTAAAAACCAAATCTTCGCTGGATAATTTTCTGGTTCGCCTGGCCGATAACGTCAGCGCGGCCAGCCTGAGTTTTGAAGATGATTTTAGCCGGCGCAACCAAATTTTAGCCGCGAGATTGGGTGCCATAAAAAACCAGGTTTCGTTCATTGCCGGTTTTTGGAACGAGCAACTGGCTCGGCCGACGATTAATTTAAAGCTGGCCGCGGGGCTTTTGCCCGGCAAAGCCACTCGGATAAGCCGACAGAGCCTAGCGATGTTAACCGGTTTCATAAATTATCAGGGCGCCTCAATGGGCGAGGTAGCCTATTTGGCAAAGGATAAGTTAAATCCCCTAAATTCCTCTTTGCGGGGGGAGCGAGCGCGGGTAAAAGAAAATCAAGGCCGGGTCGCCGGAGCGGCTGAAGCCGCAACCGGCCTGCCTGCGCAGGCAGGGCCTTCGCCTATGTCGCGCCTCCTGGCTTTAGCCAATACGACTTCGCGCCGCGGCCAAGAAGTAATCAATCAATTCTCATATAGCGCCGGCAATGTTTTAAA
>JBAZQZ010000054.1:0-2844 GCA_041663205.1 Candidatus Altimarinota bacterium
CTCCAAAGCCCCGGTTCGGTTTCAGGGCAAAACTTTCAGGAAGAAGGCTCCAATCAAAATTTTCCAATTCTTCATGAGACCTGATTTTAGCGATAAGATCAGAAACAGCAATCCCGTTTTTTTTCAGGGTTCTTTTGCAAAGAAGCTTATCGTCAGCCATTTTTTTGGCTTCGGATAAGTTGCATGGCCGTATATAGCCAAGATTTCTGGCGTTCATGCCAAGAAGCTTCCGGCCTTTTCTGATATAGCTGAGCATAAATAGTTTATATTTTTTTTATGACTTCCTTAAATCGCATATACTCGCTGATTCTCAACCCTGTCCATCTTCCAAAAAGAATGTTTATCGGGATAGTCAGGAGAATGATCCAGGGATAGGCCGCTACGAAACTGACCAGTGTCCGCGAGCTGGCGATGAAATAGCCCAGGATGGAAATTAGCAAAGTTTCCAGAGCCAGTTTTAGGGCAGCTTTGTTGCCTTTTTCGATCTGGACCGCTACAAATTTTTCTACGATGGTTATCATTATGAGGATGGGGAAGATAGAGACGGAAGCTAGTCCTGTTCGGTGCAAGTTTCCTCCGAGCGTCAGCATCGCCAAGATCAAGATGGCGACCACGGTGAGCATTATAGCGACGCGCGGTAGATAGAGAAGCCGGAATGGCTTCAGGACGAAGCGCATGAGCATGCCGATAAAAATCACAGCCACAAAAATAGCGATTCCGTATTTGACTCCATTGGTAGCCAAGAAAGCAAAAGTTATTATAAGGGGAGTGTAGATTCCAAAAGCTTTGACCCCGACTACCTGTCGGAGAAAGGCGATGAAGGTGGCGATGATCGGCAGCATCAAAATTAGGATGACCGTTTCAAAAGGAACGCCTTCCTGGATAAAAAAATTTATAATCGGGCTGATGCTGATTTCCATAAAATTATTTTAAACTATTTAACTTCCGGCTGTTTAGATGGCAGATGGCGATAGCGATGGCGTCGGCCACATCATCTGGCTTGGGCAGGCACTTTAGCCGCAGGATGCTTTGGGTCATCAGTTGGACCTGTTTCTTTTCGGCTCTTCCATATCCTGTCAACGCCTGCTTCACTTGAAGAGGAGTATAACTGGATATTTTAACCTTATTCTGGCTAAGTGTCAAGAGCAGAGCGCCCCGGGATTGGGCCACTTCAATGATAGTCTTTTGATTTTTGAAGAAAAAGAGCTTTTCGATGGCGGCTTCCTGCGGATTATATTTTGAAATTATTTTTTTCAAGTCCTTGGCAATCTCCAAAATTCTTTCTTCGTCGCTCCTGCCCTTTTTGGTTTCGATGCATCCATAAGCTTCAGCTGAAAACTCGCCATTTTTTTCGGAAATTATCGCCCAGCCGGTGGTAGCTGTCCCTGGGTCTATCCCAAGGACGCGCAGATTATAAGGTGTCATAAATTTCATCCACATCTTCCTGGTCGTCTAGCTGTTCCAATAGCTTCTCATAATCCAAACGGGTGTTTTCATCAATAGAAGCGGTCGTTTTGGGGATATAGACCAGCCCCGACTCCAATATTTTTAGCTTTTCTTTTTCCAGCTCGCCCTGGACCTTTTGCAGATCTTTGGGTTCGGTGAAAATAATGAAGGTTTCCTTGTCGTTTTTCATGTCTTTGGCGCCAGCCTCAATCGCCAGTAGCTCCAGTTCTTCCGCGTTTTTCCCCTTGGTATCAATGATAAGGCTCCCGGCTTGTTCAAAGTTCCACATAGAACTGCCCATCTCTCCCATTTTCCCGCCAGTCTTGGTGAGGATGGTTTTGATCTCTGAGACGGTCCGGTTGCGGTTGTCGGTAGTGGCGTGGATCAGCATCATGATATTTCCCGGCCCCATAGCTTCATACAGAACTTCCACGATCTCCGCGCCCTTAAGTTCTCCGGTTCCGCGCTTCACCGCTCGGTCGATGTTTTCTTTGGGCATATTAAATTCTTTGGCTTTATCGATGGCCATTCTGAGTTTGAAGTTGGTGTTCGGATTTCCGTCGCCTTCGCGCGCGGCGATGGTGATGGGCTTAGCCAGCTTGGTAAAAACCTTGGCTCGCTTAGCGTCATTGACGCCCTTTCGTTGTTTTATTCCCGCCCAATGTGAGTGTCCTGACATAAGAGTGAAAGTTAAATGTAAAATGTGAAAAATAATCCCATCTTCTCACCCGCAGTCTAGCATTTACGCGAGTTAAATTCAAGAGAACGGCATCATTATGATGCCTCTCATTTCACTTCGGGTATGTTTTTAAAATATTATAGATATTTTTGCTACTTGCTGAATGCTTCTGAGTTTGTTTAAATAAGATTAAATATATGAAAATTTGTTTTATCGGGGGGACAAGCCTGCTTAACTCAGAAATATTCAGCGGTTTCAAAAAGATTTCCGTGAAAAATAAATTTGGGAAAGTTTCCTTATATCGCCATAAAGATATTTTTTTCATCCAGCGACATGAAGGCGGGCTTCCTCCTCATGCGTTGAATTATAAAGGATATATCCAGGCAATTTCTGATTTGGGCGTCCAAAGGATAATTTCGCTCAACTCATCTGGAGCATTGAAGCGCTCCTTGAGAGTCCCCAGTATCATGATTCCTGATGATTTCATCGGTTTTTGGAATATCCCGACGTTTTTTGATAGTGAAATTTTTCATATCACCCCTAAGTTTTCTGAAAATATTAGGCGCGATATCATAAGGACAGCCAAGGAGCTAAAAATTTCTGTCCGCGCTCGCGGTGTCTATTTCCAGACTACTGGACCAAGACTTGAAACGCCGGCGGAAATAAGGATGATGTCTAAATTCGCGGATGTGGTCGGCATGACGCTGGCGTCTGAAATG
>JBAZQZ010000055.1:0-2576 GCA_041663205.1 Candidatus Altimarinota bacterium
GCTATGTGCCTTTCCACTTCAATATCACCACCGCCTAAACCCTTATAGGTTTGAAAATTTTTTATCGCGTCCTGGTGTCGTCCTAATTTTAGTTGGGCAAGACCCTTATTTAAAAACGGGACTGCAGACTTGGGGTCAATAACAGCGGCTTCTTCTGCGGAGGCGATAGATTCCTCGTACAAACCAAGCGCCACGTAACATCCGGAAAGATTTGCGTAAGCTATTTCTAAATCCTCCTTTTGCTCCATATCTTTCAGGAGTCGGATGGCTTCCTTTAGACATTCAGTAGCCCGATAAAATTTATTGGCTATACCTTTAGGGATTTTATCAGGAGGAAATGGGTTATCCCTTACGGCCTCGCGCGTGCCGACCATTACATTCTGAGCAACCAACATGAGGGCGCGGACATTTTTAGGCTCCAAGCAGACGACATTCTCAAAAGACGAAATAGCCCCATCGTAATCACTCTTTGACATTCGTTCAAATCCCTCATACCAGTGCGCCAATGCAACCTTGCCCTTTTCCCTTAGGAAGGGAATAAGCACAGTATATTGCCTCAAACCGTGCAGAATGTTAGCTTTCGTAGTTATTACTTGATCATCTGTGGGATACTTTTTTAATAATTTTTCAATGATGGGTAGGCCTTCGGCCGGGACTCCCCTCAAGAGTTTTGATAAGGCATATTTACAAATAGCCATCGGCAAATCGGGTTCTGCCGCATATGCTTTTTCAAAGAGCTCAGCGGCCTTCTCGGGGTTCCCAAGGTTGAGTTCGCAAACGCCTAAATTATTAAAAACTCGGAAATAAATATGGGGGTCAATTTTCTCGGTCTCAGAGCTAAGGTCGTTCAGGATAAGCTCGTACTCCTTTTTTGCCGTCTCATTTTTCTCTTGATCTAGCTTCTGCCTTGCCTGGTCAATTCTCCTCTGGTAGCCCTGTTCCAATTTTGTACGGTATTCCTTCTTCATATCGTCCGCTATATCTAAACGTTCCGCAATTCCTCCAATCTGTTTTTCAATATCAGGCTGAATTAAATCTGGAAATTGGCTTCGCAGATGGGAGTGTTTAGCAAAAAGTTCAGTGAGCTTTGGGCTGGCCCAAGAGATGCCATTCATACCCCTCGAAGTTGCTTCGGTGCGAAGATAAGTATGGACTGGCTCCGTGAGATCACGCGGGGTAACAAATATCCAATCCCTAATTTTGTATTTGCCAGAATCGATAAGCTTCTTTGCTTTATCTAAGTCCTGTTTAATTTTATATTTGTAGACGGAGGCGTTAGCCTTCTCTGGTTTTTCGGGACAGTAAAATTGAAAGAGCATCTCTTGACTCTCAGAATACCCATCATTACCGGCGTCGCCGCCGCTGTCGTCAATAGTTAGAAAATCTTTATACGCGGCTGCCAGCAGAGTTTTACAAAACTGAGAAAAAAATTCTGGCGAAGTTATTTGGCTAATTACATCCATAATTATATTCAATACTTTTTATCTTTCGGCGGGCAATCATCGTTTCCGAAACTGTCCTTATCTTTTATAGCTCCCTGCCTGTTATGGTACACGGCCTCGACTTCAGCCCTTTTGGCAAGGATACGAGTTCTATCTTCTGCTGCCGCTTGCGTCCTGTGGACCGAGATTGGCTTGTCAACTTTTTCTTTTTTGACCGCCCAATCGCCATCCCAAGGAACGCTATGAAAATTTTTTTTGCTCATACTATTTTAAATTAATTTTTAATAACTCTGATGACCACGCCGTTAACCAAATATCCGGAAGTCTCCAGATCTTCTTCGTGCAAAATAATCGGCGGCATGTCTATGGTTGATTCTGATACAAGACGAATCTCGTGTTTTTTTTCATCCTTAAAAAATTTCTTAAAATTAGCGGCCCCTTCAATGATGGACAAGACATAGTCTCCGTTATTCGGCCGTTGTTTACAATCAACAATTACATAATCTCCGTTCTCAATATTGTCGCCCTCTATTTTCGCCTTATTTAACGATTCGCCGACGGCTCGAACGGCAATCAAACCATCTGGTTTTGATCTCTTAATAGCTTTCTTAGAAATTTTTAAATAGCCCTGAATATCTTCCTGGGCTAATTCCAAAGCCGGACCGCAATTGGCCGATCCGACGGCGGGGATACTAAAAAAGTTATCCACAACAAAGGCTTTGGGCTTGGATACTCTTTGTCTTTTCTTTGTGTCAAAATATATACGCCCTTTCTTTTTTAATTGTTCCAAGTGGTAAATAACCGTTTGTGGATTTGGGATGCCGAGCTCGCGACCTATTTCCCTAAAGCCCATCTTGGAAATATCCTTTTTTTTGGCTAATTCAACGATTTTTTGCTGGTTTTTGTTCATAAGATTAAATGGATAATTAAAATGGTTTTTATTTATAATTTTCTGGCCTCAACTATAGTCTACTACAAATGATTTATAGTGTCAATAGCAATTTTATTTACACTCTTGACGGATTATACTGATCTGGTGTATATTAATAATATGCCGGGTAAACTCCGGACAAAGCACCTTCTTAAAATTAAATAACTCATTTCGAAACTTACCGAGGGACTTCTCTCCCCGAG
>JBAZQZ010000056.1:0-2521 GCA_041663205.1 Candidatus Altimarinota bacterium
CTAAACCTTTTTTGAAAAATAATAAATCAGTTTTTACTCCGGTATATGGCTGAAAAATTCCAGCTGGCATTGAAACGACTGTAAAAGTTTCACATTGGTTTAATAATATTTCTCTTATTTTTTGAGCCGCTCCACTCTGGAACATCACGCCTTCCGGCAAAATGACACCGGCGCGACCACCTTCTTTTAAGGTTTGGACGATGTGTTGCAAAAACAGAAGTTCGGTTTTATTAGTTGCAATTGTAAAATTACCACGAACATTATCGATTTTTCCACCATACGGAGGATTGGCAAAAATAACGTCATACTTTCTTTCGGTATGTGTGCCATCTCCTAAGGTATTTATCCTTTCTAACTTTGGATTGTTTGCTCCATGTAAATACATATTCATCAAAGCCATTCTATATGTTCTTCGATTCTGTTCATATCCAAAAAAGGTTTCGTCATGCAAAAAAGCAAATTGTTCATTTGTTAAATTTCTACCGTCCCCATATCCATCACCATTTGACTCAAGAATGTGATTAAGCGCACCAATTAAAAATCCACCTGTTCCCATGGCTGGATCACAAATAGTTTCCCCGATTTTTGGATCGACTATTTCAACCATAGCTCTTATAATGTGCCTTGGTGTAAAAAATTCTCCCGCAGCTCCGGCTTCAGCCAATTTTGACAATAGAAATTCATAAGTAGCGCCCTTTACATCAATCGGCTGTTTATAAAATTGAATACTATCAATTATTCCAATCACTTTTTTAAACGCTTGCGGTTCTTCAATTGTAAAAACCGCATCTTTAAATATTTTTTTAACGATTGGATTACGCCCATTTATATCGGTTAATTTAGAAAATAAATCGTTTTTTACAAACTTAACAAGCGGACGGCCGCTTTTTTGAGTCCAATTTTTCCAATAAAATTTTTCGTCATCAAATAACGGCTTGTGCTCTCGACCTAAAGCTTTATCAAGCTCTTTGTCATTTTCTTCCTTTTCGTCTAAATTTTTCAAAAACATCAAATATGTAATCTGCTCCATATAATCAGTTATATGAAATCCTTGCGACCTTAAAACATCACAGGCAGACCAAATTTTTGGCTTTAAATCTTGCAATGTCATAATTTTTTATAAAAATACACCATTATTTAAATCGTCTACTATTTTTAATAAATCATTATCACCAAAAACTTCTTTTGCGTAAATAAACCCACCCTTTGAATTTAAGGGAGGGCGTGAAAAATCTTCTATATTTACTTTCTCGCCTGCCATGTATCTTGATTTTAGTATCTCCAAAATTTCAAGTTGTTCTATACTAAAATCTTTAGTCGCCAACCAAGAGTCAAAGGCTTTATTAACCCTCTCTTTTTTTGAAGGAAATTTTGAAACTCCAAGAGCAACTTCAATAAATTTTTGTAAATCAACCAATGGCTCATTATAAGCTTCTTGCAATTTATCTTCTGTAAAATAATATTTTGGTTTATCAAAAAAGCTATTAAGATTTTCATTTTCCTGATCTGTCAGCGATATATGCTTCTTTATTTTATTAAAAATTTGAGGAAATTTGTTTTCTGCTTCTCTAACTTTGTCCTCAAATTCTACACAATAATCTTGCACTGGAATTTTATCACCACTTGGACCGACCTCGACATATTCATGGCGAATTACAGTTGTTAAAACATCCTCAGCAATAACCATTTCTTGTTTTGGTTTTTTCTCTCCTTCGTCCGATTTTTCTTTACCCATAAATTGGACATCGCCAGTATAACCAACAGCATCAGGTTCTTGGTCGCCAAAAGCTTCTGTATTTCCAACATAATCAAAAATAGTAAAATATTCTTTTCCAATTTCTTGGCACAACCTTGTTCCACGCCCCCTCATCTGTTCATAAAGCATAGAGGATTTTGTCGGCCGCGCCATCAACAATGCCTCAACCTTAGGTGCATCAAATCCAGTAGTTAACATATCAACTGTGCATGCAATTTTGGGGAATGATTCATTTTTAAATTTTTTCATTAATTCATTTGTATTTTCGCTTTGTGAAGTTATCACCTGTGCAAATTTTTGACCATTATTGCTAAATTCAGGATATTTTTCGTTAAAAAATTCGCAAATTTGGTTGGCATGTTTAATGCTAACTGCAAAAACTATTGCTTTCTGACCAGGTTTTGCGTGTTTTTTATATTCCTCAATAATCTTTTTATTTCTGTCCGGCACATTTACCTTTCTTTCAAGATCTGAAGGCTTATAATCGATGCCGTCATATTGCAAACCGTCGCGATCAACATTCGTTTCTATTCTTCTTATTCGATAAGTCGCCAAATGGCCGGCTTGAATACCTTGTTTTATATCATATTTAAATATTGGCTCGCCAAAATATTCGGCAGTATTCCTTTTTGTAAATTTTGCGGGTGTAGCGGTCAAACCTATTTGGACGGCATCAAAATGCGACAAAACTGCTTTCCATTCGCCGTATATTGAACGATGGCATTCATCGGAAATAATTAAATCAAAAAATCCTGTTTCACAATT